>NZ_BMII01000004.1 GCF_014641855.1 Shewanella inventionis
AAATCGTCTTCAGTCAGAGACAAGCTTTAAGAAAGGAGTAAGAGCAAAACAAATGAAAGCCAATCGCAACACCGATTACCTTGAAAAGGTTATTTTTGGCAAGTGAAATTTCATGCTCTTACCCTGGCTTGTACACCGACAATTTAAACCTCACGGTTGAACGTTTTGGTAAAGTGCCCTACATCATCGGCAACATTGCATTATTAAGCGGCTTAACTTTATTGTTTAAATTAGACTTTTTAGAAATACAATGGGTAGGCGCTTTGGCCATTGCCATTATTCTTAGTTGTTTCGTTTACATATTAAAAGATCATTTAAGCAAAGTGTCAGACATTGAACGCTCACCTAAAGCGAACAAAATTGATTTTACCAAGATTGAACTACTAGATTAATACAATAAAAAACAAGGATTGATAATGAACACGAAATTAAAAACACTTGCGCTATTAGGTTTATTTACACTGCCAGCAACAATAATGGCTGATGAATTAACCAGCACAATTAACGCCACCACAGATTACACCTTCAATGGTGTTAGCCAAACAGACAATGGCCCTGCATTACAAGCTAGCCTTGATTATGCATTAGACAGTGGCTGGTACATGGGTGCCTGGGCATCGAATGTTGACTTTGGTAGCGGCGAAGACACCTGGCTTGAGCTGGATTTTTATGTGGGTAAATACATGGAGCTTACCGACAGAGTCTCACTTGATGCCGGTATTGCGTATTACACTTACCACGGTGATGATGCCTCGGATGAATATTACTACCCTGAAATTTACAGCAAATTTGGCTATAGCTCGTCGTTAGGCCAGAGCGAATTAAACTTCTGGTATTCATGGGATTACTTCGGTTTAGATGCGGGCCATTACATTGCGATGGTCGCCCATACTTTTAACATTGCTGAAGGCCATGACATTCGTATCAGTTTTGACCGTTCAACATCAAACGATAAAAATAAGTGGTCATGGGATGGCGATAAGTCTTACAACCATTACCGTGCAGAGTACATGACCAGCTGGGAAGGCTTTGATATCAATGTCGCCGTTGAAGACACCAGCATGGACACCGATTTAAGTGATACACGTGCATTGGTGTCGGTATCTCGCACTTTTACGCTGTAAACTACGCGCAATAACAAAGGCAGAATAACCCAAAAGGTTGTTCTGCTTTTTGATTTTATCCATGTGTCTTAGCGCTTTTTCTGATAAGGTGCGAGCAAAATGCTAATTCGATGGTCTAGAGGACATTATGGAAAAGTACGAACAATTATTAATTTCATTGCGCCGCGTGATCAGAGCGATTGATATTCACTCACGTCAATTAAATAAACTTTCTGGCCTAACGGGCCCACAACTGATGGTGATGAAAAAAATCCATGAGCTTGATGCCCCTTTAGCCAAACAAGTCGCAAAAGAAATCAACTTAAGTGCGGCCACGGTCACGACTATTATCGATCGTCTAGAAAGCCGTCATTTGGTGATCCGAACACGCAGTGAAACTGATAAACGCAAAGTGCATTTATCATTAAGTGACGCTGGTAAAGAATTACTCAGTGGCTCGCCCAAACCACTCCAAGAACATTTTATTAAGCATTATCAAAATCTTGAAGAATGGGAACAAAGCCAGCTTTTATCAGCCGTTGAACGCATCGCTTCAATGATGGACGCCGATGAAATAGATGCATCGCCAGTATTACTGGTTGGCCAAATCCAGCCAGAAGTACCACAGTAAACTGCCCTACTTTATTGTTAAGCATATAGCCTTATACAAAAACGCGAGCTCATGCTCGCGTTTTTTATCTGGTTTATTAGTCTATTACCAGGGAAGCTCTTGACCATTAGAGTGTTTAAATACACCCGTGGTTGCCATGCTTAACCCATCAATCAAGCCAATCAATCGTGAGGCTGACTCAGTGGCAGAAATATCACCGCCGTGGTTCACCATCTCTGTTTGCACATAACCTGGGTGGTAAATGCCCACTGCAATATCTCTTGGGGCTAAATCATGGGCTAATGACATCGACGCTGCATTTAACGCCGCTTTTGACATGCGATAACCATAACGGCCACCCGATGTATTGTCAGTAATTGATCCCATGCGAGAAGTAATCATCGCCACTTTGGCCCCGTTAACTAAATTAGCTTGTAAACTGGCCACAATATGCAAAGGTGCTATAGCGTTAACCTCAAACTGCTCACGTATGGTATCAAGGTTAAGGCGCCCTAGTCTTTCGTCGCGTAAAATACCGGCATTACAAATTAACAAATCAATCTGTACCCCATGTAAACTGTGTTGCATGGTTTCAATACCAGAGGCTTGAGTTACATCTACGCCTTCAATTACCTTAACATTATTGCCTAAGGCCGCTAACTCAACTGACGTCTGTCGACAAAGCGCATAAACAACATGGTTTTGCTGAGCATATATTGTTGTCAGCGCAAGGCCTATGCCTCGGTTTGCCCCAGTGATTACTATTGTTTTCATGATTGTTCCTTAGTTTCAGCCTGTTCAGCAATAATCATTTTGCCTTTAAATACGCCAAACAGCGCAATACAGGCACCAGCAAAAGCAGCAAATGAACACATTAACCGGTAATCACTGTTTTCAAGAAAAAAATTTGTCACACTGAATACGAGCAATATCAGCATACCGATATTTTTTACTTGCATCATTTTAGGCTCAAACATCAGCCAGGTATCGCATTTAGGGCATTGGGCTTCAACACCATGTTTACCTTTGCGAAGCACTTTTAATGCGCGTCTTGCAAATTGACTTTTGCAGTAAGGACATTCCATTTTTGTTCACCTTGATCCACTCTTTGGCAATATGATAGCGCGACCTAACTGTCTGATAAAGTTACAATGCCGTTAAATTGATCATATTAACAATCAAATCTTTACACCTAACTTGAATGCTTGCTCAAATATTATATTGAACACTTGATATTGTTGGTTTATAGTTTGGCCATTGATATACAGATCCAAAAAGAATGTCTACAGTAGATATACTTTTGGGGTCATGCAGGAATGGAAGAGCCTATGAACTATTCGATTGGTTTTGATGTGTATGGCACGTTAGTCGACCCTGTTGATATGGGGCTACATCTTGAAAATCTTATTGGCGACAAAGCCGCAGAATTTGGCCAGTTATGGCACGATAAAAAAGTAGAATATGCCTTTAGACGCGCATTAATGCAACAATATGCTGACTTTACGGTTTGCACTCAACAGGCGCTACAATATTGTTTAAATGTATATCAGCTATCTTTATCATCTACAGAACAGCAACAATTAATGGCAAAATTTGCCGAGTTAAGTGCTTTTGATGATGTAATACCAGGACTCATGTCATTGGCAAAACAAGGACATAAACTGGCAGCATTTTCTAATGGCCCTGAAGCCTCAGTACGTAAACTGATGAGCAATGCTCAAGTATTACCTCACTTACATGACGTAATTAGCGTTGACGATTTACACACCTACAAACCCAATCCTGACGTTTATCAGTATTTAATGAGACGAATGCTCGCCGATATGAACTCATGCATGATGGTGTCGGGTAATCCTTGGGATGTGATTGGTGCTAAATCTGCTGGTTTACAAGCTGTGTGGGTTAAAAGAAGCCCAAATAAACTCTTTGATCCATGGGAAATACAACCGGACTTAATTGTGAGTGATTTAGCTGAATTAGCCAAAGTACTCAATGGATAATGGTTACATTTACCACATCGGCTTGAGCATTTAGCAGATACGGCGATAACAACAAACATTTAATACAAATACGGCTTTGCAATGGCTGGCGAAAATTTATCAAAAATGAGGGATTTTATGACTAATCAATATGTTCCACCGAAAGTATGGGTTAATGAGCCAAGCAGCGCTAACAAATGGTCAAACATTAACAAACCGGTTTCGGGTGCAAGGTTCGAAAAATCTTTACCTGTTGGCGAGCATGCTTTGCAACTTTACTCCTTGGGTACACCTAATGGCCAAAAAGTCACTATTTTACTCGAAGAATTATTAGCCCTTGGGGTTAAAGAAGCGGAATATGACGCTTACTTAATTAACATTAGCGAATTAGATCAGTTTTCAACAGGGTTTGTCGCCGTTAACCCAAACTCTAAAATCCCAGCGCTAGTGGATAACTCGGGTGATGAAGCCGTTAATGTGTTTGAGTCAGCATCAATCCTTGTGCATTTAGCTGAAAAATTTGGCCACTTTTTACCAAAATCAGGTCCTGCACGCACGAAAACCTTTAATTGGTTATTTTGGGCACAAGGTTCTGCGCCGTTTCTTGGTGGTGGATTTGGTCACTTTTATGCCTATGCCGATGAAAAACAAGAGTACCCCATTAACCGATTTGCCATGGAAGTAAAACGTCAATTAGACGTATTAGACAAGCAATTAGCCCAAAATACGTTTATTACAGGTGACAGTTATACCATTGCAGACATGGCCATTTGGCCCTGGTATGGCAACCTGGTTTTAGGCAATTTATATAGCGCTGCAGAATTTTTGGAAGTTGAAAGCTATAGCAATGTTATGCGCTGGGCAAAACAACTGCTACAACGCCCTGCGGTACAACGCGGTAAAATTGTTAATACCTCATGGGGTGATATCAATTTAGCAGAGCGCCACAGTGCCGCTGACATTGACGCTGTACTTAACAGTGAAAAATAACCTGTACTAAATACGACTGGTATTTTCAAACTAATAAAAAACCTAGCAATGATTGCTAGGGTCTGTTTTCTTTCAAGGTTATTTTTGCAGCGAATTGTTGGCCATTTCTACAAGGCAGAGACTTTGAGGTGTAGTTATTCTACATAAAAAGTCGATAACGCAGTAAAAATGGCCAACAAACGCTGCCCGAAGGGTTCGGCTAAAAACGTTTTACTCTTTGTTAAATGGATTTTGCTTAGATTGCTAGGCATCAATCCATTCGCCTCGATTAAAACGTTTTTAACTCGAACAAAATTCAACCAGCAAAGAACAACAGACCCTAGGGTTTTTATTGGTTAACGGCTTAACTTGGCTTAAATCACCATGGCTAATTCGGCACCTTGACGAATAGCGCGTTTAGCGTCAAGTTCAGCGGCAACATCAACCCCACCAATAAGGTGAACAGGTAATCCTGTGGCTTTCATTTCGTCAACCAGTTTGGTGTTAGACTCTTGACCAGCACACAACACAACGTTGTCAACTGCAAGCACTTCTGTTTGTTCACCCACTTTTATGTGTAAGCCTTGCTCGTCGAACTTTTCATAACTCACGCCGGTTTTCATTTTCACTTCATGCTGTTTTAGCACGCTGCGATGGATCCAACCTGTGGTTTTACCTAAGCCTTTACCCATTTTACTGGTTTTACGTTGCAGTAAATACACATCGCGACCAGGTTGGTGTTCTGCTTCTTCAGTTAAACCACCTGCATGTTGATATGTTTTATCAATACCCCACTGCTTTAACCATTTGTCGGTTTGCAAACTGGTTGACTCACGCTCACACAAGAAATGCGCCATATCAAAACCAATACCACCGGCACCAATAAGTGCCACGGTTTGGCCAATTTCAACCTGTCCATTAAGCACTTGTTGATAATCAACCACTTTCGGATTATCAAAACCCGGGAGTTTCAGCTCACGTGGAACCACGCCCGACGAAATCACCACTTCATCAAATTTTTCAGTCGCAAGTACTGATGCATCCAATTTGGTGTTTAGGCGTAAATCAACCTTATGCAGATTAATCTGGTTGATAAAATAGCGGATGGTTTCATTAAATTCTTCTTTACCCGGTATTTTACGTGCCAGATTAAATTGGCCGCCAACTTCAGATTTGGCTTCAAACAGCACCACATCATGACCGCGGCTTGCAGCGTATACAGAAAACGCCATGCCAGCAGGCCCTGCGCCCATTACAGCAATGCGTTTTTTATGGGGGGTTGGTGTGAAATTGATTTCGGTTTCATAACAGGCACGTGGATTAACTAAACAGGTTGCCCGCTTCATTGAGAAGGTATGATCTAAACATGCCTGATTACAGCCAATACAGGTATTAATGAGTTCTGGCGTATTGGCAGCGGCTTTATTGACAAAATCAGCATCGGCTAAAAATGGCCGCGCCATTGATACCATGTCGGCTTGTCCAGAAGCAATGATCGACTCAGCTATCTCTGGCGTGTTAATCCGGTTTGTGGCAATTAAAGGAACCTTAACTTCTTTTTTAAGTCTTTCGGTAACCCATGCAAATGCGCCACGTGGCACGCTGGTTGCAATAGTCGGCACTCGAGCCTCATGCCAACCTATACCGGTATTAATGATGCTAACACCGGCTTGTTCTAACCATTTAGCTAACTTAACCACTTCATCCCATGTTGAGCCATTATCGACTAAATCGAGCATCGACAAACGGAACACAATAATAAAGTCTTTACCAACCTTTTCACGAATGGCGTTAACTATTTTTACCGGAAATTGCGCACGATTATCAAAGCTACCACCCCACTCATCAGTGCGTTGGTTTGTTCGAGAACTGATAAATTGGTTAATTAAGTAACCTTCTGAGCCCATGACTTCAACACCGTCATAACCAGCCTTTTTTGCTAATGCAGCGCTGGTTGCATAATCTTTAATTGTGCTACGTACTTGACGGCCAGACATGGCTGATGGTGTAAAAGGCGTAATGGGTGATTTTATTTTGCTCGGCGCTAGGCTAAATGGATGATAACTGTAACGGCCAGCATGCAAAATTTGCATACAGATTTTACCGCCCGCTTCATGCACTGCATCAGTCACGATTTTATGCTTACTCACCTGCCAAGAGAAACTCAATTGACACGCATTAGGCGCTAGGCGTCCGCGTAAATTAGGCGCAATACCACCAGTAACAATTAAACCAACACCGCCTTGAGCACGTTCTTTGTAAAATGCTGCCAGCTTCTCAAATCCGCCTTTTTCTTCTTCTAAGCCTGTGTGCATTGAGCCCATTAACACGCGATTTTTCAGCTGTGTAAAGCCTAGATCTAAAGGTTCTAATAAGTGTGGAAACGACATTCAAACATCCTTTTTAAACAAGTGATTTAAATCAGCATACAACGACATGACAGTTTGCTCAATCATTTAAGCAATCGTTTGTTAAAAACCTTTACAATTCAGTTTCACATTTTATTTGATTTTCAGTTAGGATGACTATATTAGACTGATAAAGGAGTGGCTAATGTCCGCTAAACCCTCGTTTTTAAAAAGGATGTTTTTACTGTTGTGGAATACAGTAAACACGATTCGTAAACTGATTATAAACTTCATTTTCTTTGGTATTTTGGCCATCATCGGGGTGGTATTACTCAGCAGTGACGACGAAATTATTGTCGAAGACCAATCTGCATTAGTACTAAACCTCTCTGGCAGTATTGTTGATCAAAAACATTATGTAGATCCTTTCGAAGCGGCATTAACCCAAGGCCAAGAGAACGATCCTAACGGTGAAATATTATTATCTGACGTGCTTTACAGCATTAATAATGCCACTGAAGATAAGCGCATCACTAGCATAGTATTAGACTTAGCCAATCTGCAAAGTGCTGGGATCAGTAAAATGACCGCCATTGGCGAGGCGCTAAACAAATTTAAAGCGGCTAATAAATCTGTTATTGCCATGGCCAATAATTATGATCAAAACCAATACTTTTTAGCCAGTTTTGCTGACAAAATTTATCTTAATAACAAAGGCATGGTGTCACTTGATGGCTTAAGCCGTTATCGCCTTTATTACAAAGCGGCGTTAGAAAAACTTAAAATTACCACTCATGTTTTCCGTGTGGGTACCTTTAAATCAGCCGTTGAGCCTTTTATTCGTGACGACATGTCTGAAGCTGATAAAGAGGCCAGTAAAGTATTGTTAGGCGATATTTGGCAGAGTTATTCATCTACAGTGGCCAGTAATCGCCAAATCGCACCCGATCAACTCGTGCTAAGTACAGATGCTTACCTTGAGCAGCTAGAACAAGCTGAGGGCGACAGCGCACAAATGGCCCTAAATATGAAATGGGTCGATGAGTTAGTGAGTGCAGAGGCATTTCGCTTAGCCATGATAGAACGTGTGGGTAGCGATAAAGAAGGTAAAAACTATCGCCAGATCAGCTTTAACGACTATCAAAGCGTTATAAAGCCAATGCCTAAATTTATTGAAAATGACTCTGTTGCCGTGATTGTCGCCAAAGGCAATATTTTAAACGGTAAACAAGCTGCAGGTCAGATTGGTGGCGAAAGTACCTCTGAGCTACTAATGAAAGCACGCTTTGACCCTGTGGTGAAAGCGGTCGTATTACGCGTTGACAGCCCTGGCGGCAGTGCATTTGCATCAGAGCAAATTCGTCAAGAAGTGTTAGCACTCAAAGCAGCAGGTAAGCCGGTTGTAGTGAGCATGGGCAGTTTAGCGGCATCTGGTGGTTACTGGATCTCAGCGAGCGCTGATTACATTGTCGCGACACCAACCACGTTAACCGGTTCAATTGGTATTTTTGGTATGTTTGCCACGTTTGAGCAGGCATTGACTCATATCGGCGTAACATCAGATGGTGTGGCAACATCAGACTGGGCTGGTTTATCACCCGCTCGTGAACTCAGACCTCAAGTTGCGGCTGTTATACAACGTCATATTGAGCGCGGATATCATGAGTTTATTTCGTTAGTAGCACAAGAGCGGAATATGACTTTAGAGCAAGTTGATAATATTGCTCAAGGTCGTGTATGGACAGGTAAACGAGCCCTCACGTTAGGATTAGTTGACGAGCTAGGTGATATGAACACCGCGCTGTCTAAAGCTGCTGAGTTGGCTAACATGGATAAATTTGACGTGAAGTTGATTGAACAAGAACTCAGCGCAGAGCAACAACTGATGCAGCAACTATTTAATGCAACGGCTTCGTACATACCAAGCAGCTTTAGCCAAAGCACTGTGGTTGAGAAAATGGTTAAGCAATGGGCGAGTGTTTATGAGGAGTTTTCAAAGTTTGATGACCCAAATAATGCCTATCTATATTGTGAAAATTGCAGCTATTAATCGATGTGTTAATGCTTCAACATTTCACCATAATGAATAATATTCAAAAAAGGCCTGCTTAGCAGGCTTTTTTATTGGGGATCTGCAAATAAACTCGTATAATTTACATTATCTTCATTAACGTTCTCTTTCGAGTGCACACTTCATGACAAAACGTTCAATCTACGTAGCTTATACTGGCGGTACTATCGGTATGCAAAAAACGGCGAATGGCTTTGTGCCTGTTGCGGGTTTTTTAACTGATTGTGTTCAATCTATGCCTGAGTTTTACCACGACGAAATGCCAAGTTTTGTCATCCATGAATATAGCCCCTTGATTGACTCATCGAACATGGCACCTACCGATTGGCAGATGATAGCCAATGATATTCATGCCAATTATGACAAATACGACGGCTTTGTGATTTTGCACGGCACTGACACTATGGCCTATACCGCGTCGGCATTGTCGTTTATGTTACAAGGCTTATCTAAACCGGTTATTGTCACTGGTTCGCAAATTCCTTTAGCGCAACTGCGCTCAGATGGGCAAACCAATTTACTCAATTCGTTATACATTGCAGCCAACTACCCCGTGGCAGAAGTATGCTTGTTTTTTAACAATAAATTGTTTCGTGGTAATCGCTCAACCAAAGCCCATGCAGACGGTTTTGATGCGTTTGCATCGCCTAACTTCCCGCTACTACTTGAAGCTGGGATTAAAATTAATGTCAAAGCAGGCAAAATCAGCTCGCCAACAGCACAACCCTTAGAAGTGGTCACGATTAGCCCACAACCTGTTGGTGTAGTGACCTTGTACCCTGGTATTTCGACCGACATTTTTATGAATATTTTGCAGCAGCCAGTTAAAGCCCTCATTATGCTGACTTTTGGAGTAGGCAATGCCCCGCAAGATAAAAACCTACTCGACACGTTAAAGCAAGCTGACGAGAGAGGCATTGTATTGGTTAATTTAACCCAATGCTTCCAAGGTAAAGTGAATATGGGTGGTTATGCTACAGGCAATGCATTAGCCAAAGCCGGTGTCATTAGCGGTTCAGACATGACCATTGAAGCGGCGTTAGCTAAATTGCATTATTTACTATCAATTGGATTGACACCAAAACAAATAAAAGAACGTATGCAGCAAAATCTAGTGGGCGAACTCACTGAAGGTTAAGTTTAATTTATTGAATTTATTTAATAAAACAAAAAGCGCAAACCACATGGCTTGCGCTTTTGCATTTAATTATTTTCACATACGTTACAAATCAGCTTCTTTAAACTCGGCAATGGCCTCGCCTTTAAACTGCTTTTTCAATTCAGATTTAGACAGTTCATTGATGTTTCCACCAGATGCGATGGTAAAGTGATCAGTTTGATTAAGTTTTCGAGCTTGATACATCATGACAACCTGTAACGTAGATTCACGTTGCTGTTCGGTTAACACGGTACCATCTTCCCATTTGCCAAGTTCAGTTGCAGACAACAAACGTTGGTACACTTCATCTGGCATTTCATCGATGACTTTATTGATATCGTTCATACTGATTTCCGTTTATGTAACACAATTCTAATTCGAGTGATCAAGTAGCCTGTAAACCCTGTCACAAAGCTTGCTATTGCTATGTATAAGGTGACACCTTGAGCAGGCTCGCCGCCCCAAAACCATACAACGACACCCGCGATAAACAAGGTTAAATAGATAAAACTTTGATTCATCAAACTATTTGAACGCTCTATATGACTAATGACAGACAAAGATTGTGTGTTTCCAGTCAGATCAGTTTTACAATGCTGGCATTGCTTAGCCTGACTCGAAATACGTTTCTGACATTTAGGACATGCTACTAACGCCATGTGAACATTTTCCTGCTTAAATTAACTGAATACTACAAGCTATCAACTACAGCTAACATGGCTATAAGTGATGCTTCGCCTAGGTAAATACTGCGCTCTGGTGACCATCCCACAAATGGGTCTGACAAATTGGCATTGTCTTTAAATGGCATTTCTAATGTATTAGATAAACATGAGAAAGTATTAGCAACCCAATTTGAACCCACGGTTAAATTTGCTTTACCTGGCTCGTCTTTATCGTAACCAAACTCAGTTTGGAAGTCTGCACTGGCAATGGTTAAGGCGCTCACAAATTGTTGTTGTAACGCTGCCATTTTATCAGTGTAGTTTGGTACCCCTTCGCATCCTGCTAAAAACACATAAGGTAAACCTTCATCACCGTGAACATCGTAAAATAGATCTACGCCAGTTTGATGCATTTTGTTCACTACATAATACACTTCTGGGCTTTTTTCTAGGCTGGGTGTTTGCCATTCACGGTTTAAGTTTGTGCCCACGGCATTGGTACGTAGGTGTCCACGTGCGCTTCCGTCTGGGTTCATATTAGGTACAACATAAAAATTTGCCTTGTCTAACAATGCCTTAGATGTTGGGCAGTCGCTATCAAGTAATCGGTTTAATAGCCCTTCTACTAACCATTCAGCCATGGTTTCACCCGGATGCTGGCGAGCCGTAATCCAAATGTTTTTCTTGTCTGGGTTACCATCTCCGATGTTAAGCAAGGTCATGTCACGACCATCTAAGGTTAAACCTAAATGCTCTAAACTGACTGCAGGATGAAGCTGGACTTCACTGATAAGATCTAAATGACGTTCATAGCTGTATGGTGCAAAGTAAGCGATTTGTATTGCTTCGCAATCTAATTGTGCTTGGATCGTTAACACGCCATTTTCATATTTTGTTGGTAATCTAAACCACGTCGCGCGGTCGTAACTGGCTACTGCTTGATAGTCTTCCCATCCCTTTGGATAAGATGCGTTACCGGCATTGAGGATATTGAGGGTATATGTTTGACCGACCTCACCTTCTAAACGAAAATTAAACCACTGATAAAATTCATCACCAAAATCTGGACGAATAGCGAGTTGAATGTCGTCGTGTTTGTCGATATTAATGACGTTAATATTGCCACCGTCAAAGTTTGCACTGATCCGCATTAGGACGTTCCTTTAATTAGCTTACGCTTATATTTATCCTGAACTCGGGATAAGGGATGACATTATGCTATTGAAAACAGCATGTTTACCCACATCAATTTCAAACGTGTTATTTGTTTGCTAATAAAACAAATAGACTCACCAATAGTTGAGCTATGGTTAGTCAATTCAGCGTTGTTAACAGGCAAAGGGCTGTTTGAAAGGTGTTTATATACCGTGCTCAAGTTACTTAGGCATTTATATGCCTTATTTTATGCGCCATAGCTTATCAAATGCGGCTATTACTGTGAACCTTTAAAAGCTAAAGCTGTAACCCTGCCCGCGTACGGTATTTATCAATTCACGTGGTAAATTACCTTGTGCAAGCTTACGTCTAGTATTGCTGATATGCATATCAAGATTACGGTCAAATCGGCCTAGTTCTTTGTGTAACACCCGTTGCTGTAATTCTGCTTTGGTTACCACTTTACCTTTATGTTCAAAAAGGTATTTAAACAGGCGATACTCTGTTTGAGTCAACACTAATGACTTATCAACTAAATGGACAGTATAGTCAGTATCATCAAAACTAATTTGCTCGCAGAAGGTATCGTTTAAAGGCGGTTGTGATCGTCGTTTAAGCACATTGAGACGCAGTTGTAACTCACGAACATTCACCGGGTGGCTAAGATAATCATCTGCACCAAGTTCGAGTGCATTAATGCGTTCAAGTTCATTATTGGCATCTGCAATCACGATAACAGGTGTTGGCGCCTTTCTGGCCACTAAAAGCCAAAACGAATCCATTTTGGGGACGGCAAAATCGAGTAAAATGGCGTCTAGAGTTAACGTTTCCATTTTTATCAAGGCATCGAACGCATTATTAACATGATGCACACAATAACCTTGTGCCGTTAATTGATAGAATAGTTTATTAGTTGCAGAGTTTAATTCAATTAATAGGATATGTTTCATACACAAAACCACTTAATGATAACGATTTCTATTTAGATTATCACATCTATTCGTGGCTGACTATGTTGAGATATCACATTAATATTAACTTTTTAAAAAGCAAAAAAATGGCCCGATCGTAATCAGGCCATTTGCAGCAATTGATGGTGATAACAGAATTACTTTTCTGTCATTAATTGCTTAATAAATTTAACTGGTGCACTGCCATAACTTAAAAATGTTTCATGGAATTGCTTTAAGTCAAAATCATCGCCCAGTAGTGCTTTTTGCTGTTCACGAAAATCATAAATTTCACGGTAACCTGCATAATAACTGGTTAACTGAACCTGGCTTAATGTTGCACGGCGCCATTTACCTTCAGCTTCTGCACGTTGCTGAAATGCTTCGTTTTCAAGTAGGCTTATCACCTCTTGCTCACCCATGCCTTTAACCTGAATGCTGTAATCTAGGATGGTGTTACAAATCACTCGTAGGTTCCACTTGTAATACATTAACCACATTTCAGGCTCAAAATTACCGTAGCCCTCTTCTAGCATCATTCGCTCAGTGTAAACCGCCCAGCCTTCAATCATGGCACCATTGCCAAATAAACTTTTCACTAAACTCGGTGACTGGTTTGAATAAACAAGTTGGGTGTAGTGGCCAGGAATAGCCTCGTGAATATTCAGTACTTGTAAAATCCAATGATTGTACTCACGTAAATAGCTTTCGGCTGACTCATCGCTCATGCTATCTAGAGGCGACACGTTATAGTAGGTATTGCCGCCTTGATCATATGGCCCAGGAGCACTGATAGATGCGCCAGCAAACCCACGCATGTATTCTGGGGTTTCACGTACTATTAACGGTTTATTAGGATCTAGCGTGACAAGCTGTTTGTCGTTAACGAACTGAATCAGCTCTGGGATCTGTTGACGCACTTCTGCTACGAAATCTTCGCGCTTAACATGCTTAGCTGATAACACATCAATTAATTGTCGAATGGCCACTTTGTCATCGGTTGGCTTTGGCGTGTTAATGTATTTAGACCAAATTTGTGTGGTAATTTTGGCCATTTCTTGTTGGATTTGGTTTTTGTCTGCGATTGCTTTTTCATATAACTGTTTAGCGGTCATACCCGATTGAATATCAAAAGCAAATTTTTCTTCGTATAAGGTTTCACCAATACGAAAATCACGCGCGCCATCTTTGGTCAGTTTTACTTCAAGCTCACTCAGCCAGTCAATATGTTGAGTAATGGCGGCTTTTGCGGCATCAAATCGTTCGGTAAACAAGGCTTTTTGTTCAGCCGTTAAACCTGAGTCTGCCACTTGCTTTGCTAATGCATCAGATAATACCGAAAACGCACCTTGGTTTTGCATAATGGCAAGTTGCGTGTGTTCTAACGTTGGGTCGCTTATGTTTGCTCTGGCGGCCTCATAATAGGCCGGCACATTTTCAAGGCGCGCAATAACAGAGGTTAATCGCTCATCAAGCGGTGCAAAATCTTCATTAATAATTTGTGCAAAACCTCCAGCAACATTGTAGTTTGATGGATCCCATTGCCAGCTTTTAAAACTGTGTATATCCCATTTCATTGATTCGGCTAAATTACTAAGCAATTTATAGTCAATTTGTTCATTGGGAGACAATGTCAGTGGATCAAACTGGGCTAAGGCGGTTTGCTGTTTGTCGACAAAAGCTAACGTCTTGTCACGGCTTTGTTTGTTGGGGATCTCTAAATATCCATCGTTAACATGTTTACCACTGTAGAGTGCCCATGTTGGCGACAATTGCCAGAGCTCATCAATAAACTGTTGAGAGTATTCACCAAAGTTAACTTTTTCGGCACCTAAAGGTGTGGCAGCCTCTTTTGCCGCTGTGGTTTGTTCAGTTGCGACACTCGCTTGATTGTCACTACAGCCGAGCAAACTTGTAAGCGCAAAAGAAATGGCCAAAGGCAATAATGCTTTCTTCATTTTATGTCCCTAAATTTATCGTTCTTGTTTTTGATTGGTATGCACATAGTTAAGCATGCCCGCTGATTTTTTGCAGCCACTTGACACCTTTTGTGACACAAAAAATGCCTTTAAGAGCAGGCAATGCTGAAGCGTCACTGGGCACGCCTTAATTCATCATGATATGACAATAAAAGGTGTGGACCTAAGGCCTGCTAAGTTAATGGTAGAAGATGTGTGCCAGACTATGCAGCTAGAAACAAGCATGGCTTAAGCGCATACCGCGCTTAAGTCATGAATAAGATTGTTATAGATTCCAAGGGTTAGGCTTTGGCCCTTTTTTTATGGGTGCTTTTTGTGTTTTTGCTTTTCTAAAATCAGTATTGTCGCCTTTAGATTTACCTACACTTAAGGTTGGCCTTTCATCTTGAGTTTTCGGTTTATTTTGCCTGCTTTTAGGCACGTAATTGAGGATAGACTCAGGCACAGGTTTGCTTGGCTCAAACCCTTCAATCACTTTACGCTCGAGCAAATGCCCTAATCGGCTTTCAATCATACACAGGTTTTTAAAATCATCTTTGGAAACAAACGATATTGCCTCACCACTCGCCCCTGCTCTACCTGTACGTCCAATGCGATGAATGTAATCATCGGCAGGATACGGCAGGTCGTAGTTGATAACCCGGGACAGATCGTCAATATCGATACCACGAGACGCTATGCCTGTTGCGACAAGATACTGAATTTTACCCGATTTAAAATCAGCTAAAATTTGTTCGCGTACTGGCTGGCTGCGGCCACTGTGAATACACTCGGCTTCAATATCGCGCTTTTCTAATTGGCTGACTAGTTTGGCGGCGCCTTGCTTGGTTTCAATAAATATCAGCGCTTGATCCCAGGCTTGGGTTTTGATCAAATGACTTAATAAAGCTGATTTTTTGTCTTTGTCGACCGTTGTGATCCATTGGTCAATCTTGGGAGCAGCGCTTTTATCGGCAATCAAAGAAATTTCAACCGGACGGTGTATGGCCGTTTTAGCCAGAGCGCGCACCTGATTTGATAATGTAGCAGAAAACAACAAGCTTTGGCGATCTGATGGCAGTTTATCGATGATTTTATTGATGTCTTCAATAAAGCCCATGTCTAGCATGCGGTCAGCTTCATCAAGCACTAACACTTCTAGCTCGTCAAAATGCACTGCGCGCTGGGTGTATAAATCCAGTAAACGCCCAGGTGTAGCAACTAAAATATCAACCCCATCAATAAGCGCTTGTTTTTGCGGCTTGTCGTCAACACCGCCATAAACCACAAATGAGGTCACGCCAACATATTTAGCATAGGCAATTATGTTGCTTTGTACTTGTACGGCTAGCTCTCGGGTAGGCGTTAAAATTAGGGCGCGAATACGCTTTTTACGTTCAGCTTGCGTGTCAGCTAAACGCTCTAATATTGGCAGCACAAAACTGGCGGTTTTACCGGTACCGGTTTGCGCGGCGGCAAGCAGGTTTTTACCTTGTAAAATGACCGGAATGGTTTGTTGTTGAATTGGGGTTGGGTTGCTGTAACTCACTTCAGCTAAGGCGTTGACAATAGTGTCACGTAATCCAAGTGTCGAAAATGGCATGAAATGAGTACTCAATATTAAAAAAAATAAACCAAATAAAAGCGTGCGGGTAAGTATAGCATTCACTCACAGGTCAATACACTTGATACCAATCAGCAATCTGTGATCACTTATTTATCCTATTGGTATGAATGACATTGAGAGTGGATAACAGAAATAAAAAAAGACGCCCAAGGACGTCTTTTTTTATATTTGGCGGTGAGCGAGAGATTCGAACTCTCGTTAGGGATTAACCTAAACACACTTTCCAGGCGTGCGCCTTCAGCCACTCAGCCAGCTCACCAATTTTGCGGAGTTAAATACGTTTTGTACATAATTCCAAATATTGCTGTGTTTACTGTGTTGTAGAGCAATTAAAAATCACGTCTACTTAGTGTTCAGTAAACCATCATTACCGCTTATGAATAAAAAAATAACCAGTGGTAATGCTAATCGTGGCGTACTTTACGCAAATGCCGATAGCGGGTCAAGCTAAATCACCCCACTATCAAACGTTTGCACAAATGCTCGACAACTTACGACCATTTCTATCCAATAAGCGTTGGAAATAAGCCCTTTACCCCTGCTGAGATAACTTCAATACCGAGAGACAACATTAATAACCCCATTAAACGAGTAATCACGTTAATGCCGGTTTTGCCCAAAAATTTAAACAGCATTGGCGCCATGCGAAATAATCCCCAGCTCACTAAACCTAAAGTGACAATGGTTAAAAACATCCCGATGAAGTTAACCATTTGGTTGTGCTCAGCCGCAAACACAATCACCGAACTAATGGCACCGGGGCCCGCCATTAAAGGCAACGCTAAGGGCACCACAGCAACAGATTCCATTGCCGATGCTTCACGGTCTTCTTCTTGGTTGCGTTTAACTTCACTGATTTTACCTTGCAACATCGACATTGCGATAATGCAAATCAAGCTACCACCAGCAATGCGAAATGCTGATAGCGAAATACTAAACATGCTTAAAATATGCTGGCCAGCAATCATAGTCACTAATAGGATCACCACCACGGCAAAGTTTGCTACCCGGTTAGTGTGTTCACGCTCTACTGCTGTTTGATGGCTAGTTAAACTCACAAATACAGGCAATAACCCTACCGGATTAATGATCGCTAACAGCCCTAAGAAGAACTTGGTATAAAGCATAAAATCCACTAACTGTACCCTCTTGATATGACCTGAATTAACGCTCGTTTCTGAGCGCGCTAATGTAGCTGAAACCCCCTAGTTTACATAATGAGATTTTTTGTTATTTCAACGCCACTTTGCCCTATAAAATCTAATCCGAATAACAGTAAAGAGTATCATTGGTGAGATCAAAGTGATTTTTATCATCATATTTTTGCGTAATTATATTTCACAATTAACAATCTTGCCGTGTTTATATGGCCTTATTGCACAATGAGCGCTGAACATTTATACAAAGCCGCTTGGTTTTTGATAATTTAGTTAACACATTTGTATGTTTGCAATACAGCTTGCCATTGAGCATAAAACAACCATGATGAAAATTACTAACGTTAAGGTAAGCTGAAGGCAAAAAAAGAGATGCCACCTTAAGTGACATCTCTTATTACTTGGGTCATACCAAGCAAGTGGTTTTTACCTTAACCCGTTAACTCGTCATTACCACTATTTTGCAGTCCAACGGTCCATCCAACCTAATACGTTTTTGTACCATTGCTGTAAGTTGTCTTGATTTAAAATCCAGTGATTTTCGTCTGGAAACACTAACAACTCAGATGGAATACCATTACGCTGCATGTAGGTATATGCCGCTAAACCTTGACCATAAGGTACACGGTAATCTTTTTCACCGTGGATCACTAACATAGGCGTTTTCCAGTTTTCAACATAGTTAACTGGGTTAAACTTCTCATAAAGTGCTTTGTTCTTGTCGTATGAGCCGCCAAACTCATATTCAGGGAACCATAACTCTTCAGTTACATAGTACATTGAGCGCATGTCAAAAAGACCGGCATGGTTAACAAGACACTTGAATCCATCGTTCCATTGGCCCTGGATCCAGTTCATCATGTAACCGCCATATGAGCCACCTAATGCACACGCATTATTCGCATCTAACCAAGGTTGTTGCGCCGTAACGGCTGCTATACCTTTTTTAAGATCTTCAAGTGGCTTGCCGCCCCAATCTTTGCCGATAGAATCGGTAAATGCCTGGCCATAACCGGTAGAACCATGAAAGTCGACCATGACAACACCATAGCCTGCACCAGCCCATAATTGCGCATTCCAGCGACCACTAAAACTGTTGCCAAATGAGCCTTGTGGACCACCATGGACTAAATACGCTATCGGGTATTTTTTACCTTCTTCATAATTAGCTGGCTTAATCCAGTAACCATGAACGGTTTCGTCATTCCAGCCTTTAAAATTAAACTGCTCGTACTCACCAAATTTGATGTTAGCCAGTTTGTCTTTGTTAACATCGGTTAACTTAGTGAGTTGCTCACCTTCTGAAGTGACGCTATAGATATCACCAGGTTCAACAAGAGATGATTTTTGGAAAATCAATTTGTTGTTAGTGACCGCAATTAAACTATTGCTACCTTGATTATAAATAGGACGCACATCACCAAATTGAGTATTCACTTCAAAAATACTGACCTGGCCAACATCTTGCGCAGCAACATATAAAGTACGGCCATCAGCACTAAAACTGATTGAGTGTGGACTACGATCCCACAAAGGTGCGACTTCTTTTTCTTGTCCGGTTACGTTATCTCTTAACATGATACGGTAACGGTCAGCTTCATAGCCTGGTTTTGTCATGGCTAAATAAGCTAGGTAACGACCATCGGCTGAAAACGTAGGTTGTGAGTCCCAAGCTGTGTTGGCTTCTGTTAAGTTTACGGTGTCGCCGCCAGTGACAGGCACTTGCCATAAATCGTAGTTAGTGGTCCAGGCTTGATCGCGACTTGGCGCTTTTGCACTGTACACTACGTATTTACCGTCTGGGGTGAAAGTCACTTCTTCCATACCAGAAAACGGTTTAGGCGGTGTTTCTGTGTCGCGATTGGCGGTCACATTAACGGGGGCGGTAATTTTTTTACCGTTAATTTGCGCAACAAATAAATGATTACGGGCATGGTCTTCCCATGTGTCCCAATGACGCACCATTAACTGCTTGTATTCACGGCCTGATGTTTTACTTTCATCAATGGCGGTGAACTTGTCTTTAGAACAGGCTAAATCAGCACACTCTGGAAACACGCGCATGGTCATGACAACTTGTTTGCCATCTTGGGACAATTTGTAACCATTCACATCGAGAGGTAAATCAGTGACAGCAATGGCTTCACCACCATTAAGGGCTAACTGATATAACTGGCTGCTGCCCGTACGGCTTGCCAGAAAGTAAATTGACTGGCCATCAGCTGAAAAGCTGACATCATGCTCAGTACCTTCTGCTGAGGTCAGCTGTTTGGGTGTGGCATTTTTATTATTTAAATCAAGTAAAAATAGATCTGAACTGGCGTTACCTTGTTCATCGATCACTTTAACGCCATAGACAAGGCTTTTACCGTCGTTTGACACGGCAGCTGAATGCACTTTATTTAAATTGACTAATTGCTGCACATTAAAAGGGGTCGGCTGAGCCGCAAGTGCTGATGTTGCCATTCCTGCGGCAACCAGTGCAAATAATACAGAGGACTTTTTCATTGTTATGGAGTCTCAATTGTTTTTAGTAGTGATTGTGAGCCGTGTTGTGCTGGCTTACAACAAAGATATATTGCAGACTAGCGAAAGCAAAACGCTCAGGCAACAGGCCTTTTGTAAACAGCTGTAAACCTGAGCGTCTTATCACATTGACACTGTAGTGAGTCTATGTGTTTGCCGTAAATAACGACGATTATTTAGCTTTGCTATTGGCAATATTCACTTTCCATATTGCAGGGCCAGTCTCGTGAGCATTAACGCCATTTGAGTCTACCGCAACGGTCACTGGCATGTCTTGCACTTCAAACTCGTAAATGGCTTCCATTCCTAAGTCTTCGAAGGCAACGACGCGTGCTTTTTTAATGGCTTTAGACACTAAATACGCCGCACCGCCCACAGCCATTAAATACACAGCTTTGTGCTTTTTAATCGATGCCACCGTTTCAGGGCCACGCTCAGACTTACCAATCATGCCCATTAGGCCGGTTTTTTCTAGCATCATGTCGGTGAATTTATCCATACGGGTTGCCGTTGTTGGGCCCGCTGGGCCAACCACTTCTTCACGCACTGGATCAACTGGGCCAACGTAGTAAATAAATTTACCTTTAAAATCGACACCTTCAGGTAGACCTTCGCCTGAATCTAATAACGATTGAATGCGCTTATGCGCCGCATCACGGCCGGTTAACATTTTACCGTTAAGCAATAAGGTATCACCGCTCTTCCAGGTTTCGATTTCTGCCTGTGTAATGTTATCTAAATTTACCCGATGGGTGTTCTCGCCCGCTTCGCGCGTGATTTCTGGCCAGTCAGATAAAGAAGGTGGCGCCAATTCAACAGGGCCTGTGCCGTCTAAATGAAAGTGCACATGGCGAGTTGCCGCACAGTTAGGGATCATCACCACAGGCTTTGACGCAGCATGAGTTGGCGCAGATTTGATTTTGATGTCTAACACTGTCGTTAAGCCACCTAAACCTTGGGCACCTATGCCTAAGTTATTAGCACGCTCAAAAATGTCTAAACGTAATTTTTCTTCACTTGTTTGAGCGCCGCGAGCCATTAACTCATGAATATCAACCGGATCCATTAATGACTCTTTTGCCATTACAGCAGCTTTTTCAGCCGTGCCGCCAATGCCTATGCCGAGCATACCCGGTGGGCACCAACCCGCTCCCATAGTCGGTAAGGTTTTCTCTACCCAAGCTGCAATATCATCAGACGGGTTTAACATCGCCATTTTTGATTTGTTTTCAGATCCGCCGCCTTTAGCTGCAATCATCACTTCAACCTGATTACCAGCAACCATATCAATGTGTACAACCGACGGTGTATTGTCTTTGGTGTTTTTGCGCACGCCAGCGGGATCGGCAACAATCGATGCACGTAATGGGTTATCTGGATTAGTGTATGCACGGCGTACACCTTCATCGACCATTTCTTGTACTGTCATATCGGTTTTGTCCCACTGTACCGACATACCAATTTTTACAAATGTGGTGACAATCCCCGTGTCTTGACACAACGGACGCTTACCTTCGGCAGACATACGCGAGTTAATCAAAATTTGTGCGATCGCATCTTTAGCGGCAGCGCTTTGCTCACGTTGGTATGCATTGTACATCGCATCAACAAAGTCTTTAGGGTGATAGTAAGAAATGTACTGTAGTGAATCTGCGATACTTTCAATAAAATCAGCCTGTTTTATCACAACAGGAGAATTAGAATGAGTTGTAGGGGTATTGCTCGACATAGTGGGCGCTCCAGCAGCCATTGCGGCCTAACATTATTATCTTTAACACACAGTTGGGTATTATCTATGAATCGCTCAAATAAATGACGACTCATTAGACGCTTACCAAACTGAGGTTAACTATTTAGACCAATATGATACTCTTTCCATCCTTTTTGGGCTACATCACATTTTTAGATAAGGGTCATCGATGTTTGCGCGGGCAAAAAATGCACTTTATGGGCAAAAATTAGATTGGCAAATTGAGACAAAACAACTGTTTGCATTATTTTGTGACACCCCATGGGCGATGTTACTCGACTCAGCTCATGCCGCTCATGCCGATGCTAAGTATGATGTTATTGCCATTAATCCCATCGCCACATTAACCAGTGATGAGGGCAAGTGTCAGTTTACTGCAATTGATCCTAATATTGCGCAGCTCAACATCGCCTTTGCTGATGCACAAACGCCACTTGAAACCTTAGCCCATATCCACCATTTACTTTATCCCGCGGTTCAAGCATGTGAACACCCTTTTAGTGTCGGTGCAGTTGGTGCTTGGGGTTATGATTTGGGTCGCAGCATTGAAAAACTGCCTGAAATAGCCAACAAAGATATTCACTTAAAAGAGATGAATATAGGATTTTATGATTTCTGCCTGCTCTACAGCTATGAGGAAAAATCTTGGTATGCATATCATTTTAATGGAAAATCTGCGCTTGATTTTGAGGTGAATTTAATTCACTCAAAAATACAATCTAAACACAAAGATAATGTAGATGCTCACGTCGGCGCACAAGATTTTAGCTTAACATCAGCATGGAAAAATCAAATAACAGAGCAAGAATACCAGCGTAAATTTGCTCAGGTGCAGCAATATTTACTCAGCGGTGACTGCTATCAAATCAATTTAACCCAGCGCTTTGAAGCGCAATATCAAGGTGACGAATGGCAAGCGTATTGTGCATTGTCTTGTGCTAACCAAGCGCCCTTTTCTGCATTTATGCGTTTACCTGAGCATTGTGTACTATCCATTTCGCCTGAACGCTTTATCCGCTTACAGCATAATGTTATCGAAACCAAACCCATCAAAGGCACCTTGCCACGTAATATTGACCCTAGCTTAGACTTGCTTGCAGCTGACACATTACGTGGATCTGAGAAAGATCGCGCCGAGAATGTCATGATTGTGGATTTACTGCGTAACGACATTGGTAAAGTCGCCGCAGCTGGCAGTGTTAAGGTGCCGTCGTTATTTGCAATTGAAAGCTTTCCTGCTGTACATCATTTAGTGAGCACGGTAACAGCCACACTGGCAGCGGATCATAACGCCTTTGATTTACTCCAGGCCGCCTTTCCTGGCGGTTCGATTACCGGCGCCCCCAAAATACGCGCCATGCAAATTATCGAAGAGTTAGAACCATCAAGACGAAACCTGTATTGCGGCAGTATTGGTTACATCAGCCAGGACGGCAATATGGACACCAGCATTACCATTCGCACCTTAGTGACCGAGCAAAACAACATATATTGTTGGGCGGGCGGCGGTATTGTGGCCGATTCTGATGCAAAAGCGGAATATCAAGAAAGCTTTGATAAAGTCAGTAAAATCTTGCCCTTGTTAGAGAATCTGAATAAACAATAATACGCTGATATTTTCTAAGCCGTTAAATCTCAGTACTTAATTGAGCCAAAAAGCTTTTCATATACTTAATTCTTTTGCTGGCTTCTATTTTTGCAGATTCGGTGTGCATGGTGTCAGCAAGCTTAAATAATTTTGTGAAGAAGTGGTCAATCGCAAAAAGCCGATCATTGGCTTGTCTGTTGATACAAAATGGGTCATCTACATGGTATAAGCTCACACCAAGGCTGGTGCTGACTTGAAGACACCTTGCAATGCCAATGGCCCCTAATGCATCTAGCCTGTCGGCATCTTGAACTATTTGAGCTTCGAGACTTTGTGGCTTAATATTGGCACTGTAACTGTGGGCGACAATCGCATGGTGAATGGCGGGCAGTAGTGTTTTGGGATAGTCAATATTGCGCAAAAACGCGATCGCTTTATCTGCCGCAAAACGAGAGCTCTGAGCACGGTCTGGATGATTTTTAGCAAACGAAAAACAATCGTGTAAATAGGCTGCGGGTACCACAACGTCCATGTTTGCACCTTCACTTAAGCATAACGATTTGGCCATGTTAACGACTCTACACACATGACGAATATCATGGGCTAAATCTTGTTGCATTTCTATTTTAATAAATTCAATCAATTGATCTTCATATTGTTCGATCATGCTATTCCTTGCGCGGCTCACTGATTTATAGTTTCTACTCATATTGGCAATGTATAAAACCAATGCCATACATCAAAGCATGCTAATGACTGATTAGCCACAATAAAACCCTTTTTCTGTTAAAGCATACACAAACAAATAAAAACCAAAATTCAGGTTATTTCTATGACTAAACACGCCATGGCGAAATAAAGGCTCATAATTTTTGACCGATTGTTCAAAATAATGTTGAGCGTTCACTCAAAATCTGTTTCAATATTAGCCCTAATAGAAAAGGAGTGACTCATGCTTAAGTTTTTTTTCCATCCAGGCCCTAACCCAATGAAAGTTGCATTGTTTCTTGCCGAAACCGGTTTACCTTTTGAACTGGTGCCTGTTGATACCCTTAAAGGTGAGCAACATACTGCTGAATTTAAAGCGATTAACCCAAATGCTAAAACCCCTGCAATTGAAGACAATGGCGTCAGAGTATTCGATTCAAACGCGATTTTATTATACTTAGCTGAAAAGTCTGGTCAGCTTTTAGGTAAAGCTGAAGACCGCGGTGAACTGCTATCATGGTTAATGTTTGTTGCAACTGGTCTTGGCCCTTTTTCTGGTCAATGTGTGCACTTTAGACACCATGCGCCTGAGAAAATTGCTTATGCCACTAACCGATATTTACGTGAAGCCCAACGCCATTATGAAGTGTTAAACGAACATTTAGCGGGTCGTCAATACCTGGTCGGCAATGAATACACTATTGCTGATGTATCTGCTTGGGGCTGGATTGACAAAGCAACGGTAGTACTAGGCGAAGAAGGCTTAACACCTTACCCTCATTTACAGCGCTGGTTTGAGAGCATAAGTTCACGACCAGCCGTTGAAACTGCCCGTAACCTCGGTAAAGATATTGCTTTTAAAGGTGAGTTTGATGAAGAAGCAAAACGAGCTTTCTTCCCGCAAAATTTCCCAAAAGCTTAACTAAACCAATATTCAGTTAACAAGCTCAAGTCATTAAAAACGCGTATTGCTTTGCATTACGCGTTTTTATTTAGCCATTTTCACCATAAAGTCCACAACGCGATGAGTGAGGTAATCAATATGCCACGTTGTGATTATTTACTGCTGATATTGCACAATTTAACTTGTTCTTATGAGGTAATTTTTCTACTGTTACTGTAGCGTTTAAATATGATTATCAATGAGGTAAATCATGAATACTCACTTACATCATCAAGTTAACCAATGGTTTGAACAAGACCCCGACCCAAAAACCCAACGGGCTTTAAAAATCCTGATTGATAACCAAGATGAAAGCACGTTAACAGATATGTTTTCTGGGCGTTTAGCGTTTGGCACTGCAGGACTTAGAGGTGTCGTAGGTCCTGGTCCCATGGCCATGAACCGCTTAGTTGTTAGGCAAACTACCGCAGGTTTGGGGGCATATTTATTATCACAAATAAGTTACGCCGCTTCGCGCGGTGTAATTATTGGGTATGACGGTCGCCATGATTCATACACTTTTGCCCATGATGCTGCTAGCGTGCTCACCGCAATGGGCTTTACCGTTCGATTAACAGCGCAGGTTGCACCAACGCCACTCGTGGCATTTGGGGTAAAACACTTTAATGCAGCAGCCGGTATTGTCGTTACAGCGAGTCATAACCCACCACAGTACAACGGTTATAAAGTGTATTGGGAAAATGGCGCACAGATTATTCCACCGCACGATTCAGGTATTGCAGCCAGAATTGAGCATGCAGCAACTCAAACGATCCCATTTATGGATTTGGAACTGGCTGAAGAGCAAGACAAACTCATTTGGCTCAAAGATGAGTTTTATCAAACTTATCGTCATGGCATACACAATGCGACTATTTTACAACAGCATGCCAACACAAGTAAGGTCAGTTTAGCCTACACCGCCATGCATGGCGTGGGCGCTAATATGGCTGAAGCGGTGTTACACGATGCAGGCTTTAAACAAGTTTATTCTGTAGAAGCTCAACGCGAGCCAGATGGCGACTTTCCCACCGTCAACTTCCCAAACCCTGAAGAAGAAGGCGCAATGGATTTAGTCATAGCAGAAGCGAACAAGCATCGAGCCATGCTGGCTTGCGCTAACGATCCAGATGCTGACCGCTTTGCTGTTGCGGTACGTACTTCTGATAATGACTATAAAATGTTAACTGGCGATCAGGTAGGCGTATTACTTGGCGAATATTTGTTATCAAACGCACCAGCACATCAACGTTTAGTCGGCACGACGATTGTCTCTTCAAGTTTATTGTCTAAAGTCGCTCAGTCGTTTCATGCAAGCTGTTATACCACGCTCACCGGATTTAAATGGTTAATGAATGTGGGCATAAACAGATGCGAAGCTGATAACCAATTTTTATTTGCCTATGAAGAGGCCCTTGGTTATACCGTAGGCAGTATGGTATGGGACAAAGACGGCTTGTCAGCCCTGGTTGCTTTTGCTCAAATGTGCGCAAAACTGGCAGAAAAAGGCCAAACAGTTTGGGATAAGTTAGAGCAAATTTATCGCCAACATGGCTTTCACTTAAATGCACAGATAAGTATTGCCCTTAAACCTGACACGCCAAATATTGGCGAGTATTTACGTCAACAACCACCTGAAAAAATTGCCGATTATACGGTGCAGTTCTGGGATGACTTGAGCCAATCACGTCGTACATTTTGCGATGGTAGCACCGCTGTGATTGATTTACCTAAAAGCGATGTATTGATTTACAGTTTAGAAAATGACGCCAGAGTGATAGTGAGACCCTCGGGGACTGAGCCTAAAATTAAGTGTTATTACGAAGTGGTAGAAAGCATGGATGAAACAGATACCTGGGCCACAGCACAAATGCGCGCTCAACAAACAATGGCAAACTTTATTAAAGCTCATCAAGCCAGTTTGCCTGAGTAATATATTTATATTTAATGGGCAAATGTTAAACACCTGTTACATTTAACAGGTGTTACCACTTGTTTAAAACATTAATTTAACACATTGTGATCATTAAAAAAATTCACTATAACTGTGTGTCATTAGTTATGCATCTTTAAACTAATTGACAATAGATTAAACTGATCTATTAAACGGTGAATTTACTCTATAATGTTATAAAAATTATCATAACGTTATAGCAGGATGATGAAATGTATAAAAGTCTCGTTAGTGTGGCCGTTGCTGCAAGTATCACAGTCCCAACAGCGTTCGCTGCACAAGAAGGTGAGAATTTAGAACGTATTCAGGTAGTTGGCTCGCGCATTGCACTGCGAACAGCAACTGATAGCCCGACGCCAGTGGACATTATTACTGCTGAGCAACTCGAAGCCACAGGTATAACAGAAACCGCAAAGGCACTGCAATTTGCAGCCCCAAGTTACAGCTTCCCTTTTTCTTCAATTACCGATGGTAGTGATGCGGTTCGTCCTGCCAGTTTGCGCGGAATGTCGCCTGATCACACCCTAGTGTTAGTCAATGGTAAACGTCGCCATGGTTCTGCACTAGTTCATTTATCAGGAACTGTGGGTAAAGGCTCTTCAAACGTTGACCTCAACGCAATACCAATGACAGCCATTAAGCGTATTGAAATTTTGCGCGACGGCGCATCTGCACTATATGGTTCGGACGCCATTGCTGGTGTGATTAACGTTGTGCTTAAAGACAGCGACGAAGGTGGCAGCATATCAACCCAAATTGGTCAAACCTATGAAGGTGACGGCGAACAAGTCCGTGTGGGTGTTAACCAAGGTTTTAGTATTAGCGATGATGGTTTTGTTAACGTATCGCTTGAAGCCCATCAAAAGAACGCCACAAACCGTGCAGGCCTGGACTCTCGCCAACAATATCCTACATTAGATGACGGCAGTTTAGACCCTCGCGAAGAAACCTTTGATCGGCAAAACCACCATGTTGGCGACAGTGATTATGATAACTACGGTTTATTTGCCAATGCCGAGCAAGCCATTTCAGACACCAGTAAAGTGTATGCATTTGGTGGAATAAGCAAGCGCAACTCAACTTCTGGTGCATTTTATCGCCGTGCGATAGATTCTCGTAATATCATTGAAGTCTATCCAGACGGATATTTACCGCAAATTAGCCCTGAAATTATCGATTTTTCTTTGTTACTTGGTTACGACTTTGAAATTGGTAAATGGACGATTGATGCCTCAGCAGGCTTTGGCAGTAACAGCTTTGAGTATAACGTTGAAAACACCATTAATGCTTCGTTAGGTCCCACCAGCCCGACGGATTTTTATGCAGGCACCCTGTCAAATAGCGAACTCAATTTAACGTTAGATGCGTCAACTTATTACGACTTTTATAATGACTCTGAATTGATGGTAGCCACAGGTGTGACGTTCCGCGAAAGTGGTTATGAAATTGAAGCAGGCCAAGAAGAGTCGTACATTCAAGGTGATTATGAAGGTAAAGCGGGTGGCAGCCAGGGTTTTGGCGGCTTTACTGAAGAGTCTGAAGTGAATGAAGATCGCACCAATGTTGGTTTGTATATAGAACTTGAAAACCAATTAACTAACGAATTTTATTGGGCGGCTGCTGTACGCTATGAAGATTATTCTGATTTTGGTAGCAACACCAGTTGGAAGTTGTCTGGGCGTTATGATCTCACCGATAAGTTAGCGTTTCGTATAACCACTGATACAGGTTTCCGCGCGCCAAGTGTACAACAGTTATACTTTACTAACGTGTCGACTTTCTTTGATCCTGATCCAGTCACCGGTGAATTTGTGCCTCGAGAATCAGGCACCTTTAACCAACTTTCGCCAATTAAAGAGGCGCTAGGGATCCCTGATCTTAAAGCCGAAATATCACACTCTTACAGTGCAGGCCTAGTGTATAACGGTGATAATGGTTTTACTGCCACATTAGATGCATACCAAATTGATGTAGACGACCGAATTATTTTGTCTGGTTCTGTTGATCAAGAAAGCTCCGCAGTGATAGCTGCAGCTCTTGCAGGGACTAACGCAGAGTCTGCGCGTTTCTTTATGAACGCAGTTGACACCCAAACTCAAGGCGTTGATTTAGTAATGACTCAGCAATTTGACCTGGGACAGTATGGTGATGTGTCAACTAACCTAGCCTACTCATATAAAGAAACAGACATTAAGTCGGTCAACTTACCGTCAATACTCAACGGTTTGGAAAGCGAGTTATTCGACAGAATTGAAGAAATTCGAATGACAGAAGCAACGTCTAAGCATTCTGGCAACATTGGATTTACGCATCAATATGATGACTTTACCACTAACTTACGTTTTAGTTATTTTGGTAAATACACCGTGGGTTATTCAGCAAGTGAAGTTGAATATGATGCAAAATGGACCACAGACTTAAGTACCCGTTATCAAGCGACAGATGCGCTTGCCGTAACACTTGGCGTACAAAACTTGTTTGACACATACCCTGAAAAACGTCCTGAAGACAATAACTTCAATGGTATTTTTGTTTATCCATTAACCAATACACCATTTGGTTTTAACGGTGGTTATTACTACTTAGACCTACGTTATACTTACTAATAAATATATTAACCAACGCTTAGGTTAATAATGTACCAAACAAAAAGCACCGATAATTCGGTGCTTTTTCATTTAAGCCCAACTAACTGTTGTTAACCATACAACTTATCGATGTATTCTTGAGCGACACTGTCCCAGGTAAAGCGTTGCTGTGCGGCCTTTTGTGCTACTTTTTTCCATTGAGGCGTGTCATACAGTGCCAACACTTCGCTTAAACGCATCACTAATGCGCTGCCCTGTTGTAACAATGACTCACCAGTAAACGCCCAGCCACTCTCATTATCAATAATGGTGTCTTTTAATCCACCCACGGCATGCACTAAACAAGGCTGACCTGCCCTCATCGCCAACATTTGGCTGATGCCACAAGGTTCAAATGAACTTGGCATTAAAAATAAATCACCTAATTGATATAACTCGTCAGACACTGATTCATTATAACCATGAATAAACAGCAGATTGTCATACTTTGCAGCAATCGTTTGCAGGTGTGCTGCAATGTGTTTATCACCACTGCCTAATAGCCAAAACACCCCGTTGGATTGTTGTTTTTTTAGGGTGCGAAGTAATGCCTCCAGTACAGTGATGGATTGCTGATGCCCATGACCATCAACATAGGGTTGTAATAAAATCAGCACTTTTTGTTCAGTTAAGCGCCCAACCGATGTCAACAGAAACGGGATTTGCAATGTATCTTCTCGTAACAGTTTGACACTCAATTGTGATAAACGATTCAACGCAATACTATCAATGGCGCTGACATGAGCAACATTGGCTTGCCAGCTTAACACGGCATTTTGTGCATTCGTCAGTAACTGAATATACGAGTCACGGTCTTTGGTTTCGCGTTGATGATTGTCATACACACAACCATTAATAATGCCAACCAAATCATCTTGCTGTGCTTTAACGGCTAAATCACCTTCAAGGCCTTCACCACCAAAAAAGCCTTTGCCATGATTGGATGCCATTAGCACTTCCTTGGCATAACTTGGCGACACTAAATGGACTTTATCAGACAGGACAATTCCCATACGCATTGGATTAATACAATTATCGTATCGCGGGTCAAATATGCTGACTTTAGCAATGGCTTTAAGCTGATATGCGTATTGAGGAAACCAGGCAGCAAATGAAGATTCATCGCCACTAAACGGCCTGATCCCTTGCAAGGCTAAGTTATGAATAGTATATACACAGGCGATGTCATTGAGACGCTCAAACTCATTAACGCATTGCCTTAACATGGCCACCATAGCCGCATGCCAATCATGCAAATGAAGCACCTGGTAACGAGGCAGAATATTGTCAACTAAGCAAGTCGCCACGGCCAAAGAGAATAAAGCAAATTTAGTTGCATCATCGGCAAAAGGTCTGTCATGTGCTCCGTTACAATACACTTGCCCATTATGATTAAATAACGGGTGGTCGAACAAATACACCATAGGTGGATTTTGCTGTAATTGCTCTGGCAGTAAATGATCACCGGGAAGAGAATGAATGGCTAATACATCGTCTTTGTGAGCAGGCCTTGGCATGCAAAACACCTTGATATGATGTTCCGCACCCGAAAAATGAACACTAATATTGGCATAATGCTTTGCATGATAATGCCCAGCCAAAAAGCCATAATTTGGCATGGCCACATCGGCTATAACACCACATTGCGCCAAAGCAGGCGGTAAATCGCGGATCACATCCGCCATACCGCCCACCTTCGCCCCATGTAATGCATCGTTTTCTGCCGCCACCAGCAAAACACGTTTTACATTTTCTTGGGTCATTCGGGGTCCTTATTCGTAACCAACAGCTAAACCTAACATTTTACGCGTCACCAAGGTAATCCCTTTTTCTGACACCCTAAAGCCTCTCGCCCTATCGTGGTCTTGGTTGTATCCAATAACCATTCCGTCAGGAATAATGCAACCACGGTCAATAATTGCGTTTTGAATTTTGCAATTTTTTAATACCACAACATCGGGCAGCAGCACAGAATCTTTAACAAACGAGTAGGAACACACTCTGACTTCATCAAACAACACACTGCGTTTAACTTTGGCACCAGAAATAATGCATCCGCCAGACACTATCGAATCAACAGCCATACCACGGCGATCTTCATCGTCAAATACAAATTTTGCAGGTGGTAATTGTTCTTGATATGTCCAAATTGGCCATTTAGCATCGTATAAATTTAACTGTGGTGTCGGTGATAACAGCTCCATGTTAGCTTGAAAAAATGAATCTAATGTACCAACATCACGCCAGTAAGCGGGTTCTTCAGGTACTGCACTGGTGAACGGATACGCAAACACATTAAACTGCTCAATAATGGCTGGAATGATGTCTTTACCAAAGTCTCGATCTGAATTTTCGTTTTTAGCGTCTTTCTTTAGCTGGTCAAATAAAAACTTAGTGTTGAATACATAATTACCCATCGAAGCAAGGCATTTTTCTGGATCATTGGGCGTAGGTTTAGGGTTAGCCGGTTTTTCTTCAAAACCAATCACACGCATATTGCCATCAACTTCCATAACACCAAAAGCACCAGCGGCTTCTGCGATCGGCGTTTCTAAGCAACACACTGTCATGTCGGCACCAGACTCAGCATGAGCGGCGAGCAATCCAGCATAATCCATACGATAAACATGATCGCCAGATAAAATCATCACGTATTTGGGGATTTCATGGCGAATAATGTCAATATTTTGAAATACAGCATCTGCAGTGCCTTGATACCAATTACCCGAGGTTTGTTGTGATGCAGGTAAAATCTCGACCGATTCGCCTAGTTCTTTTTTAAAATGGCCCCAACCACGAGTAACGTGACGAATGAGTGAGTGTGATTTGTATTGAGTCACCACACCAACACGGCGAATACCTGAGTTAATACAGTTAGACAGTGGAAAGTCGATAATGCGAAATTTTCCGCCGAAGTATAAGGCGGGTTTTGCACGCCAATCGGTTAACTCATATAAGCGCGAGCCCCGGCCGCCGGCTAAAATGATTGCATAGGTATCACGAGTTAAATTACTAATATAACGAACATTACTCATAAACAGACTCCATTCGGCTTTATAGTTAAGCCACGATTAATAAGCATATATCCACGCCTTGCTGTACAACTTGGCGATGCTGCCATCGCCTCCTTGTTTTACTTTTTCATCCAGATATCATCGCGATAACCTGAAATGGTGTTATCACTCGAAAAACGCCCGCTGGCTGCGCTATTTCGAATACTGATTTGTTGCCATTTAGCTTGATCTAAATAAGTCGCAGACACGTTTTCTTGGGCGATTCGATAGCTGTCAAAATCTGCTGCGGTCATCCACTGATCAAAAGGATCAACAATGGATGCGATAATGTGATCAAATATGCCGGGTTCAACTAAATTGAAATGACCACTTTTTAGCATGTTCATTACCCCTGTTAGGGCTTCTGACTCAGCAATTATCTGTTGTGGTTGGTAATGTGCTTTAGTTTGTGCCACTTCTTGGGCATTTAAACCAAATAAGAAGAAGTTATCTTTACCAACCTCTTCTAGCATTTCAATATTAGCGCCATCAAGCGTGCCAATGGTTAATGCACCGTTCATCATAAACTTCATGTTACCAGTGCCTGAGGCTTCTTTACCTGCGGTTGAAATTTGTTCTGACAAATCGGTGCCTGGGCAAATTTTCTCCATTGCACTGACGTTATAGTTGGGTAAAAATGCCATTCTAAGATAAGGGGTAACTAAAGGATCCGAATTGACCATGTGAGCCACATTATTGGCTAATTTAATGATTTGCTTGGCCATGGCATAACCAGGTGCAGCTTTACCGCCTATTAACACACAGCGGGGAGCCATACCTTGGGTGTCGCCATTTAAAATGCGGCGGTATAAATGGATAACATGCAAAATATTAAGTAACTGGCGCTTGTATTCGTGTATACGTTTAACCTGCACATCAAACATCATTTGTGGGTCAAATGTAACGCCACATTGTTGTTCTACAAATTCACTTAATGCTTGTTTGTTGGTTAATTTAATCTCAGCCCATTCTTTGACAAAGGCCTTGTCGCTGGTAAAAGCATTGAGCGCGGCAAGATGGGTCAAGTCTGTAATCCATTCTTTGCCTAATCGACGGGTAATTAAGCCTGAGAGTTTAGGATTACAATATGCAAGCCAGCGTCTTGGCGTTACACCGTTGGTTTTATTGTTAAATTTATGCGGCCATAGCTGATAAAAATCGCTAAACAAACCTTGCTTGAGCAGTTCAGTGTGCAGCCCTGCAACACCATTGACAGAAAAACTGGCCACTATCGCTAAATACGCCATGCGAATTTGTTGTTCTGGGCCTTCTTCTATAATTGACATATCGGCCAATTTTTGAATATTACCAGGCCAATGATGCGCTACTAACTCCAAGTATCTTGCGTTGATTTCAAAAATAATTTCAACAATACGCGGCAGCATATTTTTCATCATCGGCACTGGCCAGCGCTCTAATGCTTCTGGTAATAACGTATGGTTGGTATACGCCATAGAACGGCTGGTAATATCCCATGCCTCATTCCAGCCCAATCCATACTTGTCCATTAATAAACGCATTAACTCAGGTACGGCAATACTGGGATGAGTATCATTTAACTGCATAACATTGCGACGACTAAATTCACTGAAGTCTTCACCGTATTGGTCTACATATCGAGCCAGTAAATCTTGCAAACTGGCAGACGATAAAAAGTACTGCTGCCTTAACCTTAACTCTTTACCATTGACGCTGGCGTCGTTGGGGTATAACACCATGGTAATTTGTTCTGCTAGGTTTTTGGTCGCCACCGCTTCTGCATAATCACCATCATTAAATTCTTCTAAATCGAATTCATCGTTGGCTTCGGCTTTCCATAAACGTAAGGTGTTAATCCGGCCATTATTAAAGCCTGGAATTGGCATATCATAAGGAACAGCGAGCACATTTTGTGTATTAGTCCATACATGATGACGGCGCCCATCTTTGTCTACATAGGTTTCGGTATGACCAAAAAATGGTACCGTCACAATACGGTTTGCAATGCGAACCTCCCATGGATTGCCGTGACGCAACCAACGATCTGGACGTTCAACCTGATAGCCATCAATGATTTTTTGTACAAACATGCCATATTGGTAACGAATACCATAGCCGGTTACAGACAAGTCAAGACACGCACAGCTGTCTAAAAAACACGCAGCGAGGCGACCTAACCCACCATTGCCCAAACCTGCATCGTGCTCGACCTGCTCAAGATCTTCTAATGTGGTGGCGTAATCGGTTAGTACCTTTTGGGCTTCGTCGGTAAGATCTAAGCTAAGTAATGCATTACCTAACGCGCGGCCCATTAAAAACTCCAATGACAAATAAGCAATCTGCTTTTGCTGATATTGATTGTCTTTAATGCGTGTTTCTCGCCAATTGTCGAGCATTTGCTCTTTGACACTTTCTGCAACCGCAGTAAATAACTCCTCTTTTTCGTGTTCATCGCGGCAAAGGCCATAGCGAATATGGCGAGCAAGAGAAGCCCCTAGAGTGTCACACGGCTCACAAGGCTCCGATGTTTGTACAACTGAGGTTGCAGGCTTAGTTGTTTTAGTGGTCTTTTTACGTGTCGTCGTGGCTTTTTTCACGCTGGCGCTTTCTTTAGCTGTGGTCATCCATCACTCCTTGGTAAATTCGGTATGAAATAACATTAAACTGCGGTCCATTAATACAAGTTGTTGGCTAGCATCAACCTCAGGCTCAGACGCTTGGGTATGCAATAAACAATGCCAATGCCTTAAATGCGCAAATTGAGGTAATGTAAAGGTGTGCGATTGGCTATCAGCATTAATCATTAGCAGCAATGCTTCAGTGCTTTCGGGCACAGCGCCAATATCAGCATGACCTAAATTACCTGTCACAATCACACTCAATGTACGAGTATGGTGTTCACACCAATGGGATTTTGTCATCGCTTCACCCTGGCGATTAAACCAAGCTAATCCGTTGTCGAATAAGGCTTCTGGTTTATGAATAAAGGCCTGATGGCATAACATTGGAAACCGTTTGCGTAGGGTAATTAACTGAGCCGTAAAGTTAACCAATGCCCAATCGATGTTGTCCCAGTTGAACCAACCAATGGGATTATCTTGGCAATAAGCGTTGTTGTTACCTTGCTGGCTTTGTCCAGACTCATCTCCGGCAAGCAACATAGGTACACCTTGTGATAGCAGCAAACAGGTCAATAGGTTGCGTTTTTGACGATCGCGAATCGCGTTAATTTCGGCATCATCCGTTTCGCCCTCTACACCATAATTATCACTGCAGTTTTCTTGGTGACCGTCGCGATTATCCTCACCATTGACCAGATTATGGCGATCGCGATAACTGACCAAGTCGTGCAAGGTAAATCCATCATGACTGGTAATAAAATTAATACTGGCTGAAGGACCACGGCCATTATGTTCAAAAAAGTCGCTTGAACCATGAAATCGTTTAGCAAATTCTGGCAGTAAACCACTGTCACCCCGCCAAAATCGGCGCATTGCGTCACGGTATCTGTCGTTCCATTCACTAAAAGCAACCGGATAGTTTCCAAGTTGGTAACCGCCCGGCCCTATGTCCCAAGGCTCGGCAATGAGCTTAACTTTACACAATATTGGATCTTGAGTAATGGCATCAAAAAAACCACTGCCAGGGTCAAAACCATATACCTCACGTCCAAGACAACTGGCTAAATCAAAACGAAAACCATCAACGCCCATCACCTCAACCCAATAACGTAATGAGTCCATCACTAACATAAGCACTTGTGGATGGTTTAAGTTAAAGGTGTTACCACAACCGGTATCGTTAATATTAAAACGTTTATCGTTAGGCAATAATCGATAATAACTGGCGTTATCTATACCTCTAAAACTGTAAGTTGGCCCAAGATGATTACCCTCTGCAGTGTGGTTAAACACCACATCGAGTATCACTTCGATACCAGCTTGATGCAGCCTCGATACCATGTGCCGAAACTCGGCTATGTCACCTGTTTTATCCGCTATATAGGCATTGTGTGGCGCCATAAATGTAATGCTGTTGTAGCCCCAATAATTATTGAGTTTTTTTTCTGTCAAAAATGGTTCATCAAAAAAACCATGTACTGGCAACAGTTCTACACAGGTGATGCCCAGGTTTTGCAAGTAATCTATGACGACTTGGCTGGCAAGGCCGGCAAATGTACCTTGTTTAGTCGGGGCGATTTGAGGGTGCAGCTTAGTAAAGCCTTTTACATGGGTTTCAAATAACACACTTTTATTTAATGGTTTAGCTAATGGCGCAATGGGAATCTCGGCAGAAAAATCGCAATTCACCACCTGACATTTAGGCATGTAAGCGGCACTGTCTTGGACATCAAAAGACAAGTCTTGGTTTTTGTCTGTGACATCGTATCCGTACAATGCAGGATGTTGGATCACCTTACCGACAAGCTTTTTGGCATATGGGTCAAGTAATAATTTATGATGATTAAAACGATGACCTAACTCTGGTTGATAAGGGCCAAAAACACGATACCCATACAATAATCCAGCTTTTGCCCCTTTAAGATGGCAATGCCAAATTTGGCGAGTATTTTCACGCATCACATATTGTGCAACTTCAACCTGGCCGCTAGGGTCAAACAAGCACAGCACCACTTTAGTGGCATTAGCCGAAAACAACGAGAAATTTACCCCGTTATTGTCGAGCGTTGCCCCTAATGGATATGGGTAGCCACTGGTCATTTCCATAACAAAACCCTGTAAGTTAGCAATCTAACGAGCGTCATGAGCCTTTATTCAGCCTCAACCAAAGACTCTGGTACAAAATAAGCACAACCCAATGGTGGTACTGAAATCACGATGCTATTTTCCATGCCTTGCCACTGTGTAGATGAGGTAATACACATTCCATCATTGATGACATGACTGCCGCCGTAATGGCCATGATCACTGTTAAGTATTTCGATGTAGTTATCACAACTTGGCACCCCAACACGAAAACCGTGGTGCACTTGCGGTGACATATTGACCACGATAATGACGTGCTGTTGCTTATCTTTGGCATAACGGCAATAAACCAAAATGTTGTTGTCTGCATTATTGCAATCAAACCAGGCAAAACCGTCACTTTGATGATCGCATTCATAGAGTGCAGGTGTTTGTAGATAGCACTGGTTAAGATCACGAACCCAATCTTGAATACCTTGATGCGGTGTATATTCGAGTAAATGCCAATCAAGGCTTTGGTTATGATCCCATTCATTGCGTTGAGCAAACTCATTGCCCATAAACAACAGTTTTTTACCCGGATGCGACCACATAAACCCATAATAGGCTCGTAAGGTCGCAAATTTTTGCCAGTCATCGCCGGGGATTTTATGCAACACGGAGCCTTTACCGTGCACAACTTCATCGTGGCTAAGTGACAATATAAACTGCTCTGTAAAGGCATAAACAAGGCTAAAGGTCAGTTCGCCATGGTGATAGCGTCGGTAGAGCGGATCGCAACTTATGTAACGCAAGGTATCGTTCATCCACCCCATGTTCCATTTAAACCCAAAGCCCAGCCCATTATGATCGGTTGATTGAGTTACACCGGGCCATGCTGTTGATTCTTCAGCAATCATGTTGATACCGGGAAAACACTGATACATACGTGCATTTAATTCTTGTAAAAATTGTATGGCTTGAAGATTTTCACGCCCGCCAAATTCATTAGGTACCCATTGATCAGCATTACGGCTGTAATCGAGATACAACATCGATGACACAGCATCTAATCGTAGGCCGTCAAAATGAAATTCATCGAGCCAATAATGGGCATTACTGAATAAAAAGCTGCGCACTTCAGCACGGCCATAATTATAAATGAGGGTATCCCAATCTGGATGCTCACCTTTGCGAGGATCTTCATGTTCGTACAAGCAGCTGCCATCAAAACGAACCAATCCATGAGGATCACGAGGAAAATGGGCAGGCACCCAATCGAGTAAAACAGCAATATCTTGCTGATGACATGCATCAATAAACGCTTTAAGGCCGTTAGCGTCACCAAAGCGATATGTCGGCGCATATAAGCCTACGGGTTGATAACCCCAAGAACCATCGAATGGATATTCACTGATTGGCATTAACTGCAAATGGGTAAACCCCATTTCTTTTACATAAGGCACTAATTCACTGATTAACTGTCCATAATCGGTATATTCCTGCCCTGCCTCACCCGTACGGCGCCATGACGCTAAATGAACCTCATAAATAGACATGGGTTGCTCATGGCTTTTACTGAGCATTCTTTGTTGCAACCAGCCACTATCTTGCCATTGATAGCACTCTTCAGAAGGCGTGATTGAGGCATTATGAGGTGAAGGCTGCATTGACACTGCATAAGGGTCCGATTTAACCAAGGTATGGCCATTTGCATCAGTTATCGCAAATTTATAGTGTTGGCCAGCCTCAACATCGACCACAAAAATATCCCACAAGCCACTGGCAGGATGAAAACGCATAACATGTCGCTTTGCGTCCCACACATTAAAATCACCGATTAGCGCCACTTTTTGTGCATTCGGTGCCCACACACAAAAATGAATGCCCTTTACACCTTGATGTTCACGCCAATTAGCACCTTGAAAACGGTAACCCTGTAATTGACTGCCTTCACCAAATAAGTACACATCTTGCGGATCCAGTAAACTGTCATATTGATAAGGGTCGGTGATGATTTGTTCGCATAATGGATACTGAACTCGCAGAGTATAAGCAAATGGCTTCACTCTTCGGCCCATTTTTCCAGCAAACACACCCTGGTTATCCAGCGGCTCTAAACTGGCCACTTTACGACCATCTTTAGCACTCAATACATCAACCGCGGTTGCGCCAGGAATAAAACAACGAACGATTAACGATTTGCCCTCATTGGCACTGTGCATACCCAGTAAAGAAAACACATCGGTGTATTCACCATTGACTAAAGCGATTTCGCTACCTTGTTCAAAATATGGAGTGGCTACAGTCATATACAATGATCCATTATTGTTCTGAGTTATTGGATAAAGACACATTTGCAGCAAATGAACGGCTGCATGCCTGTCTTGCTAGTTGAATTACTCTGATCCTTTGTTGCACTTTGCTACTTTGAGCAATTTGCTCAATGCTCAGCGGTAATCGTCTCTGCCAGTTAGGGAATTCTTTCCATGTGCCTGGGATATTCACACCGTGTTTGTCTGCGACAAGATCACTAAGTTGGACGCTAAATAATTGCGCATTCCCTTTGGCGACGACATCCAGCCATGCCAAAATGACGCAGTCAAAATCAATTAAATCAATATTTTGCTCCATGCTGGCATCTAATGCACCTTGTCGATTGAGTAAGGCAATAAGCTCAAATTTTTCTTGCTGTCGCTCATCCAAGGCATGTTGTAATTTATCGTCCGAATCAATTAACGCTAACTTGCGTCTTAATTTGAGATCGTCTCCCGTCCACCATGCTGTAATCGTAGGTACATCGTGATTAGCCAACATCATTAAGCTTTGATGTTTGTAATCTCTAGGCGATTTAAATCCATTGTGGTCTTTGCAAAAATAAAATAACTCGTTAGAAAAAATTCCCGCTTTGTGCAATCGAGACACGATTTCCGGCGGCACAATCCCTAAATCTTCACCAATCACAATGCAACGAGCTCGCTGACTTTCAAGGCACACAATAGCCAACAGGGTTTCAACCGGATAATACACATAGCTACCTTGACCCAATTCTTTGTTTAAAGGCCACCACCATAGTCGTAATAGCCCCATGACATGATCAATACGTAATGCACCACAGCTTTGCATATTACTTCTAACCAATTGAATAAAATGGCTAAAATCGTGTTGTTTTAATTTAACAGGATCAAAGGGAGTTAATCCCCAATTTTGGCCTTGTTCAGCAAATGGATCTGGCGGTGCACCAATGCTGGCGTTATCACAAAACATCGCTAAATTTTCACTTACTTCAGCACCATGACTCACCGCACCCACAGCCAAATCCCTAATCAAGCCAATACTCATGCCACATTGTTTTGCATTTAAATGGCAGGCTTCAAGTTGTTCATTTGCCACAAATTGCAGGTACAAATAAAACCCCGCATCTTGATTGAAATATTTTGATGCTAACTTTATTTCACTCTCAACAAACTGCATTAATGCCGGTTTGTCTTTTTCAACAAAAGCTAAATAAGCTGAGCATCTTGCGGTTTCACGTTTAACATGTTCCTGACAAAAAATTTGATACATCTTTTCAAAAATAGCATATTTAGTGCTTTGCACTTCTTGATAATTAATCAATTGAGATTGATTAATGGCATGCTTTTTTTGTAACCATTTTTGGCTAGTTAATTCTGGCTCAATGGCTTTGTATTCATAAACAGATTCAATTTGAATATACAGCGGGTTTAACCGACGACGGTCGGTTGGACTATAAGGGCTGGGATTTTCCGGCTGACTAATATCCAGTGCATGTAACGGATTAAGTAAAATAAAATCTGCACCTGCGTGTGCCGCATAATCGATCAACTCGGCAAGATTGCCAAAATCACCTATGCCCCATTGCTCATCGCTACGTAAGGCATACAACTGTGCATTGATCCCCCAGGGCTGCTGAGTACTGGCCGACACCTGCGCCATACGGCCTTGATAAGCCATTTGAGGCGCGATCATGATTTGCCCATATAAGGTATGAGCGCGAGTGGCATCACCAATAAAAGCCAAACTCAGATGATGGTATCCTAAATGCAAATTGGGCTTATCTAACTGCAACCGATACTGGCAATAGCGCAGACCATTAATGTGGTACTCACCGACAACAGTACACTCATCGCACTTAACCGTTACAGACAAGGTATCAATACTTTCGCCAAATACTGTTAGCTGTATTGGATAGGGGTAGTTTTCTGGTAACTGAATATCAATATGAGGATTATCAATTTCGCACCATTGAAATCGATGTAATGGTACCAACCAAGGAGACACATCAAGTAACTCAATACGTTGAGCGACTTTTTCATCGGTAATTAATCCAGCATATTCGCTGGGATCACATTGATGTTGATTAAATGATGTTGGTAGCAACATCGTGGTTAAAATACCCTGCCTATCCTTAGCAGGAATGTTCACAAGATTACCGAAACAATCGATAAACTCTGCTCCAACGCCTTGCAAATATAGCAACTTCTCAAGTCCCATATTTGTCTTCCCTCGCGATTATTAACTGCATGAAATCCAGCAGATACCATGCCAGTTAATGGTAACAAATTGACTACAGTAAAATGGCAATAACATGACAAGAATATGTTATTTAGAATCATCTAGTTAGTGAAATAATTGCCATTGAAACAACTGTTTAAGACAAGTGTTTACGAAAAACCATTCGCACTAAATTTGTGCAGAAGAGGCAAAAAGAGTGCAGTAAGTTAACTAAAAATTTGATTATTTGCGATAAAATGGCGCAGCAATTTGACTTAACACAAACATTTACGTTTTTACTGATTGACCAAGCTGAAAACCACATAAGGTAAAATATTGCGAGGCATAAAACAGATCATTGTTATAGGCAATACGAAGGGGTTGCAGACTTTGAGACACAACGCCACCCTGCTATGATGACATCACGCAAAACCCTGTGGCTAAGAGATAAATCCATCAATGAATAAACACGAATTTACGCTACGCTACAAATTACATCAGTTAACTACAGCCATCACTTCTGCACCGTCAACCTATTTAGGTCGTAAAGCTGCGGTTTTAATTCCGATAATAGAGCGGGATCAGCAACTGCATCTTTTATTAACTCAGCGAGCCATGCACCTTCGCCATCATCCAGGGCAAATCAGTTTTCCCGGTGGAAAGGTAGAACCGTATGACACCAATGCTGTTGAAACCGCATTACGTGAAGCTCAAGAAGAAATAGGCTTAATGGCAGATAATGTTGAAGTATTGGGTGTTTTTCCTGCACATAAAACGTTTACAGGCTTTGAAATCACCCCAGTAGTCGCTCTGGTAAAACAGCCATTTGAATTGATCATCGATCCTGGAGAAGTTGCAGACTGCTTTACAGTACCGTTGAGCTTTTTTATAGATAACAACAATCGGCATCAGGTATTTCACTACCGTCATGGCAAACGCTATCACGTACATTTTATGCCATTTAACGATCGTTTTATTTGGGGCGTAACAGCCGCAATAATTGATTTATTATGCCGCCATGTCGCTCGCAGGTAATTTAGCGCCTTGCACTCTCACAAGGATACATACATAAAATAAACGCATCGATATAAAATAATACATAACCAAATACTTATATTACATAGCGAATGTATAAACCAGCAGAAAGCGACACCACCAACAACAAAGGAATGTTAACCCAAAAGCCAATTTTGGTAGTGGTTTTAGCGTAAAAGTTAACTAACAGATTTAAAAAACTGACACCTGCACACCACCAGATTAAATATTCTAATTTAATCGTTAAATCAGGATCCCAATACAAACGTACCGACACCCCTTTACTTAAAAAGTAGCCCACGGCTCGATCGGGTCTGGCTTCACCATAAATAATTAGCGCATAAATGGCTAAGCTCCAGCCCAAAATCGACAATACCGTCAACACCACTTGCAACACACCTAATCGAGACATATCCAAATCCTTGGTTTACGCAATATAATCACTCAAGCTTGTCATTATTATCCAATGACACTTTCAGCAATTACCTTGTTCGGCTTTAGCTTAACTTACACATTTGCCATATATTTAACCGACTTATTCAAAAGTAACACATTAATCAGTATAGAATAGCGTTTTCAGCTTGAGAAAAGCCACCAGCAAGGTAAGATAAACCCAAATTTTATATTCATAATTCGATATGTTGGAGAATTAAGCAACAATGAGCATTACATCTGTCGCTTCTGTATTTAAAGGTGAACACGCCATCGGTTCGCAAGTCACTGTACGTGGCTGGGTAAGAACACGTCGTGATTCTAAAGCTGGTATTTCTTTCTTAGCCGTTTATGACGGTTCATGTTTCGATCCCATTCAGGGCGTCGTGCCAAATAGCCTAGACAATTACAATGACGATGTATTGAAATTGACAGCAGGCTGTTCAGTGGTTATGACAGGTGAAATTGTCGCCTCTCCAGGCGCTGGCCAAGCATTTGAAATACAAGTATCGAACATTCAAGTTACTGGCTTTGTTGACGATCCTGATACATACCCAATGGCCGCTAAACGCCATTCAATTGAACATTTACGCGAACTTGCCCACTTACGCCCTCGCACTAACATTATTGGTGCAGTAGCTCGTGTGCGTAACTGTTTATCGCAAGCTATTCACCGTTTTTACCATCAAGAAGGCTTTATTTGGGTGTCTACACCGCTTATCACTGCATCTGACTGTGAAGGTGCTGGTGAAATGTTCCGTGTATCGACATTAGACATGGAAAACTTACCTCGCACTCCAGCAGGAAAAGTAGATTACGACAAAGACTTTTTCGGTAAAGAATCTTTCTTAACCGTATCAGGTCAGTTAAATGCCGAAACCTATGCTTGTGCATTGTCTAAAGTCTATACCTTTGGCCCTACTTTCCGAGCAGAAAACTCAAATACCACTCGTCACCTTGCTGAGTTTTGGATGGTTGAACCAGAAGTGGCGTTTGCCACATTAGAAGATGCCGCAGAATTAGCTGAAAAAATGCTTAAATTTGCCTTCAATGCAGTATTAGAAGAGCGCATGGACGATTTAAGCTTCTTTAACGAACGTGTTGATAATACCGTCGTTGAACGCTTGCAATCATTCGTTAACAGTGATTTTGCTCAAGTTGATTATACTGATGCAGTTGAAATCCTTAAAAACTGCGGCAAAACATTCGAATTCCCTGTTGAATGGGGTATCGATTTACAGTCTGAGCATGAACGTTATTTAGCTGAAGAACACTTTAAAGCACCGGTAGTTGTGAAAAACTATCCTAAAGACATTAAAGCCTTCTACATGCGTTTAAATGACGACGGTAAGACGGTTGCCGCAATGGACGTACTTGCACCAGGTATTGGTGAGATCATTGGTGGAGCGCAGCGTGAAGAGCGTTTAGATGTATTAGATGCTCGCCTCGCAGAAATGCAATTAAGCCAAGAAGATTACTGGTGGTACCGTGATCTTCGCCGTTATGGCACTGTGCCTCACGCAGGTTTTGGTTTAGGTTTTGAGCGTTTAGTGTCTTACGTGACAGGTGTTAATAACATTCGTGATGTTATTCCATTCCCACGTGCGCCTCGTTCAGCTAACTTCTAATACTGAGCTGTAATACCAATAAAAACGCGCCTTGCGGCGCGTTTTTTTATTGGTTTAGAGCATTAATGCATCAAAATCAATGTCAGGTAAAGATTCAAAACCTGGTTTTGCGAATAAATAACCTTGCATTAAATCAATACCGATACTTTTTAGCCACAGATATTCTTCAATTGTTTCAATGCCTTCTGCCAATGCAGTGATGTTTAATTCATGCATCATAGCCAAACAATGTTTTACAATAACTTGCCTTGTTTTATCTGTATGAATATTCCGGATCAATCCCATATCGAGTTTAATAATATTGGTTTGAAAATCCGCTAATAAGTTTAAGCCTGAAAATCCTGAACCAAAATCATCTGTGGCGGTTTTAAAACCCAAAGCTTGATAATAATTGACAATTTTTTGATGTGATTACTGTCTTCAATTTTCTCAACTTCAGTAAACTCAAACATGATCTGCTCTGTTGGAAACTGATATTTTTTAGCCGCTTCGAGCGTAGTACGAATACAGCGTTCTGGCTTGTATATCGCATTAGGTAAAAAGTTAATGCTCAGCATTGAATCAATACCCAGTTTTGCCGCGAGGGCAATGGCTTTAATACGACAAAGCTGATCAAATAAATATCGATTTTCGTCGTTAACCTGTGAAATAACCGAATAAGCAGACTCATTGTTTACACCACGCACTAACGCCTCATAACCAAACACTTTCATGGTTTGGCAATTAATGATGGGTTGAAACGCCATTGTAAAATCAAAATCAAGTTCTGGGGTGTCACTGCATTGATTACAAACAAGTTTGTCACAATGATTTTCGTCTACTTTCATATTTTATCCATAACAAACGTTTGATGTAATAACTGTAGTTTACGCCAGAAAATTAAGGCATAAAAATGCATGTTAGCTGTTCAATATAATCTGTTCACGAAGGTGTTTAACCTCATCACGTAAGGCTGCGGCTTGTTCAAACTCAAGGTTTTTTGCATGCTCATGCATTTGTTTTTCTAGCGCGTCGATTTGATGGCTTAGATCAGCAACACTAGAGTACTTGGCACGTGTATCTGCCACTTCAGCAAAACGAGTTTGATGCTTGTCTTGGCCTTTAGCTGACTTAGGATCGCCAACGTCCATCACATCAGTAATACTTTTAACTACACCGCGAGGAATGATGCCATTTTCAAGGTTATGTTGATGCTGTTTTTCCCGTCGACGTTCAGTTTCACCCATGGCTTTGGCCATTGAGTTTGTGATCCTGTCTGCATACAAAATCACTTTACCATTAACATTACGCGCCGCGCGGCCTATGGTCTGAATAAGCGAACGTTCTGAGCGTAAAAACCCTTCTTTGTCTGCATCAAGAATACACACCAGAGAAACTTCAGGCATATCGAGCCCTTCCCGAAGTAAATTAATACCAACCAATACATCAAAGTGACCTAAACGCAAATCACGAATAATCTCAACCCGCTCTACAGTATCAATGTCTGAGTGTAAATAACGTACTTTAACGCCATGTTCATCGAGGTATTCAGTTAAATCTTCTGACATACGTTTGGTTAACGTAGTCACTAATACCCGCTCGTTTACCGCGACCCTTTTAGCAATTTCAGATAATAAATCATCGACTTGAATTGCCACAGGGCGGACTTCTAATACAGGATCAAGAAGCCCTGTGGGGCGCACGACTTGCTCTGCAACTTCACCGTCACTTTTATCTAGCTCATATTGGCTTGGTGTGGCAGACACAAAAATGGTTTGTGGCATTAAGCGTTCAAACTCTTCAAACATTAATGGCCGATTGTCTAATGCCGAAGGCAAACGAAAACCATACTCGACTAGGTTCATTTTACGACTGCGATCGCCTTTATACATGGCACCAATTTGCGGCACTGTCACATGAGATTCATCAATAATTAATAAGCCATCTGCAGGTAGGTAGTCGAGCAGTGTTGGTGGGCCTTCACCTGTACTGCGACCAGACAAATAACGAGAGTAGTTTTCGATGCCCGAGCAATAGCCTAACTCAACCATCATTTCAATATCGTATTGTACTCGCTCGGAGATCCGTTGCGCCTCGATTAACTTATTATTGTCGAGTAAAAATTGCCTACGGTCGCGCAGCTCTTCTTTAATTTCTTCAGTTGCCGCTAATATTTTTTCTCTAGGCGTTACATAGTGGGTTTTAGGGTAAATAGTGGTACGGGCAATGCGTTTATTAATGTGCCCCGTTAACGGATCAAATTCACTTAAACGTTCAATCTCATCATCAAATAATTCAATCCGAATGGCTTCTCGTTCAGATTCTGCCGGAAAGATATCGATTACCTCACCTCGCACCCGATAAGTGCCTCGCTGCAGTTCAATATCGTTGCGAGTATATTGCAACTCGCTTAGACGAATAAGTATGTCACGCTGCCCCATAAAATCACCTTGGCGCAAGTGCAGCAACATTTTCATGTAGGAGTCAGGATCACCAAGACCATATATAGCCGACACAGAAGCAATCAGCACGACGTCTTTACGTTCTAACAGTGCTTTGGTTGCCGACAATCGCATTTGTTCTATGTGGGCGTTAACCGACGCATCTTTTTCAATAAAAGTATTAGATGCAGGCACATACGCTTCTGGTTGGTAATAATCGTAATAAGACACAAAATATTCGACGGCATTGTGAGGAAAGAATTCTTTCATCTCGCCATAGAGTTGAGCGGCAAGGGTTTTATTGGGAGCCATAATAATCGTAGGTCTGCCCATTTGCTTAATCACATTGGCAATGGTGTACGTTTTACCCGAACCGGTTACGCCCAGTAACGTTTGGCTGGCAATACCAGACTGTAAACCCTCAACGAGTTGCTTAATTGCAGTGGGTTGATCGCCTGCTGGCTCAAATTTGGACTCTAAGGTAAAGACTGACTCTGACACTACGCGGCTTCCTTTTTGATTCAACTTGGTATCATATACCTAAACACTGATTGGTTGCGATAGCTAATGATGATTGATGGCTGATGGCCGTTAGTTGTTAGTTGTTAGTTGTTAGTTGTTAGTTTAAAAGCATTTCAATTAATAAGGTGAACAATCACAGTCACGCAAACTTTCAGCTTAAAGCGCATTACGAGCCTTTTGGTATAAATACCCAGTATCGATGTGCGGTGATTCATTAAACGGCAAGTCAATAAACAATAGCGATTGGCTTACGCCCTAGTCGGCCCATGTTCAGGCATTTTATGTATTGTTTAGGGATGATGACAAATTGGCGATCATTACATGAAATTAATATACAGACCTAAAGATCGGTTAAAAACAGTGTATAAATCGATGAAAAACTAATCTAAATCTCAATTTAATACACAATCTACAATGCAAACATATTACAATTTTGCAATACACAGAACAGTGAACTTACAAAACAGTTGATTTTTATATCTGTTTGAATTTAATCAAGTTAACTCACTGCTAATGAATAGGTATATTTTAACTACAAACCATACTCAGCAAGGGCTTGGAGGATATTTACAGCAGAAGTCCACAAGCTTATCCACAGAAATAGTGGATAAGTCACTAAACATCAATGTGGCTGCGGGGTAGCGCGTTTGTGGGATTCATAAAAACGTAAAGATGTCATGATGAAATTTTATTACATTTGAAAACAATACGACTTATAGAGACAAGCAGTTCACAATTAAGTTAAAACAGGCTCTAAAAAAAAGTAAAATAAGTCGCGATCTTTAGCATGTCGATCACGATTTATTGTCGTAGATAAATTGATGAACGTATAACACACTAGGTGCTAATACTTCTTATTGCAAAGAGTGTCCTATTAACTCGCCCATTCATTGCAGAGCGCAGATTAGCCTCGGGCAACCCAAGCGCTATTGAACAGGCTAAAATATTGTATAACACCATATCTAAACCAAGTCCCTATAGGCATATGCAAACATGCAACAAGCATTGTGAAGATCATGTTGCCTCAACGAAAAATGCACACATGTCTATTATCGACACCACATCGAGCGGCTACGAGAGATTCATGTTCCACTTTAGGCCACTAAACCTTGACCTAAAAGTTCGGAATTGAATCAGCATAGTGATTAAAGTGGCTATTGCTACTAACGATTGCGACTAACGATTGCACTTAAGTATTGTAACCGCACAACGAAGAAAGCCCTGTTGATTTAATGATTTGTTATATTGCACATCCAAAGGTTGAGATTAAATCGTTAATCGCATTATTGATTGTGTAAAAAACGACATTAATGTCCAAAACTCGTGCACGATGTGTATTTGATAACCAATTAGTCACATAAATGCGTTTTTTTTTATAACTCGAGTTGACTCAGTTACCAGAGCGTTTTACTATGCGCTCCGTTCTCAGCAATACATTGCTAAAACGATTCCCCAGTAGTTCAGTCGGTAGAACGGCGGACTGTTAATCCGTATGTCACTGGTTCAAGTCCAGTCTGGGGAGCCAATTTAGTTAGTGTACAGAGAAATAAACGTAATTCCCCAGTAGTTCAGTCGGTAGAACGGCGGACTGTTAATCCGTATGTCACTGGTTCAAGTCCAGTCTGGGGAGCCAACGTTTATTGTTATCGAATTCGATTCCCCAGTAGTTCAGTCGGTAGAACGGCGGACTGTTAATCCGTATGTCACTGGTTCAAGTCCAGTCTGGGGAGCCATCGAGATAACACAGAAAATTGAATACACAATTCCCCAGTAGTTCAGTCGGTAGAACGGCGGACTGTTAATCCGTATGTCACTGGTTCAAGTCCAGTCTGGGGAGCCAATTCAATTAAACACAGTAATGATCAATTCCCCAGTAGTTCAGTCGGTAGAACGGCGGACTGTTAATCCGTATGTCACTGGTTCAAGTCCAGTCTGGGGAGCCATTATTGTTAGCCAGAGTTAGTACCCTAGACTGCTAATACCAACACTGCTAATGCCAACACTCAAGCAACATTTTCCATCACAACTCCCCCACTTTTTACCTTATTGTTTTTCAGTGTTATGACCTATTGCTTGTATATTTTCTTTGCGCCACAGCTATACTGAATTCCATCTAATGCCAATTAGGATAGAATAAGGCAGAAATTGCAGCGAGCTCGTTGTTCTACCTTCAACATGTCTAACGACATTATAAGCAATGTTAGCCATTAGGAACGATCGCACTCTTGAATTTCATCTTTGTTTTTCCTGTTATTATAGTGCTTTAGGTTAATTAAAATTTTTTATTCCATCTGCTATGATAGTATTGGTTATTATATGAACTATTACTTTAGCAAAATGCCTTTCAGATAAACTCGCAATGAATGCACATGCTGTTTAAGGCGCTGATTGACAACTCGTAGGGAATGGATGTTTTATGGGCTTATCAAAATCCTTTCAACTGGTTCTATTTATTGTTTTCGGTATTTTACTATTCCGACTTTATTCAGTAGAAAATATTGAAGTACAAGAACAAGGTGAAATTGCACGCACACATTATGCGAAATATGTGCAAACCTACCGCAGCTGGGATAGCAGCGGCGAAGCCTTGTATCAGCAAATGTCAAAAGATTTTACTTTTCAATTTTTTCAATTTATCCATAGTACTGACAGTAATCTCAATTTCACCCATGGCAGTTTGCAACGTCAAAAGGATGATTTTGCAAGTAAAATTTTTAATATTGAACTAGGCCACATTGAAAACCTTTCTCATGCTCGCTTGCAGGTAAGATTAGATACCGCCAGTGTATTGTCTGCCAGTGTTCATGATTTAGAAGAAACAGCTGTGATCATCATTGGCATCTATATTGTGTTAATGCTGATGTTTGCTGTATTAGTGCAATTACATAAATCACGCATCAAGTATGCGGCCGAATACATTACTCACATCCCCGACTTATCATTTTTAGCCTTAGAGCGCTCACGTTTTCCTGGGGTTTTGCGCCCATTAGGAGATGCGCTAGAGGCCTGCCGCAGCCAATTAAAATTGAGTCTTGATCGTGTTAGAAAAGAAAATGAGCAACTGACAAAAGCCGCTTACCAAGATCCTGTCAGTGGTTTTTCTACTCGCCAACGTTTTACACAACATTTAGAAGAATTGAGTCAGTCAGATAAACAACAATACGGTGTATTGCTTATGGTAAAGGCGGCTGAACTGGCTAACATTAACCAATTGCACGGGCGTGCAGCGGGAGATGACTATTTAGCAAAGTTAGCCAATTGCATTCGAAAAGCGGTTTCATCATTAGGTGTAAATGAGTGCTTTAGAGTATCAAGTGGTGATTTTGCTGTATTTGTTGACAGTCTGACATTAAAAGAAGGTGAAAAGTATTTAGACATACTCAAACGTCACCTAGATGAATATGCCCAAAGTACTCGCAGTGATTCAATTGCCCATGCCGGCATGGTGCCGTATAAAGAAGGTTGCGAGCCTCTAGCGTTAATGGCCTTAGCTGATACCGCAGTCAGTATTGCACAAACACTGGGCCCTAACCGCTATTATCAATTAGAAAAGCTCTCAGGTGATGAGCAACTCGGTGAAGATCATTGGAAATTAACCATCGATGATTTAATCAATCGTCGAAGTATCAATTTTTACCAACAGCCCATACAGCCTTGTAATAATCAAACCGATGTTTATCGTGAGTTATTAGCGCGCTTTTATAATGCCGAAGGTAAATATTTGCCAACCACTACGGTTATTGCAATGGCCGAGCGGTACAGCTTAAACGTTGAGCTTGATAAAATGATTGTTATTCAAACCATTAAAGTGCTCAGTGAAAATCCAACCATTGTCGGAAATGTAGGTGTTAACATCAGTGCATTATCGGCATTGCAAGACAGTTTCACGATTTGGCTCAAAGACTTATTAACCAAACACCGTCACATAGCATGCCGAATTATTTTCGAATTGAATGAAGCGGGCATGCAAGCAAACCTAGTGTCTGGTCGCCAATTTGTTAGCGAAATGCACAAGGTGGGTGCAAAAGTGGCCATTGAACGTTTTGGATTAGGGTTTACTTCATTTAAATTCTTTCGTGAAGTTCGCCCCGATTTCATCAAGTTAGACAGTAGTTACAGTGACAACATTGAACAAGATAACAACAATAAATTTTTTGTTCGTATGATGGTGGATATCGCAAAACGAATTAGCATTAAAGTGATTGCGACAGGAGTTGAAAAACAAGATGAAAAACTCACGTTAGAAAAATTATTAGTTGATGGTCTGCAAGGTTATTATATTGCCAAGCCTGAAGTTTTGGTCAAAAAACAGTAATAACTAAGTTACTATAATGTGAAATTTAGTGTTTTATTCTAAGGTTGAGCAATTTATGTTTAACCTTATTTTTTATCCGTTGTTTCTTAGGCCTAAACCTTAGATAATACTAAGATCTATTGGTCAAAAAAATGAAGCAATGACAGAGTACCTTCTTCTATTAATCGGTACCGTACTGGTTAATAACTTCGTCCTGGTGAAATTCTTAGGTCTATGCCCTTTTATGGGGGTGTCGAGTAAATTAGCGTCCGCTATTGGTATGTCGATGGCAACGACCTTTGTGCTCACTTTAGCCTCTATTTTAAGCTATCTCACCAATGAATTCTTATTACAACCATTTGACTTAATTTACTTAAGAACGATGAGTTTTATTTTAGTTATTGCAGTGGTAGTCCAATTTACCGAAATGGTCGTACAAAAAACCAGTGCATCACTCCATCGTGCCTTGGGCATTTACCTGCCGTTAATTACCACAAATTGTGCGGTATTGGGTGTTGCATTATTAAACGTAAACGAAGATCACAACTTTATACAATCTGCAATTTACGGTTTTGGTGCCGCAGTCGGGTTTTCATTAGTGCTGATTTTATTCTCAGCCATGCGCGAACGCTTGGCCGCGGCAGATGTCCCTCTTCCATTTAAAGGCGGCGCTATTGCAATGATCACCGCAGGGTTAATGTCTTTAGCGTTTATGGGGTTTGCGGGGCTAGTAAATTAATATGACAAGTATATTCATTGCCATTGCCGTATTAAGTTTATTGGCATTAGTGTTCGGCGTGATTTTAGGGTTTGCATCGAAAAAATTTAAAGTCGAAGGCAACCCAGTCATTGACCAAGTTGAAGCATTACTTCCACAAACTCAATGTGGTCAATGTGGCTACCCAGGTTGCAGGCCTTACGCAGAAGCCATTGCCAACGGCGATCATATCAACAAATGTCCACCTGGTGGCACCGCGACAATGGAAAAAATTGCCGAGCTAATGGGGGTTGATGAAGAACCGTTAAATGCCGAAGCCCAATCTGCAGTCAAAAAAGTGGCCTACATCCGTGAAGATGAATGTATCGGCTGTACCAAATGTATACAGGCCTGCCCGGTTGATGCCATTTTAGGCGCAGGAAAACTAATGCACACGGTTATCGCTAAAGATTGCACCGGCTGTGATTTATGTGTTGAACCTTGTCCTGTTGATTGTATCGATATGAACCCAGTTGAAACAACAATACAAAATTGGGATTGGAAATTAAACACCATTCCCGTCAAGGTGATTCATTCTGAGCAAGAGGAACAAGCGTGTTAACCTTATTAGAACAACTTGATAAAGGATTCTTGTGGCAATCACCTGGTGGGATCCACCCACCTCAATTAAAAACATTGTCTAATCAATCTGCCATATCTCGCTTGCCACTTGCTAAACGCTTTATTGTGCCAGTGCCATTAGTCGGTGAGCAAGCCATCCTCACCGTCTCTGTAGGTGACAAGGTATTAAAAGGGCAAGCGTTAACTGAAGGCTCAGGTTTTACCTATTTACCTGTCCATGCACCTACCTCAGGTCATATTATTGCCATTGAACAACATGCCAGTAACCATGCATCTGCATTACCCATATTAAGTTGTGTCATAGAAGCTGACGGGCTCGATACCTGGTGTGAGTTAACCTCAAATAGCCTCGAGCAACTATCAAAAACTGAGATATTATCCAAGATCAAGCAAGCAGGTATTGCGGGTATGGGAGGCGCAGCTTTTCCAAGCCATGTAAAACTTAACCCAGCCAGCGAAATTGACTTAGTAATTATTAATGGTATTGAGTGCGAACCCTATATCACCTCAGACGACAGGTTAATGCGTGATCATAGCGATGAAATTTTAGCGGGTGTGGGGATCATTCATCACCTTCTTAATCCACAGCGGATCATCATCGCAATTGAAGACAATAAACCTGAAGCAGCTAAAAACATGCAAGCTGCAATTGAACGCTCATCGTTGCCAAAGGGGCAAATTAGAGTCACTGTTATACCAACGAAATACCCATCAGGTGGCGAAAAGCAATTAATTCAGATTATTACCGGTAAAGAAGTTCCCAGTGGTGCAATACCCGCTCAGCTCGGTATTGTTGTGCACAATGTCGGCACGGCCTACGCAATCCAAGATGCTATTTACCATGGAAAACCCCTAGTTGAACGGGTCGTGACACTCACTGGCGAAAATATCGCTAAACCCGGTAATTATTGGCTACCCCTAGGTACAACCGTTGCTGATGCATTACAGGCTGTCGATTTTAAGCCATCAACACAGCAAAAAGTCATTGTGGGTGGACCTATGATGGGTTATGCACTGGCTGATTTAGATGTGCCTATTTTAAAAGGGACTAACTGTTTGTTAGTGCCCAGTCCTGAAGAAATCGCACCCGACACCACTGAAAAAGCCTGTATTCGTTGTGGAGAGTGTGCAGTCGCCTGCCCTGCACTATTATTACCACAACAACTTTTTTGGCATGCAAAAGCACAGGAATATGACAAAGCCGCCAGTTTTAACCTAAAAGATTGCATTGAATGTGGTTGTTGCAGTTATGTTTGCCCAAGTGATATTCCATTAGTTGAATATTATCGTGTGGCTAAATCTGCATTAAAAACAGCGGCTGAAGAAAAACACCAAGCAGAGCAAGCAAAAATCCGCTTCGAAGCGCGTTTACAGCGTTTAGAAGATGAAAAAAATGCACGTGAAGCCAAAGCAAAAGAAGCCGCCGCTAAGCGCCAAGCCAATATGAAGTCAAGTGACAAAGATGCTGTCGCTGCTGCAATGGCAAGAATAGCCGCAAAAAAAGCACAAGCAGAGTCAAACACAAGTGTTTCTGAAGCACCAACTGTTACTACACAAACAGCTATCGATCCCAAAAAAGCCGCTGTCAACGCAGCCATTGAACGCGCCAAAGCTAAAAAAGCTGCTCAAGCGGATACCAGTAATGTTAAGGCAGCAGACCACACTGACGCACTGCTCGATAATATAAACGCAGATGATGTAAAAACGGATGACAAACAAGCTAAAGTTGCAGCAGCAATTGCGCGCGCCAAAGCCAAAAAAGCGGCTCAAGCTAATGATGTCATTTCCAGTCAAACTGACGCCATAACGGGATCTGAGCACAATAAGGACCAAGTGACGCCACCTGATGATAAACAGGCACGCGTAGCAGCCGCAGTAGCAAGAGCAAAAGCGAAAAAGCTGGCTCAAGCAGCGGCTAGTTCGTCAGCGACAGACCCAATAGCCACACCCGATGCAAATGTTCCAACTGAGTCAACAGATGCAACAGATGCAAGTGCTGATCATTCAACAGAACCGCTTACACCGAGTAACACTATAGAACCACAAACTGCAGACTCAAGTGTGAGTGATAAACAGGCACGCGTCGCGGCCGCTGTGGCCAAAGCAAAAGCGAAAAAGCTGGCTCAAGTAGCTGCTGGTACGTCAGCGACAGACCCAATAGCCACACCCGATGCAAATGTTCCAACTGAGTCAACAGATGCAACAGATGCAACAGATGCAAGTGCTGATCATTCAACAGAACCGCTTACACCGAGTAACACTATAGAACCACAAACTGCAGACTCAAGTGTGAGTGATAAACAGGCACGCGTCGCGGCCGCTGTGGCCAAAGCAAAAGCGAAAAAGCTGGCTCAGGTTGCTGAAGATAATCAGGACCAAAGTCTTGAGAACCAACATAATGAGCAACACAATGAGCAACATACGGAGATGAGCACAGCGCTCTCTCCAGAACAAGCCAAAAAAGCTAAGGTTGCTGCGGCAGTCGCCAAAGCAAAAGCGAAAAAACTCGCTAAAAGTGCTGAGCAAGAGGAACAATAAACATGGCATTTAAAATTGCCTCATCCCCACATGTGAGTACCAGTTTACACACAAATACCGTGATGAAACGAGTCGCATTGTGTCTTATTCCTGGCCTTGTGGTTCAAAGCTATTATTTTGGTTTTGGCACATTAATACAATTATTACTGGCTGTGAGTACTGCATACCTTGCAGAAGCTGCCGTGATGAAGCTACGCAATAAAAACATCAAAGCAACATTGAGCGATAACAGTGCATTGGTTACAGCAGTGCTACTTGCTGTTGCTATTCCGCCATTAGCCCCCTGGTGGTTAATTGTCATTGGTACCCTGTTTGCCATTGTCATCGTTAAACAACTTTATGGTGGCTTAGGCAATAATGTCTTTAATCCTGCTATGGCAGCTTATGTACTGTTATTGATATCGTTTCCTGTTCAAATGACATCATGGATAGCCCCACAAACGATAGCGTTAAATCATGCTGATATATTGAGCAGCCTATTTAGTATATTTGAGTTCAGGCATTCATTTTTGGCGGAGCACTTTCAGCTCAGTATTGATGGCACAACAATGGCAACCCCACTTGATACACTCAAAACTGATTTATCGATGGGCTTAACCACCACAGAAAGCATGACAAAACCAATATTCTCTGGCATGGCCGCAGAAGGCTGGTTTTGGGTTAATATGGCTTACCTTATTGGTGGTGCCATCATGCTCAAATTAAAGGTGATTCGTTGGCATATCAGTATTGCGATATTGGCCAGTTTATTTGTGTGTGCAAGCTTTGGCTATTTAATCAGTCCAGATACTTTTGTTAGCCCGTTAATGCACCTATTTAGTGGTGGCACCATGCTGGCGGCATTTTTTATTGCAACAGATCCAGTGACTGCAGCCACCAGCCCACGGGGACGTTTAATCTTTGGCGCAATGATAGGTGTGCTTATTTATGTTATTCGTACCTTTGGAGGGTACCCTGACGCAGTGGCATTTGCGGTATTACTGGCAAATATGTGCGCACCATTTATTGACTACTATGTGCGCCCTCGTAGTTACGGCCACCGCACAGGAAATTAATCATGACCATAAACGAAAACCCAATGATTAAAAATGGCTTGTTATTAGGTCTATTTGCCTTGTGTTGTACCGGTTTAGTGGCCCTTGTCAACGCCCTGACCCAAGACACTATTGCCTTGCAGCAACAAAAGCAACTAACAGAAACCTTAACTCAGGTGATCCCAACTGCGTTACATGATAACGCCTTATTTGAGCAATGCATTTTAGTTCATTCACCAGAATTACTGGGAAGTGACGCGTCATTGCCCGCTTATTTGGCTTATAAGAATCAACAACCCGTGGCTATTGCCATTGAAGCAATCGCACCAGATGGTTATAACGGTGAAATGAAGCTCATTATTGGGGTTGATAATAACGGCCAGGTATTAGGCGTGCGCACACTATCGCATCAAGAAACCCCAGGCCTGGGTGACAAAATTGAACTGCGAAAATCAGATTGGGTCACTCATTTTAGTGGCAAAATGTTTAACAACAATCCTGAGCAGTGGAAAGTCAAAAAAGACGGTGGCCAGTTTGATCAATTCACCGGCGCCACAATTACCCCTAGAGCGTATGTAAAAGCGGTTGCAAAAGCATTGAGTTTTGTTGAACAAAACCGCCAGGCCTTATATCAAAGTCATGTTAAGTGCGAGGGTAACCATGAGTAATTATCGCGATATTGCCAGCCAAGGCTTGTGGAAAAACAATCCCGGCTTAGTACAGTTACTTGGCTTATGTCCTCTATTAGCAGTAACAGCCACCATTGCCAATGCTCTGGGTCTTGGCGTTGCAACCTTACTGGTATTAGTCGGTTCAAACATTTTAGTCTCACTGGTGCGTGATTATGTCCCAAAAGAAATCCGCATTCCTGTATTTGTGATGATCATTGCCGCATTGGTAACCTGCGTACAATTGCTTATCAACGCCTACGCGTACAACTTATACCTATCGCTTGGAATATTTTTGCCGCTAATTGTGACAAACTGCATTATCATCGGTCGCGCTGAAGCGTTTGCATCACGCAACACTCTAGCCCACTCCGCATTCGATGGTTTTATGATGGGTTTAGGATTTACGGCGGTATTAGTGGTATTGGGAGCAAGCCGAGAATTATTAGGCCAAGGCACGCTATTTGATGGTGCCGATTTGTTACTAGGTGAATGGGCCAGCAGTTTAACTATCCAAGTTTGGCAAGTCGATACCCCCTTCTTGCTTGCAATGTTGCCACCTGGAGCATTTATTGCGATGGGATTATTGATCGCATTAAAAAATGTTATCGACAGCAAAATAAAAGCAAGACAACCTAAACCAGAGTCGGTCGCAGTAACCCGAGCAAGGATCACCAAGGTAAGTTAACAAAACATTATGAATAAAGAAAAACGCATTCAGATCTTAACGCGATTACGAGATAACAATCCAAAGCCTGAAACTGAGTTGAATTTTTCAAGCCCTTTTGAATTGTTAGTGGCGGTCACCTTGTCGGCACAGGCTACGGATGTCAGCGTAAACAAAGCAACAGACAAACTGTTTCCCGTGGCTAACACGGCACAAGCAATTTATGATCTTGGTGTTGATGGACTAAAAGAATATATTAAAACCATTGGTTTATATAACAACAAAGCCATTAACGTCATTAACGCCTGTAAAATGCTAATTGATTTACACGGCGGTGAAGTACCCGAAAATCGCGAAGCCTTAGAAGCCCTGCCCGGTGTAGGTAGAAAAACAGCCAACGTGGTACTTAACACGGCATTTGGCTGGCCAACAATAGCCGTAGACACGCACATTTTTCGCATGGCAAACAGGACTAAATTTGCACCAGGCAAAAATGTCGACCAAGTTGAACAAAAAATGCTAAAAGTGGTACCTGCAGAGTTTAAAGTCGATGTGCACCATTGGTTTATTCTGCATGGTCGCTACACCTGCCTAGCACGTAAACCTCGCTGTGGTTCCTGTATTATCGAAGACTTGTGTGATTTTAAAGAAAAGGTTTATCCTGAGGATTAACTAAAACAATAAAGACCAAAACACTTGGTATGCTTTGGCCTTTATTCAGTAATTTATTGTAGGTTAACTCATCAACTAACATGCAATAAACTCATGTTTTCTGCTACATCAAACTGTATGTAACGTTAGCAATGACGCTTATCGTTATTTAGTACATTGCAACAAAAAATGCACTAAAACAAATTGCGATTACCACGGTAGTGCCTAAGGCCATTTTTAATTCTGTAGTCATTCTCTTGCCTCCAAGTAGGTATAAGTGGAGAATAACGCCTTTTGCTTATGAACCCAAAACATATCATCACAAATGTGAGCTAAAGCAAAAAAATATCCATTCATTACTGAACTAACAGCGATTTCAATCGCAGATAATCCACTGTATTGACGCGCGAATCTTTTCATTGTCATCAGAGCTTGTTAAAGTCAGATTTATTTTAAATAAGAGAGTAAAAACATGTCGCAACTACTTCACACTATGATCCGCGTTGGCGATTTAGACCGCAGCATTCATTTTTATACCAATGTAATGGGAATGAAGCTATTACGAAAATCTGAAAACCCTCAATATAAATATACCCTGGCATTCGTGGGTTTTGGTGAAGAAACCACAGGCCAGGCCGTGATTGAATTAACCTATAACTGGGGTGTTGACAGTTATGACTTAGGCAATGGCTTTGGCCATTTAGCTATTGGTGAAGAAGACATTTATGCACGTTGTGATGCGATAACACAAGCCGGTGGTAAAGTGACACGAGCGCCAGGCCCTGTTGCTGGTGGCACAACAGAAATCGCCTTTGTTGAAGATCCTGACGGATACAAAATAGAATTAATCCAGAAAAAGTCAGCAACTGCGGCATTAGGTTAATTACGACATCAACACCAACAAAATACAAAGCCAGCTAACTGGCTTTGTTATTACAGTGAGCAGGTGTTATATCACACAACTCAACCATGTTTACTCAGGCTTGACCAAACTAAAATGTTCATAGGCTCGTTGTGTTGCTATACGCCCTCTTGGTGTGCGCTGAATAAAACCTTGTTGAATTAAAAATGGCTCGAGCACATCTTCAATGGTTTCTCTGTCTTCACCAATGGCTGCGGCAAGGTTATCTAATCCTACTGGCCCGCCCATAAATTTATCGATAATCGCTAACAGCAGTTTTCGGTCTAAGTAATCAAAACCTTGCATATCAACATCAAGTAAATCAAGCGCATACTCAGCCACTTTTTGGGTCACTTTGCCATCGTGTTTAACTTCAGCGTAGTCTCTAACGCGGCGCAATAAACGATTAGCAATCCGCGGCGTTCCACGTGAGCGAGTGGCAATTTCAATCGCGCCTTGTTCATCAATTTCTAACGCCATCACTTTTGCAGAGCGCGTCACAATGGTGGTGAGATCTTTAACGTTATAAAACTCTAACCGCAGTGGAATACCAAAACGTGCCCGCAGAGGTGAAGTTAACGCGCCGGCTCGGGTTGTTGCCCCGACAAGGGTAAAAGGGGGTAAATCGAGTTTAATTGAACGTGCTGCAGGGCCTTCACCAATCATAATGTCGAGTTGATAATCTTCCATTGCGGGATATAAAATCTCTTCAACGACAGGGCTTAAACGATGAATTTCATCGATAAACAACACATCACCTTGTTCAAGGTTGGTGAGTAGTGCGGCGAGATCGCCAGCTTTTTCAAGTACTGGGCCTGAGGTAGATTTAATATTAACGCCCATTTCATTCGCCACAATCATGGCAAGGGTTGTTTTACCAAGCCCTGGCGGGCCAAATATCAACATATGATCTAAAGCTTCGCCGCGATTAATTGCAGCCTGAATAAATACTTTAAGCTGTGCACGGGTATCATCTTGTCCGGTATATTCATCCAACATTTTAGGCCGCATAGCTCGGTCAATTAATTCATCTTGACCTTGTACTTGCGGTTGGATCAGGCGATCTGCTTCAATCATTTTATCGATACCCTAAAGAGATGTGTAACGCGTTATAACATTGACTTTAACGCTGCTTTAATCAGCGTTTCTGAGCTCATGCCTTCTGCAAATGCTGCTGAAACAGCTTTGCTTGCCTGCGCCGGTTTGTAGCCTAATGATAGCAATGCTGAAATGGCATCTTCTTCTGCGCTGTCTACAACAGGAGCCGGTTTGTAGTTGCTTTGTAGCATAAACTCTCTTTCAGATCCGACTGACGCTTCGAGCAAGCTTTTGAGTTTATCACGCATTTCTATCACTAAACGCTCAGCGGTTTTCTTACCCACACCAGGTAATTTCACCAACGTGACAATATCATCACGTTCAACACAAGACACAAATTCACTGGCCGTCATGCCAGATAAAATCGTTAATGCAAGCTTAGGCCCAACGCCATTGGTTTTTATCAAGAGACGAAATAAAGCCCGCTCTTGTTTAGTAATAAAGCCATATAATAACTGCGCATCTTCACGCACCACAAAATGAGTAAAAAGCATGGTGGGATGATTCAGCTCTGGCAGTTCATAGAAACTGGTCATAGGAACTTGCAGCTCATAACCAACGCCATTAACGTCGAGTACAATTTCAGGCGCTTGTTTTTCAACTAAAATACCACTAAGACGACCAATCATTTATATCTTCCGTATGTTCTGCTGCTAGCCTTACCGCCCATGGCAATAAGACTCTGATAAGTATGAAAATGACAAACCGCAACCCCTAACGCATCTGCGGCATCGGCTTGAGGCGCCGCAGGTAATTTTAACAGTTGTTTTATCATGTGTTGTACTTGTGCTTTTTGCGCGCGGCCAGTGCCTACTACGGCACTTTTAATTTGCGTTGCGCTGTATTCAGCAACAGGTAAATTGGCACACGTTGCCGCAACGATAGCCGCGCCACGCGCTTGTCCTAACTTGAGCGCAGAATCAGCATTTTTTGCCATAAAAACGCGCTCAATTGCAAACTCATTGGGTTGATACTGAGTTATGATTTCGGTTAGGCCTGAAAAAATCTGCTGTAAGCGCTGAGGTAGATCATCTGCTGATGTACGAATACACCCACTGCCTAAATAAATTTGTTGTCTGCCTTGGCATTGGATCACACCATAACCGGTAATACGCGATCCAGGATCGACCCCTAATATAATCATAGATTATCTAATGCTTCCATTACGTCATTAGAAATCTCAGCGTTATGATACACTTCTTGTACATCATCGTGATCTTCTAAGGTATCAATTAAGCGTAAAAATTTCTCTGCGGTTTCAAGATCTAACTCAGCTTTAGTCGATGCCACCATGGTAACTTCTGCATTAATTGAGCTAAGCGAGCCATTATCTAATGCATCTTTTACTTTACCAAAGGTTTCAGGGCTGGTGAACACATCCATTGCACCATCATCATGAGTCACCACATCATCTGCGCCCGCATCCAAGGCCAGCTCCATCAGTGTGTCTTCATCTATGCTGTTATCATAGGAAATAACACCTAATTTAGTGAATAAATAGGCTACAGATCCATCTGTACCCAGGTTGCCACCTGATTTGTTAAATGCATTACGTACGCCAGACACTGTGCGGTTACGGTTATCAGTCATGGTTTCTACCATCACAGCTGTACCACCAGGCCCATAACCTTCATAAATTATCGTTTCAAGTTGCTGGCCATCAACTTCGCCCGCGCCTCTTTTGATAGCACGCTCTACCGTGTCGCGAGTCATATTATTTGATAACGCTTTGTCAATTGCAGCCCGAAGCCTTGGGTTTGCATCCGGATCTGAGCCCCCCTCTCTGGCAGCAACGGTCAGTTCGCGAATAAATTTAGTAAATAACTTGCCGCGTTTAGCATCTTGCGCGGCTTTACGGTGTTTGATGTTGGCCCATTTACTGTGCCCTGCCATGTAAAGCTCCTTTTTCATGCAAGTAGAACATATTACTCGTAAAAAACATACCGAGGCAGCAGCCTCGGTATGTGGTGCTCTTTAAGAGCGAATTATACTGAACGGTTTAGGTTATTCTTCAGCTTTAGGCTTTTCAATAACTGCAATTCCGAGTTCAGTTAATTGCACAGGATTGGCAAACCCTGGCGCATTAGTTAACGGACATGCTGCGGTAGTGGTTTTAGGGAATGCCATCACATCACGAATTGAGGTTGCACCCGTCATTAACATGATAATACGGTCTAAACCAAACGCTAAACCGGCATGAGGAGGTGTACCATAACGTAATGCTTCAAGTAAGAAACCAAATTTCTCTTTTGCTTCTTCTGGTTCAATACCTAATAAGCTAAATACCGTGCTTTGCATCTCTGCATTATGAATACGAACAGAACCGCCACCTAATTCACAGCCATTTAGTACCATGTCATACGCATCTGAAATTGCAGCAACAGGATCTGCGGCTAATTCTGCTGGGCTTATGCCACGAGGTGCCGTAAATGGGTGGTGAACGGCATGTAAGCCGCCATTGATTTTTTCAAACATTGGGAAGTCAACCACCCAAAGTGGGCGCCATTGACCTTCTAATAAATTAAAATCTTCACCAGCTTTTAGACGCAATGCCCCCATTGCTTCAGCAACAACATTGGCTTTATCTGCGCCAAATAAAATGATGTCACCGGTTTGAGCACCTGTGCGACTAATAATGTCATTAACGATAGATTCAGATAAAAACTTAAGTACCGGTGATTGAATACCATCCATGCCGGCGGCTAAGTCATTAATCTTCATCCAAGCAAGGCCTTTAGCACCATAAATGCCGGCATATTTGGTGTAGTCGTCAATTTGTTTACGAGACAGTGAAGCTCCCGTTGGGATACGTAGAGCTGCAACTCGGCCTTCTGCGTCATTTGCAGGACCGTTAAATACAGCAAATTCAACCTCTTTGACTAAGTCAGCAATATCAACGAGTTCTAGAGGGTTACGTAAATCAGGTTTGTCTGAGCCATAACGCTTCATGGCTTCAGCGTAGGTCATACGTGGAAAATCACCTAAATCAACATTGAGTAAATCTTGGAATAATCCGCGCATCATTTGCTCGGTTTTTTCCATGACTTGTTCAGACGTCATAAATGAGGTCTCAATATCAATTTGGGTAAATTCAGGTTGACGGTCTGCACGTAAATCTTCGTCGCGGAAACATTTAACAATTTGATAGTAGCGATCAAAGCCAGACATCATCAGTAACTGTTTAAACAGCTGAGGTGACTGTGGCAATGCAAAGAACTGCCCTTTATAAGTGCGGCTTGGAACTAAGTAGTCGCGGGCACCTTCTGGTGTTGCTTTTGTTAAGATTGGCGTTTCGATATCCAAAAAGCCATTATTATCTAAAAAGCGACGTACAGCACTGGTGACTTTTGCGCGGAAAATTAACCGCTCAGCCATTTCTGGACGACGTAGGTCTAAATAACGATATTTAAGGCGTTGTTCTTCGCTGTTATTTTGATGATTGTCCATGCTCAATGGCAATGGTGCCGACGCATTAATAATGGTCAATTGCTTGCCAAGAATTTCAATTTCACCCGTTTTCATTTGTGGGTTTATTTGGCTGTCAGGGCGTGCACGAACAATACCCGTTACTTGAACACAAAATTCACTGCGTAATGTGCTTGCAATGTCAAAGACTTCTTTTAAGTCTGGATCATAAACAACCTGTACCAGCCCTTCTCTGTCGCGTAAGTCTAAAAAAACAACTCCGCCCAAATCACGACTACGGTTAACCCAACCGACTAAAGTAACTTCTTGACCAAGATGAGACAGATTAATGTCTCCACAATAATGACTGCGCATTGAACTCTATCCTTTATCCACAAAGCGGTATTTTTGGAAATCGAAAACGATAAAAACGGCATTATATACCGTGACTCAAACATATGCATTGAAGTATCAGTCAGTTTACGTCAATTAACCATACCTGCGGCACATAATCTCGCTTGACTGACTGAAAAATCAACAAAACAGTTAGTTCATTTTATATTGATGACCACCAATCTTTTTAGCTTGATACATTAATTGATCGGCCATCTTAAGTAATAATGGTGCGTTATCAGCGTCATCAGCAAAAAGTGCAATACCAATACTGGCCGAAATACTCACACTCACACCGTCGATATGGAACGGTTTTTTTAAGGCTTGCAATATGTTGTCGGCAACCTGTTGAGCGCTGCTTCTATTGTCTATATTATTGAGCAAGAGCACAAATTCGTCACCACCAAAACGTGCAACAGTATCAGACTCTCGAACACACTTACGTAGCAACAAGCCAACGCGATGCAGTAGCTTATCTCCTATGTGATGTCCATGAAGATCGTTTACCGCTTTAAAACCGTCTAAATCAATAAACAGGAGCGCAAAACGCTGTTTCTCCCTATGATGTGTTAGCACTGCTTGGTGTAATCTGTCATCAAATAAGCCGCGATTGGCTAATCCGGTCAGGTTGTCATGGCTAGCCATAAATTTCAGGTTATCTTCTGCTTTAAGCCTTTTTTGGATTTCAATGTTTAAACGGCGATTAGACATAAATACGACTGCAGCAATCAATGTCAAAATCAATAATCCAAAAATCAAAATCTTTAGCCAACGCTCATAACGCAACGTGTCGCTGTTTAAATCAAGAGAAACCCACTTTTGATACATATTTTGCTGTTCGGTTTCATCAATAGTGGCTAACACCCGGTCAACAAGCGGAACTAATTCTTTGACTCCTGGAAAAAAACCAATACGACTATGTTGCTCGGTTAATTCAGCAACTAATGACATTTTTAAACTCGGGTATTGGCCACCTTTTAATGTGGAGGCTAACGAAGCGACTTGTTCAACAAACATGTCCGCAGTTCCGTTGATCACGGCTTGGATCCCTTGATTAGTATCAGCAACAGTAACCAGTTCTATCCCAGGATATTGTTGTCTTAATTGGGGCACAATATGGTATCCGTCAACAACCGCGAGTCGTTTACCTACAACATGTGAGATGTTAAAAATAGGTGGTTGCGTAATCGACGTCACTATCGCCCACGGAGAGGGCCAATAAGGCGCTGAAAAAGAAAGAGCACTTTCACGCGCAGTGGTTTGTGCCATGCTCGCCACTAAGTGGATCTCACCTTTTATCAGATCATTAACCATTTGGACAAAATCATCATATGCAACAGGAATAATCGTTAAATTTAATTGCCTCACAAGTAAATTTTTAATGTCGGCATTAACCCCTAAAAACTGACCGTTTTTACCTTGAAACTCCATCGGCGCCCAGTTTTTTAGGTAACCCATTTTAATGGCGCCTATACTGGTAATATATTGTTTTTGCTGTTTTGTTAATTTAATTTTATTAGCTGTCGCAGCAAAATATCTATCATCAGGGTTAATTAACCATTTACGCTCAATTTGTATTTGTTCTTCTACAGAGATTAAATTGAAACCCGCCTCAATTCGGTCCGCTAATCCACTGTCATCAACACGCGTTAAGGTGTACATCTGAGTGTTAAATTCGATGTCTGTGTATTGACGAAAATTAGCCCACAATTTATTGGCAAGTAAGTAATGTGATGTCATTGCAGCAGAAGAAACAAACCCAACAATTTCATGATTCTGGGCCGCGTTAACCATCGCATCTAAGGTATCGTAAAATCGTAATTGAGCTTTAGGGAATGCGGTTTTAACCTCGCTAATATAGGGCGCAGTAGGAAACACCCCTATTCTCATGTCTGACGTTTCGATATTTTTAAGCTGTTGATTATTGCTAAAAAAACGACTCTTAACTGAAATGATATTCCATGCCTGTTTAAGCCCAGAACGCATATCTTGGCTTTCTGGGTAACCAATATGCACGTCTGCGACACCCCGTTTGACATCGTCAATGGTGGTGTTCATGTCACCTGAGACAAAATCTATATTGATGCCAGTTTTTTTAGACCATAACTGCCATAAATCAACTAACATCCCTGAAGGTAATCCATCAACACCAATATCAGCAAAGGGTTCTATACCCGTTTGCATCGCAATAACAACGCCAGAGGTTTGTTTATGGTAGCCTAGCCATCGACGCTCAATTTGTTTAATGACCTTGGGTGAAATTAACTCAAACCCTGCGTTAATTTTATCAAGCAGTGTTTGATTACCTTTTATCACTGCAGGCGATAAATTAACCTTTTTAATAAAAATTCGCGATGAACTGTAAAAATTAGCTGCAATATCTTGCTCTAGCTCAACATTCCGTTGATAACCTTCAATACCAGCAAAAACAAATAAATCTCCTTTTGCTGCAGCTTGCAATAATTGTTTACGGTTTTTGTATCGCTTAAAACTCAAGCGAGGCTCCAGCTCATGGAGCATGACTTCATGCGAAGAACCTGCAACAACCCCTATTTGATAAGGGATCAAATCACTCACTTGTTTTTTATTAACAATGGATTTGTGTACATAAAGATAAGCATTTAACGAGGTAAACGGCATTGCAAAATCAAACAGGTTTGCGCGTGCTGCCGTTTGAGACATACCGATGTGGATATCGGCGTTGTTGTGCTCAAGTTGATCTAAAGAGGCTTGCCAATGACGGGCGACAAATTGCACCTTCGTGTTAGTCACAATTGACCATTCACGCCACATGTCGACTAAAATTCCGGCTGGATTACCTTGTTTATCTAAATATTGGAAAGGGTAGGTATCTTCTCCTAATACCACCACTAATGGTTTAGGTGGATTTAACCTCGATTGCTCATTTGCATGTACTGCGCTTGCAGGAAGGCTTAGCGACATCAACACGAATGTCAGCACCCAATATATCAATTTCAAGTTTTTTCCCTAATACTTTCAGTTTTGATTATCAAACGTTAGCCTGTTGATTTTGTTGACTATTGGCTGATTACGTTAAACACCTTGTTGCCCAAATAATGGATTATGCTTTTAACCTAAGCACTTGTAGCTCAACAAAGATGATAGTTTACAAAAATAAAAAATTTAACAATGCTAATTGCCACAGCTGTGGATACTCTCGTGTTTTATTTTCTGAGAATATTATCACTTTTTACCCGTCAGTCGCGCAGTTTTATTGGAACATAAAACACCTTTTGTCGCCTTTTATATACGCTTGGTAAACGTGGGTGACAAGATCAAGTGATCCAATGATGATTTATTGTGCATATTAACACCATTAAATCTGGATCTGTATTCATAGTATTAACACTTTGGTGAACTATTTGAAAAAAAACTCACAAATTATGAGTAGGATGCTTGCTGGAGTTAACCATGATTAGCTAAAATACAGACTGAATTTTTTCCACATAACAGCTCATGAACTCTCAACAAGATACCATTTACGCTCACGCAGCCGATCAAATAGCAGACTTTCAATTTGATCAACGAGTTGCAGGTGTATTTAATGACATGATCCGTCGTTCTGTCCCGGGTTACGCACAAATTATCAATACCATTGGTGATTTTGCAGATCGCTTTGTTACCCCTAACAGTAATGTCTACGACCTTGGCAGTTCATTAGGGTCTGCAACCTTAAGTATTCGTCGTCAAATTGAAGGCAGACAATGCCAAATTTATGCTATTGATAACAGTCAATCAATGATTGAACGCTGTAAGGAAAATCTTGCAGCTTATGTTAGCGATACCCAGGTGAATTTACTGTGCGCAGACATACGAGATATTGATATAAAAAATGCATCAATGGTGGTGCTCAATTTTACATTGCAATTTTTACCCATTGACGATCGTAATTCGCTTATAAAGCGTATATTTGATGGCATGCAACCGGGTGGAGTGCTCGTCATTTCAGAAAAGCTTTGCTTTGAAGATGAACAAATTCAAGACCTATTAGACAGCCTGCATTTAAACTTTAAACGCGCTAACGGGTACAGTGAACTCGAAATCAGTCAAAAGCGCAGTGCACTGGAAAATGTCATGCGTCCAGACAGCTTAAACGTACACCAGCAGCGATTAACTGATAATGGATTTTCTCATGTATCGGTGTGGTTCCAATGCTTCAATTTTGCATCAATGGTAGCGATTAAATGATTAGCTTCAGTTCTTTTTACAAAGACATTGCCGATTCTAACTTACAACATTGGTTAGAAAATTTGCCCGCAATTTTGGGTCAATGGCAACGCGACCATAAGCATGGTAACTTGCCAAAGTGGGAAAAAGTCCTTAATAAACTCAATTACCCACAGCCCGATGTTGTCGAACTCAAACAGAGTGTCACCATTGGCTCTGGTGAGCAACTCACGCCCGGCCAGGCCGAAAAACTCAGTAATTTACTGGCGGTATTTCAGCCTTGGCGTAAAGGTCCTTTTACTGTCCATGGTATTGAAATTGATACAGAATGGCGAAGTGACTGGAAATGGGATAGAGTAAAAGGCCATATAGCACCACTTAAAAACAGAACCGTATTAGATGTAGGCTGTGGTAGTGGCTATCACATGTGGCGAATGCTAGGTGAAGGAGCGACTAGAGTTGTGGGGGTTGATCCATCACCGCTCTTTTTATGCCAATTTGAAGCCATTAAAAGGCTCGCTGGCAATCAACATCCAATACATTTGTTGCCTTTAGGCATACAAGAGCTGCCCGCATTGGATGCGTTTGATACCGTGTTCTCTATGGGCGTATTATATCATCGACGTTCACCTATTGATCACCTATTACAATTGCGTGATCAACTCAGAATGGGCGGCGAGTTAGTATTGGAAACCTTGGTTATCGATGGTGATGAAAATGCGGTACTTGTACCGTTAAATCGATACGGCAAAATGAATAACGTATGGTTTATTCCTTCTGTCGCAGCCTTAATGTTATGGTTAAAAAAATGTGATTTTACTGATATTCGTTGTGTTGACATCGATGTGACTTCGCTTGACGAACAACGAAGCACTCAATGGATGAAAAATGAATCACTCGTCGATTATCTCGACCCAAATGATGTCAGTTTAACCATAGAAGGTTACCCGGCCCCTAAACGGGCCATTATAATTGCTACAAAAAATCAACCGAACCAAGATTTAGTTTAACTTATACTATTCAACAGGAATTGACATGTTAAAGCAGGTAATTGCTCTATCCGTTGCAGCAGCCTTATTATCAGGTTGTACAACAACTCAAAAACCAACGACACCTCCGCTAACAAATGCTGAGTTGAATAGCAGTTTGCTTAATTCGCAAACGGTCGTCATTGATGCCATTAATGCTCAATGCAATCAACAAAGTGAAGAAATTAACGCCCTATCTGCTGAAATGAGAAAGCTCAAAACGCAGGTAAGTACTGCGATGGCACAAAGACCCAAAACGATTGTAGTGCCACCGCCACAGGTAGAAAGACCCATTGCAATACCCGCTCAATGCTCTGAAGCCACCATAGGTGAAAAATTCTTATTAGGTGAAGTAGAGAGTGTGCATGTTGACGAAGTTAAAGCAGTATTTGCTACACGTATTGATACAGGAGCAGAATCCTCATCGTTAGATGCGCGTAATATCGTATTATTTGAACGTGATGGCGTGCAATGGGTTCGCTTTGACGTAATGACAAATGGCATTGATCAACCGGCAAACACATTTGAATCAAAAGTAGAAAAGTTTGTGCGTATTAAACAAGATGTTGAGTCAGAGGATGATCGTCGCCCGGTGATCCACGCTCATTTAAAAATAGGAAAATACTCAGCAGAAACAGATTTAAACCTTGTTGATCGAAGCCACCTAGATTATCCATTATTGCTAGGTCGCAAGTTTATGAAAGACATCGCAGTCGTAGATGTAGGCCAAATCTATATCCATGGCAAAGCCAAAAACCAAATCACCACTATCATTAAATAGGATCAGTAATGCATTCTCGTAAACCGTTTTACATCTTTGTTGCGCTGCTATTTATTATTGGTATTAGCACCAGTATATACCGTGGGATTGAGCACAATGTGCCCTTCTTACCAGGCGAACAAGTTCAAAGTTGGGCTGTTGATGCAAAAGTCAGTTTTGTTGGTGGTGCTCAACCTGCAGAAGTGAACTTTTCGCTGCCTAATGATCCTGCATTTGACGTTCTTGTTGAGAATGCCACGTCGCCTGGTTATGGCCTAACCATCTCAAACGATGTTGCTAATCGTCGTGCAGTATGGTCTATTCGCGAAGCCACAGGACCACAAGCGTTATATTATCGAGTAACATTAGTGCCTACCGGCAAATTATCGATATTAGCCACTGAAGAACCCGTAACACCGGATCCATATTTGTGGCCTGCTACTGAAAAATCAGCTGCAGAACAAATTACCGAAGATGTATGGGGGCGCAGTGCCACTAATTTATCGTTTGCTCAGCAATTAATGAACTTAATTAACGATACAGAGCAAAGCCAAAACATGGCACTGCTTTTATCGGCAAACACCTCAACTGATTTATTTTTACACATGCTGCACTCAAAAGGTGTTCCAGCACGTATTGTTAACGGCTTACAATTAGAAGATCAACGTCGCCGTCAGCAATTAACGTCTTATGTGCAAGTTTACAATAAAGGCGAATGGGTGTTATTTGACGTCCCAAATAACAAACAAGGCCGTGATAACACTTTAGTATTGTGGGAATATTCTGGCCACTCAGTACTTGATGTAATGGGCGGTATTAACTCGCAAGTTAACTTTTCAATGCTTCAAGACACTCGTTCAGCATTAGCGACCTCAATCGACATGATGATGAACGATAACGCATGGGATTTCTCACTTTATCAATTACCACTTGAAGAGCAGAGTTTATTTAAAGGTATTTTGCTGATCCCTATTGGTGTATTAGTGGTAGTATTTTTGCGTGTGATTGTCGGCATTAAAACCTCTGGTACTTTTATGCCAGTGTTAATTGCCTTAGCCTTTATTCAAACCACATTATTGACCGGTTTAATCGGTTTCTTATTGATTGTGGCCTTTGGCTTAATGATCCGCTCTTACTTATCGACACTCAATTTACTGCTCATATCCCGAATATCCGCGGTTATTATTGTGGTTATTTTTATCATCGGTTTATTCACGCTTATTTCGTTCAAATTAGGCTTAAGCGAAGGGTTAACTGTGACATTCTTCCCAATGATCATTCTTGCATGGACCATTGAACGTATGTCTATCCTATGGGAAGAAGAAGGCCCTAAAAAGGTATTTGTTTCTGGTGGCGGTAGCTTATTTGTGGCCACCCTAGCCTACTTGGCAATGGACAATGACTTAGTGCAACATTGGGTGTTTAACTTTTTAGGTATTCACTTGGTCATTTTAGCTTTAGTGTTAGTGATGGGCCAATACACAGGTTACCGTTTAACTGAGCTAAAACGCTTTAAACCATTAGTTGGAGAGAAATAATGAAGTACGCCTGGCCTTGGGAATTGAGCCGTAGCGGTGTACTTAATATGAACAGGCGCAATATTAGCTATATTGGTCGCTATAATCAGCGTAAATTTTACAAACGCGTTGATGATAAGTTGATCACTAAGCAACTTGCGCTTGCTAATAACATTGCGGTTCCAGACCTCATTGGTGTTGTCAATGAACAACACAAGATTCAAGAAATCCCAGACATGGTCAATGACCGTACTGGCTTTGTTATCAAACCGGCTAAAGGTTCTGGTGGTAAAGGGATTTTGGTAATAACTAAGGTGAACAATGGCTGTTACTACAAGCCTAATGGTCATGAAGTCACTCACAGTGAAATTTACCGGCACGTGTCTAACATTCTCAGTGGATTATTTTCACTGGGCGGAAAACCAGATGTCGCGATTGTTGAAGGCTTAATTGAATTCGACCCCGTATTTGATGGTTTTAGTTATGAAGGCGTACCTGACATTCGCTTAATCGTATTTAAGGGATTCCCTGTAATGGGAATGCTACGTTTATCGACGGCGGCGTCAGACGGTAAAGCTAACTTACACCAAGGTGCTGTTGGTGTTGGGCTCGATATTGCAACAGGCAAAAGTTTGCACGCAGTGCAGTTTGACCTACCTGTTGATAAACATCCCGACACCCACTATCCATTGTCTAATATCACAGTGCCACACTGGGAAACCTTACTGCATACGGCATCAAGTGCTTATGAAATGTGTGAGTTAGGTTATCTTGGTACTGACATGGTATTAGATAAAAACAAAGGACCATTGCTACTAGAATTGAATGCCCGCCCAGGTTTAACGATTCAAATTGCTAATGGTAGAGGCATTTTACCTCGACTAAAACACGTTGAAGCCATGAAAGGCCCTGCGATGTCAGTCGAAGAACGCGTGGCGTATGCTAAAAAGCATTTCTCTAGTAATCCTAAGTTTTAGTTTATTGGCCACAGCGAATGCTGTGGCCAATCCGTTGGCACTGTTTGTTGAACAGTGCCTTCAATACTCACCTAACCTTAGTGCGCTTGCACAACAATCTCCCGATAAAGCAGCAATTAATGCAGTAGAGTTTGAAAAACAAACACTTGCATTAAATAACATCAACGACCGAATTCAATACTATCGACCCTTTGCAAACGATAACCTGAGCAAGCAAGGCTTACTATGGTGTCAATTGCATTTAGCAGATGAGTTATACGCTTTAAATACTTCAAACAATACGCAGCAGCTTATTGAGTCGATGCACTTACTTGAATCGCCTTATAATCAACTTGCACAACGCTTAGAAAACATTCAACAAACTCAATGGGATTTAATCGAAAAATCTAAGTTACACAGTGCTCAAGCAACTGTGGATCAGGCGCTTTCTACCCGCCAACTGCAAATCAAATTTAACAGCACGGAATGCGAGCTAACACCTCAAACACATGACCACACTCAAGAACAATCGCAACAGAGCAATATTAATATTCATATTGCAAAGTATTTACATCAGCAAACAAATGAACAATGTAGGCAGAAAGCTTGGTTTGCTTATCAGCTAAGGGCAAAATCTAAAGTGCACTCTGCACTTAACGTTATACATCAATTACATCAGCAAAGAGCCCAAGATAAGGGATATAACAATGCAGCCCAACTCATGTTAGCCAACAGCCAACTTAGCCCTACCAACCTCAAAGAATTTTTAGACACACAAACGGCATCATTTTCAGTTGCCCCGTGGAATTTAGCTCAGGCGCTGTCGCGCACAGAAAAGTCACCCACCATAACACCGGTTGCGACCAAGGATTATTTAGCAAGATTATTATCGCAACTCTCCGTTTTTGGGATCCACACCGACCTTATCAAGGATAGTGCCATACAAACGGCAGAACTCACTCAAAACACAGGCGAGCAAAAGCAGCATACTCAAATATTAAGAATATGGCATCATCAGCGGTTACTTGGCGAGATCTACACTTACCCACACACATCACAAGAGCAACAATTACACGTTAAAGGACAACTCATAAGACAAAGCGTGATTGGGCATCAGTTTGGGCAATATGCACTGAGCTTTCCAATACAATTAACTCAGCAAAAACAACAAAAACAATTAATCGATGAGTTAAGCCAAGCCATAGTCTCGTTATCACAAGGTGGTCAGTTTTACTTACTCACTCATAAAACACAAAATCAACAGCACCATGCAATCGCAAGCATGTGGCTAAGCCATTATTTAACTCAGTTTCAACACTTTGCTCCTCCATCTGAAAGAGAAAAGCTGATACAAAATTACCAAACCCAAATGCGAGTATTTAAAAGTAAAGTTGCTCTGGCATTTTACCAACATTCACGCAGTATAAATGACCTAGAATGGCTAACACTTAAAGATGATCTGTCTTTAGCTTTTACACAAGGTTTTGGCCAACCATGGCCCAATGCAACTGATACAATTTATAGTTTTCAGGCTATTGCTAATCAAGGAATTAGCTATTATCTTCCTCTATGGCAAGACGCAGTTGCGAAACTGATTATCAATCAAGCTTCAAGCACTTTTTCAGCAGTAGAAATTTTTAATATATTAGTTGTAAACGAAGCTTATTTATCATTTAACGATCAACTTGAACAACTCATCGGCGCCCCTATTGATCCACATTCACTTATTTGGAGAATAAAACATGTTGCAACTGCACAAGAGTAATACGCTCTCGTTGCTATTATTGTCAGCTAGCTTATTAAGTAGTGTGGCCATAGCCAAAGAGGCGGTTGAAAAGCATTCACATAATTTAACGGCTGAGCAAGTTTATCAAGGCATTAAAACTAACCTAGAATCAAACTTATATTCACTCCCTCCGCGTGTTCAGGGCCATTATGCCATTCGCCAATATCGCATGACAGGTGAAAATAAATACGCAAATGGCTCATTAATAGACCTATTAACCATTGCCGAACAACAAGCTTATTATTATTGTAATATAGATAAACCTGGATTTATTAAAACTGAATCACAAAAAGAAGTGGCTAAAATTAAACCCGGTATACGTGGCGATGCGCGTAAACTAGCCCTTGCTCCGTATCCAGAATTTATGTTTTACAGTGATATTTTATTACGTTTTGGTAGCCGAGTAGACGAATTTGGCTTTACAGGCCCCTGTCACGATTTAATGCTAAACACGTTAAAGAATGTTGATTTACAACCAGCATTAACAGACAAAAATATGATTAAAGCCTGGGCTGCTCAATTAATTAACTATGTATTTTGGGCAAAACAACTTGGGGTTGGTGACTATTACTCAGCTTACAAAAAAGCATTTATTCAAACTTATCCTGACAATGAAGATAACAAACTAAATAAAAGCCAATATAAAAACAAAATTTACGGCATGACCCACTTTATTTTTGCAGCAAGTCAGTACTATCAATATCCGGTAGATGCTAAAGAATATCAGTGGATTTTAAATTATTTTGAAAAAAATATTGATCGTATATTAGTCGATACCACTGAAGACATTATTACTGAGGTCGGCATTAGTTTCTTGATCACAGGTAATCAAGACAATCCGGTAGTTAATAAAGTCAAAAAACACATTATTGCGGCATATAATCCAAAATTTAACATGATCCCATCACCTAAAGGGGAAGCGATTTTATCTTCAGGTGAACACAGAAACGTGTTAGCCATGATGCTATTAGACTGGCCAGATACTTTACACAAAGGCCCACTTTTAGGAGAAATATCAAGTACTAAGAGGTATTTACCTAAACTAGTCACTCCTAAAGCAGCGGCAAAAGACTCTAAATCGCATTAAGGCTATTAGCTATACTTAAAATAGATCAATTAAAGGCAAGTGCACTGCATTTGCCTTTTTAATGTGTCAAAATAATTCATTGTTAATTGAACAGGTCAAAATATGAGCCGTGCAAAATCAACCTTAGAACAATGGCGCATCGTGCAAGCGGTCGTTGATTTTGGTGGTTATGCTCAAGCAGCTGAGCAACTTAATAAAAGCCAATCATCACTTAATCATGCTGTTGCAAAACTACAGCACCAATTGGGCATTAACTTACTTGAGGTAAGAGGTCGAAAAGCCTATCTCACAGAGCAAGGCGAAGTGTTGTTACGCCGGTCTCGTCATTTAACTCAATCTGTTGAAGAACTTGAACAACTTGCAACAAACTTAGGTCAAGGATGGGAGCCTAATTTAACTATCGCACGTGAAATCGTTTACCCCATCGATACATTAGTTGAAGCACTCAATGCATTTTTGCCACAAAGTCGCGGCACAAGAGTGACGGTTCTAGACACAGTGCTCACTGGTACTAACGAACTCATTCAAAATAACCAAGTTGATTTAGCTATTTGCGCCACACCACCCAAGGGTCATATTGCTGAACCCTTATGTGACGCAGTGTTTGAACTGGTATGTCATCCTGAGCATCCCCTTGCGCAACTTGATGTTATTGAAGATGACAAACAGTTAGCGCAACATTTACAAATCGTCATCAAAGACACTGGGGTCAAATCCACAAATGAAATCGGTTGGCTAAAAGCCGAGCAACGATGGACAGTGTCAAACTTCCATGAAGCAAAAGCGATCTTAGCGAAAAACATTGGTTTTTGTTGGATGCCAAGCTTTATCGTTGAGCACGAACTAATGAATAAACAACTAACCCGCTTACATTTACGTGGAAGCTCTCAACGTAAAACAATTTTAAACCTAGTGATCCCTAATCGTGATCAACAAGGGCCGGCGTCTAAATTACTTGAGGAACTTATTTTAAAGCAGCACGCTAAATAACCTCAGCTCTGGATAATAAATGTATTTCAAACAGCTCTTAACCAGAGTTGAGGTTAAGTAATCTAAATTATGGATTACAAACGCCATTGAAACAGTCCGTTATCATGCTAACTACGTTGACTTTCTCGTCGTCCCGGCAATGCTTTTAAGTCGGGAACCAGGTGCTTGTTTATACTTATGGCCTACGGCCACTAACGTCATGGCGCCTCGCTGACTCCGGAGTTGGATTAAATTTTACTCTGATTCAATTAAGATTTATTAATCGTCGTCCCGGCAATGCTTTTAAGCCGGGATCCAGGTGTTTGCTTTCGACCTATGGCTTGCGGCCACTAACGTCGTGTCGCTTCGCCCACCAGAGTAAGAGTGTCCAATGAAAGTAAGCCGCTACTTTAGATGCTATCTAACGCATTTTTGGATGGAAAATTTATAAAAATTCAAATCAGGCTAAATTGAGGTGTTAGGCAACGATACTCAATGAAATCACTTCTATGACACGCGGTAAACCCATCCATGGGCGCTCTGCGAAAACATCCATGTTTTCGAAGGTCATAGCCGCGATGACATCCGCCGTCTGGGTATCTTCGATTCAACCTTATTTGAAATTGGAAGAACTAACGCATTTCTGAATAGAAGCTCGTTAGCTACTTTGTCGTCGTCCCGGCAACGCTTTTAAGCCGGGATCCAGGTGTTTGCTTCTACTTTAGTACTTATGGCCTGCGGCCACTAGCGACGTGGCGCTTCACCCACACCAGAGTAGGAGTGTCCAATGAAAGTAAGCCGCTACTTTAGATGCTATCTAACGCATTTTTGGATGGAAATTTATAAAAACTCAAATCAGGCTAAATTAAGGTGTTAGGCAACGATACTCAAATGAAATCACTTCTATGACACGCGGTAAACCCATCCATGGGCGCTCTGCGAAAACATCCATGTTTTCGAAGGTCATAGCCGCGATTACATCCGCCGTATAGTTATCTTCGATTCAACCTTATTTGAAATTGAAAGATCTAACGTATTTTGGGATAGAAGCTTGTTAGCTATTTTCTCGTCTTCCCGGCAATGCTTTTGAGCCGGGATCCAGGTGTTTGCTTGTACTTTTGTACTTTTGTACTTTTGTACTTTTGTACTTTTGTACTTTTGTACTTATGGCCTGCGGCCACTAGCGTCGTGGCGCTTCGCCCACCAGACCAAGAGGAAACCAACGGCTATTCCCTCTTGGATCTCCCAGCCGCCACATCAAAATTATCTGAAAAGCGATAATTTCGCGACGTGGTTGAATCCAGCTTTTGACCGCGTTTCGGTGTTCTTCAGCCTTATTCGAAAATGCTAACGCTTCAGATGGGGCGTCCCTTCCCCTCTAAAGCTAGCTCGCCATCCATGGCTAGCTCACGTCATTTTCTTCAACGGCCTCAATTTCGGAGTTGAATTTAGGCATTTTTAAAGAAATAAAAATTCATTTCCCAAAAACAAAAAACATAAACTATTGTTTATTAATTACTTTCCCATTATTCAACTAAATTCTTGTCGGGTCAAAAGGCCTGTTGCAACCCGCTCGTAGTCCCGGCAATGTTTTAGAGCCAGGATCCAGGTGTTAGCTTTTGTTGTTTGGTTGTTTGGTCGTTTAGTATTCATAGCCTACGGCCACTCACGTCGTGTCGCAGCATACAGCGTTAAACCGCATCTTAACTGACTTAAAAATATCGGATAAATATCTGTGTAAGCCATATTCCTCACCTTAATGTTGTGTGTACTGTAAACAAAAAAGTTGTAATGGTTTTAAGTTTTTTTTAGTTAAATCGGCTAGTAAGTAAACTAAAGTAGTACGATAAACAATTCCTTACACTGTAAAACATTGAAATTAATCGGTTTTTATTTACTGCGGAATCGTAGGGCCACAGGGCGAGATCGCGAACGTTTTATGAACAAGTTGAGTTTATTTATCAAACTACATTTGTTCGGCATACTATCACTTCATGAATGATTGGAAGTGATTCTATATTGAAAATATTAATTCTGAGCAAAAAATGTACACTCATGCGGTTACCCTGCGTAGGGCCACTTTTAACGCGCAACCTCGTTTTTATTTGTCAGTAGAGTTAAATAAAACTGCTTTACATCAAGAAGATAGTAAATGTAGGATGTTAATAATCAATAACTTGAACGGCCGACTTTAATTTTTATTGCCCTTCAATAAGCTGTTATGCGTATATTCATTACATCAGGGAAGTTGTTACAAATGAAGTTTCTTATTCTAAATCTATTGTTGTTATTAGCTTTTTCGGCAAAGACTCAAGCGGCAAGTTTTGATTGTTCAGCAAAATTAAACATGACTGAAAAAACCATATGTTCAAATACCGCTCTTAATACGCTAGATGAACAATTATCTAAATTATATTTTTTACGATTGAAAGAACTAAGTGAAGCAGATAAAACTGTTAAAATTAGTCATCAACGTGCTTGGTTAAGGGATAGAAATAGAAGATGTGAAAGTAATATTAATTGCTTAGTAACTACTTATGCGTCGAGAATTGAGGAGCTTAGTTTACCAATTGAAAAAATAAACAAAGTAAGCGCAAAATTTTCACATGAACCTAAACTTGAAAGTTTTAAAGTTGAAAAAAAGTGTAGTTTTTCAGATGTTACATTTCCGCCAAACTTAATTGTTTATGCTGGAGGTGCTTACAGTGGCTACAAAGTTAATGTACAAATTGACCAAAGCGGCCATCAAACGACAAAGTTTAATGTGGCAGTAAACTCTCCCGATGCTCCAGTAGCCTTAATATTAGGAGCTTATGAACCATCAATTTGGGATATAAAATGGACAGAAAAAACAAAAATATCAGCTGTCTATGCATCAGGTTATCATAGGCAAGTAGTTACTGGCTTACCAAATAATGTTCCTGTCATCACAAGTAGTTCTAGGCAAACCCCAAATTGTAAAAGTAACTTCTATATTTCCGATAAATCACTTAATAAATTAAACCCACTTTCAAAACGTTTGTTTGATAAGAAGGTAACCTTAGTTACTTTTGCTCAAAAAGGTAAACTTGGTTTTGGCGAAGCTTTTAATACTAAAACCGAATTTTATACTAATTCAGGAAATGCCATTAAGCGCCATATTGATCCATCATTACCGCTTGCAGGCAAAAAAGGATTAGAACAGCTAGTTTCGGAAGGTTTTATGCGAAAAGCAACAAAGGAAGACAGTGATAGATGGGCAAAATTAAAATTTAATATCCTCAAAGAAGATTTACCGCCTGTTTCAGGGGGGAATCTAGAGTCGAGATACAGACCGAAATTTTCTGCTACAGGATATGTAATTCTTAAAGAAGTGAGAATTCCGGCCGGCTTATTTGGTGCTCATAGAACCAATTTCTTTTTAGAGAATGGCGTGCCTTTTCCTGAGGGGAATTTAGGTCATAGCAACTTGTACGACTTCAATACAATGAAATGCCATGGCTCACTGTGCAAATATTAAACGCATAATCGGGTAGCCGGAGGTATCTAACCTCCAGCCCCCACACCACCCTGCATGCGGCTCCGCACAGGGCGGTTCATTTAGAACCCCTAACTAAACTTTCTGGTTAGGATAATGAACTGCCATCCATCCATCTCTTAGTGAATATAATCCTGCTTTCTTCAGATACTCATTACTCAGTGCTTGCTGTATCCCCGGTGTTTTAGAGCTACGCCAAGGGCCTTTACTTGTGATACCACAAGCAACAGCGGCTTGGATCCTGACGCCACGTTTAAGTAAGTTTTGTACCTTAGTCCGTGGTTTTCGCCACTGACGCCAGTAGCACATACGAATACGCCGTCGGATCCAATGGTCTAAATCGACACACCCTTGATAAGCATTGGCAATGCCAAAGTAATTGATCCAGCCTTGCATGTATTGACGCACTTTAAACAGCTGATAATCCATACTCACGCCCCAATTTCGGTTCGTCAGCCGTCTCATCTTTTGTTTGAAAATGTGTAATGTTTTAGCATGCCACTGGATTTTCCCTCGGTTAAATGTGAAACCTAGGAACTTACTTTGACCTACCTTAACCACTTGGCTTTTCTGTTCATTAACAACCAGTTTTAGTTTAGTGGCAAGGTATTGAGTAATGCTCTTGAGTACCCGTTCTCCCGCTCGAATAGACTTTACCAAAATGATAAAATCGTCCGCGTAGCGGGCGAATTTATGCCCTCGGCTTTCCAGCTCTTTATCTAGACTATCCAACATAATGTTAGAGAGTAATGGCGAGAGTGGGTCGCCTTGAGGCACACCTTCAAAGCTTGCTTCAAATTGGCCATTGACCATCACACCTGCTCGAAGGTACTTACCAATAAGCGCCAACAGACGCTTATCCTGTACCTTGCTCCCAAGTAGAGTCATCAAGAGATCATGATTAACTCGGTCAAAGAACTTAGACAGATCAACATCGACGGCAAATTTGCGTTTCTGTTTGATGATATCCCTTACTTGCAGTACCGCTTGTTTGGCATTTCTGTTCGGCCTAAAGCCAAAGCTGTTAGTCGAGAAGAATGGGTCAAACAGTGGCGTGAGTATTTGAGCAATAGCTTGCTGTATCACACGGTCAATGACGTTAGGGATCCCCAATTTGCGTTTACCGCCATCGGGTTTGTCGATCTCCACCCGCCTGACCGCTGAGGGTTGGTATTCACCTCGCTCTAATTGAGATTTACACAGTTGCCAGCCGCCTTGTTGCATCCAGAGCGGGAAGGCTTCGATGGTCATGCCATCAATGCCCGCCGCACCTTTATTGGCTTTAACTTGACGCCAAGCTCGGTGTAGATTTTCAGGTTCGAGCAGTTGTTGAAATAGATCGCGGTTGAAGGCCGGTTGCATATCAATACGCTGCCGATAGTAATCGTCTGGCGACGTAGTGGGTATCGACAAGTTTGACAAGACTCCTCCTTCTTCTAAATGTTCAGGCCTTCTCCATGTCCCAACCATTACGCTGGGCGTTGGGCTACTATGCCGTCTGCTGACTTCTGCTTAATCACATGCCAAGTTACCCCGTCATGCGCTATCGGTTTCCATCTAGTTCGCTCTTTTCAGTCGATGGTGCTGAAAAGCCAAGGCACTTATAAACCAGAGCCTTACTGGTTAATGACCGATCGCGTGTTAAGCAGATCTCCCCACTCTTTATTGGTAGAGAAGGAACATGAACTTTCTTTGCACTGCTGCATCATTTACGGTGGCCATTAGATCACGTGGTTTCGTCGTCTTGGAATTTAGTGGGGTCATGGAATTTAGTGGGGTCAGGGTAAACTTTTATAAAAACACTTCAATACTTGTCCCTTGATCTAATTTACATCCAGAAATTCGTATGATATTTCAATTACAAACACAAAAAAGTTTAAATCGAAGATACCCATACGGCGGATGTAATCGCGGCTATGACCTTCAAAAACATGGATGTTTTCGCAGAGCGCCCATGGATGGGTTTACCGCGTGTCATAGAAGTGATTTCAGTGAGTATCGTTGCCTAACACCCTAGTTTTTTGAATTAGATACCATCTAAAATAGTACCCTACTTTAGTTGACTACTCATGTACTGGTGCAGGCGAAGCGCCACGACGTTAGTGGCCGTAGACCATAAGTAAATAACCACAAAACAAAGCAAAACACCTGGATCCCGGCTCAAAAGCATTACCGGGACGACGTGTGAGTTGGGGCGATATTTGAGTTAAGACGACGAGAAACTAGCTACCAAGCTTTGTCAAAAAATACCTTAGATCGTTCAAACACAAACAAGGTTAAATCGAAGATACCCATACGGCGGATGTCATCGCGGCTATGACCTTCGAAAACATGGATGTTTTCGCAGAGCGCCCAGGGATGGGTTTACCACGTGTCATAGAAGTGATTTCATTGAGTATCGATACCTATTGGTAAAACAAAACCACACACAGTAAATCCTGCACAAAAGTTCAAAGCAAACATGACACCTGGGATCAGGCTCAAAAGCCTTACTATGACGGCGTGATAGTTGGCATGGTGTGATAGTTGGGACGGTGTGAGAGTTAGGACCATGAGAAAGTAGCTAACATGCCTTTGTCACAAATAGTGTGAGTTAAATTTTATAAAAAAATTTAATTGGAACCATGATATTTTCAAATCTTTATTACGCTCGAACATCAGGTTAAAAAGTGCTTAATGAGTATCAAGCCTGTAAGTTTTTATTAGTATTCAACTCACTTAAACAACTCACTTGCACAAAAAGAATCGAAATATTAACGAGACGACACGCGGTAACAACTAAGCTCGGTTAAATTGAACAACTTAAACAAAAAGTGATAGTTCATTGCTGCCTGATTGATTGCTGTTAAAAATTGCCTGTTGATTTTGATAAGGATTGTAACGTTCAGCATTGATGTTTTGGCTGAACATTTTTTGCCCTGAACCTGATGTTGAACTGTGTAACTCATTCACTGAACCCGCTGCAGACGATCTAAGCAGTGAATCAACACTTTTATTGGCAGTTAGCCTTGATTGGCTCGCGGCAAGGGTTATTGCTTCTAATTGATTATCTGACGTTTTAGATGAATCTTTCATAAAAGGTGCTAATGGGTCACTGTTTTCTGCACGATTAAACACATTCCCTAATTGGGTTAATTGCTCGCTATCTTCAATACTCATTACCGACTCTTGACGCTCTACCGCTAAGGCTTGTTTTGCCTCATTCATATTTTGCAATGCTTGAGCCGCAACACGAATATCAGCCATTGAAGGCTGAACAGGTGCCATAGCCGCTGCATACACCTTTTGCATTTTGTTTATCGTTGCTTGTGGATCGCCAGAAACAATTGACACATCGATACTCACCTCACCGTCGACAGCGTAACGCCTTCCATCGGGCCCCTTTTCATACTCATACCGAGGGCTTTGCGCATAACTTCCCCCCACTGCGGCATGGGCTTGCTCATGAGTTTTTACTTCAGAATCACGTTTAGCCAATTCAGCTATTTGCTGGGCTTCGGCTTGTTCAATTAGTTGCTGTTTTTGCTCTATTTGCTTACTAACTTGCTCACGTTGGTCAGTGTTTTTTTGCTCATCCTGAGTGTCTGCTTGTTCATCGACAACAGCTTGTGCATTATCAATGTCACTGACAGCCTGTGGCGTAGCTTGCTCAACAACACTTTGGTTAGGCTCGCCAAATAAGGTAGGTAGCTCTGAATTGACTTGAGACAAACTTTTTGCGGCCTGCGTGACGGGTTGATACTCCTTTATTGCGGTGGCATTTATGTTAGTGAGTCTATTATTAACAGTGCTCCCCTGCCCAGGTTGTTGTAACACTGCGGCAATTGTCATTGGACCACTTTTTAGACTAAAACTGCCGGTGAGATTTACATTATCAACCGCCATTGCCGACTTGCCACCATCAACTGACGCAACAGAAACCTGCTGCCCAAGTAATTGAGCAGCGGGTTGAGAATGAGTCGTTAATGTAGAAGATACAACAGTGGTTGATTGAAGGTTTGATGACTTAGAAACAACAGTAGCAGAAGAATAACTCCCTCTGCCCTGTTGAATAGAAGGACTGACGTTAGATGTAGTTGCGGAAACGATTGCCGCGTTCATGGTTACACTTCGATATCAATCAAGCTGCCAATAGACTCAGAAGCCGCCTCAATCACCTTAGTTGAGGCTTGTGCTTGATTGACCGATTCAGTCGCCGATATTAAAGCCGTAGCAGTATTACTTTGTGATACTGCTTGCGAGCTCAACGTCACAGTGTCTTGTGGTACGGCTGGTTTTTGTTCATCAGGTGTGGCAACTGACGTGGTTGCTTGCGCTAAACCTTGTTGTGCACTTTGCAATCCCTGCATTCCTGAAGCATACGCTGATTGTACTTGCATCATTTGGCTCCTGATGTAAATCGTAAACCTAAAAATAAATTACGTATTTATTATTGCTTAAACCACCCAAAATGTACAGTTTTTAAACAGCAAAATTGATCCGCTTAACTGGTTAACCAAGCCCCTTCCCAGTCTTTCCATAATGGATTGAAACCCCGGTGTTTTAGCGCTAAAACCACCTGGTCAACAGAGCGTTCATCACTAATTTCAAATTGATCAAGTTCAGTCTGTGGGTGTTGATATCCACCGGGCTGTGTTGAGCTACCCGCACTGATATGTGTAATGCCTAAAGGCAATAAATTATCTCGTAAATGGGGTAATTCACGTGTTGATAGACTGATTTCTAACTGGGGGTTAAATAATCGAAAGGCACAGATCATTTGCACAAGGCCTGCATCACTGAGCTCAACTTTAGGCTTAATCCCACCGGTGCAAGGCCGTAACCTGGGTAACGATATGCTGTAGCGGCATCGCCAGTAGTTTTTTTCAAGGTAATCTAAATGATGTGCCATTAGTAACGCATCTAAGCGCCAATCATCTAACCCTAAAAGGACGCCTAAGCCAATTTTATCAATACCGGCTTTGGCAACCCGATCTGGAGTGGTTAAACGATTAATAAAATCTTGCTTTTTACCTCTGGTGTGATGTTTGGCATAGGTCTGTGTACGATAGGTTTCCTGGTAAACCATAACCGCATCGACACCTAGTTTTGCCAAGCGTTGATATTCTGGGGTTTCAAGAGGCTGGATCTCAATTGCCACATGATTAAAATGAGCTTTCACCATAGGCATGATAGCTTCAAAATAACTCGGGCCAACCTTGGTTTCATGCTCGCCAGAAACTAACAACACCGAGTCAAAACCTCTGGCTTTGATAATGGCTATTTCTTGAATTAACTCATCTTGATTTAATGTCTTACGTTTGACTTTATTGCTCATACTAAAGCCGCAATAATCACATTCATTGGCACATAAATTGGAAACATATAACGGGACAAACAACCCCACATTGGCCCCAAATCGCTGCCTTGTTATTGCAGCAGCCTGCTGCGCCATAGGCTCAAGGTAAGCCATGGCTGCCGGTGATAATAGCGCCATTAAACTGCTTAAATCCCCAGCGGGGTTTCGTAATGCGCGCTCCACATCTGTTGCGGTTGCTGAATATAAACGTAGCGATAATGAATCAGGGTTCAATTTAAAAAAAGTATCTGCAAATGTGCTCATCTACTTTCCCCTAAAAAACCCGTTAGTGGACTTGTTGCATAGGCTTGTTGATTAACAGCACCAAGTCCGGCCTCAAAAGCTTGCCTACCAGCAATAACAGCCTGAGCAAAACAATGTGCCATTTTTTGGGGTTGGGCACTGCTTGCAATCGCGGTGTTTACTAACACAGCATCTGCGCCCATTTCCATCGCACGGCACGCTTGTGACGGTGAACCAATACCTGCGTCAACAATAACAGGCACTTTTGCTTGCTCAATGATGATGTGCAAAAAAGTCTCTGTCGCCAGGCCTTGATTACTGCCAATTGGGCTGCCAAGAGGCATTAATGCAGCACAGCCAACATCTTCTAAGCGCCGACACAAAACAGGATCAGCATGCACATATGGCAACACTGTATAGCCTTGCTCACATAAGGTTTGAGCAGCCAATAGCGTTTCGACAGGATCTGGCATGAGGTATTTAGGATCGGGATGAATTTCAAGTTTTACCCATTTGGTTCCTAACAATTCGTATGCTATTTGAGCTGCCAACACAGCTTCTTTAGCATTTCGTGCACCGGCTGTATTTGGCAACAGCTTAACCCCAGAACGTTGAAGCGGTGTCAGTAAATTATCGTGTTCAAGGTGTAAATCAATGCGCTTCATTGCAAGTGTTACCAGTTGCGAACCTGAGCTGGCAAGCGCCGCTAACATAATATCTTGGTGGCTAAATTTACCGGTTCCGGTAAACAATCTGGATGAAAATTGATGATCGGCTATAGTTAACATACTAACCCCCAGCCACAGCAGAAAATAGGCTAATTCTGTCATGTGATTGGCATAGCACATGGGACCAGCGACTTTTAGGAACCACAGCGTCATTAACCACTATGGCGACCGAGTTAGGGCATATGTTTTTTAATATCAATAATTCAGATAAACAGATTTTAGCTGGGAGTGTTTCGTTCGTGCCATTAATTTCTACCCGTAAAAAAGACTGAGTATTAGCTGTTATCATCGTGATTCTCCCGGGCTAAATGTTGTTGTGTAGCCGTGCAAACCTCACAATCTGGATCTCGAACCATTTGTGCGCTTTGCCAGACAAAAGCTTGCGCATCGAACCGATGTAGCTTGCCATAAGCCTTAAAAGTATTGGTGATATGCTGCACACCAAACAAAGCTTGTAAACTCGCGACTACACCTACAGCAGGGCCTAACACCCCTTGTTGAGCGCAATGTTGAGCAAGGTGAATATCTGCCGGGTACAAACAACGATAACAACCGCATTGGTTATGATTAAAATCGATACAAAACACCTGTCCTTGATATGCACTTATCGCCCCACTCACTAGCGTGAGTTTGTGAGCAACGCAAATCTGATTAATTAGCTGTCTTGTTTCAATGTTATCTGTGCAGTCAAACACCACTGCGGCTGTCATTAAGCGCCTTGCCCAAACGTCAAGATGTTGATGGGTTAGTCGGTGAGCAAACACAGTTAACTTGATATTTGAATTAGCCTTAGCTAAGGCGCGTTTGGCGACATTAACTTTTAGCTCACCAAGATCAGAATCAACATAAAGTAGCTGTCTAGGTAGGTTTGACAAGGCTACAACGTCGTTGTCAATTAAGGTCATTGATTTAACTCCAGCGGCAGCAAGATACTGTGCAACCAATTGCCCGAGGCCACCCAGCCCCACAATAACAACGTGACTATTCATTATGGCGAGCTGCCCTGCCTCTCCAATATCGTGCAATAATATGTTGCTTGAATACTGCATATATTGCCGAGCTGATAAGGTATTCATACCGCCTCCTTAATCAAGGCTGAAGGAGTGCATGTGTGGCGACGTCGCGTGAGTTGCAACCATACATGATGCAACTCTCGATAGGCTTGTGCAGGATGCGCAGCCTGAGTTATCGCCCTCACCACAGCAACGTCACCGACCTCGCTTTGAGCCACATCGCTAAGGCAGGCTTTATCAATTCCACCAATGGCGACGGTAGGATAATCTCGGCCCAAAAGACTCACATAGCGTGACAACTTAGCGATCCCCTGGGGTTTTGAAGGCATTTGCTTTGTGGTTGTTGGGTAAATATGGCCAAATGCAATGTATGATGGCGAACATTGATGAGCCAGCAATGCCTCAAAATAACTATGGCTGGAGATCCCTAAGGCCATTCCGGCCTCTGCAAGCGCAGTGAGATTGGCATCAGCAAGATCTTCTTGGCCTAAGTGCACACCAAATGCATGGTGTTTTAGCGCCAATTGCCAATGGTCATTAACGAATAATTGAGCATTACACTCTCTGGCTAAGTGTATGGCTGCTTTAATATCAGTTTCTAGCTGCTCAATCGCTAACTCATCGTTTGCGTCAGTTAATTTGCGGCGAAATTGAACCGTTTTACAGCCCGCACTTAAAACCGCTTTGATTTGCGCTAAAGAGTCAAGCACAGGGTAAACACCCAGAGGCCCACTTAACGCAGCGAATGCTCGCTTGTTATGTGTAATATTATGTTGGTGATAATGGCCAATATGTGGCATTAAGGCTAAGTCTGTTGGCCAAGCTGTTCGCGCCAACACTCCTGGCCCTTGACCGACTACATAGCTGTTTTGAAGCCCTTTAGTGACATAGGCTTTTGCAAGTACAACTGCATCATGAACCACAAAACCATGGGCGCTGAAACTGGCAATAGCCGACGACAATGTGCAACCACTACCATGATGATTAACCGTTGCAACTCTTGGACTTGTTAACGTAAACACCTGATTGTCATGATAAGGACTTGCCCCAAACACACGTTTTGTCACATACACATCCATTGCTTTATTGCCTTGCCATGGTGCATCACCGCCTTTGGCAACGACCTGGCATTGGTATGCTGTCGCTAACCATTGTGCCGCCAAAACCATGTTATGTTCATCATCATCGTGACTTGGTGAAGGTTTAGTTATCGTTACCGCTGAGCATAAACGAAATAACTCATGTTGATTGGGGGTAAGAACACTAATAAGCCCTGAAAATGGCGTAAAATCAATTTGATTAAATACATCACCACTACTGGCAACCATGACAGGATCTAGCACCACAACAGGTAATAGATTTTGTTGTTTGAGTGCACTAAGCCAGCTCGTAATAACATCAACTTGCTGTTGATTGGCTAGTAGGCCAATTTTGATGGCAACTGGAGGCAGATCTGCCCATAAGGTAGCTAATTGCGCCAACAACATTTTGGCCGAAATAGGTTCAACAAGATCTACGCTCACTGAGTTTTGAGCTGTAATGCTGGTAACAACACTACAGCCATGGCAACCCAAATCATTCATCGTTAACAAATCAGCCTGAATACCCGCGCCGCCACCACTGTCTGAACCCGCTATACTCCACACAATGGGGTTACTGCTATGGGGTTTATTCAATATAGTTGATGTCATGATTGAACCTCTTTTGCCAAGCCAGAAAATGACACATCACTCATACTAGACTTACTGCGCTGAGTCACCTCATGATAAAGCGACGAGCCAGTTGCTTTAAATTCAGCAGACTTTTGTGCCATCGCGTCATTCTGATAGGCATTAGCTGACACCACTGAAATGGCTTGCGCTTTTGCACCATCAAGCAAACTGGCATATTCACGCACTTCTTGAGTGATTTTCATTGAGCAAAATTTAGGACCGCACATGGAGCAAAAATGCGCGACTTTAGCAGATTCTTGCGGCAAGGATTCATCGTGATAAGCACGAGCGGTGTCAGGATCTAGACCAAGGTTGTATTGGTCTTGCCAGCGAAACTCAAAGCGCGCTTTAGATAAGGCATTATCGCGTATTTGCGCACCTGGATGTCCTTTTGCAACATCAGCGGCATGAGCTGCAATTTTATAAGCAATTAAGCCTTGTTTTACATCTTCTTTATTGGGTAAACCCAGGTGTTCTTTTGGCGTAACGTAACACAACATTGCTACGCCATACCAAGCCATCATTGCCGCACCAATACCCGAGGTAAAATGATCGTAACCCGGTGCAATATCGGTTGTTTGTGGGCCTAGAGTGTAAAAAGGAGCTTCATCACAGTGTGCTAACTGTTTTTCCATATTGATTTTGATGAGCTGCATTGGCACATGCCCTGGGCCTTCAATAATGGTTTGAACGTCATATTCCCATGCTATTTTGACCAGTTCACCTAGGGTTTCAAGTTCTGCAAATTGAGCTTCATCATTCGCATCTGCGATTGATCCTGGACGCATACCGTCGCCCAATGACAAGGAGACATCATATTGAGCACAGATTTGACAAATATCGCGAAAATGCTCGTATAAAAAGCTTTCTTTATGGTGGCTTAAACACCACTTAGCCATAATTGAACCACCCCTAGACACAATACCTGTCAAGCGTTTTGCCGTCATTGGCACATAACGCAACAACACTCCTGCATGTATCGTAAAGTAATCTACCCCTTGTTCGGCCTGTTCAATAAGCGTGTCTCGAAAAATATCCCAATTAAGTGCTTCTGCAACGCCATTCACTTTCTCAAGTGCTTGATAAATCGGTACCGTACCGATTGGCACAGGCGAATTACGAATGATCCACTCACGGGTTTCATGAATATAGCGCCCCGTCGATAAATCCATAACCGTATCGGCGCCCCAGCGGGTTGACCAAACCAGTTTTTCAACTTCTTCTTCAATTGATGAAGTCACTGCAGAGTTGCCAATATTGGCGTTCACTTTAACCAAAAAATTTCGGCCAATGATCATGGGCTCCGCTTCAGGATGATTAATATTAAGCGGGATAATCGCCCTGCCTCGCGCCACTTCATCACGGACAAACTCTGGAGTGATGCGTAGCCCTATTTGAGCGCCAAAGGCCTCTCCAGGAGATTGTTGTGTGAGTACACTGTCTGTAACAGTTTCACGAGCCATGTTTTCTCTAATGGCAATGTATTCCATTTCTGGGGTAATAATGCCTTTTCGAGCGTAATGCATTTGTGTAACACACTGTCCAAGCTTTGCTCTGCGTGGAGCGTTAAGCACATCAAATCGCAGATGATCTAGGCCGTCATCAGCTAATCGTTGCTGGGTAAACCTTGAACTTGCTCCATCAAGTAGTTCTGTATCTTGGCGTTCATCAATCCATGCTTGGCGAATTTTGGGTAAACCGTTGCGTACATTAATCTCAGCATTGGGATCAGAATAAGCACCTGCGCAGTCATATACCATGATAGGAGGGTTACCTTGTGTGATTGGCTGTTCATCTGTACCGCCAATGATTGTATCGGTTTGAGTTATTTCCCTCATTGAGACATTAATATCTGCACGGCTACCCGATAAGTAGACTTTTTCAGAGTTCGGATGTTGCAGTGGTTTTAAGGTATCAATAAATTGCTGAGCATTAGCTCGTGTTTGGCGACGTGATGTTTGCGACATTAGCAACCTCATAAATATAAGTAGAGTTGCTTGTCTGGAGGGTGTTGATAGCAGAAGTAAACAACAAAATGCTTGCTGTTGTTTACGTCAATAACCAATTAAAAAATGAAAAAGCTGTGTAAAAACCTTGATAACCAACAATACTAGGAATTAAAGGTTAACTTACCGATTTATCTCACATTAATCATCTTCTAAAATCATGATTATTACGCTTGTTTCCTTCGCAGGTTCTAGCCTGATCAGGTTCAACGGATCCCGAATAAACGGTCTCAGCCATAATGGCACTCCGACAAGATGTCACGCAGTATAAGCAAGCTTTGAGGGTAAAAACAAGCCCTATCTCACATCACATCGTTAAACGATAGAAAATTGAAATATATACCGTCAATGCTCAGCCACACCTATCACCTACAGTCATCCTAAAGATTCACCATAGCGTTACCAGGTGCGGCAATTTGTCGCATTCCATCTATTTATTAGCAAGTTATAATTAATTAACAACTTATAAATCGATGAAAATTATTCATCCTAAAAATGATTCGGTGATAATCTTGATAAATAAAAGCCAGCAAACTGTTTATGCTAATAACCGTACACACCTAACTTACTCACCAATCGCTTTCGCAATCATGGTGCTCATATCGCCAAATGCCTTGGCCGAACAAGCTAATATCATTATAGATTCAGACATTGAGCACCTTGAAGTTCACGGACAACAAACAACAAATAAAGATGTAGTAAACTCAGCTGATAAGTTACTGTCAAAACAAGGCGTTGATTTTTCACAGGCAGGAGGCGTATCTGCTTTGCCCATTTTGAATGGTTTGATGGGCGACCGCATTAAAGTATCGATTGATGGCGGTGACATCACATCATCATGCGCGAATCACATGAACCCACCACTGTCATATACAGCGGCAAACCAAATCACTTTAACAGAAGTGATAGCAGGCGTGTCGCCAGTCAGTGCTGGCGGAGATAATATTGCAGGTGTTATTAATGTCACAAGCTTAAACCCGGAGTTTAACCAAACTGAGCAACTAAGCTGGCAAAATGGCAATGTGTCTGCCGGGTATCGCAGCGCAAGTGACACACTGCTGGCAAGTATCAACACACAAATGGCCAGTAAAAACATCAGTTTGAGCTACCAAGGCGCCTATGAGGATGCAAACAGCTATACAGACGGTAATGGCCATAAGGTTCTCGACACGCTTTATCAAGCTCAAAACCATGCACTTATCGCGGCATGGCAAGATGAAACACAACAAGTAGCCCTTAAACTAACTCACCAACACATCCCGTTCCAAGGGTTTGCTAATCAGTATATGGACATGACCAATAACGACAGTTTTGGCGCATTACTTAGATATCAACAAACCCTAGAAAATGATGGCCTATTTAGCGCTCAAGCCAATTGGCACAGTGTCGAACATGAAATGGGATTTTTTACCGCAGAAAAAACCGGCATGATGCCAATGCAAACCTCAGGTAATGATTTTAGCTATCAGCTACATTGGCAATTACCTCTTAGCAACAACCGCACACTATTGCTCGGACAAGAATACTACCTGTACCAACTTAACGATAGCTGGCCAGCCATTGAAGGTTCTACCATGATGGGCCCTAACGACTATATCAATATTAACGATGGTCAGCGTAAGCGCGCGGCCGTGTATGGAGAATGGCAACAGTCCTTCAACAACCAATGGTGGATGTCTGCTGGGGTGCGTTACGAGTACGTATCTACTCGCGCCGGTGATGTGCAAGCCTACAACACCATGAGTATGATGGGAATGACAAATGTTAATGCCCTAGCCGCCAACGAATTTAATCAACTTAATAGACAACGAGACGATCAAATAATAGATGCGACCTGGTTGGTTAAATATCAACTAAATCATAACGAAACCATTGAATTAGGACTAGCGCGAAAAAGTCGAGCACCTAATTTGTATGAACGTTACAGTTGGGGCCAAAGCACAATGGCAACAACCATGATAGGCTGGTATGGCGATGGCAACGGCTATGTAGGGAACCCAGATTTAGTAGAAGAAACCGCCCACACAATAAGTGTAGGTTACACTCTTACAACAGAGGATTATTCAGCCTCTGCCACAACCTGGTATAGCGACATAACAGACTATATTGATGCCGATGTTATCAGTAGCTTCACCCCATCTAATAATCACACACGCAACATATTAGAATTTAATAATGTCGACGCCGCATTATTTGGCGCGAGAATGGATATCAGCTATCAGTTAACTGAAAAAGACGATGGCAACTGGACAATCACATCCAATATCAGCGCCACTCATGGTGAGCGAAACGATACCCATACCCCTTTGTATCAAATTAAGCCATTACAAACAGAGTTAGCCATTGCCCATCAATTGGGACATTGGAAAAACAGCTTAAGCTGGCAATGGGTTGCAACCAAAGAGCGAGTTGACAACAATCGCCTCGAAAACGTTACTGGCAGTTATTCTCTGATTAACTTTACCAGCACGATTGAATGGCAAAACGTCACCATGACAGCTGCAATCAATAATCTACTTGACCATTACTATCAACTGCCTCTTGGCGGGGTCAGTATTGCCAACTATAAACAAGATAACACTCAAGGATTTGAACAAATGGCAGGTACAGGGCGATCTATCGACCTTAGTGTCAGCTATAAATTTTAGCCAACACACTGTAATTCAGTTTTAAAATGGCAAGTGAATGACAGCCTAACCTTATTAAAGGCTGACGAAAACTTATAACACTAGTCGTGTCATATCAGCAATATAAAAAGCCTCTACAACAATGTAGAGGCTTCGTTATTTGGCACAGCGGACGCTGATGTTGTAAGAGTGAACCCACGACGCTCTGCTATCTTCCACCTAGCTATCGAGCTAAAAGAATAAATAAAAAAGACCAATAAAAAAGCCCTTACATTTCTGTAAAGGCTTCGTTATTTGGCACAGCGGACGCTGATGTTGTAAAAGTGAACCCGCGACGCTCTGTTATCTTCCACCTAGCTATCGAGCTATCTAAATATCTAACTATCTAACTAACTATCTATCGAGCTAAAAGAATAAATAAAAAAGCCCTTACATTTCTGTAAAGGCTTCGTTATTTGGCGTAGCGGACGCTGATGTTGTAAGAGTGAACCCGCGACGCTCTGTTATCTTCCACCTAGCTATCGAGCTATCTAACTAACTATCTATCGAGCTAAAGGAATAAATAAAAAAGCCCTTACATTTCTGTAAAGGCTTCGTTATTTGGCACAGCGGACGCTGATGTTGTAATAGTGAACCCGCGACGCTCTGTTATCTTCCACCTAGCTATCGAGCTATCGAGCTATCGAGCTATCGAGCTATCTAAATATCTAAATATCTAACTATCTATCGAGCTAAAAGAATAAATAAAAAAGCCCTTACATTTCTGTAAAGGCTTCGTTATTTGGCGGAGCGGACGGGACTCGAACCCGCGACCCCCGGCGTGACAGGCCGGTATTCTAACCAACTGAACTACCGCTCCAAAACGGTTTGTATACACTTAATAAAAATAACAACTTTTCAATTATCTATTTTATTAAGTGCAAACAGTTACTTGATTGGCGGAGCGGACGGGACTCGAACCCGCGACCCCCGGCGTGACAGGCCGGTATTCTAACCAACTGAACTACCGCTCCACTCAAGTGCGATGAATAATAAAGTTGTGATAATTAATCGTCAACTGTTTTTTAATTGTTTTGACTCGATTAGCTAAAAAACAAACAGAAATTAGTTTTTAGTACAAAATTCAAACATTAATCTGATAACACAGAGAAGATTAATGTTTATCGTCAGGCATAGTTAAATCGATGTCATCTAAATCTAAGCTTTCAAGTTGACTTGGCTCAGCCTTTTGTTCTTTTGGCGGATTTTGTTTTAAGCGTTCTTCAGCTGCGGCCATTGCTTTAGCTAATGTTTGACGCTTACGCCACACCACAATCCCAATAATGCCGACAATAAATAACACACCATTGACCACAATAATCCAAAAAATAGCATTATCTTTAGCTATTTGCTCTTCTATTGCGGCTTGTTCGGCAGCTTGCTCAGCAAGTTCTTCAGCAGTTGGTCCTGGCTTGGGCGGCTCAATTAAATTAAAAAACATCTCAGGCAAATGAAGTACAATTTCTCGCCCTTCTACAGTAGTGGAAACAACACTGCCTTTGACTCGGTAACTCCCATATTCAGTCACTTTAGGTAAATACAATATCTGTTCTGCACTGGTCATGTTTTGCAATGAAATAGGTACCTGTAAACCTGCTGGGCCGACAAGTTCAAACTCAAAATGAGTTTCTGCAAGTAAAACTTGGCTTTCATCTACGGTTAACTGTATCTGCCAGATACCCTTTAGTGGATCATTATTGGGCACCATTTCAGCGGTAATAGGCTGTTTCGATAACTTAAATGGCATCACATATTCACGCTCAAACACGTTGTTGCGTGCTGTGACGGTCAACGTATAGTGACCTGTGGGTTGTTCAAGATTTTGGGCGCCGGTAAATATTCCATCATCAGGCGCTTCATCTAATTCTTCACCATTGTCTTTATAAGCCCCAACAATAATGGTGCCTGTGGCAAAATTATCATCTCCAGCAATATGTTGACTGGTAAAACGCGAAGTCCATTCAACCATGTATTCTAAGCCTGGCATTCTCATGGTTAAATTGTCGCCCAGCAATCTGGCTGTGATCTTAAGACGCTCACCCTGAAACAGTGGTTGTGGCAAGGGTTGTACTTCAATGTCGAGTTTAGAGATTTTTTGAATAGTTGAGCCTTCAGTTACTTGCCCAAGTAACTGCCAAGGACCTGGCATGGGGTTTTCTATTTGGATCATGTCTGCAGAAATGCCATCAACCCATTTTACATTTTGCGGATGACGTGTTGAATACCATTTGCTTCCATCAGGTAACACCACAACCACTGGCGCAGAACCATAATCGCGCTGTATCACTAACGTTAAGCTTTCCACCATATAATCAATACGAAATCGATTTTTAAGCTCAGCGGCAAGTGAAGCCTTAACGGGGGCCGCCAATGCACTCGATTGCCAAGCCATAATCGGGCTTAGTAATAATAAAACAACTAAGGTAATGTGACGTGAAAGGCTAACAATCATAAAGGTGGGATTACCCTCTCCAAAGACATTTTCCAGACTTGGCAATGAGGTCAAGTCGTTGTTCGTGTAATACTAATTCATCGGCCGTAGCCCCAACTACTTTAAGATTAAACGCTGCTGTGTCGATTTTTTTTATCCCACCCGCTTCTTGACCGGCCTTTTCATTAGACAAATTAAACTTAATTTGTCCACCCGTCATAATTAAGTATACATCAGCTAGAATTTCAGCATCTAGCAATGCTCCGTGATAGGTTCTACGACTATTATCGATACCGTAACGCTTACACAAAGCATCAAGGTTATTTTTTTGCCCTGGATGCAAGCGCTTGGCAATGGCTAAACTGTCTAAAATAGAGCAAATATCTTTGGTTTTAGGCCCGACAGGATTGAGCTTAGAAAACTCATGATCCATAAAGCTAACGTCGAAGCTTGCGTTGTGTGCAACAATTTCAGCACCATCAATGAAGTCTATGAAATCTTGAGCGATTTGATGAAACCTAGGTTCATGTGCAACACGCTCATTAGTAATACCATGCACCTGAATGGCTTCTTCATCAATAGCTTGGCCCGGATTGATATACTGATGGTAAGTGCGTCCCGTTAATCGGCGGTTAATCACTTCAACACAACCAATTTCTATAATTCTATGGCCTATATAAACTGGACCACCAGCCTGATTCATACCTGTTGTTTCGGTATCGAGAATAACTTGGCGACTCGCACTTGAAATAATGTTCATAATTTTTACTCTTTAAGCCCTCGCCCCTAACTAAATTAAGTATACTGGCGTGAATATTTTGCTATGGTAACAATTTGATGGCCGAACTCAAACAGCTGTATATCTTTACCGATGGATCATGTTTAGGCAATCCAGGATATGGCGGTTATGGTGTGGTAATGAAATACAAAAATCACACCCATGAAATAGCCGACGGTTTTGCATTAACAACCAATAATCGCATGGAATTACTGGCTCCCATTATTGCGCTTGAAGCCTTATATGAGCCTTGCAACATCATCCTAACCAGTGACAGCCAATATATGCGTCAAGGCATTACATCCTGGATCCATGGTTGGAAAAAGAAAGGCTGGATAACCTCAACCAAACAACCAGTAAAAAATGTTGATCTATGGAAACGTTTAGACGCTGTCAGTCAACTACACCGTATTGATTGGCGCTGGGTTAAAGGCCATGCTGGACATAAAGAAAATGAACGATGCGACACATTAGCCAGACAAGCTGCAGAAGCCAAACCAAAGCAAGTCGATGAGGGTTATCAACCTTAAGCTGGCATTGTCTGAGCACCACGCATTAACCTTCGATGATATTATCAAGTCAATGCGCTTTTTACTCAAGCGAACACCAATCACAACAAAGCCAAAAAAACGTTGGAGGCTGGATATCGCTTGAGCAAAAGTGATACTAGCGTTTTGACAAACCAGAGCGCCCCGCAGTTGGGGCTGTAGCCCAGTTGGGTGCGCTGATCTTAGATTTATCTCGTATAGGTGTTAAAGGCACTGTGAGTTTACGAGCCACAATCACATATACACTGCCTGTGCCCGGTAACCAATTGGCTAAACTTTTTTGCCACCAGGGATGCTGTTCTGGCTGACGGCTTACAGGCCCGAGTAGTGAATGATGCATTAAACGCTCATCTGCAAGCACTTGATACCCTAATAAGCCGAGCCAGTCTTTCACTCTGGACGGCATAAAAAACTGGCCACTCCACGGGAGTTGACCTTGATACTTGGGTAAAATTTTGCCCGCAAAAACTGGACTCACAGGGTTAAAGCCCACAATAAATATATAACCACTATTGATGAGTACGCGGTCAAACTCACGTAAAATTTGATATGGATTTTGTTCAAACTCTAATAAAAAACAACTTATCACAGCGTCAATAACATGTTGCTGTAATGGTAAATAATGAGGATCAGCTTGAATATTGGCGTCTTGTCCTTTAAATGAGGAATAATGACGAGCAATAGAGCAGTTCATTGTATTAATTTGACTGCTTAACGCACCGACTTTAAGTAAATGATAGCCAAAAATACGTGGCCACCAAGGAGCAAGAGCTGCTTCAATTTCAGCCTGCAACACCTCACCAAAAGGCAAGTCTAGCCAATGTTGCGGTACTAACCTAGGTTCGGTCACGGTTACTCCTCTGTCTCATTAATCTTAACGTAACCAGCATAGCACTTGATGTGATTTGGTTTTATCCGTTACCCTAACAGATAAATCAACTTCACTCGAGCCAGATTATGTTTAAGGTACATACCATTGCAGCATTTAAAGACAACTATATTTGGTTAATACATCAAATAGGTAGCTCTAAAGCCTATGTCGTCGACCCTGGTTGTGCTCAGAGTGTAATTGACTATTTAGCCACCACAACATTAAATCTAGTTGGTGTGTTAATTACCCATCATCATAGTGATCACACTGGTGGGATAGCACAATTACAACAGCATTTTGATCATCGTCTTGTTGTTTATGGCCCAAGTAACGAGCAAATTGCAGGGCTCACAGAGTCGCTATCAATCAACATAAACACCACGATAGACATTAGCCATTTGGGTAACGTACAAGTCTTTGCAGTACCTGGCCATACCTTAGGACACATCGCATATTATATCGATAACAAGCTCTTTTGCGGCGATACATTATTTAGTGGCGGTTGCGGTCGCTTATTTGAAGGCACACCTAATCAAATGCTGCAGTCGCTTAAAATGTTAGCCCAGTTACCCGACAATACTGAAGTGTATTGTGCTCACGAATATACCCGAGCAAATCTTAATTTTGCCCAACAAGTGACTCCTAACAATATCGAGTTGAACAAATATTCACAAAAAGTCGATCAATTACGCTCACAAAACATCCCTTCCATACCTAGCACAATTGCCATAGAAAAAGCGATAAACCCCTTCCTACGATGTCATATAAATGAGACTCAAGTCGCAATATCGAACGAATACAAAATACCAAATATAGATGAAATACAAACATTTACACTTATGCGAGAGTGGAAAAATAACTTTTAGCCCAACATGAAAACACTTTAATAAGACAAGCCAAATGTTTTAATCTACAATGCAAAACTGAACTAAAGCATGACCAAAAGAGTCTCATAGGCATTTGGTATGTTCGATCCCTATTTTAAGGCCTGAGAACTTGAGGAAGTGTATCTTCAATGAAAGTAAATTTATTCATTATTGCCGGCACCATAGTGGCGGTAACTGGGTGTCAGACACTCCAAACGTCAACTGTCCAAACAGACAATGAACCAACTAAAGTTGCACTAAAGGCAAAAAGCAAAAAATCGGCTACCGTTACACTTGATGAAATAGAAGAGCAAGTGGCAGAGGTAAACAATTTGTGGTTGCGGATCAGCAAACAAATGTCATTGCCTACGGTCGATAATGCTCTTGTGATGCAATACAAGCAATGGTATCTGGATAATCCAAAGCATTTAGAAATTATCACCCAACGTGCAAGTCCATTTTTATACTATATCGTTGAACAACTCGAAGAACGCAATCTACCAATAGAACTTGCCTTGTTACCTATTGTAGAAAGCGGTTTCGATCCCTTAGCTTATTCGAGTAGCCATGCATCAGGTTTATGGCAATTAACACCGCAAACCGCGTTGTCTTTTGGTGTCAAAACTAACTGGTGGTTTGATGGCCGACAAGATGTTGCATCATCAACGAAGGCAGCTCTAGATTTACTCCAATACTTATACCCTAAAATGGACAATAACTGGTTTTACACGATTGCAGCGTATAATTCTGGTGAAGGCCGCTTACTCAATGCCATTAAACGCAACAAGGCTAAAGGCAAGGCCGCCGATTTTTGGTCGCTATCATTACCAAAAGAAACCGCTCATTATGTGCCGCAATTACTTGCACTGGCAGATGTCATTAAGCATGCCGATAAATATGGCATAACATTAACGCCAATTGAAAATACACCGCAAATTGAAGTGGTTAATATTGAAAGTCAGCTTGATATTAATTTAGCCGCTGATCTAGCTCAAATCGACATCGTCGACTTAAAAGCGATTAATCCAGGTTTAAAGCGTTGGGCAACAGCTCCACAAGGCCCACATCAGCTAATCGTACCAAGCGATAAAGCAGCAACCTTTAAACGTGCATTAGCCACTATTGAGCCAGAATCACGCATTAACTGGGTACGCTACAAAATTAAATCTGGTGATAGCATTAGCCGTATTGCCGATCAATTTGAAACCACAGAAACACTTATTCGCAGCAGTAACGGCATTAAAGGCAACAATATCATTGCTGGTAAGTTCTTGATTATCCCTGTGGCAATCAAAGATCCTGATTTAGCAACCATGACAGCTGACCAAATTCTCGCTCGAAAAGCCGTCGTGAAATCTAGCCCTAACAAGCAGACTTATACGATTAAATCTGGTGATTCGTTATGGAAAATTGCGCAATCTCAACAAGTCTCTGTTGCTCAATTAATGAAGTGGAATAACCTTAAGCAACAATCAACATTAACTGTGGGTAAAAATCTTGTTATTTATCCTAATGAAGTTACCGCTAATACTAGCGGAACAGAGAAAACCGTAAACTACCGCGTTAAATCTGGTGATTCTCTAGCACGTATCGCGACGAAATATAAAGTGACCGTTGCTGAGTTAATTGAATGGAACAGTTTACAAAATAGTAAATTAATTCAACCAGGCCAAATCTTGAAATTGATTGTCACGAATAGTTAGAAACCATCAATTATTTAAGACATAAAAACGGACAAGATAAAACTTGTCCGTTTTTGTTTGTAATACCTATCAGGATAAATAAGTCATCAGAAATTATAGGATAAATCGCTTAAAATAAGGCAGAAATTGCAGCAAGCGAGTTGTTCTACCGTCAAAATTTCTAACAACATTATAAGCGATGTTAACCAGTAAGAATGATCACATTCTTGTGCTGATTGGTATCATTACGTTCGAATCATTATGACATTAGGGTTAATGGTTTAAATTCCTAGCTTTTTAAACAAGCCCTCTTTAAGCTTTTCTTTTGCTTTGTCTGCTTCGTCTTTAAATTGGCCTTCTAACAACGCTTTAGTATCTATGCCAAATTTAGGGTCTTGAAACGTCCCTTTAATTGTTACTGGTATATCAACCCCTTTAAGAGACTCATCAACGCCTTCTCCTTGACCTACTAGCGAACCAACAACACTTGTGGTTAACGAATAGTCTAACGTTTCAGTTGCAATATTAGCTAACCCATTACCTTTTAAACGAATAAGCGGTGACGCCATCGCAAGATCAGGGTTCGTTACAACCGCATCTTTAATGCTAAAACTGCCGGTTAAACTGGTAAAATCAGTTTTCAATTCTTCTTTGTTATCGGCAGATAAATCACCTTGTAGCTTTTGTTGTGCGCTACGGATCATTTGCGGGATATTTACTCCGTACAATGAACCATCAGACACCTCAAACTGGCCAGCAGCATCAAGATTTTGTTTGAGTTTTTCAGGGATTAAACTAAACCCATTGCCTTTAACTTGAAAGCTGGCTTTACCAGAAAGTAAATCAACTTCAGCGGCATCCTTTAATAAAGGACGAATATTAACGCCCGTCAATACTTTTTCAAACTGGTATGTTGGCACAGCTTTACGACCATCAAGCTTGGCTGTCAATGCAAGTTTGCCTTCATACAAATCAGCCGTTAATGACGATAGCGTTAGCACACCTTTATTAATAGCCATGTTTAATTGCCAATTTTGCGTCAACAAATTACTGACTTTAATCGACTTTGCAGAGAGTTTTACATTGGCATCGATAGTGTTAAACACTGATAAATCCGGTTCAACACCCTGAGCGGCCTCACTATCGGTCGAACTCGTTTCGGCTTGGTTTTCTTGTGGAGGAAAAAGTGCATCAACATCAATATCGCCAGCATCTAAGGACATCACAATTTTAGGAATACTGTTTGCGTAATTCACCTTAATATTACCAGTAGCTGCAATATCCATTGCACTGAGCTTTGTAAGCTGTAATTCAATGGTTTTTGCATCTAATGCCATGACCACTTGAGTTGTCATGTCGGCTGTAACCAACTGATTAGGTAAACTGTCGCCTTGCGCTTTATGGCTCATGATAAAATCATTAATGGTGACTTGTTTCAACGCTTGGTCAATTTTAAGCTGTCCTTTACCTGATGAAGTCACGGCCATGTCTGGTAACGCAGCCGAAAACTCGTAAGCAAAGTCTGCCAATTTACCCAAACTAAATTCACCTAATGTAAAACTTTTTAGGCTAAAAGTTTGAGTTGTATTTGTTGCCATATCAATTAAATTGATATTGGTGTTTGTCAACGCTACGCCACCGATATCGAGTGTTTGCAACGACATTGCTGCTTTTGTATCTTTTGATGCTGACGGTGCTTGTGTGTTGCTAGCGCCCTCACCGGTTAAGCCGTCAAAGCTTGTTTCACCATTTTTTTGTGTCACTAGATTTAACGTTAATCCATCGAGTTTTAATAACTCAACTTCAATCTGTTGACTAAACAATGGCATTAATGCCACATTCGCAACCGCTTCGTTAACATCTAACATTGATGCGGGGGTAAAATTTTCTGGGTTTGAAAGTGAGATACCACCAAGTTTGATCCCTAAAGAGGGAAATACACTCCAACTGAGATCATCTGTAATCTGTAAATCTCGACCCGTTTGCTTTTTAACAGCATCGACAATTTGCGGTTTAAAATTGTTAAGGTCAAAAAACATTGTTAAGTAAACAGTAATGCCTACAACCAGTGTTAGCATAATCGCTAATAACCACTTTACTAGTTTCATTGTTATTTCCTTATTTGAATTTTTCTATTGTAAAATAGACAAATCTAATGCTTGCTGGCTCACAGCTATGCCATTGAGATCGGCATAAATCATCATCCCTGGTGCAACGTTAACCCCTGCAATTTCGATAATAACATTGACTTCACCTACATCTTTTTTGTCTGTTTTAATCGGGTTCGTGCCTAAAGCTTGTACCCCAATTTGCAGGGTAGCGAGCGTGCCAACATCACGCACACAGCCTTGAATAATGATACCTTCCCAGCCATTTTTCACAGCATTGAGGGCTATCATGTCCCCTAAAAGCGCGCGTCTTGTTGACCCGCCACCATCTACAACGAGTACTTTGCCATGACCCGCTTTGGCTAGCTCAGATTTAACCATTGAATTATCTTCAAAACATTTAACCGTCACCACTTCGCCAAAAAATATCGGCTTTGCGCCATAAGATCGCCACGCAGATGACAATAATGTCAATTGTTCAGGGTAATGGTCGAATAAGTCAGGTAATAGATCGTGCATAAGTCCTCCTTGAAAATCAGAATCTTAGGTTACTGATAAATAAGCAACTGAACAAGTTTTGTTAATTATTGATAATCTAGCGTTTGCTTTTTACCTAAATCAACTAGGCGAGAGGTGACTTAGTAGTCAAATATGAATATAATCCCAAAAAATAACGTAGACAATCATACTTATGAGCAACGATTTAAATTTACAACAAATGATGAATGCGTTTGACGAATTAGATTTTGAACAACGCACAACTTCAAACCTTGAAAATGCCCGTAATAAACAACAAATGACAGCGTATATCAATTCGCTAGATTACAGTTTACGGCGTTTGTTGATTTTACAAGAGTCGGTCAATGCGATTGTTGAACAAAAGCAAGCCGATCTTATTAAACAAGAGCATATTCAAACTTATAAGACGAAAATAATTAATTTATCGCGCCAATATAATATTTCATATCAAGATGTCATTAATATTATGGCCCAGCTTTCACACCAATAGATGATTGGCATTTTATTTCAATTGTTAAGTCGTCGACACTTAAGGCGACTTAACTCATCAAAACTCTTACAAACGTTAATCATTGACTCAACACACACTTGACCATGTTAGCCAAAATATATTGGCTAAACACAATTAATGTTTAGTTGTGAATAAACATGCTTATTTATGCTGGCGAGTGATTGGGATTTGCCAATACTACAGCAGCATTAATGTGTTGACGAAGCCAACTAAGTGCATGATCAGTTTGCGTATTACTGTGCCAGTACAAATGCGTATCTATATCTGACAATGTAAAAGGTACGGCATACATCGCTAAATTAGGATCCGTAAATTGCAACGCAATTGATTGCGGCAATGTCAACATTAAATGAGTGCCTAACACAATTTTAGCTGCCGTTTGATAACGCTGACAACGGTATTTAATCAACCGATTCACCCCTTGTTGTTGCAATAGAAAATCCTCCATGACTCTGCCAGTTGGCCGATTTGATACCACGATATGCTCTGCCCTCAAATAATCTTCTTGTTCAATGGTGTTTTTAAGCCAGTTTCTGCTATCAACAAGAACACAAAATGGATCAGACAGTAACGGGGCGTGCATTAAAGGTGGATTGACAGCCCTGGCAACATCGATAGCCAGGTCAACTTCGCCACTGGTTAATTGCCGAGTGAGTTGCTCTCTTGATAACGCCATACTGACAATTTTGGCTCGGGGTATAAGTTCAACAAGGTGTTCAATCAACAGTGGCAAAATTTGGCTTTCTAATGCTTCATGAATGGCAATATTAAAAGTCTGCTCAGTGGTTAACGGATTGAACTCCCCACATTGCTGCAACACTTGGCGAATGTGATTTAATGCATTAATAAGTTGTGGCGCCATGCGTTGACATGCTGCGGTAGGTTGCATCTGCATGCCTTGACGTATAAAGAGTGGATCGTCTAGCACCAGTCGCAAGCGCTTTATTGCATGGCTAACAGCAGAAGGTGTAATAAATAATGACTTAGCGGCCGTTGTCATATTTTGTTGCGCATAGAGTGCTTCAAAAATTTTTAACAAATTTAAATCAAGTTGCTGGATTGCTTTAGTATCTGCCATTTTTTTCCTGCCGTGGTGTAAGGTGAACCGCAAGCGGTTATGAATACTATTCAACATAACCTATCATGTTATTTCATTTCGTTCACTCAAATTACTGGGCTATGCTGTCTACTGAATTCATAAACCGTACTCTCCATTAGTTACCTGTATATCCACTCAAATAGGTTTGAACATGAATATCTACGCTACAGAAAAATCACAACATTATTTAGCGCAAGTGACCTCATTTATTCACGATAAAATTTTACCCGTTGAAGCCGAATTACTTGCCGAAAATAGACGCCTAAATCATCATCAGGATTGGACTCAATGGCAGTTGCTGCCACACATTGAAACATTGAAACGCCAGGCAAAAACACTTGGTTTATGGAATTTATTTTTACCCGACTCCGAGCTTGGCCAAGGCCTGAGTTGTGTTGAATACGCGCCTTTAGCTGAAGAAATGGGCCGTTCACTGCTGGCTCCTGAGATATTTAATTGTAATGCCCCTGATACCGGTAACATGGAAGTGCTATATCATTTTGGAAATGAGCAACAAAAAGCCCAATGGCTAACCCCACTTCTGTCTGGTGATATTCGCTCCGTGTTTGCCATGACAGAACCGGATGTCGCTTCATCAGATGCAACAAATATGCAAGCCACCATCATCGAAGACGGCGATGATGTGATCATTAACGGTCGCAAATGGTGGTCAACTGGGCTTGGTCATCCTAACTGCCAGATCATGATTTTTATGGGGCTTTCAGATCCTGATGCGCCTAAACACCAACGCCACAGTATGGTATTGGTTCCTATCAATACCCCGGGAGTAACTATCACTCGAATGTTAAGCGCATATGGAGATTTTGATGCGCCGTACGGCCATGGAGAAATGGAACTTGTCAATGTTCGTGTGCCTAAAAGCCATGTCATTATGGGACTCGGCAAAGGGTTTGAAATTGCTCAAGGCCGCTTAGGGCCGGGCCGGATCCATCATTGCATGCGTGCTATCGGCGCAGCGGAGCGAGCCCTGTCGTTAGCAATAGAACGAGGCCAATCAAGAGTTGCCTTTGGCCAGCCCATAATAAAGTTGGGCGGTAATCTTGAGCGAATTGCACAAGCACGTATGGCAATAGATCAAGCCAGACTATTGACCCTAAATGCCGCATGGAAAATCGACAATTTAGGCGTAAAACATGCCATGACGGATATTTCTGCAATCAAAGTCGTGGTCCCTTCAGTGTTGAGCCAGGTTGTCGACATGGCCATACAAATTTATGGCGGCGCCGGTATGAACCACGATACACCGCTAGCAGGATTTGCAGCTATGGCAAGAAGTTTACGTTTAGCTGATGGGCCAGATGAAGTGCATATGGCAATGGTGTCTCGTCTTGAATTAGCAAAATATAAATAATGGTAATAGCGATGAAACCAAACACACAGTCTAGCAAAAATGTGGTAATAACTGGCGCGGCTTCAGGGTTAGGCAAAGCACTAGCGATAAAATGGGCTACTCAACAGGCTCACGTGTGTATAGTTGATATCAATCAACAAGCTGGTGAACAGGTGTGCCAACAAATAACCGCATTAGGTGGTAAAGCATTTTTCATACATTGCGACATTACCAACACTGCCAGCATACAAGCACTTATCAAACAACTTACATCGTACTGGCAAACAATCGATATATTAATTAACAATGCTGGCGTGGCCTCGGCCGATAAAATAGAGGCAGAACCACTAGCGCAATGGCGATGGGTTATGGAGATCAATCTTTTTGGTATTGTTAATATGTGCCAGCAGTTTGTTCCCATTTTTAAACAGCAAGGTGGTGGCACTATACTGAATGTCGCATCGCAAGCAGGATTGACCCCCATTCCCTTTATGTCCAGTTACAATGCCTCAAAGGCTGCTGTCGTGTCTTTGTCAGAAACATTGCGTTTAGAACTGGCCGATGACAATATCAACGTCAGTGTATTATGCCCAGGCTTTTTTAAAACTAACCTTGGCAGCAGTCTACGCACTCAACTGCCAACAATGGAAAAGCTCCTAGGTAAACTGTTTGATAAATCACCCATCAATGCAGAGCAAGTTGCTGACATTGCATACACAGGTGTCTCAAATAATCGATTTTTGTTATTAACCCATTCGCAAGGCAAACGTCTATACCAATTAAAACGAATATTGCCACTGAATTGGTACTGCAAATTGGTATTGAGACAAACACATCGTTTAAGGCAAATGTTAAAGGAGGAACAACGCTAATGGTTCAACAATATCTTGATAAAGCCAAAGCCATGCGTTCAGGTGAAGAGTTAGACCCAGCAATTATCGACCCATGGTTAAAACAGCACCTTGGTGGGCTTGAAGGCGATTTAACCATAACCCAGTATACTGGTGGCGCATCAAATTGGACTTACTGTTTAAGTTACGCCAATAAAGAGCTCATTTTACGCCGAGCACCAAAAGGCACTAAAGCCAAAGGAGCTCATGACATGGGGCGAGAGTATCGTTTACAGCAAGCGCTCAAGCCTGTTTACCCCTATGTCCCACGCATGCTGGCGCATTGCGACGATGAGAGTGTGTTAGGTACAGAGTTTTATGTCATGGAAAAGCTCAATGGCATTATTCCTAGGCAAAACCTGCCTAAAGGATTAACAGTAGATGAACAGCAAGCAAAGGCGCTATGCACTAATGTGATTGATTGTTTAATCGAATTACATCAAGTCGATATAGAAGCTGCCAACCTTAGCCATATAGGTAAAGGCGAAGGATATACCCAGCGCCAAATAGATGGATGGAGCCAACGTTACACCCAGGCTAAAACCTGGAATGTCCCTTCGGGTACAAAGGTGATGGATTGGCTACAACAACATAAGCCAACTCAAGAGCACATTTGCTTAACTCACAATGACTTTAGATTTGATAACGTAGTACTCGATCCTGATGACATCACCAAAGTGAATGGCATACTTGATTGGGAGCTGGCGACATTAGGTAATCCGTTAATGGATTTAGGTAACACCCTTGCCTACTGGGTTGAAGCTGATGATGATTTTTTAGCGCAAATGACACGCCGCCAACCTACCCACTTAAAAGGCATGTTAACGCGTAAGCAAGTGGTTGAATATTATTGCGATAAAATGAATATCACCATTGATGATTTTCGATTTTACGAAGTCTTCGGTTTATTTCGCTTAGCGGGTATTGTGCAGCAAATATATTACCGTTATCACCATAAGCAAACTCGAAACCCCGCCTTTAAGCAATTTTGGATTTTTTCACACTATTTATTGTGGCGTTGTCATCGTGCAATGGCGCAAAAAGGTTAACCATGACGAATATTTATTTAATCCGTCATGGGCAAGCCAGCTTTGGCACCAACAACTATGATAATTTGTCAGATTTAGGCCATAGCCAGGCTAGGTATTTAGGCGACTATTTTACTCAGTGTTTAATTCAACCTAATCACGTTATTAGTGGCAACATGACCAGACATCATCAAACCCGGGATGCCTGTTTGTCTAATATGTCAGCTAATCTAGCCAATAAATCATTACAAATAAGCGACAATTGGAACGAGTTCGATCATGAAAATGTGATTGCGGTTTATCGACCAGAACTGGCCAAGCCTGAAATGATGAAAGCATACCTTAGCTCACACCCATCACCGACAAGAGCATTTATTGAGCTTTTTAGCCAAGCCATTGAACAATGGCAACAGGCTTCAAACAGTGAACAATATACAGAATCTTGGCAACAATTTACTCAACGCGTGGCGGATGGATTGTCAGATTTATTACAACAGGCTACCGACAAAAACACTATTTTTATTTACACTTCTGGTGGTGTGATTAGTGCCGCAGTGATGCAAATTTTATCTATTCCTAAATCTGAGTTTTTTAATATTAACAGGCAATTAGTTAACTGTGGTATGACCCAATTACAACTTAAACGACAACGACTAAGTTTAATCACCTTAAATGAACATCGCTATTTTACTGGTGAGCAACACCATTTATTCAGCTTAATTTAACCCAAAACACTCACCCCTGCTCTTTGGCATGTTTTATTAAAGAGCTAACAATAATAAAGAGTCAATGATGAGACGAACAAATATATTAATTACTGGAGCAAGCTCAGGTTTAGGGCGTGGCATGGCCATTGAATTTGCTAAACAAAACCATAACCTAGCGTTATGCGCAAGGCGATTAGACAGATTAGAAGAATTAAAACAACACTTGCTCACCATAAACCCAAGTATCAAGGTGTTAATTAAACCACTTGATGTAAATGATCACCCGCAAGTATTTGATGTATTTAATCAATTTAAACAAGAAATGGGTCAACTCGATCGAGTCATCGTTAATGCAGGTATGGGCAAAGGTGCCTCAATTGGCACGGGATATTTTGCAGCTAATTTACAAACTGCGCAAACCAATTTTATTGCAGCAATAGCACAATGCGAAGCTGCCATGACTATTTTTCGTGAACAAAATAATGGCCATTTAGTCACCATATCATCAATCAGTGCCGTTAGAGGTTTTAGGCGAGCCATGACAGTTTATGCAGCAACAAAAGCGGCACTAACATCATTAACGGAAGGTATTCGGATAGATGTAATGAACACCCCAATAAAGGTCACATGCGTGCATCCTGGCTTTATTCGTAGTGAAATAAATGAAAAAGTTAAAAAAGTGCCCTTTATTGTTGATACAGAAACAGGGTGTAAAGCCATGGTCAATGCCATTCAAAAAGAGAAAGCCAACACATTTGTACCAAGCTACCCTTGGGCTTTATTACACTGGGTATTACGTATCGCCCCCATTAGCATTATCGCTAAAATGAGTTAATCTGCACTATCATCTGCATGGTTACTCAGTGCTGCACGCTTATTGTATCTTTATACTACGGATGCAATAAGCGTCATTCAATCTGGCTTGTTGTTCAACGTAAGGTTGAATGGTATATGCGTTAAGTCTACCTGTGTTATTGATTTTGTTTGATAAGTAGCTGTTCAAAATCAGCGACCGAAAGTGGTTTTGATAACAGATAACCTTGGCCTAAAGTACAACCTGCTGCAACCAGTAATTGTTTTTGCTCTTCAGTTTCAATACCTTCGGCGATCACTTGCATATTAAGCTTACCTGCCATCACAATAATTGCTTCACACAGTGCAGCATCGTTATTGTCAATTGACATATTTTGTACAAAACTTTGATCGATTTTTAAGTAATCAAATGCAAAATTCTTTAAATAAGAAAAAGAGCAATAGCCTGTACCAAAATCATCTATGGAGATGGTTATCCCCTGCTGACGTAATTTTTCAAGCGCTTCGACCACCTCAGCTTGATTTTCCATTAACAAATGTTCAGTAATTTCAATTGAGATAGCCTCACTTGATATACCTTGTGCAATCAGTGAATCAGCCCAAGCTTTAACAAGTTTACCTTCATTGCGATATTGCACTGGCGAAGTATTAATACTAATGGATAAATTTGCACAATAACGCTGTCGCCACTCATGAGCCTGTTGAGAAACCTGGTTGAATATCCATTCACTGATCTCAACTATCAGGCCAATTTCCTCGGCAATTGGGATAAACTCTATCGGAGAAATCATGCCTTTTTGAGGGTGGTGCCAACGAATTAATGCTTCAGCTTTGGTTATTTGATGAGTGCGTAAATCAACTATAGGTTGGTACACCAAATGAAATTGTTGTTGTTCAACCGCGGTGCGTAAATCATCAATCATTTCCATTCTTTTTAAAAAATCGGTACTCATATTTTCGGTAAAATAGTGAATACTATTTCGACCGCGAGTTTTAGCTCGATACATCGCTTGATCTGCATTCGTCATTAACGCATCAATGGTTAACCCATCATTAGGATAACAAGCAAGGCCAATACTGGCTGTACAATAAAAGTTTTTTTGCTCTATTACATAAGGTTGTGCCAGTGTGGTTAAAAGTTTTTGACCAATTTTATCGATATCTTCAGGAGAGGTAGTCCCAACAAAAGCAATGATAAATTCATCGCCACCTAAACGGGCAACAATGTCATTTTTTCGGATACTGTTTTTAATTCGACTTGCGCACTCAATAAGCACACTGTCGCCTGCTGCATGGCCCAAAGAGTCATTCACATCTTTAAATTTGTCTAAATCAAGCATTGCTATTACCAATTGCTTTTTATCTCGCTCAGCATTATCGATTGCGTTAGAGAGATGCTCATTTAATAAATGTCGATTGGGTAATTGGGTTAAGGTATCAAAATTAGCCTGATGCCAAATAATATTATCCGCTTTGTCGCGCTCTATAGCGATGCGAGTCAGATTGACAAATTGTTCAACCAAAGTAAATTCATTGTCTGTTAGCGTCACATAGGCATTAAAGTAAATCGCAATTGTGCCTAAAATATTGCCATGGTGGCTGATAATCGGTTCAGACCAACACGATACTAATTGCGCTTTATGAGCTAATTGTGCCCATGGTGTCCAATTTGGGTGTGAAGCTATATCACTTACAAATACTCTTATTCCAAGCGCTGCAGCTTCACCACAGGAGCCAACTCCCTTTTTAATAGGAATGACGTCGACGGCTTCTTTATAAAAATCAGGAAAACTTGGCGCGGCAATCAAACGTAATTGTGTCGCAGTATCATCGACTATAGAAATACTGCATATTGTTCCAGGTAATTCATTTTCAATGCCTTGCACCACAGTATTTAACACTTTAGATAATTTGCTCGAGCTGGCGATAAGTTCCAAAATAGTATTTCTAAGTTGGTTTATTTTATCTTTTTCCAGTAATTGCCGGTTTTTACGTTGCATAAATAAAGAAAAGATTAATGAGAAAACCCCAGTAACTACAAACGATGCCATAATGAGCGGTAAGGAGAAATGTTCAAAATCTTGATACGTTAATAGCCCTGCAATAGTGATTAATAAGCTATTAAGCACACAAGCTATCACTGTCGGTAATAGGTAAAAGCTGGCGATAATAATAGGAAAAAGCCAAAAAATTAATTCGCTTCCGACAATATGAATACCAAATAAAATAGTAACATGAGCAATGATGGCAAATAGACCACTAAAAAGCTTAACGTTACTCGTAAACCAGACACCGATGAAAATAAAAGAAATTCCGCCAACGGCAATCAGATCGACAATAATTCGGAGTGTATTGTTTTCGATGATACTTTTAATCAAAAATGGCGACAAAATTAGAATTGCTGCAGCAGTCACAGCAAGTAATATTTTTTCTTCTATCGAGCGATTTTCCATTTTCATGGTCATAGTTATTAGGCGCCCCATAAGCGTTATTCCGTTACATTTTCAACATTAGCACGTATAAAAAAGAATACCTAAACTGAGTTAACATTATTCAACTAAATATAAAATTTACAAAGGTATACAGGCAGGGCAACCGCATGAGTGCTTGCTTTTTGAACTCTATGTTTAACCTGCAAGCAGAAGAACAAGAAACCATCCTAACTATGAAGATTTATCGAACTACGGAAGTTTATTAAACGACCTTAATCTGTTCGAAAAATGTTCGCGTTCTCGCCCTGCCGATGTTCCATAGCCTAATACCATTAATCAGCACAATAATGTGATCATTCTTACTGGTTAACATCGCTTATAACCTTGTTAAACATATTGAAGGTAGAACAACTCGCTCGCTGCAATGTCTGATCACTTATTTATCAAGATTAGTGTAATACCATTTCCATTAATTATGTGACCAATCAGAGTCGCTCAGACTGTTCAGTTTGAGGCGCATTGTTGAAATAATGGTTATTCCCTTCTAAGGCAATGCAACAAAGAAATGGACTGTCTGAGCGTCTCCTGCAAGGCGGGTTTCTGTGCCTTCTATGCTGCTTAATAGTATTTTGACGTACGACTGCATGGATGCAGGAGGTAGAGCAACGCAGGAGCAGTTGCCGAGAGCAACTATGCCTACAATCCTATTACTTGCCTAGAAGGCACAGAATTACCGCTGAATGACCAGATAATTAGTGGAATTGGTATAAGAGGATAATGAATTAACTGGTACAAGTAACATTGTGATAAGTGCGTTGTGTAGCAGAGTAACGTTGTTAATAGCAAAAATGCTGAACGATATTTTCAGCATTTGAGGAAAGAGTTGAGTCATAAAAGCGGTGATGGAACTCATTTCCGCTATGGCTATGCAGCTACAACCTGACGAGCTTTACGAAGAGGATGCAAGCGATTATGCATGACTTTAATGGTGTCAAATTGTGCTAGCGATTTACTGTCTGACAATTCGCAATGTTGCGATAAATTCATTACGGTAGCGGCTTGTAAGCCATTATCAATTACTAATACCAATACCTTAGAATAACCACATTTCAATTGAAATAACTTACCGATTTCGCAATACACGCATTCTTCACTAACATCAAAAAACCAAGATTTAGGCATTTGCGATTGCAATAAAAAATGAGCAGCAGTGGCATTTAACGCAGTTTGTACAATAGCAGCATCAGAGATTTGCAGCACTTTAGGAAGGGTTTCTAGCATTTTAAGATAAAATTTTGCGTGTTCAACACTAAACTCAGTTGCGCATAACGCATCTGGGATTAATTGTTTAGCTTTATAAGGGGTTAAGAACTCCATCTCGGAACCCAATGAAATACTCAGTTGCTTGCAAGTCTCATTGTATTCCCAATGCCAGTCCTTGTTTGGCATTAATAACATGGCTGTCTGCACCTAAATAAAAATGAACACCAGTGCATAATAGATGAATTTTAACGCAATATCAAAAAATAATTAAAAAATATAACATATGTATCATAGTGTTAGTGCGATCGAACGATCAGCAATTCGATCGCGGCATGATTTTTGATCAATAACTAAGCAAAATAGATGTTATTTTACGCAATAGGCTTTTACGATCTGATCAATTAATGTTGGGCCTTGATAGATAAAACCCGAATATATCTGAACCATCGTTGAACCGGCATCAAATTTTGCAAGTGCATCTGCGGCGCTATTGATCCCACCGACACCAATGATCGGGATCTTTCCTTGTAAACAGGTCGATAATTGTTTGATCACTTGAGTCGATAAATCAGTCAAAGGTTTACCACTTAACCCACCCATCTCTTCTGCGTGTTGCAATCCTACTACCGCATCACGGCTCAACGTCGTATTTGTCGCAATCACGCCATCAAAGGCATTACTAATTAAAGAGTCAGCAATGGCTTGGATCTCTTCGGCAGACAAATCTGGGGCTATTTTTAATGCTACGGGTACATATTTACCGTATTTTTCGGCTAATTCTTTTTGTTTAGCTTTAATCGAACTCAGTAAATCATCTAATAACTCACCGTATTGCATGGCGCGCAGACCTGGCGTATTTGGCGATGAGATATTGACCGCAATATAACTGGCATATTGGTACACTTTTTCCATGCAAATAAGGTAATCGTTTTTACCCTGCTCTACCGGCGTATCTTTATTTTTACCAATATTGACACCCACCATGATGTCTGTTTTTTTAGCAATAAGATTACGGACTAAATTATCAACGCCTTTATTGTTAAAGCCCATTCGATTGATAATTCCTTGGGCTGGCTTTAGCCTAAACAAGCGTGGTTGATCATTACCCGGTTGTGGACGTGGGGTAACGGTACCTACTTCAACATGACCAAATCCCATCGCATGGAACGCATCTATTGATTCGCCATCTTTATCTAATCCGGCTGCCAAGCCAACAGGATTTGGAAAAGTTAATCCCATGCATGTTACGGGAGCAGACTTTACATGCTGGCGATAAAAACAATTTAACGGCGTATTCCCGGTCATTTTCAAACTGCCGATAGCAACATTATGTGCTAACTCAGGGTCCATCTGAAACATGACTTTTTGTGCGATTTTGTAAAACATGGTTTCTCCTAGACCTAAAAAAAGCCCCGGCAATCGCCAGGGCTTATTAACATTATAAAACTACTTCTGACCTTCGCAATGCAAAATCAGTAAGTTCAGTTCTCTAAGGGCGACTGAGAACTTAGCAAATTCATGTGTTTGTGAAACCTTAAAGTCTGAAAGCATATGGTACCATCTTTCAAGCAATGGTTTGTTCAATGTCATCCATTCATTAATCACACTGTCAGCATTACAGGTATCTGTACAGGTTCGTAGCACAGCAGAACTTAACGCACGCTGTTGCCAATCAAGCTCTTCTCTAAACGCTGCTCGCGCTAGGGCTTGCCAATGGTTTGCAACAGGTTGAGCACTAATTTGTTCTAAGAACCAATGTAATTCTACCTTAGCACCTAATTTAAAATAGGTTTCAGACACTAACTCGAGTGTCTTATTCTCAACTTGAGCAATTTGAGCAATGTCTAACGCAGAGAACAATGTACTCATTTTTGCCACAACTTGTGCAACTGATTGAGGTACATTCTGGTTAGTAAGTTTTGTGATTTCAGCAGAAATTGCTTTCACTTCTGCTGCAATCATATATTGGTCAACATTTGCCTTAAGTTGTTCATATACTGGTTTAAAGAACGCAACCGTTTGCACAATATCCTGAGCACGATTACGGTGGCGAATAAACCAACGACATGCGCGGCGCATATTGCGACGTAACTGATGCAGCATTTCACCTTGTACATGAGCTGGAATAACACCGTTTAAGTCAGTTATTGATGTAGTGAGTTCATCAAGGCCAAACACTTCACGCGCCATAGTATAACAAATGGCGGCTTCAGCAACTGTTGCCCCTGTCTCATCTTGCATACGTTGTACAAAATTAAAGCCCATATCGTTAACTAATTCATTGGCTAACGAGGTTGCAATAATCTCACCACGCAGTGGATGAGCAGTCATTCTGTCGGCATATTTAGCTTGTAACTTTTTAGGGAAGTAAGCCACTAACAGTTTACTTAAAAATGCATCTTCTGTGATTTCTGGCGTCACCAACTGCTCTTTAAGTACCATTTTAGCGTATGCCACTAATACTGAGAGTTCTGGACGTGTTAATGCACGGCCGTTAGCTAAACGTTCTGCTAAATCATCATCACTTGGTAAAAACTCAAGAGCGCGGTCCAATTTACCGTCTTTTTCAAGATATTGGATAAAGCGGATTTGCTCTTTGAGCTGCGATACGCCATGCACTTGAGTTACCGAAATAGTGCGAGTTTGGTCTTTACAGTCTTGGATCACAATGTCGCTGACTTCATCAGTCATGTCTTCAAGTAAGCGATTACGTTGTTTAAGCGTTAACTCACCCTCTGCCACTAATGTATTCAAGAAAATTTTGATGTTCACTTCGTTATCTGAGCAGTCTACACCACCAACGTTGTCAACGAAGTCGGTATTCATACGGCCGCCATTAGCGCAGTATTCAATACGACCTAATTGAGTACAACCAAGGTTGCCGCCCTCACCAATAATCTTGGCGCGAACTTCTTTACCATTTACACGTAAAGCATCGTTGGCTCGATCGCCCACTTCGGCATGTGTTTCTTTACTCGACTTAACGTAAGTACCAATACCACCATTCCAAATTAGATCTACTGGCATTTTCAGTAGCTCTTTCATCAGTTCAGTTGGGTTCATGCTGTCTTTATCAGTGTCTAGCATTTGCTTGATTTCAGGAGACAACTTGATTGATTTAGCTGAACGTAGGAATATTCCCCCGCCTTTTGAAATCAATTTAGTGTTGTAGTCTTCCCAGCTAGAGCGTGGTAAAGCAAATAAACGTTGGCGCTCAATGTAGCTTTGTTCAATGTTCGGTGTTGGGTCGATAAAAATATGCATGTGGTTAAAGGCGGCCACAAGCTGAGTTTGCTCAGATAACAGCATACCATTACCAAATACATCACCGGCCATGTCGCCAATGCCTAAACAACTGAATGGCGTGGTTTGACAGTCAATGCCGATTTCGCGGAAATGTCGTTTAACCGATTCCCATGCACCACGAGCGGTAATACCCATTTTCTTATGGTCATAACCGTTACTGCCGCCCGACGCAAAGGCATCGCCTAACCAGAAGTTATATTCAATGGCAATCGCGTTAGCGATGTCAGAGAATGTTGCAGTACCTTTGTCTGCGGCAACCACAAGGTAAGGATCGTCTTCATCATGACGAACCACATCAACAGGTGGAACCACTTCACCGTTAATAATGTTGTCAGAAATATCTAACAAGGCGCGGATAAAAATGCGGTAACATTCTTGCCCTTCAGTGAAGAATGCTTCGCGACCGCCTTCAGTAGGCAGCTGCTTACACACAAAACCACCCTTTGCACCCACTGGCACAATAACGGTGTTTTTAACTTGTTGTGCTTTAACAAGGCCTAATACTTCAGTACGGAAGTCTTCGCGGCGATCAGACCAACGTAAACCACCACGCGCTACTTTGCCACCGCGTAAATGTACGCCTTCAACACGAGGTGAATAAACGAAGATTTCAAATTTAGGCAAAGGTTTTGGCATTTCAGGGATTAAGCCTGGAGCAAACTTAAATGAAACGTAGTCTTTAGCCACACCACCGGTTGCCGTTTGATAAAAGTTAGTCCGCAACGTAGCGTTAATTAAATCTAAGTAACGACGAATAATACGGTCATCATCAAGGCTTGATACATCATCGAGTTGTATATTGATCTGTTCTAAAAACTTACTCAGAGTACGTGTTTTTAGTTTTGGATTAAATTTACGGATGAACATTTTCACCAGTAAATCAGCCAATTTTGGATAACGACTGAAGGTTTCTTCAATATATGACTGGCTAAATGTGGCATCGATTTGGCGCATGTATTTAGCATAAGCGCGTAAAATAGACACTTCTCGACCACTTAGGCCTGTTGACAGCACCATGCGGTTAAAACCATCGTCTTCAAGTTTCTTTTGCCACACTTGTAGTAGCGCAGTTTGGAAACGGTCTTGGCTGTCGGCAAGGTTCTCAGTGGCAGCACCTTGCACTGTCATTAAGAAATCTAAAATCCAAAATGTTGCGCCGTCATTGGTTTTAACTTCATAAGGACGTTCATTAATCACACGTAAACCAAAGTTTTCAAGCATTGGTAACACGTCAGATAAATGAATAGGCTCGTCTTTATGGAATAACTTCAAACGTACTTTATTATCATTTAACGCAGACTCTTGTGGCTGATAAAACAACATGCCTAATTTGTGGTCATCGTCTAATGCTTCTAAATGCTGCATATCAACAACAGCTGAGCTTGGCAACACGTCATCTTTGTAGCTAGGCGGGAAAGCATTTAAATAACGCTTTGTCAGACCGGTACCGGCTTGTTCACCTAGGTCGTTATTTAATGCTGTATGTAATTTATCATCCCACGAGCGTGCAGCTTCAATAAGGTTTCTTTCAATAGCGGCCACATCAACATCCATATCATTATTATCAACTTTGATAATGTAGTGAGTTCGAGCCAAAGTAGACTCTGAAAAATACGTGGTGAACTCAACATCTTCATTACTTTTGAAGTGTTGTGCCAAAATTCGTTGAGTATCTTGACGTAATTTGGTGTTGTAACGGTCCTTAGATACATAAACTAAACACGATAAGAAACGACCAAAACCATCTTTACGAACAAAGAGTTTTAGCTTGTCGCGATCTTGCATTTCTAATACGCCATGGGCCATATTAGACAGTTCATGATCTTTAGCTTGAATTAGCTCGTCACGCGGTAAGTTCTCAAGAATATTCATTAGCGCTTTATAATCGTGCGAGCGCGGGGTTAATCCTGAATTATCAAGGATCCGTTGAACTTTTTCACCCAGCAATGGGATCTCTCGAGGGCTACGGTTATACAGGTTAGATGCATATAAACCGATGAAACGGTCTTCACCAATCACATTCCCTTTTTTATCGAAACGCTTAATACCAACATAATCAACATAAGCAGGACGATGAACGCGGCTTTTAGCAGAGCTCTTAGTTAATACTAATAAGGTGTTATCTAACGCTTCTTTACGAGCTGAATCAGATAAGGTTGACAATAAAAGCCCTCTCTCACTTTGAGAGGTTTTAGAGCGATTCATTAACCCAAGGCTAGAGTCTAAATCAGGTACAAGCTCCACGTCGCCTTCTACACGTTTTAAATCGTAATAACGGTAGCCCAGTAAAGTGAAGTGGTGATTGTTTAAGTAATTTAAAAAATTAATCGACTCTTGTAATTCAGTTTTATCGCCAGGAAATGGGCGAGAAGGTAATTGATTGATTGTATCAGTTAATTTATCCGTCATTAACTGCCAGTCATTCACAGACGCTGCAACATCAGCAAGTACCGATTGGATCTCTTTTTCTATAATTTTAATGTCTGCATCGGTATTTTGCTTGTCAATCTCAATTAAAAATACTGCAACACTGCCGCTGTTTTCTGCTGCATCTTTTAAAAATGACACGCCAGTAACTGCATTTTTTTCACGCATTACAGCTAAAGGAGTATGCAGCATCACGTGTGCAGTAATCCCCATGCGATTTAGCGCCATGGTTAACGAGTCAACCAAAAATGGCATATCGGGTTGGATGACTTCAATAATAGAATGTGACGATTGCCAGCCATGTTTCGCTTGGCTTGGATTAAACACCCGAATGTGTGTTTGTTCAGGTAAGGTTTTGTTTAGGGCGTTCCACAAACTTACAACTGCACCATACAAATCACTGTCATTACGCGCATTGAGATCGTCTTTTGACATATGGGCGTAGAGACAATTGGCAAATTGCTCCACTTGTTTAGCTTGAGAACTAGGGATTTTTGTGTGAATTAAATTGACTACATTTTCAAGTAGTACAGAAGGCATTGCATCTTTCAAGGCCATGTTGCAGATTCCTTAAGCGTCTATGGCAGCGCTCTTATCATTATATGGATGCTTCGGCTTGTTGATTCGGTCGGTCCGAGTCATTTGTATTTTTCACGTAAACAGCTGTTTTGCGTTTTACAAAAGAAACTCATATTTGAGATCCGCTGCAAAGTTTATTACTAAATTGCTGCTATATCGAGGAAAATTTTAGTGGTACATCCTCTATAAATCCAGTTGATAAGTGATATCTGTGTTTAAAATGACATTTAAGTCGTTTAGATAGACTAACTATGCAAAATAAAAAAGGGAGCCAAGCTCCCTTTTTTGTTCAATTGTATGTTTTAACTATTTTTTTCGCCAAAACACAGCTGAAAGTGCCGGTAGAATAATAATTGCGCCTAACATATTTACTAAAAACATAAAGGTCAGCAAAATCCCCATGTCCATTTGGAATTTAAGCGCTGAGAAAAACCAAGTGCTCACCCCAATAGCCAATGTTAAACCGGTGAAAATAACCGCACTGCCACGCTCAACTAACGCTTCAAAATAGGCTTGCTGGATAGGCATACCATTTGTGAGCTTATTCGACATAGTCGACAAAATATAAATACCGTAATCAACCCCAATACCGACGCCTAATGCAATCACTGGCAACGTACTCACCGCAAGGCCTATATCAAGTAAGGTCATCAACGCTTGAGCTAATGTCGACACAACATACAAAGGGATAATAACGGCAATGGTCGCTTTAAGTGATTTGAAGCTGATTAAACATAAAACAAATACAGCACCATAGACATAAATCATCATAGGCAACTGCGCTTCACTCACAGCCTCGTTTGTCGCGGCCATAACACCCACAGGGCCAGAAGCCAGTTTAAATTGCAAGGTGTCACTATTAAGCTCAGCAGCAACGGCTTTCACTTTTTTAACAACAACCTCAATGGTTTCAGCCTTGTGATCTTTTAAGAACAAATACACTGGCATAACAGAGCAGTTACCATTTAGTAAGCCTGATGTAGTGGGTACTTGCCCAACAGCCTGTACTAAACTTGCTGTAGTACGGGGTAAAATCTCCCAACGTGGATTACCTTCATTAAAGCCCGCATTCACTTTTTGAGCGACAGACGCCAAACTGGCCGTAGATTCAACACCTGGAGTGTTTGCAACCATCCATTCAAATTGGTCAATTTGCGACAACACAGAATGATAGGTACAAGCTTCAGGCTCTGCTTCCACAATCACAGTCATCACATCTGTAGTGATTGAGAAGTGATCTGTAATAAAAAAGGTGTCTTGGTTGTAACGTGAATCTTGATGCAATGCCGGGGCGCCACCTTGTAAGTCACCAATTTTCATTTTAGTGGCTTGCTGAAATCCAATACCGTACAAAATTACGGTAGACACCAACACGATAGCGGCATATTTAGGTGTGGCAAAATTCGATAACCAGCGCCATAGATTTTCAATTCGCTTGGCTTTCTCAGGATTATCTGGCGTTTTTGGCAATTCAAAATAAGAAATCACCAAAGGCAACAAGATAAGGTTTGTGAGAATAATTACCGCCACACCTAGCGAAGCTGAAATAGCAAGCTCTCGAATAATCCCAATATCAATGGCAAGTAAAGTTAAAAAACCAACTGTGTCAGATAATAACGCAACACCGCCTGGAACTAATAAACTGCGAAATGCTGACGCTGATGCCGCTTTAGTTGTTTGGCCATCAAGCACCCGACGGCGTACGGCATTAATCATCTGAACACCGTGGCTTACCCCAATGGCAAACACTAAAAATGGCACTAAAATCGACATCGGATCTAACCCAAATCCAACAACTGTCAATAATCCTAATTGCCAAAAAACAGCTATTAAACTACAAACTAACGGCAAAATGGTTAGCATTACCGATTTTGAAAACAAATACACCATTATTGCTGTAATAATGATTGCGATTAAGAAAAACAATAAAACGCCTTTAGCGCCCTCTGCTACATCTCCCGCCATTTTAGCAAAGCCAATAATATGAATTTTAATCTTATCGTTTTCAAACTTAACGCGCAGTTCTTGCTCTAATTGATTGGCAAACGCAATAGTATCAATGGGTTTACCAGTTTGTGGATCAAACTCCATCAACTGTGCGGTCACCATTGCAGAGGTATAATCATTACCAATCAAACGACCAACAATCCCGGCTTTTTCTATATTGTCGCGAACAACGTTTAAGCCAAATTCATCATTACTAAAATCGGCAGGGATGACGGGGCCACCGGCAAAACCATCTTCAACCACTTCAGTAAATCGAGTAGAGGGTGAAAACAGAGATTTAACTTGTGAGCGTTCTACACCCGGAATAAAAAATAATTGATCGTGCACATTTTTTAGCGCATCAAAAAATACCGGGTTAAATATGTTGCCACTCGTATCTTCAACAGCAACCATAATGCTGTTTGCACCACCAAAGTCTTTTTGATGTTTAGTGTAGGTTTTCATATACGAATGGTTGAGCGGAATATTTTTGCTAAAAGCCGCGTCCATTTTTAATTGGCTGGCTTGGTACCCTAAAAATAAAGTAATAAAAATAAACGAAAGAATGACCCATTTCCGATTTCGGAATAAATGAGATTCAAATCCATTGACCAGTTTTTCTAACATCTTTTCGGCCCTATTATTGTTGTTTTAATTATCCAATTTAACCTTTCGGTTAATTAAGCTGGAACAGTCCTTTAGAACCGGCAAACCATAATTGGCCTTCACTGTCCTTTGCTATTGCAACGATGTTTTCACCTTGGCGACGCGTGACCATTTCAGCTTGGGTGCCCTCTACCGACAAGACTATCCCAGCGTTACCCACAAGATATAATTCATTATTTGCAGTGACAAGTGCACCATTAATGGACGACTCGACAGGTAATTCAACCTGTTGCCACTGAGACAAACTCAAATCAGATTTAAACACATGACCACGCAACCCCATAACATAAATGCTGTCATTTACCTGTATGGCATTGAACATTGACCCATCATAATCAAAATCAACTTTTGTGAAGGTGTGTCCATTATCATCCGATACCGCAACCATACCTAACTCACCGACTAATAATAATCGTTGATCGGCTAAACGAATTAAACGATTAAAATGTGGTAATAACGCTGAGCGCTCAGACAAATACAAAGATTCATCTTCGGCTTTTAATTCATTTAAATAGGCAATATCTTCTTCAAATAATAATTCTTGATGAAATTCATCTTGCCAAGTTTTACCACCGTCAGCGGTTCGATAAAACAGGCCATAAGCGCCAACAGCAATACCATCATTAGGGGTATAAAAACGCACATCTAAAAAGGGCTTTTCAATCTTGACTGATTGCATCTGCACAGACCAGGTTTCACCACCGTCATTGGTATGAATAATCGTTGCATCATGCCCTACGGCCCACCCTTTCATCTCATCGAAAAAGAAGACTTTGGTTAATTGAGTTAACACAGGAGTAGCAACTTGCTGCCATTGACCATTTTTGAGCAATAGCACATTACCACGTTGCCCTACGGCAACCAGGCGATCACCCGCATTGGCAATATCAAGTAATAAAGAGGATTGAGCTAAAGGCTGAATTTGAACAGTTAATGGGTCGAGTTGGGCATCTACTGAAGCAGTATATAAACATGCACTAATCCCAATCGCCACTGCACTGCGAAGCATGCTAAACGTCATACAAACTTCCTTAACAATGAAGGGGCGCTTGGCGCCCCTATTTTATGGCTAATTAACGAATACCAGCGCGTCTTAATGCATCTGGTGTAAAGTTAGATTCAGAAAGAGAAGCATCAAAGTTATACATGCGACCTTCGTTATCTAACCCCATTGCCAAGTAGCGACGAGATTGCAAGTCATGGAATACTTCTAACGTACTCCAATTTGTTAATGCATCGTAATAGTTAATAGAATGAGCCACACCGACACGATACAACTCATCACGGTTGTCATACATATCAGTTAAGGCAATTTGCCATGAATCTTCATCGATATAGAAAACACGCGATTTATAGATATGGCGCATGCCGTCTTTCAACGTTGCTTTCACTTCCCATACACGATGTTTCTCGTAACGCGCAAATTCAGGATTAATATGACCAGGTTTTAAAATTTGTTCATATTTTAATTTGTCTGAATGTAGCTTGTAGTCATTGTAAGGAATATAAATTTCTTTTTTACCAACAAGTTCCCAGTTGTAACGTGAAGGAGAACCGTTGAACATATCGAAATCGTCTGTGGTTCTTAGGCCATCAGACACTGTGCCTGGTGTATCAAATGCCACATTAGGCGCTTTACGTACGCGACGTTGCCCAGTGTTATAAGTCCATGCTTGACGAGGCAATGCCTCTTGGTCCATGGTTTCTTTAACTAATAACGCGGTACCTGCTAAACGGGCTGGCTGAGTCACAACTTGCTTAAAGTAAAACAAGGTGTTGGTTTCTTTTAGCTTGTCTAATGTAATTTCAGGGCGAGTATACTCAAAGCGAATTTCTTCAGCATTTTCAACTAAGGTGTATGAGCCTGTTGAAGTTGGAGCCGCTTGGCTACGATATGTTTCTACATCCACACCACGATAGCGAAGAATATGATTCCAAATCACTTCTAAACCATTTGCAGGAATAGGAAAAGGTACCCCAATAGTCGCACCAGAAATACCATTACCTTGAGAAACTAGTTCTGCGCTAACAGCATTTTTCTTTGTTGCATCATAAACATACTGAGGAACAGATGCACTGCGACGTGTTTGATACACATTCATTTGGTACGAATCAGGATACAACTCAAACAGTTTGTTTTGTCCTGGAGTTAAAAATTCAGCATATTGAGCTTTATTGGCATTTGTGATGGTAAATAATATTTTATCATCAGGAAAAGGATCTGGGTGATGCATCCCCTTAGTATAACCCGCAACAGGCTGAGTAATACCACCATCCCAAGCAGGAATTGAACCATCTGCATTAGCCGCTTTATCACCGCCTAATGGCGTTAAAGTTGTGCCCAATTTGTCAGCGTCAGCTTGTGATACTTTCGCCAGCGCAGCAGGTGCACCGAGTGCCATAATCACTGCTGCCGATAATATCGTCAGTTTCTTCATTATAATTATCCTTTTAAATCGAATACTTGACGTTGAAAGAGATATAATCTCTGTCTGTCATCGCATTAGTTGTTCCTACACCACCAAAGAAGTTGTTGTAAGAAAGATCCGCTCCCCAACGACTCTGATAATCAAAGTTTAGACCCACAGCAACAGATTTTCTGCCTTCTGTGAATAAGAACATTGGATCAGGTGTTATACCATCAACGTCGTGCGAGAAAATCACGCGAGGAGACATGTTTACCCCAGCAAACACGTTATTAAAGTCGGCTTTAGCGACTAAACGGTAACCCCAAGCAAAATCGGTTGGGAATGGATTGGTTTCTGGACCGTTGTGTAATGCTTCAATGATACCTGGCATATCTGGATTACCACCAGAACGCGCAGTACCAGGACCACTTAAACGTAACTCATCAAAACCTGGCATATCATGGATCCATACACCGCCAACTTCAGCGAGCATGGTCAAATTATCTAAGCCAAGTGTTGGGCCAAATAAATGTGTGAATGTCATCTGAGCCTGAGTAGTATCTCGGGTGATATAACCGTCAACGGTTTCACCTGGATCATACACATCCATTTGTGAGATGCCATCTAAATCAGGACGTAGACCGGCGTTTGCCAACTGTTGAGGCATTGCAGCCAACAGTAATTCTACATCATCAATTTGTAACGGTTCATCAACACGGTGGGCAATCTCACCCGCTACTGAAGTTTCACCAACAAGCGTGTTAAAACTAAATCCATACAATTGAATATCTTCAGGATACACAATCTGAGCTTTAGTAAATGTTTCCATGCTAAGAAGTAAATCACGATCGATTTCACCACCGCTAGCGGCTAAACGTCCATAATCGCGACCGATAGCTTCTGCTGTAAAGTTAGACGCGGTACCACTGATGATAGGGCGACGACTGTGGTAGTTCATGTAGTATAAACCAAACTCTGTCTCGCCAAGCTCTGGTGAGTAATAGCCTAATTTAACACCAAACTGTCCATCATCACTTGGAGCTGCATCATCTTGAACCAGGGCCACTTTAGTTGAATATGCGGTCATATATGCAGCATATGCAGCATTAAAGCCTGTAGCGGCTGCAGCTTCATACAAACGTGAATATTCAGAAATTAAAAAGTCCTGATTGATGTCTGGATTAGAGTTAAAGCCTAACTGTGCGTTTTGGTCATAGCCACCAAAACCTGCAAAATCGTTGGTCGCAAAATTAGAACCTGGTGTAGGAACCCAAATACCTTGCCATTCATATTGATAAAAAGCTTCAACGTTAAGGTTTTCTGTTAGCCCTAAAGAAGCCCATACCATACCTTGAGGACGGAACGCTTCTTTAAGCTCTGAACCTGGCGCGTTTAGGATGTTAAGATCCACGGCGTTAATTTCAGAGATACCATGTGAAATGAGTGCGCTTTCACCCCATGAAACAACCTGACTACCCACACGAACACTCAGCGGGTTGGCACCGTCATTTAAATCCCAGTTACCATAAACAAATGCATCAAGTAAGCGAATGTCTTTACATTGCACTTCTGATGCTTGGCTGTCTTCACAAGGGTCAAATTCTTTACCTGTTAATGGGTCATTAAAATCATAATCGCCATCATTTAATTTGCGATCATAAAAATACATACCACGTAAGAACAAACCATAGTTTTCGTACTTAAGTGATAGCTCATGCAATCCTTTAACGATTTCAGAAGTGGTATCGCCTTTAGCATAAAGCAAATTACTTAAATCGTTGTTGCTTGAATATGAGCCTGATTGCGCCCAAATTTCAGCTGATGTGTACTTGGTTGAGCCAAAAGCTCCACCAAAAGCGGAATATCCAGACCAATCAAATTGCGGTTGGTTAACTTTACCAATTTGACCAGACCAGTCGCGGTCAGAAACACGCCAACTTGCACCCGCGGTCCATGTTGAGTCAAATGTGCCTTGCACATCACCCCAATCAAACGAAACCGCAGAGGCTGAAGTGCTCATGCCCAAAGTTAATGCCGACACCACCCCCAAAGCGAGAGCCGACTTGTTAAATCTTTTCTTAACAATATTCATTTTAGTTCATCTCCGTAACCTGTTGGATTAGTTGTTATAGGAATTGAAACCAACATCTTGTTAGCCCACAGGCAACACCATTGTTACAGCATTTAGCGATGTTGAGCAAGGTCAAAAAAAAGAAAATGTTTAAGAAAATTAACGATGTTTAGCCAAAAAAAACAGAAATAAGCACCGGAATATTTGAATTGAGAAAATCATCATTTTTACAAAGAATGAACAGTCAGCGAAAAAAGTTTATTTTCATACACTTAGAAAAAAACAAAATATTAACCAACCCATAACAGGAATCAATCAAGCGTTTGGAGTATATGCTCTATAATTTATTAAGGGATTTGAAGCTACCATCATTATTTAACACCAATTTAAACTTTCCTCGGATCCCTTGAGGAGTTAAAAAAGGCCTAAAGTACTTACCATTAATGTGCAGTACTCTTCCTTGGTCATCACGTACTTCAACTTTTTCTGCAAGCCCTTGGTAGTAAGGTAAAAAAGCATCGTAGCTGACCTGCAATGAAAAATGTAATTCCATCAATTTCTCCACAAAAAAAAGGAGAGTCACCTCTCCTTATTTAGTCACAGCATTGCCAAATTTATTCTGGATAAATGGCTATTCAACATGGCTATTCAAGCAAAGATTTTGTCACTTTTTCGTATAAATCTTTCGATAGATCCGGTAGTTCTTTAAGCTCTTTCAAACACTGCTTCATTAATTCCTGTCGTGAGGCATCAAATTTAGCAAATTGGATCAGCGGAGTAATCATTCTCGAAGCGACTTGAGGATTGCTTTTATTCAGCTTAATTAGAATTTTAGTCAAATAGCGATACCCTTCTCCATCAGCTCGATGAAATTGATAAGTATTTGCACCGGCAAATGCACCAATTAATGAGCGTACCCGGTTAGGGTTAGAGAAACTAAAACTACTGTGTTTAGTCAACAGCTTAATGTTATCAATCACATTGTCATGATTGATCAATGCTTGTAACGTTAGCCATTTGTCCATTACCAATGGAGTCGAATGCCATTTCGATTCAAAATCACTTAACAGTTGTGGCAAAATGCTTAATTGAGCCGTTGCTGCGGCTTTAAGCGCTCCCAAACAATCTGTCATATTTTGCGCTGAGTAATATTGTTTTTCGACTAAACTTTCGTGCATATCTGACACTTGGCACAATAAACACAAGGCGATATTTTTAAATGCACGGGCGCCAGCATTATCAAGAGGATTCAACTGACGGTATTGTGCTAATAACTCATCTTCACAAGCCGTTGCTAACTCTTCTACAACAAATTCTCTCGCTTTTGCTAGCGCATCTAAATCAACGTGATCAACCTGCTCAATAAGTGCTGATGCAGAAGGAATAGACAGAATTTCAGCCACAAGTGCCTGATCCACTTTATCGTCTAAAATAATGCCTCTAAACGCTTCAATAACACGGCTGTCTACTGTCATCACCTGTTGATATTGTAGATGAGATATATTGGTCCAAATCGTTTGGCTCACTAATTGAACTGACGCTTCCCAACGAGCCACTTCACTAGAAGCATGTCGCATTAAATGCACCAATTGATCAATTGAAAAATCATAAACTAATTTAACCGGTGCAGAGAAGTCTTGTAATAAAGAAGGTGTGGGTGCACTGTTAAGGCCATCAAACACAAATGTCTGGCTAGCCTTAGTGACATCTAATACTTTATTAACAATTGACGTACCGGTATTGTCAATAAGCTCAACACTAAACGGAATGTGTAAAGTTTGACCTTTTAAGCCTTTAGATACAACTTGCTGGCTAATGGTTAAATGATATTCGCCGCTATTTTTATCAAATTTATCTGTTACTGTCACGACAGGTGTACCAGCCTGACTGTACCATCGACGGAATAAGGTTAAATCTTTACCGCTGGCGTCTTGCATCGCATTAACAAAATCATCACAGGTTACTGCTTGGCCATCGTGGCGTTCAAAATAACACTTCATCCCGGCCTGAAACCCTGCTTCACCCAAAATGGTGTGCATCATACGAATAACTTCTGCCCCTTTATCGTAAACAGTAACCGTATAGAAGTTGTTCATTTCTATGACACTTTCAGGGCGAATTGGATGCGACATAGGCCCAGCATCTTCAGCAAATTGCTGGTTTTTCATTACACGAATAGCTTGAATGCGGTTAACCGCTCGAGAGCCCACATCAGAGCTAAACTCTTGATCGCGAAAAACAGTTAAACCCTCTTTTAGACTCAATTGAAACCAATCACGGCAAGTAACTCGGTTGCCGGTCCAATTATGAAAATATTCATGACCTACAACTGATTCAATACCGTGGTAATCATCATCGGTCGCACTGGCTTTGTCAGCTAAAACATACTTAGTATTAAAGACATTTAAGCCTTTATTTTCCATCGCACCCATATTGAAAAAGTCGACTGCAACAATCATATAAATATCTAAGTCGTATTCTAGGCCAAAGCGGGTTTCATCCCACTTCATTGATTTTTTCAATGAGGCCATAGCATGATCGGCTTTATGTAGGTTGCCTTTATCAACAAATACTTGCAGTTTAACTTCACGGCCAGATTGGGTTGTAAAACTGTCATTTAACACATCAAAATCACCCGCAACAAGGGCAAATAAATAACAAGGTTTCGGGAATGGGTCATGCCATTTAACGAAATGTCGACCAGAGCGAGGCATTTCGCCTTTATCGATTAAATTACCGTTACTTAATAAAAATGGAAATGCGGCTTTATCGGCTTCGATGCGCACGGTATAAATGGCAAGTACATCTGGGCGATCTAAAAAATAGGTAATGCGACGAAAGCCTTCTGCTTCGCACTGTGTGCAATACGCACCATCTGACATATACAAACCTTCAAGGCTCGAATTAGCTTCTGGATCCAATAAGGTGATTACTTCTAGCTCAAATTCAGATAATTCGGTATGAATAAATAATTGGTTATCATGTTGACGATAGTTTGCCGACACGCCGTTTAACTTTACCGAGCTTAATGAAACTTGCTCACCGTCTAACACCAAATCATGCTGATGCTCACCATTGCGAACCACCTTACTGGTGGCTGTCACTTTGGTGTTTTTACCATCTAAAATAACATTGAGATCAACATGAGTAATAGTGAATGCAGGCTTGGCATAATCTTTTAAGTGTTTTTCTTGTGCTTGGCTCATACTGGATCCTTTTAAACAAACGCATTGATATTCTATGTTTTTCACAAGTGTGCAGATTGCCTACAAAATTGTGCTACTTAATAAAAAAATAATTAAGAAAAAACGCGCATTAAGCGCGTTTTTATCGTGTACGAAAATACTTATTTAGCTGTTGTTTTAGCCAGCTTTTCAGCATCAGCCATATCTAAAGTGATGTAGGCTGTTTCATCTAAAAATGCATCAGGCAATTTGCTATCATCTGTTGTTTCAATGTCATCTAAAGACTTAACGGCCTCTAAACCTTGTTGTATACGACGAGCATTGGCTCTGTCTAATGCACGTTGATCATCAGACTCACGAGAAGCAATTCGTTCACTTTCAACCAACGAAATGGTTTTGTCATTATGATGCTTTTTAAATTCATTAATATCTTCGTAGATATAACTAAACTCAGTATCATTAACAATACGGGCTTTGTGCTTGGTATCGAGGTTACTGATTAAGCTTGGGGTTATATTACCCAAGGTATTATATTGCGCGACAGGGACTTTATCCCAAGGCAGTGCGTTTTTCTCTTCAGACTCACCATATTCTCCCGGCTCTAGCGCACTTGGGAAACGAACATCAGGAGTCACACCTTTTAACTGAGTGCTGCCGCCATTAATACGATAAAATTTAGCAATAGTATATTGAACATGCCCAATGGGCTTTTCATACATATCGTAAATGCGACCTAGGCTCTTGTGCTGTTGTACAGTGCCTTTACCAAAGGTTGACTCACCAACAATTAACGCACGGTCATAATCTTGCAAAGCCGCTGCAAAAATCTCAGATGCCGAGGCACTGTAACGATCTACCATCACGGTTAATGGGCCAGTGTAGGCACTTTTACCATCGTTATCTCGATTTTCATTAACGGTACCATTTGCATCACGAATTTGAACAACTGGCCCCATATCGATAAATAGACCCGTTAATAATGTTGCTTCGGTTAATGCACCACCACCATTACCGCGAAGATCAATAATGATCCCCTCGACATTGTCTTTTTCAAGTTTAGCGATTTCTTTGGCAACATCCTGGGATAAGTTCATATAAAACCCAGGAATTTGAATAACACCCACTTTACGGTTGGCGTATTGGCCTTCTGTTGGTTCTATCACTTTTGACGTTGCGGCGCGATCTTCTAAACGAATTTTGTCACGGGTAATGGTGACTTCAAACGTCTTAGCGTTGACCCCGCCTTTTTTAGGTAATATCTGTAATACGACTTCACTGCCTTTCGGGCCTTTAATTAAGTCAACTACATCGTCTAGGCGCCAGCCAATAACATCAACGATATCACTGCCTTTTTGACCAACGCCGACAATTTTATCTTCAGGGGATAGTTTTTCACTATTCGCTGCAGGGCCGCCAGCAACCAGACTTTTGATCACAGTGTAGTCGTCGTCCATTTGTAACACAGCACCAATGCCCTCAAGGCTTAGGTTCATTTCCATTTGGAAACGTTCTGCATTACGAGGCGATAAATAACTGGTATGAGGCTCAACACTGCGGGCAAAGGCATTCATAACGCTTTGAAATACATCTTCGCTTTGGGTCTGACTTAAACGCTTTATGGCATTGTTGTAGCGTTTTTCTAACACTTCAACTATTTCTGGCCAATTTTTTCCTGTTAGCTTTAAGTTTAACGCATCGTATTTAACACGTTGACGCCATAACTCATTGACCTCTGTTTCGTCTTTTGGCCACGCGGCTTCTTCTCGGTCAAATTCGTAAGCATCACCGGGTTTGGTGAAGTCAAATTCTTTATCTAGAAGAGAAAGCGCGTAAGCAAAACGTTCATAACGACGTTGCTGTACAAGATCATACATGGTAAATGCAGGGCTAATATCACCAGAGGTTACCATGTTATCGAATTCGCTTTTGTACTTGTCAAAACTGGCAATGTCTTGTGCTGTAAGTACATTACGTCGGTAATCAAGTTGTTCTAAATAACGAGAGTAGATTTGCTCAGAAAAGGCATCATCAAGGGTAAAACGATGGTAGTGCGAGCGAGTAAATAACGTTGTTACTCGCTTGCTAGCCACTTTATGTTGCGGCTCTTGTGCTAGTTTGGGTAACTCGCTGATTTGAATCGTTGGTGATATTGCCCACGCCGAAAAGCCGACAAATAAGCTGGCAATCGACACGGCCAAGGTAAGTTTTCGCATCAACAAGTACTCCTTAAATTTCTATAATAGTATGTGCTCTACACGTACTTTGATGGTCAAGCCAGTGTCTAACTGAACATGCACATCTTCTTTGTTAATATCAGTGACAACACCAGGAACCGGTGTCGCGCCTAACTTAACATTCACTCGTTGCTTTTGTTTTAATTCTTCAAGCTTTGCAGGCTCAAGTTTAACAACAGGCGCAGCGACAGGTACTGGACGTTCTTTTTTCACTGGTGCACGTTTAGGTGCTGCTTTTTTTGCTGGCTTTTTAGGAGCATTTTTAGGTGCTTGAGCCTGACGCTTCGCTTTAGCCTTTTCTTGGCTTTCTTTTAACGTCGCTTGAGCATGATCGATGTGCTCTTGCTCTAACTCACCACAGTCATTGCCATCAAGATCGATACGCTTTGCACCGGCTTTTACGCCTTTAAGATAGCGCCAGCTACTTGTATAACGACGAAGCGCAACACGCAATTGTGTTTTACTGACTTTAGAATCATCAGCTAACCGTTCAGCCAAATCTTGAAACAAACCGATTTTTAATGGTTTAGTTTCACCTTCAGCAATAAAGCATAAAGGAAAGGTTTCATATAAATACGCTAAAATTGCGTTGGTGTCGGTCAACTTGTCTGTTGATTCCATTTTTACTTCCACGTTAATAAAGGGACTGTTAGCGGCATTAAAGTGCCATGCAGTCGTTCATCTTTCGCCAAACTTTATTCAATAAAGTCCAACGTACAAATTATCATTATCCGCCTGTTTGCTAAAGTCATTGAAACAAACCTTAACAATTTAACCGGACTCCCTATCAGCTTAAATCATCGCTCACAGTGAAATCCAGTATAAATGCGTGCAGTTGCGTATTATAAAGCCCGCAGCGGCGAATGCGACTATGATTTAGCCTTATTTGTTCGCAATTTAACCAAATAAGCAAGATTCAAAACTTTTTACCATCATTTCGAGTCCAATTTGATCTTCTTCATCAAATCGATTCAGCAAAGGACTATCGATATCTAACACTGCCACCACATCTTTGCCTTGACGAACCGGAATAACGATTTCAGAATTGCTCGCAGAATCACAAGCAATATGACCATCGAATTGGTGCACATCTGCAACACGCTGGGTAGCATTTAATGCCGCCGCAGTTCCGCAAACGCCCTTGCCCATATCGATACGTGTACAGGCAACTTTACCTTGAAATGGGCCTAACACTAATTTGTCACCTCTTTTAATGTAAAAGCCTGCCCAATTAAGGTCAGCAAGATTATCATTAAGCAGTGCAGAAAAGTTAGCCATAGCCGCAATTAAATCATCTTCGCCTTCAAGTAACGCTTGCGCTTGACGATTTAATGTTTGGTAAAATTCAGGTTTCATTCTTGATCCTTTGCTCAGGCGTTAGATGCTCGTTGTCGGCATTTACGTCGTTATTGTACTGATGTATTTTTGGCAGACGTTTTTTTAGGTTTTGCTGCTGCAGGGGTTTTAACCTGTACTGTGCCTTTTAGCAAGTTAGAAAGCTCATCTTTATTGCTTGCAAGATAAAATGCGAGTTGTTCGCACTTATTTTCATCAAGACCTAAATCTGCTTGAGTCAAAAATGGGAGCAAGTTGTCGGCAATATCAAGCATCTTATCGTAGGCATCGGCCTCCTTTTTCGATGTGAATGTCATCTTTTCCACCCCTTCTCTGACCACGACAAATTGGGTAATCACTGCCATGATATTATCCTCACTGTTTTTATATACAGTGCATAGAATCTCACATATATAACTTATGATGCAAGTATTCTGATTATTCTGATATTATCTGCATGTGCTGTTAAAATATTTCCCAACAGTATTTGCAGTAAACTAAGTAAAAGAGTGCAATTAATGCTACTTTTACCCTAATATTTTCGATGTCTACGACTATGGAATAACCATTTTGATGCATGAATTTGATGATCATGATTCCATCATCTTATGCCGATCATGTGATCTAGCGGTAAGAAAACGCGCACTGCCATCGAGTGCCCGGGCAATATGCCCACGTTGTGATACTGCGTTGTACGATTCACCCTACTGTTCAATTAATGGCATGCTGGCTTTATGTCTAGCGGCGTTGATTATTTTTATACCCGCTAACTTGCTTCCCGTTCTTGAAATTCATTTTTTAGGCAGTATACGCACAACAACCGTTGTTGAAGCGGCTGTTGCCGTGTGGGCACAAGGATATTGGGTGGTAGGGTTAGCCGTTTTGGTAGCGGCAGTCATTGCTCCTGCTGTGCTAATTTTGTCAATTTTAGCCCAGGTAATGATTGTTAAGTTAAAACTCAACCGGACTTTTTGGCAACGTGTTTACACCACTTTGCTCAAAAATCAGGGGTTAATTGCGCAAATGACCATGTTGGAGATTTATGTGATTAGCTTTTTGGTGTCAGCTTTTCAATTATCAGATTTTTCAGATGTGTACTTTGGCATGGGGACATTCAGCTTTACGATGCTTTTTGTCATCATTTTATTTTTACAACGTGAATATAACCTAGAACATATGTGGAGTTACGTCGATGAGCACTGAACATTCAGCCGCAGCTGATTTGCCAGTTGACGTGGTAACATCATCTCATTCAAGTGCTCAAGCACACTTACAAGGTAATCAGCTTGGTTTGTGTTTATGTCCTGTGTGTAAAAAGCTTAATCGCACGACAAACAGCCATTGCCGCCGCTGTTATAGCTCGTTGTCGACACGTAATTATGCAAGCGTACAACAAAGTTGGGCATTGCTTGTTACTGCAACCATTTTGCTAGTCTTGGCGAATGTCTACCCTATTACGTTATTAACAAATCGTGGAGTCGTAACTAACGACACAATATTCAGTGGCATTAGCCATTTAGTACAAACCGGCATGATCCCTATTGCCATCATTGTATTTACGGCGAGTATTTTAGTCCCTTGGCTTAAAATAGTTGGATTGGCAACATATTTGGCTGCAATAAGTTTTGACCTGCCCATTTCTAAGAGAAAATTAATGGTTGGTTTTCATATTATTGAGTGGATTGGCCGTTGGTCGATGCTTGATCTATTTGTTATTTCATTAACTGTTGCCCTCGTCAATATGGGGCAATTACTTGATGCTAAACCTGCACCTGCAGCAACGGCTTTTGCATTAGTGATTTTATTAACGCAACTAGCCGCTAAAGTGCTCGATACTCGTTTACTCTGGGACCGCTTGGAAAAAACACATGACACAAATTGAATCACCTAAAGTTGTGAAGAAAAAACTATTCTCGCCGATTTGGTTATTACCCGTGGTCGCGTTAATTTTAGGCGCATGGCTCGGAGTCAAAAGCATTAAAGAGTCTGGGATAGAAATCGTTATTCATTTCCCAAGTGCTGCCGGGATAGATATAGGTAAAACCTTAGTTAAATATCAAGGGTTAACTGTAGGTAAAGTATCTGATATCGGTATTGATGATGATTTAAAGGGCGTGAACGTCAAAGTGGTGATGGATTATCGTGCCGACCCTTTTTTGAATAAAAACACCTTGTTTTGGTTAGTCAAACCAAAAGCCAGTATCACAGGCGTTGAAGGTCTAGACACTTTATTTTCAGGTAATTATATTGCCATTCAACCAGGTGATGGCCGCTCAGCAACCGAGTTTGAAGCGCAGCGAGAAGCGCCTGCAATACTGCCAGGAAGTGAAGGGATTATGGTAGAACTCAAATCCCCCAAACTTGGCTCTATTGATGTTGGCTCGCCTGTATTTTTTAGGCAAGTTCCGGTTGGTAGTGTGGTGAGTTATCGTTTAGATGGTAATAAACAAATTATCATCAGTGCGTTTGTTCAAGAACAATATACTCACCTTGTTCATAAAGATTCTCGGTTTTGGAATGTTTCTGGGTTAAAAATCGATGCCTCTTTTTCTGGCATAAAAGTAAATACTGAAAGCATTGCCTCAATTTTGGCAGGAGGAATAAGCTTCGATAATGGCTCTGAAACAGAAAAAGCCCAAAATGGTGATACCTATACCTTATTCCAGGATGAGCAAACTGCCATTGGAGGAATAACCTTTACCTTATCAACTGACAGTGCTGAAGATATTAGTGAAGGGACGTCGATAGTTTATCGAGGGATAACTGTAGGTAACATCGACAAAAAACAACTCAATGAACAAACCGTATTGCTAAGCGCAAGAGTTGAGCATCAATATAAAAACTTAATCACACCGGACAGTCGTTTTTGGTTAAGTGGTGCTGAGCTGTCACTAAAAACCATCAAAAATGTCGGCCGATTAATTACAGGCAGTGTGATAAATGTGTTACCCGGCACTCAAGCACCTGCCGAGCAAATGCAATTTGAACTTGCAAAACAAGCACCCGATTTGCTTAACGATGCAAAGTTAATACTTAACCTTGTCGCTGATAGTCATTCAGGGATATCAAATGGCGCCCAGGTGCGTTACAAACAATTACCCATAGGGCAAGTCTTGAGTGTCAACTTGAGTGATGACTTTGCTCATGTTGAATACCAAATTGAAATTTTGCCCGAATTTAAAAACCTCGTCACAGAAGGCAGTTTTTTTGTACCAGAAAGTGCGCTCTCAATCGATGCATCTCTTGATGGCGTACAGGTGGCAACTCGCGATCTGACCACCATGCTTGAAGGCGCAATCAGCCTTGTGCCAGCTAAAAACAAAACTTTAGTCCAATCTAATAGTACTTTACTTCTTCATGAGTCCATTGCTGTTGCCAAGTCATTATCAGCTCAACAACAAATGATGACGTTACAACTAAACAGCATAGATGGCGCAGATTTAGTTGAAGGTTCGCCGATTTATTATAAAAAAATGCAAATTGGCGCTGTATCTAAGGTCAATTGGCAGGCTGATACCGACAGATTTTTAATCGCTATTAATATTGATAAAAAGTTTAAACCGTTAATTAAGCCTAACACCCTATTTTGGCGTAACAGCGCTGTTAAAATTAAGGCTGATCTTTCAGGCGTTGATATTGACGTATCACCACTTAAAGGCGCCATTAATGGTGGCATAACCTTGGGCCATCTTGACGGTAAAACTAACAGTGAGGCTCAAGCAGATTTGATGCTATACGACAGTGAAGAGTTAGCCCTAATGCAGGCAAAAGTCATTGAACTCACATTACCTGTCAGTGCTAAAGTTGCTGCGAAAACAGCAATCCGTTATCAAGGCCATCAAATTGGTGAAATTTCACAGGTTAAATTAGAGCCAACGCTGACTTCACTTAAGGCAAAAGCTTACCTCTATGGCGCCTATGCGGAACATTTCAGCCGTGCAGACAGTGAGTATTTTATTGTCGATGCTCAAATATCCCTTGCTGGGATCAGTGCACCAGAAACCTTATTAACAGGCCCTTACATTGGCGTAATTCCCGGTAAAAATAACAATACCTCTAAACAGTTTGTGGCTCAACTTCATGCACGTTTAGACGCCAATATTGCCGCTAACGCACTGAGATTTCAGTTGACCAGCAAACAGCTAGGCTCGCTAAAGGTAGGCACTCCGCTGTTTTTCCGTGGCATCAATATAGGCCAGATTGATGGTTATCGTTTAGCAGATTCAGGCGTCGACATCACCTTATTTGCCCATGTGGAACCTGAATATGCGCACCTTGTTAATACAAGCAGCCAATTTTGGAACGCTTCTGGAATTAAGATTGATGTTGGATTGTTCTCTGGGGCCAAAGTGGAAACACAATCCCTTGAAACTATCTTAGCGGGCGGGATCGCAATCGCAACAAGAGATGTGACCAATGAAGCAAACACATTATCTGAAAACGATCGCATAATACTTCACGATAAAATGGCTGAAGAATGGGCACAATGGCAACCAGAACAAACTAAATAATCTGAGTTCAGGTTAATACTAATTTTATAAACTAATTTCATACCAAAAGACCGATACTGTATCGGTCTTTTTATTTCGCTTAGTTAACCTCAACTCTGGATAATAAATGCATTTCAAACAGCCCCTAGCCATAAAACCAGTAACAGACGGCGATAGCGGCGCTAATGCCTGCTGCATCAGCCGCTAATCCACAACCAAGTGCATGACGCCCATTACGAATACCAACTGATCCAAAATACACCGCAAGCACATAAAAAGTGGTTTCTGTACTGCCTTGCAAAATAGCTGCCAGTCTACCGGCAAAAGAGTCAACGCCATGATGATTCATCGTTTCTAGCATCATCGCCCTCGCCCCCGAGCCACTAAAGGGTTTCATCAATGCGGTAGGCATTGCATCTATAAAGCGTGTATCCCAACCAAAACTGCTGACAAGAGAGGCTAACACCTGCAATGCATACTCTAAAGCACCAGATGCTCGGAGCACACCAATCGCTAATAACATCGCGATAAGATAAGGGATCAATGTAATAGCCTGATTAAACCCCTGCTTAGCCCCTTCAACAAACTCATCGTAAACAGCAACTTTTCGGTAACCTGCGGCAAAAATAAAGCTAAACACTAACATCAGCAAAATACCATTGCCCATTATCATTGACATCTCGCCAATAGCATCAGCTGACAGTGTCATTAAATAAGCAACGCCAGCCATTAATGAGCCTATGATCAGTCCGGCATAAGCAATAATCACACTATTAAACAGCGAAATACGCTGCACAGTTGCGACCACTAATAACCCCACAATGGTAGAAGCGCAAGTTGCGAGTAAAATCGGTAAAAAAACATCGGCAGGATTAGCTGCGTCTTGTTGAGCTCGGTATAAAAATACCGTAACAGGTACTAAGGTCACCGACGAAGTGTTAAGCACTAAAAATAAAATTTGCGCATTCGTTGCCACTGTTTTAATCGGATTTAAACCTTGCAAATCATGCATGGCTTTTATGCCTAATGGCGTTGCTGCGTTATCTAGGCCTAATATGTTTGCAGTTAAGTTCATACTAATACTGCCATAGGCTACATGCCCACGGGGAACCTCTGGCATCAACCTAGACAATAATGGCTCAAATGCTCGCGCAAATAAGTTAACCACGCCGGCTTTTTCACCCACCTGCATTAACCCCATCCACAGTGCTAACACACCAATTAACCCCAATGAAATATCCGCGGCAAGTTTGGCGCTGGCAAACATGGCAGTGACAGAGTCGCTCAATATCTCAGTATTACCGTCAATGAGTTGAACAGTAACGGAAATTGCAGCAACAATAAAAAACAATAGCCAAACGCGATTTAACACACACAACTCCATTTACAATTTAAATCCATTGGATATGAATCCAATCTACCTGAAAATGTTCAATTTCAGCAAGGAATTACATCTAATTATGCCATTTGGGTAATGATTTACCCATTGAGGATTGACTAAATTCCAAAGCACCAACAACATTGGTTATTTGCAAGCTATCATTGACGTTCGGTAACAACAATTCCGTGTTATGATCATCCTAATTCAGCAAAAACACGATTGTGCTTATTATGATCCAATTAAATCCAAACTTTATCCGTCACATAGAAAGCGAACTGCCACCACATCTTTCGTTAACTGACTTTATCGACTACTGTAATAAACCGCTTCGAAAGTCAATTAGAGTCAATACCTTAAAAATTTCTACTACAAAGTTTGTTGAAATTATGACCCAGGCTGGATGGACATTGTCAGCTATCCCCTGGTGTGATGATGGTTTTTGGATCGAGGGAAATGATGATATTCAGCTTGGTAATGCAATAGAACACATTCAAGGACTATTCTATATTCAAGAAGCCAGTTCCATGTTGCCGCCGACAGCCCTGTTTGCGCATAATAATCAACCAGAAGTCGTATTAGATGTCGCCTCAGCACCTGGGTCAAAAACCACCCAAATAGCCGCATTGATGAATAATAATGGCTTACTAGTCGCTAATGAATATTCAGCCAGTCGCGTTAAGGTATTGCACGCCAATATATCTCGTATGGGCGCAAGCCATACAGCTATCACCCATTTTGATGGCCGCGTATTTGGCGAGTATTTATTTGAATCATTTGATGCCATTTTATTAGACGCCCCATGTGGCGGCGAAGGGACAGTTCGTAAAGATCCATTAGCGTTAAAAAATTGGGATATTGCGGATGTCACTGCCATTGCTGAAACCCAAAAAGACTTGATCGAATCAGCCTTTTTAGCATTAAAGCCAGGTGGCAGCTTAGTGTATTCAACGTGTACACTCAGCCAAATAGAAAACCAACAAATCTGTCATCATTTACAACACACTTACCCTGATGCGGTAGAGTTTGTGTCACTAAATCATTTATTTACTGGTGCAGATAAAGCCTGTACAGAAGAAGGCTTTTTGCATGTATGGCCACAACTATTTGACAGCGAAGGATTTTTTGTTGCCAAAATTCGTAAAACAACGTCAGTAGAGCGCAATACTAAAGTCCCTAAACTGCAAAAAAACTTCCCGTTTTCTATCGCTGGGCAAAAACAACAGACCGAGCTAAGATCTTATTTTAAAGATACATTTTCTATCGAACTACCACAAGATGACATCATAATGATACGAGATGATGAGTATTGGTTGTTCCCGTCCCTATTTATGGATTTTATTGGCAAAATGCGTTTTCAGCGTATTGGACTAAAACTGGCTGACGCCATGAAAAAGGGCTTTAAGGCCAAACATGAGGCCATTATCGCTTTAACATCGACAACACACACTCACAGAACAATAGAATTGGTTGCAAGCCAAGCACAAGACTTTTTAATGGGACGTGACATCGACACCCAATCTTTTGATGATATATCACAACAAGCATTAGCAATAATGCCTCAAGGTGAGATGTTGGTCAGCTATCATGGTGCAGTGTTAGGGGTTGTAAAACACTTGGGTCATAGGTTAAAAAATAATTTACCGCGTGATCTGGTACGAGACAAGGTTAACTTAAGTCTATAATAAACATTATGTTAATTCACATGTGCTGGATGAAAAAACCATGGAATATATTTTTTTGATTTTTTCATGCAAACAAAATATGCCTGACTATAATTAAGATTATCAACATTTTTGAGCGGCTTTAACCCAAACAGCTGTTTGCTCCAAGCAGTTAATATGTGAAGCTCTAAAATTTTGGCTCTTGCAACGCACCAAGAGCCACACCTGTAGCGCAAGGCTCTTAAATGAGCCCTTTCCCTAGGCCCAAAACAATTGGATAGTTTTGGGTCTTTTTTTATCCTTATTTATTCAAATGCCACAAATAGATTTAACACTTAGCTAGGGTCTGTTGATCTTTGCTGGTTGAATTTTGTTCGAGTTAAAAACGTTTTAATCGAGGCGAATGGATTGATGCCTAGTCATCTAAGCAAAATCCATTCAACAAAGAGTAAAACGTTTTTAGCCGAACCTTTCAGGCAGCGTTTGTTGGCCATTTTTACTGCGTTATCGACTTTTTATGTAGAATAACTACACCTCAAAGTCTCTGCCTTGCAGAAATGACCAACAATTCGCTGCAAAAATAACCTTGAAAGATCTACAGACCCGAGGTTATCTGGCTATTAATTTAGCGGCATCTTTGAATAAGTTAAAAAAATTGTCCGTTGTGTACTGAGCTAAATCATCAAACGTCTCACCACGTAGCTCTGCCACAAACTGGGCAACATCGCGTACATAAGCCGGTTGGTTCTCCTGGCCACGATGTGGTACTGGAGCCAAATAAGGCGAGTCAGTTTCGACTAACAATCTATCTTTAGGCACTTTGCGGATAACACTGCGAAGTTCACCGGCGTTTTTAAATGTCACAATACCGGACACTGATATATAAAAACCCAAATCGATTGCCGCTTTTGCCATTTCCCAGTTTTCTGTAAAGCAATGCAGTACGCCACCGACCTTGTCAGCATGACCGGATTTAAGCATATTTATCGTATCTTCGCGGGCATCACGAGTATGAACGATCAGTGGTTTGTTCACGTCAACTGCTAACGCAATTTGTTGCTCAAAACAGGATTGTTGCAATGCTTTAGTGTCATTAGAATAAAAATAATCTAATCCAGTTTCGCCAATAGCCACAACACGCGGATCAGAAGCAAATCGCTTTATATCGTCAATATTTAAGCCCTCTTGTACATCTAATGGATGCACACCTGAAGACAAAAATACATTTTCAAAAGAGGCGACTTTATCACGCATGGCTTCAAAGCCTTGCTGACGAACGTTTACGCACAGTAAATAATCAACGCCTTGAGCTTTGGCGTTATCCATTATTGTTTGTAAACTGGCGAGATCGGGTGCCGCTTTTAAGCGGTCAAGATGGCAATGGGAATCGATTAGCATAGGTACTTTTTCACAACTACATTAGCAACTAAATAGATGCGCAAGAATACCTAGCTACATGGTGCAGGTCAAATCGCTTGATGACAGTTCACTGGATAATAATTTTTCTATATGGTGTTTATGGCTTTCAACATCAGACTTAATTTTTACACCAATACCAGCAGGACGACCACCCGATGCACCTAGAGGATTAATCCATACAACAGTACCTTTAAATTCATTGGCTTGTGTTGCATTAGGCAAACGATATGAAATGGTCAGTTCTTGGCCTAAAAAATGGCTTTCAGTTGTGGCAATAAACAAACCTGCCGGTTTAATAAACGGCATATATGCGCGATATAACTTGTGCAATGTATCGTAGTTAACAACCAGATCAACCATATATAGATGTATTCTTTGTGTAAGATAGTTAATTAAATATAGCTTATCAATGAGTTATTTTTTTGAAAGCTAAAACATATTGTTGACACAATGCTTGAGTATTCACACTTGGCATTGTTTCTAATTTTTGACGCATCTGCATAATGCGCCCTGCAAGATCCAATATTTTTGCCTGTACTAATGGGTTTAACCCAGTTAAATCCGTTTGTGCTGTGTGTAATTGCTGCTTACTATTACTTTTTAACACATATTGACGTAAGTACAAATATAAAACATTAAGTGCATCAACAATTTGTTGTTCCGACAAGTTCAATAAGCTATTACATAAATGACCAGATTGTAAACTTTGAGCCCAATCTTGGCGATAAGTTAATAATTGTTGATAATTTTGGTTTCGCAAACTGTTGGCCAAAGACAAAGGGCCGCCAACAACGCTTATACACCATGTTACATCATGCACTTTACCTTGTGCATTAGGCTGAGGTAACAAACGTTGTTCAGCTAACCATTGCTGAATATCGACTTTGCTTGGTGGTGTAAATGCCAGAGTTTGGCAGCGGCTGGTAATGGTTGGCAATAATTGAGATGAACGATTAGTTTGTAATATTAACATTACACCGTCACCTGGCTCTTCTAACGTTTTGAGCAACGCATTGGCAGCAGCAATATTGAGCCTTTCAGCATCAACAATAATAGCAACTCTAGCTCCACCTTGCTGTGCGGTTTGAGTAAGCTGTTGACATAGCTGACGAATTTGATCAACTTTTATTTGATTACCATCGGGTTCAACAATGTGTAAATCAGGATGTGTTTGTGAATGTAATAATAAACAGCTTTTACATTGACCACACGCACCTTGAGGCGATAACTGTTGGCATAACACCGTTTGTGCACAGGCATTTGCAAGCACCACACCACCAAGCGCGCGGTCAACATTTAATAAATGAGCGTGACTACTTTTACCACGAAAAAATACATCAACAAAACCTTGATGAGCATTTGATAACCAGGGGAGCTGCGCTAATTTGTAATCGCTCATTTATGCATAACTCTTATCAAATCTAGTTAGTCCTTGCTTTGTAATAGAGGCAAACGATTCATTAATTGATGACGAATATCTTGATGCACTTTCTCCATCGACTGACTTGCATCTATCACCACTATGGTGTCATCTTGCAAAGCTAACTGTAAATAGGTTTGTCTAGCCCGTTCAAAAAAATCAATAGCTTGCTGCTCTATTCTATCCAGTTTGCCACGATCTGCTGCCCGAGTTAATCCAAGTCTAGGTTCAATGTCTAAATAAAGCGTAAAATCAGGCGTAAAGCCACTAAGGCACGCATCACTCACCGCTGTCACTAATGGCATTAACCCACGACCACCGCCTTGATACGCCAACGATGATAGGTTATGACGGTCTCCTAAAACCCATTGTCCCTTAGCAAGTGCAGGTTTGATAACATTTGCAATAAGCTGAGCACGGGCAGCATAAATCAATAAACATTCTGCTTCGTCACACAATGGATCGCTATCGTCACCAATTTTTACTAAATCTCGTATTTTTTCAGCAAGTGGGGTGCCACCTGGCTCACGTGTACATACCGGCGCTTGCCCCGTGTGCTGCTCAATAAGGTCATTAACTAAGGCGATAGCACTTGATTTCCCTGCGCCTTCAAGCCCTTCAATAACAATAAACTTACCCGGTTGAGTTATCATTTTTTCTTTCTCTGAAATTCATTTACTGCGCGGTTATGAGCTTTTAACGTTGCAGAAAAAACATGGCTGCCATCATTTCTAGACACAAAATATAAGTAATCCACTTTGGCAGGATTAGCCGCTGCAAATAATGATGCACGGCTTGGCGCAGCGATGGGAGTAGGCGGTAAACCATCAATTTGATAGGTATTAAATGCCGTAGCCTCACGTAAATCTTTACGGGTAATGTTGCCTTTATAGCGGTCACCCATGCCATAAATAACCGTTGGATCAGTTTGCAAGCGCATGCCTTTTTTAAGACGATTATTAAACACGGCAGAAACCCAATCACGCTCTTCAGGTTTACCTGTTTCTTTTTCAATAATCGATGCAATAATCAACAATTCGTAAGGAGACGTCAGTGCTAAATCAGCATCACGCCCTTCCCAAGCTTGCTTAAGGCTCATTTGCATCATGTCAAAACTGCGCTGCAATACCGTTTGCACACTATCGCCTGCATGGTAGTGAAACGTTTCAGGGTAAAACTTACCCTCAGGTAATCCTGAAGTATCACCGTTGTTAATCAGGACCTGATTAAAGTCATCAGTCCCAAATACCAGGTGTTCGCTTTTAGCGAAAGTGTGTTGCCATTCTTTTATTGATTTACCTTCAATGAGTGTCAAGGTAAATACCGCTTCTTGGCCTAGACGTAAGCGTTTAAATAACGTTTCTAACGTATCGCTTGGCAATAATTGATAGTAGCCTGTTTTAATACTTGCTAATTTCGGCTCCAATTTGACAAGGTATTTTACTTTCCAACTGTCTTGGATCAGGCCTTGCTGCTCAAGTTGTTGAGCCAGCTTAATGACTGATGTACCTGACTCTACTTTCAAAGGCTGTGATTGTGTAATAAGCAAAGGCTGCTTTTGAAATGCAATTAAGTCAGTTGCAAACCAATAGCCACTCAAGCAAAAAATGGCAAATAAAGGAATTAAGCTAGCAAGTAGTCTTGTTGTTATCGTTTTCTTCATTATGGTAAATCTACACTCAGAACTTGCCTGAATCGCGATGTCAGCGTCCAACGGCTAAATTGAAATTGGTCAATGGTGTTAACATCTACAACACCAAATAAACTGTTTGTGATAAAAATATGATCGGCGCTGCAAATATCTTCATATCGCAACGGCTTTGTTGTTACGGCGAATCCTGCTGTTAATAATTGATCAATCATTTGTTCGCGCATAACACCACTAACGCCAGCATGTGTCATGGCTGGTGTGAAAATTTGCCCCTCTTTTATTGCAAAAATATTTGCCATTGATGACTCAATAACCCAACCATCTGTGTCCAATACTAACCAATCTTGAGTATTAGCGATTAATGGTTGAGTTTTTATCAATACTTGTTCGAGGCGATTTAAATGTTTCATCCCTGCGAGCAGTGGCTGGCGAGCTAACCTAATGGGGGATGTTGCGAGTGAAATGCCTTGTTGTTGCCACTGAGCGTAATGACTCGGTATAGGATGAACCGAAACCACTTCAGTTAACTTGGCTATATCGGGAGCTTGATAACCTCGCCCGCCTTCTCCACGCGTTAACACAAGCTTAATGCAATGATCAGGGTACGCCTTTGCCAACGATAATAATTGGTCAATAAGCAAATCGTTGGCTTGCCATTGAATACCTAAACGTTGGCTACTTTGTTGTAAACGTTGTAAATGCAAATCCATATACAAAACTGCGGCAGTCTGATGAGCGCAAGCGGTTCGCATTGTAGCAAAAACACCGTCACCATAAGCTAAACCTCGATCAAAAGGGCTTATGCGTCCTTGTTCAACGTGGTTCACCCAAACTGAAGTCATTACTTATCCTGGCTTATCCGGCTTGCTACCGCTTCTTGCTGATCTTTATATTTTGCACTCTTACGAGTGTTATAAGGACGGGCAACAGCCGAACTTAAACGTTCAAAGTTTAATGCGCCTATGGTCATACCCGGGCGAAGTGCCAGAGGTAATTTACCGCTATTGTAGCATTCTAAAACGATTTTCCCTTGCCAACCTGGGTCAATTCGGTGCGCCGTAACATGAACCATTAACCCTAAGCGTGCCAAAGACGAACGCCCGTCTAGCCAGCCAACGATATCTGCTGGCAACGTGACGCTCTCTAAAGTGACCGCGAGCGCTAACTCTCCTGGATGAAGAAAAAACGCTTCGTTTTCAGCTATTTCGATTTTATCGCTCATGACACGATCGAGGGCCATCTGCATTTCTGCACTTGGGCCACTCAAATCAATAAAGGGTGCGGTATGGTCTTTAAATACACGAAATTGACTCCCTAAACGGACATCAACACTGACACCTGAAATCGCCTCATTATTCGGGCGCGGGTCAATGACTATTGTGCCATTATCTAAACACTGTTCAATTTCAATATCTGTTAAACGCATACGGCACTCTCTCCCTGAAAGGCTATTTGGCTAATAAATGCTGTATTCTGGCTTTTAAAATATCGGTAGCAATACGGTTTTTACCACCACGAGGCACAATAATGTCAGCATATTGTTTTGATGGCTCAATAAATTGTAAAAACATTGGCCTAACAGTACGTTTATATTGAGAAATGACCGACTCCATCGTTCTGCCGCGTTCAGCAACATCACGAGTTAAACGCCTTAGAAAACAGATGTCTAGTGGGGTATCCATAAATACGGTGGCGTCCATTAAATCACGTAATTTAGGATCAGTTAATAATAAAATGCCTTCTAAAATAATCACTTTTTTAGGTTGCATGTCGATAGTTTCGCTAGTGCGAGTGTGCTCTGTATAGCTATAACAAGGAATATGAACCGCCTCACCTTGTTTAAGCTGCATTAAATGAGTCGCTAATAACTGATGGTCTAACGCTTTTGGGTGGTCATAATTAGTTTTAACCCGTTCTTCCATGGTCATATGACTTTGATCACGATAGTAGGCATCTTCGTTAATCACACCAATTTGATTAGTGCCTAAATCACTGCACAACTCTTCAAAAATGGTTTTGGCAATTAAACTTTTGCCTGAAGCCGACGCACCGGCAATCCCAATAATGACACACTGCTGAGAATTCATCTCTTAACCTTACTCGTCGTCTGATATGCTAATTTTTACGGTTGATGTAACATGTTGAAGTGCTAACTGCGCCCCTAATTTTCGGGCGATTTCGCGATAAATCCCTGACACTTCACTTTCTGGCTCACTAATTACACTTGGTGTGCCATTGTCCATAGATTCACGAATATTGATATGCAATGGTAATGAACCAAGTAATGGAACATTATATTTTTGTGCAATTTGACTGCCACCGTGGGTACCAAAAGGATGCTCTTTATGACCGCACTCAGGGCAAAGATGAAAACTCATGTTCTCGATAATACCGAGCACAGGAATATTCACTTTATTAAACATTGTGATGCCTTTTTTAGCATCAGCTAAAGCGATATCTTGCGGCGTGGTCACAATAACCGCGCCACTGACCGGCACCTTTTGCGACAAGGTTAACTGAATGTCACCTGTACCAGGTGGCATATCAATGATGAGGTAATCAAGCTCTGGCCATTGTGTTTCGTTTAATAATTGCGCCAAGGCGCCAGCGGCCATTGGTCCACGCCATACAGCGGCTTCATCACCACTGAGCATAAAGCCAATTGATTGAGCAGACACGCCATGAGCAGTGGCAGCTGTCATGTGCTTACCATCTGGCGATTGTGGACGAAAATTGGGAATACCTAACATTAAAGGAATCGATGGGCCATAAATATCAGCATCTAAAATGCCCACTTGAGCACCTTCGGCTTTAAGGGCTAATGCTAAATTGACTGCGGTGGTTGATTTACCCACGCCACCTTTACCAGATGCAACCGCAATCACTTGTTTTACATTAGGAATTGGCGCTATTGAAGGTAATGCAGAGTAAACTCTAGGCTGAAAATCGATTTCACATTCAACTTCATCAATGGCATCTAACACAGCTAAACGGTTTGTAATTGCCATCACGGTATCGCGGTATTGAGTCATACAAGGATAAGGATAAACTAAACCAAGCTGTAGGCGTTTGCCTGTTATTGATAAAGCGCTAACACATTGAGCAGAAACCAGGCCTTTATGTAAATAAGGGTCAACAAATGCCTCTAAAATATCTAACACTGGTGACAATAATTCATCACTTAATTGATAATTTGTATGGGATTTAATCAAAACCACCGCTCCGAACATGAAATTTTTACAAGTGTATCAGAACTTAGTAAAAAAATAGCGATTAATACACTTTTTAAGTCATGTTTTGATGAAAAATGTCAGTCAATAAGTTACGATTGAGCCATATTTGGGTGTAATTTGATATAGAGACAAAATGACGACATCACAGCGAAAAATACTGGTCACAAGTGCCTTACCTTATGCTAATGGTCCTATCCACCTTGGCCACATGCTTGAATATATCCAAACGGATATTTGGTCACGATACCAAAAGCTACGTGGACATGAATGTTATTACATCTGTGCAGACGACGCCCACGGCACGCCTATCATGCTAAAAGCACAGCAAATGGGCATCACACCAGAACAAATGATTGCTCAAGTGCAAAAAGAGCACGAGCAAGATTTCGCTGATTTTAATATTCAATTTGATAACTTTCACAGTACCCACAGTGACGAAAACCGCACATTAGCAAACAGCATATATTTAAAATTGCGAGATGGTGGCTACATCAAAACCAAAACCATTTCGCAATTATACGATCCTGAAAAAAACATGTTCCTACCAGACCGTTTTGTTAAAGGCACTTGCCCAAAATGTAAGTCTGAAGATCAATATGGCGACAACTGTGACAATTGTGGTGCAACCTACAGCACAACTGATTTGATTAATCCTAAATCAGCCGTGTCTGGCGCAACGCCTGTGATGAAAGACACTGAGCATTTCTTTTTTGATCTACCAGCATTTGAAGGCATGCTTAAAGAATGGATCCAGTCGGGTTCATTGCAGCAAGAAATGGCCAATAAACTGGGCGAATGGTTTGAGCAAGGCTTACAGCAATGGGATATATCACGCGATGCTCCCTACTTTGGCTTTGAAATCCCAGATGCACCGGGCAAGTTTTTTTATGTATGGTTAGATGCACCAATTGGTTACATGGGTTCATTTAAAAACTTATGCGACAAACGTGGCGACATCAACTTTGACGACTTTTGGGGCATAGATTCAACCGCAGAAGTGTATCACTTCATCGGCAAAGACATTGTCTACTTTCATAGCTTGTTCTGGCCAGCCATGCTTGATGGTGCCGGCTTGCGTAAACCTACCAGCGTCTATGCCCATGGTTATGTGACGGTTAACGGCTCAAAAATGTCTAAATCGAAAGGGACATTCATTAAAGCTCGTACTTACCTTGATAATTTAGACCCAGAATATTTGCGTTATTATTATGCCGCTAAGCTCAATAGCCGTATCGACGACCTCGATTTAAACCTAGAAGACTTTGCTCAGCGTGTTAACTCCGATTTAGTGGGCAAACTGGTCAACCTCGCCTCTCGTACGGCAGGTTTTATCAGTAAACGTTTTGACGGAAAACTGGCAAAAATTACAGACAATAGCCTGGCTGAATCGTTTTTGGCTAAAAGTGAAGTCATTGCCGAATTTTACGAAACACGTGAGTTTGGTAAAGCCATGCGAGAAATTATGGCTTTAGCAGACATCGCAAACGGTTATGTAGCCGATGCAGCGCCTTGGCAATTAGTTAAACAAGACGACAAGCAAGAAGAAGCCCATCAAGTGTGCAGTAATGCATTAAACTTGTTCCGCATTTTGGTCACTTACCTTAAACCTGTTTTACCTAAACTTGCCCAAGATGTTGAAGGCTTCCTGCAACTGACATTAACCTGGGATAATTTAGCCCAAGATCTTGCAGAACATGAAATAGCACCGTTTAAAGCATTAATGCAGCGCATTGAAATGAAAAACATCGAAGCTATTATCGAAGCATCAAAAGAAAATTTGCAAGCAAGTAACACCGATGCACCAACAAGTAAAGCCACTGAGCAAACGGTAGATCAGTTAGCACTCGATCCAATCAGCCCAGAGATAAGCTTTGATGATTTTGCAAAAATCGATTTACGAATTGCACGGATCAGTAAGGCTGAACATATTGAGAAGGCAAATAAGTTATTACGATTAGAACTGGATTTAGGCGGCGAAACCAAACAAGTGTTTGCTGGGATAAAATCAGCCTACGCACCTGAAGATTTAGTCGGCAAATTAACTGTGATGGTGGCTAACCTTGCACCTCGCACCATGAAGTTTGGCGATTCAGAAGGCATGGTCTTAGCGGCAGGACCTGGTGGAAAAGACCTGTTTATTTTAGAGCCACATGAAGGTGCACAACCTGGCATGCGGGTAAAATAACCTGGGCTCGGGATAATAAACAAAGCAAAAAAGACCGCCTCGGCGGTCTTTTTTATGGCTAAGTTTGTATCGGTTTTACACCAATCAGCACAAGAGTGTGATCATGCTTACTGGTTAACATCGCTTATTACGTCGTTAGACATTTTGAAGGGAGAACAATGAGCTCGTTGCATTTTCTGCCTTCGTTTAAGCGATTTTATCTTCGCACTCTGATCACTTATTTATCCTGACAGGTATCAATGCGAAGCCATTAAAAGGCATCAAACAATCAACGACGTACCTAAAGCGTGTCAATTTTGACTTAAATTAAAATGGTTGGATCAGGGCGTGTTGCACTTGTTTTTATCAAAAAAAGATCAACACGCTCTAAATTAATAAAATACTATTTTATTGATTCGCACAGGTTTCTGACTTTGCTTTTTCTGCAAGATGTTCACTGGAATTATTTGACGTTGGAGTATTATGTTCCTCACTTGCTTGATGCAAGACACTGTCTTCATCCATTGCTTGCTTTAACCTTTCTTCATAACGCATAAATAATGTAATAAAATCATTACTAAACTTTTCGCCTTCAGACTCAGTTAACCAAAACTCGTATAAACGCTTTGAAGCTTCTTTTTCGATACGTTTATAGGTGAGTTTACGCCGTAACACAGACTCTTCTGTGTGCCCAAGCAACTGCATTGATGATACCCCTAACTCCAATGCTGAATGGTGCGTTTCAGACTCAACCACATCGGCACCCGCTTCTTTTAATAAATGGCCATGGCCTCTATCAAACGCCCTGGCAACTATCTTTAACTTAGGGTATGTGTGATGTAAGTATTTCACCAACTCAACACTACTTTCTCTATTATCGATAGCCACAACAAAAAGTGAGGCCTCTTCAATACCTGCGGTTTTTAATAAATCTGGACGCGTTGCATCGCCGTAATAGGCTTTGGTATTAATCCGTCTAATAGTGTCAACTTGCGATACCTGGTAATCGAGTACCACAGTTTTAATATTATTAGACACTAAAAAACGATTCACCACCTGACCAAAACGCCCAATACCGGCAATAATCACCGTCCCTTCATCATCAATATTATCTTGTTCACGCTGATTGGTTTTAACTTGGAAACGCGGATAAATCACTTTATCAAATAAAATAAACAAACCAGGCGTTAAAAACATCGATAACGCAACCACAATCGATAAGGTTTGTGCAATATCGGTTGGTATAACATGTTGCTGTACACTAAAGCTTAATAACACAAAACCAAACTCACCGGCTTGCGCAAGGCTTAGGGTAAATAACCAGCGGTCGCTGCCTTTTATCTTAAATATCAAAGCAAGAAAATATAGCACTAACGCCTTGATTACCATGACACATAACGTAATGAGTATGATTTCGCCAAAGCTTGCAAACAACACAGAAAAATCAATACCTGCACCTACTGTAATAAAAAACAGCCCCAGCAATAGCCCTTTAAAAGGCCCAATATTGGCTTCTAATTCGTGCTTAAACTCACTGTTGGCTAATACCACACCGGCTAAAAATGTCCCTAACGCAGGAGAAATCCCTACCAGACTCATTAGCGCCGCGATACCTATAACTAACATTAACGCAGCCGCAGTTGAAATCTCCCGCGCACCAGACTCTGCCACCATTCTAAACAACGGACGACTCAAGTAATGTCCGCCTAGCACAACAATGCCAATAGCCAGCAAAAGCACAATGGCATAAGCCCAACCCGGTAATGAAGCCACTAAACTTAATTGTTCATGTTGCTCGCTCAAATGACTGGCTGCAGATTGGGCCTTTTCAACCAACTCAGGCAAGGCCAATAACGGAATAAACGCCAACATGGGGATAACGGCAATATCTTGAAATAATAAAACAGAAAAGGCATTTTTACCTGCATGGGTTTTATTAAGACGCTTTTCTGACAAGGTTTGCAATACAATGGCGGTCGATGACAATGAAAAAATTAAGCCCATAGTCAATGCAACTGAGTTTTGATAACCGGCATATATTGCGCAGGTCATCACAGCCACCACAGAGCCAGCAACCTGTAAACCGCCCTGACCCAGCAAACGATTACGCATAGCCCACAGCATCTTTGGCTCAAGTTCTAACCCGACCAAAAACAACATCATGACCACACCAAACTCAGCAAAGTGCTGAATAGTATTGGTTTCACTGCCAACCAGTCCAACAATAGGGCCAATGACCACACCTGCAATCAAGTAGCCTAAAACCGACCCTAAACCTAGCCTGTTCGCTAACGGTACCGCTATCACAGCAGCAGATAGATAAATAAACGCCTGTAAAAAATATTCCGTCATTAACGTTCCTTAGACACAACACGACGACTCGACGTAATCAAATTACACCGGATTAACAATATCAATAAAATGATGGGTTAAATCAAATTTGCTGGCAAGGTGTTGCCCAAGCGCCTGAATTCCAAACTGTTCGGTAGCATGATGCCCCGCAGCAAAATAATGAATGCCCTGCTCCATTGCTGCATGATAAGTGCGCTCTGACACTTCACCACTAATGAAGGCATCAACGCCCATTTGTGCAGCATGATCGATATAGTCTTGAGCCCCGCCAGTACACCAGGCAAGGGTAGAAATTGGCTTGCTGGCATCACCAATATGCAATGGTTCACGTTTAAGAACCCTAGCAAGTAATTGGCTAAATTCATTCGCCGATAACGGCTTCTCTAAATGACCATGCCACAATAAATCTTGCGCAACGGGTTCATATACTCGTGGGCTTAAAATGCCTAACTGGTATGCGAGATGTGCATTATTACCTATCCCGTGATGTGCATCTAATGGTAAATGGTAACCAAACAAGCTGATGTCATTATCCATTAAGGCTTTAATTCGGCGATACTTCATACCTGTGATGATTTCAGGTTCATTTTTCCAAAAAAAACCATGATGAACCAAAATGGCATCAGCATTGACAGCAGCCGCTTGGTCGATTAAAGCTTGGCAGGCTGTGACCCCTGTGACAATCGTGTTAATCGTCGTCTTACCTTGCACTTGTAATCCATTTGGCGCGTAATCTTTAAACGCAGACACATTTAAAAACTCATCTAAATAAGCCGCTAATTGTTGACGAGAAATAGATGAATGACCTTGATGATATGTTGACATAAAATTCCTACAAAATGAGACCTTGTCATAAAAACTAACGGTTTCTTCCCGCGGCAAAGCGCTAAAAGGGCTTTTAAAAATACAGTGTAACCGTGTATAAGCCTTAATGTAACTTGCGCCAGATTATTTTGACCATAGCAGTGATAAATGCTGACAATATGTTATTTTCGAGTGATAAACATACAACTATGGCCACTAATTGGACTTTTGTATGGTTAATCCTTTAAAATTAGTAACAACCTTCATTTAACATGATAACAAATAGGTTATTAACTATGACAACATTGACTAAAGAAGAGGTCATCAGCCAACTGCACATGGCACTTGAAAAACAATCAGGCAACACTGTGTCGATTGAGCAAGCTGGCAGCTGGTATAAAATCGACGGTGGTAAATCGGTGCGTTTTAGCGAACTTGAAACCATGCATAGTGAGCTTTGTGCAACAAACACTGAAATTAAAGCGACTAACGCAAAACCTGCGGTTAAAGCACAAGCGAAACCCGCTAAGAAACAACCCAGTAAAAAAACCACAACGACATCTGGTGGGTTAACGCCTAAACAGTTATGGCGTCAAAAACTTGAAAACACCGCTGGCAATCAAACTTTGCCACGAGGATTCTAACTTAATACCGCTTAACTGATTGGTATAAATCAAAAAGGAGCCTAGGCTCCTTTTTGCGTTATGGTTAATTCAACCGGCCAGATTACATCGCTAAATCAACTCTAACATAACCCGTTAAGTACACCACCCGAACTTCATCCCCAGTGTTAAAACTCATGCCAGGGTCGAGATCTTGAATCACCATAACTTGGTTTCCATCTTCCAGAGTTATCATTAATTCGACGAGTTTATTCTCTAAATAATAAGCCGAACGACCATGCTGACTGCCTAAGCCGCCGCCAATTAACGCGCCAAGCACTGTGGCAACATCTTGACCAGAACCACTACCAAATTGATGCCCTATTACACCACCAATTAACGCCCCACCAAAGGTTTTCCAACCACTGTGGCTGTCTTCAATTAATTGCTTTTCAGTCAAATGTCTCACGCTCTCAATGGTGCCATACACGACTTTTTCAACTGGTACAGCCTGATTACGCTCATAAGCAGCATTTGCCAGGTTACTCAACATGCAAAATGTCAACAATACAGCAAAAAAACACTTTCCGGTGACAGTTATGATTTTAAACATCGCTATTTTCCGCTAAGTTAACGTTAAGGTATGCCAATTAATATACTCAATTGTGAACTCACTGTCCTATTTAAATCAATCGATCGGCTTTCCGCCGCCTGAACATGCGCTAACAGAGCCCAATGGATTACTCGCCATTGGCGGAGACTTACAACCGCAACGCTTAATGAAGGCCTATTATGAGGGCATTTTCCCCTGGTTTAATGCCAGCGACCCTATTTTATGGTGGTCACCTGATCCTCGAGCCGTATTTAAGCCTACAGCGCCATTTGGCAGTAAAAGTCTGCTTAAGTTCCTTAAAAAGTCGAGCTGGCGCTATACCATTAATCATGCATTTTTAGATGTGTTGGCAGGCTGTGCTGCGCCGCGAAATAGACAAGATGGAACCTGGATTTCTGCCGAAATACAGATGGCTTATTACGAGTTGCATCTTCAAGGCAAAGCCCATTCTATAGAGGTGTGGGATCAAGAACATTTAGTCGGTGGATTATATGGCCTGCCTATTGGAAAAGTATTTTGCGGTGAGTCAATGTTTCATCGGCAGACTAATGCATCAAAAGCGGCATTTGCTATACTGAATCAGCATCTTGTTCAACACGATTTTCAATTGATTGATGCTCAAGTAATGAACCCGCATTTACTCAGTTTAGGCGCTAAAGCATTACCTAGAGCTGATTTTTTACACTTGCTGCATCAATACAGAGACAACACAATTGCTGCGTCAATATGGGCCCCACAAGAGGTGTTAATTGAATTCTAAATCTGTCAGCGTAGGGATCAGCCACCCTTTTGATTGTAACTACATCGAAGGCAATAAAGAGCAGTTATTAGTCATTCAGGAGCAGCATATAGATGCTCATTTATTTGAACAATTACTGGCAATGGGGTTTCGTCGTAACGGCAATTCCATTTATAAACCACGTTGTCCTAGTTGCCAGGCATGCCAATCTATTCGCCTAAACGTGCACGATTTTGCCCTGTCTAAACGCCAAAAAAGAACCTTAAAAAATAACCAGGACTTACATTGGAAAGTAAATTATCACACCCGGCCTGAACATTTTGAGCTTTATCAACGTTACATTAACGAACGTCATAACGATGGCCCAATGTATCCGGCATCACAAAACCAATACGATGATTTTTTATTGTCTGATTGGTTACCGCCCATGTTTATCGAAGTGTTTGATAAAGACAAATTAATTGCTGTGGCTGTCACGGATAATATGCCACACAGTTTTTCGGCGATTTACAGCTACTTTGACCCTGACTACAGCAATAGATCTCTGGGCTCACTGATGATTTTGATTCAATGTCAATTGGCTAAGTCTATGGGTAAACGATTTTTATATTTAGGCTATCAAATTGATCAAAATCGGAAAATGCGTTACAAGCGTCAATATCGGCCGTATCAAATTTTAACACCACAAGGTTGGAAAATTAGCGAAGATCTTGAGCCTCTTTCTTGTTAACACCCTTTACAGTTAAGCGTTTTTGGGGCATGATACGCCCGATTTTTCATATTTGAAGGCTAATGGGATAACTTATTAATGGCGAAAGAAGACAACATTGAAATGCAGGGCACTATCCTTGAGACCTTGCCAAACACAATGTTCCGCGTAGAGCTGGAAAATGGTCATGTGGTGATAGCCCACATCTCTGGCAAAATGCGCAAAAACTACATCCGTATTTTAACGGGTGACAAAGTCACGGTTCAGCTGACTCCTTATGACTTATCAAAAGGTCGTATCGTCTTCCGCGCACGTTAATCGCTAGCCTCAACATTGTAAAAGCCGACTCAAAGTCGGTTTTTTTGTTGAGGTATCTAACGCCAATCGTATCCATTATTTGATCACACAGTAAACATCCAATAGATGGATTGCCACGTAAAGAAGCGTTAACGTTCTTTACCGATGACATAATGAATGTGATGGGCGGGATTAACGCCAGTCTGTAAACACAGATAAAAAAAGATGACCAATCGGTCATCTTTTTCTTGTTAAAGACGCTGTTAAAAATCTGTTTAAGACACTTTTTCAGCAGCTTCGCAGTCTATATTAATTTCACCATCTTTGACGTCTATGTGTGCAATACCACCACGTTCTAGTACACCAAATAATATTTCATCCGCTAATGGACGCTTAATTAATTCGGTGACTACGCGTGACATAGGGCGTGCTCCCATTGACTTGTCATAGCCTTTTTCAGCAAGTAAGGTTCTTGCTTCGTCGCTAACATCTAAAGTCACTCGTTTATCATCAAGCTGTGCTTGTAATTCAACTAAGAACTTATCAACCACTTTAGCGATAACTGTCATGTCTAAATGGTTAAACCACACAATCGAATCTAAACGGTTACGGAACTCAGGTGAAAATACTTTGTTGATTTCCGCTAATGCATCTTGAGTATGGTCTTGCTGCTGGAAACCAATCGACTTACGAATGGTCTCTTGCACACCAGCATTGGTGGTCATCACTAAAGTGACATTTCTAAAGTCAGCTTTACGGCCATTGTTATCGGTTAATGTACCGTGATCCATCACTTGTAAAAGTAAGTTGAACACATCTGGATGCGCCTTCTCAATTTCATCAAGTAGCACCACACAATGTGGATTTTTAATCACTGCATCGGTTAACAGACCACCTTGATCATAGCCAACATACCCAGGAGGTGCGCCAATTAAACGTGACACAGTATGGCGCTCCATGTACTCAGACATATCAAAACGAATAAGCTTAAGGTTTAAACATGACGCTAGCTGGCTGGTGACTTCTGTTTTACCCACACCGGTCGGACCGGCAAACATAAAGCTACCCACAGGTCTTTTTTCTGAGCCTAAACCACTGCGAGATAAGCGAATAGCCGCGCTTAAGCTCTCAATCGCTTTGTCTTGACCAAACACCACCATCTTAAGGTTGCGTTCAAGGTTACGTAACATATCCTTGTCAGTCGACGATACCGACTTCTCAGGAATACGAGCCAATTTAGCAATGATCGCTTCGATTTCAGCCTGACCAATGGTTTTTTTGCGTTTACTTTGCGGCATCATCACCATACGGGCACCGGCTTCATCAATCACGTCAATGGCTTTGTCAGGTAAATGACGATCATTAATGTGTTTAGCCGACAAGCTCGCGGCACTGCTAATGGCTGCTTGGGTATATCGTACACCATGATATTCTTCGTATTTCGACTTTAAGCCCATCAAAATCTTGGTGGTTTCAGCGACCGACGGCTCATTAATATCAATTTTTTGGAATCGACGCGCTAATGCACGATCTTTTTCAAAAATACTTTGATACTCCTGGAACGTCGTTGAGCCCATACACCGTAACTTGCCACTTGATAACAAGGGTTTGAGTAAATTAGACGCGTCCATTACACCGCCAGAAGCGGCCCCCGCACCAATGATGGTATGAATTTCATCAATAAATAAAATCGCATGCTCGTCTGCAGACAATTCTTTTAACAAGCTTTTAAAGCGTTTTTCAAAATCGCCACGATACTTAGTACCGGCCAATAATGAACCTAAATCTAACGAGTACACTGTGGCATCGGCCATCACATCAGGCACTTGCTCTGTAACGATGCGATACGCTAGCCCTTCGGCAATCGCCGTTTTACCTACGCCCGCTTCGCCGACCAACAACGGATTGTTTTTGCGACGACGACATAAGGTTTGAATAGCGCGCTCAATCTCTGCATCACGACCAATTAATGGGTCGATTGTCCCCTCTTTAGCAAGCTGATTAAGATTCGAGGCAAACTGCGCTAGCATGCTGCGATCTTCACTATTTTCTGATTGGTCCTCAATGCGCTCTTGTTCAGATGATTCACCTTTGTCTTCATCTTTGCTCATGCCATGAGAAATAAAATTAACCACATCTAAACGGGTAATTTCATTGCGGCGCAGTAAATATACAGCTTGCGACTCTTGCTCACTAAATATAGCCACAAGTACATTGGCACCTGTCACTTCATTACGACCAGAGGATTGCACATGAAACACGGCTCGTTGAAGTACTCGCTGAAACCCTAATGTTGGCTGGGTTTCGCGCTCTTCAGATGATTCGGCAATGATAGGTGTGGTTTGTTGAATGAAATTAGCGACTTCCTCACGCAGACGATTAACATCTGCGCCACAAGCAATCAATGCCTCATAGGCCGCAGGATTATCAATAAGCGCTAATAATAAATGTTCTACCGTCATGTATTCATGACGTGAATCTCTAGCTTGCTGAAACGCTAGGTTCAAGGTGACTTCCAGATCTTTGTTCAGCATAAGCACCCCCTAAATTTAACCACAGACTGTAAGAAAACGATTTTTATGCTTTCTCTAATGTACACAGTAACGGATGTTGGTTTTCTCTTGCAAACTGATTTACTTGAAAAACTTTTGTTTCGGCAATCCCAAATGGAAAAATCCCGCACAATCCTTTGCCCTGGTGATGTATCGCTAACATGATATCAACAGCTTGCTGTTCATTTTTATCAAAGAAACGTTGTAACACTTCAACCACAAAATCCATCGGGGTGTAATCATCATTGTTTAGCACCACTTTATACATATTGGGGGGTTGTAGCTCAGATTCAACCTTTTCTTCTGTATGTTCTACACTGCCTAATTTTGCCATTGTTTAATACTAGCCTCTCGTTTGGTTCCCGACCACTTGATATTATTAAATTAATTAAATGTTGTCTTTTTGTTAATTTATGCTTGACATCTTTTCGTACAAATTTCATTCTATTTGTCAGGCGGCGAAAAATAGACCGCTGGATAATAAGTTTTACTATCTTACTGGTAAGTAGACAACAGAAGGAAGTGGAAGTATGGCAAACGGAACTGTAAAGTGGTTCAACAACGCCAAAGGATTCGGGTTTATTTGCCCAGATCAGGGTGGCGAAGATGTATTTGCGCACTATTCAACTATCGAAATGGAAGGTTACAGAACCTTAAAAGCAGGTCAACCTGTGTGCTTCGAAGTTGAAGAAGGTCCTAAAGGAATGCATGCTTCAGCCATCTCACCTACAAAATAGTAGGTTGAGACTATAAAACAAAAAGACAGGGATTTTAATCCCTGTCTTTTTTTATTGTTCAAAATAAGCATTACTGAGTCATTAAAAGGGCCAACACCGCAGGTAAGGGCCCTATTTAACAATCATTAACCAGTAGGCATTAACCAATAAGTTTGTTCAATGTTGCACTTGGGCGCATGGCTTTTTCAGCTTTAGCGGCATCTAAACGGTAGTAACCGCCTAAATCAACCGCTGGGCCTTGTGAACCATTAAGCTCTGCTAAAATAACAGCTTCATTAGTAGCTAACGATTGTGCTAAAGGCGCAAAATGTTCAGCTAGTTGAGTATCGGCTGTTTGCTTCACTAAAGCATTTGCCCAGTAAAGACCAAGGTAGAAGTGGCTACCACGGTTATCTAACTCACCTACACGACGCGAAGGTGACTTGTTGCTATCTAAGAACTCGCCAATTGCCACATCTAAGGTGTCTGCTAGTACTTGAGCTTTAGGATTGTTAGCCGTTTGGGCTAAATGTTCTAATGATGCTGCCAGTGCTAAAAACTCACCTAAAGAATCCCAACGTAAATGGCCTTCTTTTTCAACTTGTTGCACATGCTTAGGTGCACTACCACCCGCGCCAGTTTCAAACAATCCACCGCCATTCATTAACGGTACGATTGATAGCATTTTAGCACTTGTGCCTAACTCAAGAATTGGGAACAAATCGGTTAGGTAATCACGTAACACGTTACCAGTAACAGAAATAGTATCTTCGCCTTTGATGATGCGCTCTAACGTCACGCGAGTTGCTTCAACAGGAGACATAATTTGAATATCTAGGCCTGATGTATCTTCTTCTGCAAGGTATGTTGTCACTTTTTTGATTAACTCAGCATCGTGTGCACGAGCGCTGTCTAACCAGAAAATAGCAGGCGTGTTGCTTAAACGAGAACGTCTAACGGCTAATTTAACCCAATCACGGATTGGTGCATCTTTTACCTGACACATACGGTAAATATCGCCAGCTTCAACCTTGTGGCTCATTAACACATCACCAGCTTGATTGATTACATTCACAGTACCTGCGGCGCTGATCTCAAATGTTTTATCATGGCTACCGTATTCTTCAGCTTTTTGAGCCATAAGACCTACGTTTGGTACACTACCCATGGTTGTTGGGTCAAATGCACCGTGTTTTTTACAAAATGCGATGGTTTCTTGGTACACACCAGCATAGCAACGATCTGGGATCATCGCTTTAGTGTCTTTTAATTGACCGTCTGGGCCCCACATTTGACCAGATGAACGAATAGCTGCAGGCATAGAGGCATCAATAATGATGTCACTTGGTACGTGTAAGTTAGTGATACCTTTGTCTGAATCAACCATCGCTAATGCAGGACGTGCAGCATAAACGGCAGCGATATCCGCTTCGATTTCGCTACGCTTAGCATCAGGAAGTGACTTGATTTTGGCATAAACATCACCAAAACCATTGTTTACATCAACACCCAACTCAGCAAATAATTCGCCGTGCTTGTCAAAAACATCCTTGAAAAACACCTTCACAGCGTGACCGAATAACACAGGATCAGACACTTTCATCATGGTGGCTTTTAAGTGAAGCGATAATAAAACATCTTCTGATTTAGCCGCTTCAATTTCGCGGGTATAAAAATCAACTAACGCTTTTTTGCTCATTACAGCAGCATCGATAACTTCATCAGCAAGCAATGCTAAGCCACTTTTAAGTACCACTTCTTTGCCATCAGCTTGGGTTAACACGATATTAACTTTGTCTGCTGCGGCTAACGTCACAGATTGCTCGCTACCGTAGAAGTCACCTTCATTCATATGTGCAACATGCGACTTTGAATCACTTGCCCATTTACCCATTGAATGTGGATTTTTCTTAGCGTAGTTTTTAACCGATGTTGGCGCGCGGCGGTCTGAGTTACCTTCACGTAATACTGGGTTTACCGCACTGCCTTTGATTTTGTCATAACGCGATTTAGCTTCTACTTCTGCGTCAGTTTTTGGCTCATCTGGGTAGTTTGGAATGTCATAGCCTTTAGCCTGTAGCTCAGCAATACATGCTTTTAACTGCGGAGTTGACGCACTAATATTAGGTAACTTAATAATGTTAGCTTCAGGCTGGTTAGCCAATTCGCCTAACTCCGTTAACGCATCAGCAATTTTCTGTTCCGCTGTTAATTTTTCAGGGAAGTTAGCAATAACACGACCTGACAAAGAAATATCACGGGTTTCTACTTTTACGCCAGCAGCGTTAGTAAAGGTACGGATAATAGGTAATAAAGACAGGGTAGCAAGCGCTGGTGCTTCATCGGTTTCAGTGTATATGATCGTTGGAGTGTTATCTTTCATTTTATTTCCTACATTATTGTAAATTAATAACTTATTAGAATAAATTGTATAAGCATTTGACGGGCTTTGGTGGATAACACTCACCTGAGTGAACCTTGATTTGCAACTAGAGCACGCATCCTATGTGAGCTTAGTATGTGAAATCCCCTATCCCATTTTTTATTATATTTTTCTCGCGTTGCGATGGAGCGTTTTGTTAAAACACGCCATCAGCAACAGACAAATTAGGTACAGATCACAATTTTTAGGCGGACATCATAGATCATTCTTGGCAATTTTCAAATTCCACTAAGGGCGAATACACAGTAAACTGACACAAAAGATGTTATTTCTTGTTACAAACCCCGTTAATCCAAACTCCATTAAACAACTCAGGATAGTATCCATACCTTTATGGCAAACTCAGGTAAATTCAATTCATTTAAAAAAACGGCGCCCCAAAATAGTCGTACCAATTCGCTATCGGCAAAATCACCACGCACAAACAGAATAACTCGACGTAAAAGCCCAGCGAAACCTGCTGTCGAAAATCCTATTATCGTGTTGTTCAATAAACCATTTGATGTGCTTTGCCAATTTACCGATGAGTCAGGTCGCCAAACCCTTAAAGACTTCATTCCAATAATTGATGTTTACGCCGCAGGACGATTAGACCGAGACAGCGAAGGCTTATTACTGCTTACCAACGACGGTCAATTGCAAGCTAAGTTAACCCAGCCGACTAAAAAAACCTTTAAAACCTATTGGGTACAAGTTGAAGGTGCGCCGAGCCAAGCAGCCATAAAAGCATTGTGTGATGGGGTTGAACTCAAAGACGGTATGACCTTACCAGCAAAAGTACAAATAATAGACGCACCCGATGTCTGGCCACGCGTCCCTCCCGTACGAGAGCGAAAATCAATCCCTACTACCTGGCTTGAGGTACAAATCTGTGAAGGTCGAAATCGTCAAGTTAGACGAATGACCGCTCATGTAGGCCACCCAACCTTAAGATTAATCCGTTATAAAATAGGTCAATGGTGTCTAGATGATTTACAAAGTGGCCAATACAAGCAAATAAACCAATAAACACGGCTAACAAGGAATGACATCAATGACTCAACGCTACAAACCCAACACCACGGTTGCCTGTGTGATATACAGCCAAGGCAAGTTTTTACTGGTCGAAGAAGTCATTAATGGTCAGATGAAATTTAATCAACCCGCAGGACATTTAGAGGCAAACGAGTCACTTATAGATGCCTGTTCTCGGGAAGTTTTAGAAGAAACAGGGCTGAACATTGAACCGCAAGCCATTGTGGGGATTTATCAATTTAGTGCCAATGATGAACTCGCGTTTGTACGTTACACCTTTTGCATTACCCTTGACCAACCGATTGAAACCACGCCACTCGATAGCGCCATTACCCGTACCCATTGGCTATCTCGCGAACAAATAAGTGAGTTAGGCGACCAATTACGCAGCCCGCTCGTACTCAAAAGTATTGATGACTACATACAACAAGCAGGATTATTAGACCAATCGCCGCCAGCGACCAGAGACTTGACGCAAAAAACAAATGCAAAACCTTGTCCGCACCATTTACCATTATCCTTGCTTAATGCGGATTATTTGCACACCCGTTAGCTCAGTTTTAGCCCTATATTGACAGTGCTTCAAGATAGCCCAGCGCTAGAATGCGTGGTAGAATATGCGCCGCACAAATGCAATGTTTACACGATAAGATAAAGATTACTTTATTTTTGACCTTGTTTAGCGGCTTTCAAGCTCAGTCAATTTCAATCATTACCTTGAAACCGTTAACAGACACCACCATATACATACTCTCTTTATTCAATGGTTTTTAGGATTTATGACATCAATCAACCCAACTTCTCATGGTAAAAAAGTCATTGTCGGCATGTCCGGCGGTGTGGACTCTTCAGTTTCGGCCTATTTGCTTATCCAGCAAGGCTACGAGGTTGAAGGTCTATTTATGAAGAACTGGGAAGAAGACGATACCGACGAATATTGCGCTGCTGCAGATGATTTAAAAGATGCACAAGCTGTGTGTGACAAGCTTGGTATTAAAATGCATACCGTCAACTTTGCCGCTGAATACTGGGACAACGTGTTCGAGTACTTTTTAGCTGAATACAAAGCAGGCCGTACGCCTAACCCTGACATCATGTGCAACAAAGAAATCAAATTCAAAGCTTTTTTAGAATTTGCAGACGAGATTTTAGACGCAGACTACATCGCCATGGGCCATTATGTTCGTCGTCGTGACAATAGCGATGGCAGTGTTGAAATGCTCCGCGGCGTTGATGGCAATAAAGATCAAAGTTACTTTTTATACACCTTAAGCCATGAACAAGTAGCGCGCAGTTTATTTCCTGTAGGCGAGCTTGAAAAACATGAAGTGCGTGAGATTGCCAAAAAAATGGGTTTAATCACTCACGATAAAAAAGACAGCACCGGCATTTGTTTTATTGGCGAGCGTAAATTCACTGACTTTCTTGCCACTTATTTACCAGCGCAGCCCGGCGACATTGAAACAGCTGAAGGCGAAGTCATTGGTACTCATCAAGGGTTGATGTATCACACCCTTGGCCAACGTAAAGGCTTAGGGATTGGCGGCTTAAAAAACAGCAGCGAAGATCCGTGGTACGTGGTCGAAAAAGATTTAATTCGTAATGTGTTAGTCGTTGCACAAGGCGCTAATCACCCTCGCCTTATGTCACATGGCATGACCGTTAACCAACTACACTGGGTTGACCGTAAAGGCCCAGCCAACAACAGCAACATCACAGTAAAAACCCGCTACCGCCAACGCGATGTGGCCTGTACGATAGTTTATACCGATCAAGACAATATTACCGTAACATTCGATGAACCTGTTGCCGCCGTTACGCCAGGCCAGTCAGCGGTATTTTATGATGGTGAAATTTGTTTAGGCGGCGGTATTATCGATACGCTGATCCGAGGGTAAATCGTGAGCCATAATCAAGACAGTATTTTATTTGAACGCACAATGGCCTTTGCAGGTATTTTACAGGCCATTGGTCAAGTGCAATATTTAGCGCGCCACGGTGAAAGTGATAAAGAAACACTAGCGGCAACATTACATACCATCTTAGTCACCGAGCCAGAAGCCACTGCCGATGTCTATCAAGATAAAAGTATCTTGGATAAAGGCTATCAGTTAATACAAAATCAACTGGGCGATGGCAGCAATAAAGATGTCGAAACCACGCGTTATTTAGTCGGTATACTTGCGTTAGAGCGTAAACTCGCACGCTCGCCAAATGGCTTAGGCATGCTTGCTGAGCGAATAAATCAAATTCATCGCCAATTAACTCATTTTGCCATTACCGATGAGCAAGTTATTGCCAACTTTGCCAGCATATATAGCGACATCATCAGCGAACTTGGGCCTAAACTGCAAATATCAGGAAATCCTGACTGTTTAAAACAACCCATAGTACAACATAAAATACGTGCCCTACTGCTCGCCGCCATGCGCAGTGCAGTATTATGGCGCCAATTAGGCGGTAAACGTCGCCATTTAGTGTTTGCCAGAAAAGCGATATTTGATATCGCCAAAAAAAGCCAAAATAATAATTAATCGATTCACCCTACAACAAAGTTCATCAAGGAGCTTCAAATGGATCTTTCCGCACTAACTGCTATCTCTCCGGTAGACGGTCGTTATGGTAGTAAAACCGCCTCATTAAGAGGGATTTTCAGCGAGTTCGGTCTTACTAAGTACCGTGTTCAAGTTGAAATCAACTGGTTAAAGCTATTATCTAGCTGCCCAGAGATTGAAGAAGTTCCCCCATTTAGCGAAACCGCACTCGCGTTACTAGACAGCATTAAAGATAACTTTAGCGAGCAAGATGCACTTCGCGTTAAAACCATCGAAAGCACCACCAACCACGATGTAAAAGCGGTTGAATACTTCATTAAAGAAAAAATTGCTGACAATGCCGAGCTTGTCGCCATTGACGAATTTGTACACTTTGCCTGTACCTCAGAAGACATCAACAACTTATCGCACGGCTTAATGTTAAAAGAAGCACGCGAGCAAGTGTTAGCACCTCATTGCCAACAAATTATTGATGCCATTAAAAAACTCGCCCATGACAACAAAAGCGTGCCTTTAATGTCACGCACCCATGGTCAGCCTGCATCACCGTCTACACTCGGCAAAGAAATGGCTAACGTTGCGGTACGTTTAGAGCGCCAATTAAAGCAAATCAATGCTGTTGAAATTATGGGTAAAATTAACGGTGCTGTGGGTAACTATAACGCCCACATCTCTGCCTACCCAGAAGTAAACTGGCATGAGCTGTCACAGCGTTTTGTCACCAGTCTTGGCATTAACTGGAACGCCTACACCACCCAAATTGAGCCGCATGATTACATTGCCGAACTATTTGATGCCATTGCGCGTTTTAACACCATCCTTATCGATTTTGATCGTGATATTTGGGGTTACATTGCATTAGGTCACTTTAAACAGCGCACCATTGCCGGCGAAATTGGTTCATCAACCATGCCGCATAAAGTTAACCCAATTGACTTTGAAAACTCTGAAGGTAACCTAGGTATTGCAAATGCATTAATGCAGCATTTAGCGGCTAAATTACCGGTTTCAAGATGGCAACGCGACTTAACTGACTCAACCGTGTTGCGTAACCTTGGTGTTGGTATGGCGCACTCGCTTATTGCCTACCAAGCAACGTTAAAAGGCATTAGCAAATTAGAAGTCAATGAAGCACAACTGCTTGCTGAGCTAGATAAAAACTGGGAAGTATTAGCAGAGCCTGTACAAACCGTGATGCGTCGCTATGGCATTGAAAAGCCATATGAAAAATTGAAAGAACTCACCCGCGGTAAGCGTATCGATGCACAGCAACTTGCTGTATTTATCGATGGCCTAGAATTACCTGCAGAGGTGAAAGTTGAACTGAAAAAAATGACCCCAGCAAATTACATCGGCCGTGCAGAAGCCTTTGTCGACGAGCTAAAATAATTTTTCTCAATTAACATAACATTAGCGGTCGCATCTGTGACCGCTTTTTTATTGGATTTACCACTCTTTATCTGAGGTCAATGATGTACACATTAAATATTGATACCCAAGCCTTTATTAAACAGCATTGGCAACAGAAACCACTTGTGATCAAACAGGCGTTTGTTGATTTTGAAGACCCCATTGCCGCAGACGAACTTGCCGGCCTCGCCTGTGAAGAAGAAATATCTTCACGCGTAGTGGTCACAAAAGGTGATGATTGGGATGTTATTCAAGGCCCATTTGAAGACTACGACCAATTTGGTGAAGACAACTGGCAATTGCTAGTTCAGGCCGTTAACCATTGGTATCCTGCATCTCAACCCTTAGTTGAAGCATTTCGCTTTTTGCCCGACTGGCGCTTTGATGACTTAATGGTGTCGTTTGCCACACCAGGCGGCGGCGTAGGGCCACACATCGACAACTACGATGTGTTTATTATTCAAGGTGAAGGCGAGCGTCGCTGGAAAGTCGGTGACAAAGGCCAACATAAACGCCGTGGCGGTAATGAAAACTCGCCATTAGTGGACGATTTTGAACCGATAATTGATGTGGTTTTACAAAAAGGCGATGTGCTATATATTCCGCCCGGATACCCGCATTGCGGCGAAACCATGACCTTAGCCATGTCTTATTCCATTGGTTTTAGAGCGCCGAGCCAACAAGAACTGTTAACTCAACTTGCTGACAGCCTGATCGACAATAATCAAGGCCACAAGCGCTTTATTTCTTCAGATGAGCCAGCAACTCCAGGCGTGATCAGCCAAACGCATCAACAAGGCATTATGGATTTATTAGTACAACTTGCTCAAGATCCTCAAGCCTATCAAACCATGCTAGGCAAATTATTGAGTCAAAATCGTTTTGAACTCGATATATGCGAAGGCGAAGAGCCATTAAGCAGCGATGACTTAATAGATGCCATAGAACAAGGTGCAATTATTCAGCGCATTGGGGGGTTAAAGGTATTACGTCTTGAGCAAGACAGCCAAGCGCGGTTATTTATTAATGGCGAAGAGTACCTATTAGCAGACACTAGCGAAGCCGAATTAATGTTTTTAGCCAATAACGCTAGCATTATGCCTGAGCAAGCTGGCGAGCTAGTTGAAAATACAGCGTTACTTGAACTATTAACCCAGCTGATTAATCAAGGCTTTTACTACCTAGCCGAAGACGAATGCTAAAGCTTGGATAAAGTAAAAGGCACCTAAAATGAGGTGCCTTTTTATATGTTTGGAATATTAACCCCAAAGTTTTTCATCTTGATGCATTCTGTGCAGGCTTTCAGCACGAGAAACCAATAGTTGAGCAAATTTTCGTTGTGTCTCATCACGTGTGGCGCCAGATTGATGGAGATTTTCAGCTTTGAGCTGCCACATCAATGAAAAATGACGAATAGCATCACGCGCAGTTGCCGCCACTTTAACGTCTACATAATCTGATGGTAAATCACCTGACATCACCCAAAAAGTTTGTTTTTTAGGTTGTTTAGATTCCATTTTCCAAATGGCTAAATAAGGCGCAAGATAGCGACTTTCACTGGCTAGCACATTACTTGAGATCACACCTTTTTCAGCTAAAAAGCGATTGGCTTTTTGAAACTGAGTACGCACCCACTCTTGTCTCAGCGCTTCTTGATCTACTTTAGGTTCGGTTACTGGCTCTGAAACTTCTTCAGTCATAATACTTCCTATCTTATTGTTATTTTTCAGGTTAGAACAAGAATTAACCTAAAATTCAATCTCAAAAACAATGATGAAACATAAGTTACTTTACGTTTACGTAAAGTGGCAAGCTAAATTGCCACATTAATCACAAAAATAACCAAATCATGCTTTGTTGAGAGTATCGCTAAATGCTATCGTGCTGCAATAAATATAACAAGCAGTCGTTTGTACCTTATGTACTCAAACGCTCAGTAAATCACTTTACTTTTACAAACAGCAAGCGGAGATTTCACGTGGCAGTATTTAATCATGTTTCGTTCGATGAACACGAACAAGTGGTATTTTGTCATGATAAGCAAAGTGGATTAAAAGCCATTATTGCCGTTCACAACACAAACCTTGGTCCAGCCGTTGGCGGTTGCCGTATGTGGAACTATCAATCAGACGATGAAGCCTTAACTGACGTGTTACGTCTATCGCGCGGCATGACATACAAAAATGCACTTGCAGGCTTAACGATGGGTGGCGGTAAAGCCGTGATCATCGCCGATCCAAAAACAACCGACCGCGAAGCCTTGTTTTTAGCCTTTGGACGTTTTGTAAATAGTTTAGGGGGTAAATACTATTCAGCAGAAGACGTTGGGGTATCAACATCCGACATCATGATAGCCAGCCGCGAAACAGAATTTGTTGCCGGCATGGAAGGTAAATCAGGCGACCCATCACCATTAACGGCATTAGGCACTTATTTAGGCATTAAAGCAGCGGTTAAACATCAACGCGGTATTGATAGCCTTAAAGGCATTAAAGTCTCAGTACAGGGTGTCGGACACGTTGGATATTACCTGTGTAAACATCTGCATGAAGAAGGTGCAGAACTCATTGTCACCGACATTCATCAAGCATCACTTGATCGCGTTGCAAGCGAGTTTGGCGCAACTGTAGTCGCCCCACAAGACATCTACACCCAAGATGTCGATGTATATGCCCCTTGCGCATTAGGCGCCACATTAAACGACAGCACATTACCATTACTAAAGGCCACTATTGTTGCTGGCTGCGCAAACAACCAGTTAGCTGAAGTACGCCACGGCGAAAAACTTAAGCAAATGGGGATTTTGTATGCACCAGATTATGTAATTAACGCCGGCGGGATTATTAATGTGTCATTTGAGAAAAACTATGACGCTGCCGCCTCTAAAGCAAAAGTTGAGCAAATCTATCATACCTTGTTAACCATCTTTAGCCGTGCAGATGCAGAAAATCGCACCACAGGTTCGGTCGCAGACGAAATGGCCAAAGCCATTATTGATGCGGCAAGATAAACAAGATTAATTAAGGCAAGGGAAATACCAAGGTATTTCCCTTTTTTATTGCCCAAAATAACTCAACTCTCACAACGCTAAAGCACTTAAGCTAAGCGCAACGTTAAGATCAAGCTTAATCAAGCTGCAATAAATCGTTCACTTAATCGTCAAATAACTGCCCTACTCTTAATTAACACTGACTCAATCTGTGTATTAGGGTAAATGACAGATGATTTCACAGAGTAAAAAACGTAATCAGCAACGCCAGCCTTTATCACATTTAACCCACAAAACGAAAATTCAACATTTTCATGCAATGTGGTTATCAGATGTTCACCTTGGCAGTATCGACTGTAAGGCTGAATTTTTACTCCACTTTTTAAATCATAGCCAATGTGACTATTTATACCTTGTTGGCGACATTGTTGATGTATGGGCACTTAAAAAAAGAGTCTACTGGCCAGACAGTCACGACAAGGTCATTAAAAAGATACTTGAGCTGGCAGCCAGCGGTACGCAAGTGATTTACATACCAGGTAATCATGATGAAGCATTTAAAGCCTATGCTGACAGTCACTTTCGAGGCGTAACATTAGCTAAACAGCACATACATGAATCGATTAATGGCAAACGCTTTTTGATGCTTCATGGCGATCAGTTTGACTCACAAGTGTGTGTTAGCCGTGTTTACGCTAAATTGGGCGATCATTTATACGACGTATTATTGTGGTTAAACCGCCAGCTTCATTCAGTAAGAAGCAGCCTGGGTTATCCTTATTGGTCATTAGCCAGTTACATCAAACTTAGGGTCAACAAAGCCCAGCAAGCCATTAATCAATACCGAGATGCCGTTTTACGTTACGCGGCTAAAAAGCAGGTCGACATGGTCATTTGCGGCCATATCCACCAGCCCGAATTGTCGCAGCACACCCTTAACCAACATCATCTTATCTATGCCAATGATGGCGACTGGGTTGAAAACTGCACCCTTATTGCAGAAACCCACGATGGTAACGTTCAACTGCTCAAATGGAACGAACAAACCCTGCAAGCAGAAACGGTGACCAGTATTGAGCTAAGTCATTTGCATGAAACCCCAATCGCACCTCAAAAACAGCACGTTGCATAAAAAGGATAAGGTCATGATATTTACTGTTGATAATGTGGTGGAGAAAAACCTACCAAATGTGCACAGCAAACCCTGGTTAGCCACGCCAACCAAGGCGATGTTGCGTTATTTACTCCACGAAAAACAATGTAATGACATAGCCAATGAACACGCACATTTATCGGGAGTGGACTTTGTTGAGCAAATTCTTGCCTGTTTAAACTTTACTTACAGCGTACCTAATAACGAAGTTGAAAATATCCCCCATGAAGGACGTGTTGTGATTTATGCCAATCACCCCATTGGCTCACTTGATGCGTTAGCGTTAATCAAACTCATTAGCCAGGTTCGCCCAGACATTAAAGTGGTGGCCAATGAATTGCTTATGGCCATTAAACCACTGCACTCAATTTTACTGCCGGTGCGAAATATGACCGGTGGTACGCCAAAGCAGCATTTAGACGAAATACACCACCACCTTAAAAATGAAGGTGCAGTGCTTATCTTCCCATCAGGTGAAGTGTCTCGCTTACGCCCAACAGGCGTAACAGATCTGCATTGGCACTCTGGTTTTTTAAAAATGGCACGCGCCTGCAATGCCCCGCTACTTCCAATATATGTCGATGCAAAAAATTCAGCCACATTCTATGGCGCATCAATGATATATAAACCTCTCGCAACCTTGCTGTTAGTCAAAGAAATGTTCAAGCAAGTAGATCAGGTGATGCCGGTGCGGATCGGGCAATTAATTGCAAAAGAAGTGGTTAACAATCAAGATTTCCCGTTAAAAACCAAAGTCAAATTGCTTAAAAACCATTTATATCGGATCGGAAAAAACCGCAGCCCATTATTTACCACTCAAAATGCCATTGCTCACCCAGAAAAGCGCAGCGAATTACAGCATGCATTATCTCAATGCGAATTACTCGGGCAAACCCAAGACAACAAACAAATCTACCTGTACAAGCATCAACACAGTAGCGCCATCATGCGCGAAATTGGCCGTTTACGTGAAATCGCTTTTCGTGCTGTAGGTGAAGGAACGGGCAAACGTAGAGATACCGACAAATACGATAATCACTACTTACACTTAGTACTATGGGATAAAGATGATTTAGAAATCGTTGGAGCCTATCGCTTTGCCAGTGCAAAAGAGTTACATGAAAAGGTGGGCGAAAACGCACTTTATAGTCAATCATTGTTTGATTACAAAGAGAGCTTCACACCTTATTTCGACCAGGGATTAGAACTTGGCCGTAGCTTTGTACAACCCAAATATTGGGGCCGCAGAAGCCTAGAATACCTTTGGCAAGGTATCGGTGCATTTTTAGTAAAACACCCTCAATATCGCTATTTATTTGGCCCGGTATCATTAAGTGACAGCATGCCGTTGCAGGCAAAAGAAATGCTCGTGTTTTTCTATCAACATCACTTTGCCACCGACGAAGTGCTAGCCAGTTCATTTAACGCTTATCAATTTACGCCACAAAGAATCGAGCAATTACAGCAGATGTTTAGCGGTAGCGACTACGCAGAAAACTTTAAAATACTTAAACGGACGTTAGCAAATATGGCAGTTTCAGTCCCCACGTTATTTAAACAATATGGTGAGCTGTGCGACAATCAGGGTGTTAAATTTTTAGACTTTGGTATTGATCCAGAATTTGGCGATTGTATAGATGGCTTAGTCTTGGTGGATATTCACCAACTCAAACCCATTAAATATCAAAAATACCTGGCAGGTCATTTGCCCGCAGGGCAAATAGCCTCTTAAGTTGCCCATTAATTTACCGATTACGATGTTGTTGTAGAGCGTTAAATGATTGTTACGCTATTATTTATCTGATATAAAAAGATAAATGAGCGGGAGTCACCTATGACAACATCGACAGATCCATTAGCACAAGCAACAGATCAAGCAGCGCAATCAACTTCTCGTCATATTTGTGTCGCAGATATTATGATAACCCGTGTTGTGACCATTGATATGGATGACAGGTTGTCATTGGCTAAAGAGATTTTCGATAATGTTAGTTTCCATCATTTGTTGGTTCTTGACGAAGATGACAAGCTGAGTGGGATTTTATCTCACCGTGATTTTTTACGCGCGCTTAGTCCTAACCTCGGGACTGCGGCTGAGTTAATAAGAGATACCGAAACCCTTCAAAAACGTGTCCATCAAGTGATGAGTCATCATCCTATTACCATTGCGCCTCATTGCACTATTAATCAAGCAAGCAAACTGATTTTAGACCACGACATTGGCTGTCTTCCGGTCTTAGAAAACAATCGCATTGTGGGTATTATTACCTGGAAAGATCTACTTAAGGCATATTGCAGCACGTAATTTTACCAAATCATATTGCCCAACAGCACATACAAATTACACAATCTAACTCACACTGCAACTTGACTGTGCAATCACATTCACCTGTCTAATCACAGTTAATTTGCAACTAAAATTTTAAAAATAAATATTCCTTTAACCAGCAATAACATAAGTGAAATTATTAAATTGTTCATATTTGTGTGCTGGAAAATGTCACATTGCTCTGCTTTTATTAGTGTATTAAGGATATCGAACCACGTAAAACCTTAACATCGCAAAGTTTGTATCGGTAATTTAGGCAGTTATCATATGGAAGGATAAACATTATGATTAAATTTTCTTACCTACTCAATCAAGACAATATTGAGTTACAAGCAAGCAATTGGTGTGGCCTAGAACGGGTGTATATTAATGGCAAGGAAGTCTCACGCAAATTTAATTTTGGCTTACAAAGTATGCATGATGTGCTACTCGACAACGGTAAAAAATGCCGTTTTCAACTCATCACCGATCCGCAAACCTCATTAGTGTCTTGCCGTATATACAAGCAAAATCAACTGGTGACCATTTTAAAACAAGGTAAACAACAGCTACAAAAAAGCCAGTTCATCATCGAATCTGGCTTTGTGGTTGTGTGTGTGGGTATGTTGAGTATGTATTTATTAAGTTAATCAATACTCAATGTGGCTTATCAGCCTAAGGTAAAGTCTAAACGCACTGTAGAAGTGCCCTTTGCCGGTTTTCCATCGACAAATTTAGGCGCATAACGCCACTGGCTTAGCGCCTCAATTGATTCTTTTTCAAACAAGCTACCGCCTTTTGACTCAAGCACCTGTGGCGATTGAACAAAACCTTGCTCATCAACGGTAAATTGTAATTTTACCCAACCACTTTTACCACGAGATACATAAGACATGGGGTAATCCGGTGGGGTTCTAAATAAGGGCGTTTGCTCTTGTTGTTCACTCCATGGCGTCATTTTACCAATAGCAACACAATGCTCAGTAGCTTTGTCTCTCTGGCCTCGCTTTTGATAAATATCAACCAATAATGCATGAGCACGCAGCTCATGCGGATGACTATAAGGCAATGCTTGATATTGTTTTATCACCTCAACTAACGCATCGATTGCTTTTGTGTGCTTGCCCATTGCTTCATTTAACGCCCCATAAAGGTATGTTGCATTAACACGCTTTATTGCATTTTCTGGTAACTTGCTGACATAAATTTCGTAAGCATCAACAGCGAAATTTCTCACAGTTCGTGTATAAAACTCAGTACCCGTTAAGCGGTAAAATGCCAAGGTTTTCACTTCAGCTACGGTGAGTTCATGATCCGACTTTTGGGCAATCTCAATCGCCTCAAACAACACTTTATTGGCATAGGCATCGTCAGCTGTGGTTTGTGCGACACCAATCAAAGGATCAATGATGTCAATGTCATTTTCGGTAAGCTGTTGACGATAAACACCTAATGCAAATTCAAATAATTGCTGAGCTTTTTCCACCTGATTGTCTTGAACCACTCTGCCACTATTTTTTTGCTTCGATTGCTCAACAATGGCGTTAGCCCAGTTTATGGCTAACTTAGCGCTGTCAAGGCTATCGACGCCAAATTTTACCGCGCCAAGTTCATAAGCTTGCCTGGCATAGGTGATAATGTCTGTTTGGTTATTGGCTTTAACAGCCTGGTTGTACTCTTGGTATGCGTGTGAGAATCCCGCCGGATCGGTATCTGTTGGTACAGCATTAGCCATCTGACTGACAAAAATACTCACCACCGATAAATGTAAAAATGTATGCATGGGTATCAATTCCTTTTTGTGTTTTCCCTATACTCAAATCACTTAATAGATAATCAGATCGCTCTACATCAATGCCGTTTTATGACTGAGATCTCGTTACCAAAAATTATTGTAATCAATTTGTTGCCAAATATCTAACCTACGTCAAACTGAAGTAAAGGTGCTTTAAACAGCAATATTTGTATTCCTTAATAACGGTTTAACAAGGAGATTCAATGTCAGCCATTGCTAAATTGATGCAAGCCATGTTAGCCAGTTTCAAAGATCTTATTCCTATTATTCTCGTTGTTAGTTTTTTTGAAATATTTGTCCTTCATCAAGCGCCTGCAGAGCTGGGTTCTATCCTTGTTGGTTTAGTCTTTATTGTTTTGGGATTAACATTTTTTGTGTTTGGTTTAGAAATGGGGTTATTCCCCATAGGTGAATCATTAGCAGAAGCACTCGCACGTAAAGGCAGTGTTTTTTGGTTAGTGATTTTCTCATTCTCATTGGGATTTGGCACCACATTAGCAGAACCAGCACTAACAGCTGTGGCTAACGAAGCGGCACAAGTTGCCGCTAATGCTAGGGCGATTGAGGCCAATGAGCAGGCCATGAGCACTTACGCGATGGGACTGCGAATTACAGTGGCCATTTCGGTGGGTCTGGCCATTTTGCTTGGGGTTGTGCGTATTCTTAAAGGTTGGCCGATTCATTACTTAATTATTGGTGGCTACATAATAGTGATGATCCTCACCAGCTTTGCCCCGGCCAATATTATTGGTATTGCCTACGACTCAGGTGGCGTCACCACATCAACCATTACAGTGCCCTTAGTGACTGCATTAGGTGTGGGGCTTGCCAGTGTGATTAAAGGCAGAAACCCGATGTTAGATGGTTTTGGATTGATAGCTTTTGCCAGCCTCAGCCCAATGATATTTGTATTAATCTACGGCATGGTATTTTTAAATTAATAACGCGTTACCACGCAACTAGGAGTGCGTTTGTTTCAAGAATTGCTCACGACACTTTTACTTACAGCCCGCGATGTCATCCCCATTGCGGTGATTTTGTTTGGCTTTCAGCTTGGGGTACTTAAACGCCCAGTAAACCAGTGGCGCAAAGTGCTGCTTGGATTTGTGTATGTGATTATAGGATTAACCTTTTTCTTAGTCGGTTTACAGCTCGCACTCTTCCCCATTGGCGAAAGCATGGCAAACCAATTAACCACCAGCGAGTTTTTACACCCAAATGGCAGCAAGGCACCTTTTATTTGGCAAGATTATTTTTGGGTATATGTGTTTGCCGCTGCTATTGGCTTTAGCACCACCATTGCCGAGCCGTCGCTCATAGCAGTAGCCATTAAAGCCAATCAAGTGTCTGCAGGCACCATTGGTATTCAAGGATTGCGTATTTCGGTCGCGATTGGAGTGGCCATTGGGATTACCTTAGGCTGTTTTCGTATTGTGGTTGGCGATCCCATTCATTACTACATTATGGCCGGTTACGTGATTGTTGTTATTCAAACCTTTTATGCACCTAAAATGATTGTACCTTTGGCATATGACTCAGGCGGCGTAACCACTTCAACCGTCACCGTGCCACTGGTTGCTGCATTAGGTCTTGGGCTTGCCACCAATGTTGAAGGCCGAAATCCACTCATTGATGGTTTTGGTTTAATCGCCTTTGCCAGCTTATTTCCGATGATCACCGTAATGGGTTATGCCCAAATCGTTGATTATTTATCTAAACGTAAAGCGATTAAGGAGTAACCTATGCGCTTTAAACTGATCGTCGCTTTTGTCGACGAAGACTGCACAGACAACGTGCTCGACGCTGCACGCCTTGCTGGTGCCACTGGTGCCACGGTTATTAATCATGCACGAGGTGAAGGCTTAGAAAAAAAGAAAACCTTTATGGGCCTTACGTTAGATGTGCAGCGAGATGTCATTTTATGGTTAGTTGAAGAACATATGTGTCGACATATTTTAGAGACCATCTCAACAGTTGGTGAGTTTGACACTAACTCAGGTAAAGGTATTGCTATTCAAATTGATGTTGAAGATGCCGTAGGTGTGGCTCATCAGGTAGAAAAATTAAGTAAAGACATTGAGGATCAAATATGAGTAGTAGAACCCCTACCCGTAATCGCGATGTGATGAATAACCGCTTCGCTATGGTGGACGGCATGCACACTGTTGCGGAGGCCATCCAAGTGGCCATAACTAAAAATGTCAGTATTTTGGTCGTTGATAAACGCAATGAGCATGACGAATACGGTATGGTATTAATGAGTGACATCGCCCGTAAGGTTCTGGCAAAAGACAAATCACCAGAGCGAACTAACATTTATGAAATTATGATAAAACCGGTGTTTTCGGTACCTGCAGATATGGATGTGCGCTATACCGCAAGGCTCTTTGAACGCTTTAACATTAACAAAGCTCCGGTTGTAGAAAGCGGAAGTATTCTTGGGTTTGTCACCTATGACGATATAGTCTTAAAGGGATGATCAACACGACCTCTTCATAATGCAAATGCTAAATTCCCAATTAATGTAAAAATGGCTGTTTCATGGTTTACGGTTGGTTGAGAATTTCCGCCAGCCAAGATAACGGACAAAGGTTTTAACACTATGCATTGGATTTTTTAACCAATGCCCGTTTTTAATCTGTAACCTGTAAAACGCTTTAAACACTATATAAAACATTAAGTGATTACAGCTAAACTGCGTCCTGCTGAGCCATATCTTGGGGTTGTGATGTCAGTGTATCAGGGGCTGAAATATCACAAACAATATTACGTCCGCTATTTTTGGCCTGATATAACGCCTTGTCAGCCAATTTAATCAGTTCTTCTAATTTTTTCATGTGGCAATGATACTCAGCCACGCCAAAACTGGCCGTGACAGATAACACCCCACCTTCATGAAATACCGCAATGGCTGCTATTTTTTCACGAATATCGTTGGCAAATTGCATCGCTGCCAATTTAGAGGTATTGGGCAAAAATAAAATAAACTCTTCACCGCCCCATCGCGCCAGCACGTCGCTTTTTCTTGTATGTTGTTTTAATGTGTTAGCAATTGTTTTAAGAGCCAAATCTCCTACTGCATGGCCATATTGATCATTAATGGTTTTAAACCAATCGATATCTAACAGGATCATGCTAAATGGTGTTTGCTCCCTTACGCCCAACTCCCAAAGCGGTGTGGCATTAACAGTAAAAGCCCGCCGATTATACAAGCCTGTTAAGTGATCATATTGAGCAATGACTTCTGCGGTAATCCGCGCCTTATCAACCTCTTTTAAATTAAACGCTAATGCTAAAGCTAAAATCGACATTTCAATTAACATACCTATCTCAATACCATGAAATAAAAAGGTATTGTATGGAATAGCCCCCCAGGTTGTTGCCGCCGAAAAAGCCGCTCCTCCAGCCCCGAGAAAAACCGCTGGAATAAAAAATTTAACCATAACATGGCCATTTTTTAACGCTAGCAACCCAAGGCTGATAAAAATAACCACTAAACTCGAGGTCAACGCCACCCCAATATTCACCGCCAATAGTTGATCGCCATAAATGAACACACCCAACATAAGCAATATTAGCGAAGCATAAATGAGATGATTCAAGCGATATACACGAGGCAAGTAGGTTTTTAACTTCAGAAACTCAAAGCAAAATGCAATGCCAAAAAGAATGTAACAGTATAGAAAAAAGATCATAGCCCAACGTTGAACAAATAAAGCCTCCGGCCAGAACAATTTAAAACCATGGCCTGTATAAGCAACATTTAAGCTCAAAAAAGAAAGCAAATACAAAGAGTAATAAATATATCGACTGTCTTTTAAACTAACAGAAAGTACAATGTTGTACACCAGTAGCATTAAAAACGCGCCGTATAAAAAACCATAAAAGTAATTATTAATTTCTAAATTACGTTGGATCATTTTTTCTGTGGTCAAATACAGAGGGATCAATAACGGGTCTTTTGACTCAAACCTAATTAACACTTGGGTTAGGCCAGGCTTAAACTCATAAGCTTCGGATATCATCCGTGTTTGAGAGCGACGCGAACTAAAAGGAATTGTGTCACCGGTAAAGACATTTGCGACTAACTTATTTTGCCGAACAAAGTAAAAGTTAGCACTGTCTAACCAGGCTGAATCAAGATAAAAAAACTTTTTTATGGGTAAATTAGATGCATTGTTAATTAACACAGAAGTCCAAATCACATCACGAGTAAAACCAAAGCTGACTTTACCGCCATGATTTGGGACAAAATCACCTTGCCGATAACGACTCAGTGCTTCTTCAAACGACACATCGCCACTCGTAACCTGTAAAATAGCCAATTGCTGGCTAATGAATAACTCATCAGCAACATTTGTTAATTCAACAGGTTTACTTGCAACGTAAAAACTGCAAAAAAATAGTAACACCAGTAAATGTCGAATAGCGAATACCCTAGCAATTTATTTAATATTAGATTAGCCCCAGATGTTATGTTTGTCTAACCATTCAGTGTCAGTAAATACAAGCATTTCCTTGGGCCATTTTTACTGCGTTATCGACTATTTATATAGAAGTACTACACATCAAAGTCTCTGCCGAGCAGTAGCATATGTGAATAATGTTCAACAATTTGGTGCAAAAAAACCTTGAACAATCAACAGGTCCTGGCTAATTCTGCAACAATAAAATCAATAAGAGTTCGGGTTTTAAGTGGTAATTTTTTATCTTTATACAATAAATGTATCGGCATGGAATCTGGCGGGGTTAAATTATCAATGTTAATCAAGAGCCCGGCAGCAATGGCCTCTTTAACAACTATCGACGGTTGCAATATCACCCCTAGCCCATCTATTGCAGCTTGCGTTAGTACCAAACCACTGTTTGACAATAATCTAAACTGGCGTTTACCAAATATTTGCTGATGCGCTACAGACAAAGAAGCATTTGTGGAATAGCTAAAACCGAGGCATTGATGATCTTGTAAATCTTCACGAGAATAGATTATAGGGTGCGTGGCGAGATACTGCGGCGAGGCACAAAATTGCATATCGTAATCCATAATATGTCGGCCTATGAGAGCTGAGTCGTGGAGTTCTCCAATTCTTACCACCAAATCAATATTATTATTCAGCGGATCTATCAAATTATTATCTAAGCGTAATTCAACATCAATTTGTGGATACTGAAGCAAAAATCGATTCACAATAGGCGCTAATACACAATTACCAAAACTCACCGGTGCGTTGACACTTATGCTACCTCGTGGCGTACCAGCAAGTAATTGCAACGTGTTTTCAGCCGCTGCAATAGCAGCTAATATCGTTTTACACTCTTGATAATACACTCGCCCAGACTCTGTGAGCGATTGCTGTCGAGTATTGCGATTAATCAACTTTATACCAAGATATGCTTCTAACTGATTAATGTGTTTGCTAACCATAGTGCGGCTGATATTAAACTGATGTGCTGCATCGCCGTAATTACCAACCTCTGCCACATAACTAAATACCTGCATCGCCACTAACTTATCCACTCAATACCTCATGACTGCGCCCAAATGCCACACAATTATAAACCTGTGGTGTTTTCTGTAAACACCAGCAGACCATTTAGCACGACGCTTAACTGGTTTACGATGAGGTTAAAGTTAATGGGAGTGATGATGAACAATAAACTGGATCAACAAGGCGTATTTATTACTGCCGAAATACACATAAAAAATGAGGTGTCACTAGCACAAGGTATGGCCGCCATACATCAATTTTGTGCCGACATGAACAGCGAGCCGGGCTGCTCTCTTGCAATGGCGTTACAAAGCAAAACGAACCCCAAGCAATTTGTATTTTGGGAGCGTTATGATGATCAAGCGGCCTTTGACGCACACTTTGCGGCACCTCACACTCAAGCCTTTATTAAAGCTGGGCTCACCGAACTCAAACAAGCCTTTGATTATCAACGCCTAGCCACTGAGGAATAACCAATGAGTAAAATGATTAACTGGGGTATTTTAGGTACCAGCTTTATTTCTGGTGTCATGGCTGATGCGATAAAAGCCCAAGGCCAAAGCCAAATATATGCTGTTGCAGGTCGTAACACGGCAACATTAGCTGAGTTTGCAACGCAATATCAAATTCCACACCAATTCACTGATTTTGATGCGTTAATCAACTCTCCAAAAGTTGATGTTGTGTATATTGCACTGCCTAATCACCTACATCATGAATACATCATAAAAGCGGCCAATGCGGGTAAAGCAATTTTATGTGAGAAGTCCCTGTCGGTCGATATGCCATCTACCATTGCAAGCCTTGATGCAATTAAGCAAAACAAGGTGTTTTTTCTTGAAGGTTTAATGTATTTAGCCCACCCTTTCATGCAGCAGCTGAGTAAAACACTTGCAAGTGGTGTTATTGGTGAAATCAAGAGCATTCGTGGTCAGTATTGCGCTGCTATCAGCCAATTTGTCAATCCGGCCAGTCTTGGGGCGCTGTTTAATCTTGGTTGCTACCCAGCATCTCTCATGCAGTTAGTCATGCAACAACAGTTTGGCAATAACATCAGCCAGCAATATCAATTGCAAGCCACTGGCCGACGCGGGCAAGATGGCAATATTTGTGAATCTACGGCTATTGTGACTTATGCTAACGGCGTGCAGTGTCATTTACACACAGCTGAAGATTATGGCTTACACGCAGGATTTACCATTCTAGGCAGTTTAGGAAGTATTGAGTTCACCTCAAACCCCTGGTTGCCAGAAGCTCAGGGGAATCATTTTTCGGTGAGGTTATATGAGCAAGATGCAGAAGTTGTTAACGTTGCGGCCAAAGGTAATGGTTTTTACTACCAGGTAGAAGCGGTATTAGCGGCGCTAGACAGTAAGCAATACACCGTGCCAAGACCATTAGCACAATTGCAAGACTCGCACGATATCATGAACCTGTTAACCGCTTGGCATCACGCCGCGTTAGAAAGCAGCGCTGAAAACCTGACCGTTAAACGTTAGGCAATCGTTAATTCGTTGTTGCTGCACAGCGGACAGTTCAGCAACAGCGAAAAACGCATATTCACTGTGTTCATTACTTAACTGTATTTTTGCCCCCTTAGGCAACTCACAACGAAAAATAAACGCTTGTGATTGGTAAGCACGGTGAAAATACACTCCAGATAAATACTGAATATCAACATAACAACCAAGCTCTTCTAAACATTCACGTTTTAAAGCTTGATGGATTGTTTCGTTAGGATCAAGCCCGCCCCCAGGCAAACCCCAATGCTTATCGCCGTAGGTCGCTTTTAATAACAAAACTTCCCCAGCATCATTGGTAATAACCGCATGCGAGCTCAATCTAAATAAGTCATTAAATGCCATGGTGTTATACCTAAATGAGGGGGGTAGATTTAAATCAACTCTTAACACTAAAATAAATCCGAGAATAAGCTATTGATAATAATGGTTACAACATTATCACAGTCAATCACTATGCCATGCACTAAACCACAAAAAGACATCGATAATCAACGGCTTTCTAATCAGGGCAACCGCATGAGTGCTTACTTTTTGAACTCTATGTTTAACCTGCATTCAGAAGAACAAGAAACCACCCTCACTATGAAGATTTATCGAACTACGGAAGTTTATTAAACGACCTTAATTTGTTAAAAAAACGTTCGCGATCTGGCCTGGCTTTAGAATGCCCCACGTAACAAAGTGATAGCTTGCTTTAATTAAATCGAAACCCGTGGGTTTAAAGCCCTATCTTTTGCCAAAATAAAAGGCCTTAGATTTGTCGATTTGGCACTTGGTCTTAAATCTTGTGGAGGGATAGCTTGCTTGTAATAAAGAGGAACCCAGACCCTCGAATTAAACAAGTTAAATAGTCGTTTAAATTCATTGAGTTGTAGAGTCTCACGCCTTCAAATCCTGCAATTACTAACTAAAATTGACTTTATTCCTGAAGTTTAAAAAAGTCAATAATTTTGAACTGATTTCACTAGGTACAGATTTCACTGTTAAGCCCGCGACTTTATAAATATCAGGGTAGTAAAACCACTTCTAGCGGTAAATGCGCGCATAAAAAGCAACGATAAGTAAGAGTGAGAATGCTGTACAGAATAAGTGGAAAACGAAGCCACCCATTATTTGAACAAAGTGGAAAACGAAGCCACCCATTATTTGAACAAGTAACATAACTCGTTTTCATGGCTTTGGCGAGGGTTACGCTCGATGTACTCAACTCATCAATTTCAATCGATATAACTAAAATATCATTGTTAAATAAGTGATTTATGGTCATCAAAGAAATTCGGCACAGCAGAAAAATTTGATAGTTATCAAGTGCCAGGTGAATTGTAATTTAAGTGGGATGATGACTTAAGCGCACAGCCAGCGCTGACAATTTGCAGCGCCTTGACGCCGTTTTCGGTCTAAATGCTCACAATATTCGGTTAATGCGGGTAATGCTCCGACAGCACCTTTAAATAATGCACCAAATTCAGTGGTGATTTTAAGCCAATTATCTGCGGGGATGTTAAGTCTATTCAGTATGTCCTGGCTGCTTGAGCTAATGGCGCCATGCTTATCTTCTCGAATGATACGACCGGTATCTTCAACCAGTACAATGTAATCTTTAACGCTGAACATAAGCCCGTTAGGCATGTTTAAGCGCTCATTACCCACAAACGGTAATAACTCAGGTGGTTGCTCGCCTTTCATCGCTGAATTTATTCGACGTTGAATACTGGTGTAATCTGAGGTTTCAGGGGTTGCAGCCATTTTGGCTCTGACTGGGTTTAAATCCACATAAGCCATACAGGCTAAAACTGCGGCTTCGTCAAGCAGAGCTTGAGACTTAAAGCGTCCTTCCCAAAAGCGACCTGTGCACTTATCTTCTTTGTTGGCCATTCTGGCAATGGGCTCACTAAGTGAGCGCATAAACCAACTGATATCAATTAAGCGCTTACGGTATTCGGTAATGCATTCATTAACCGTTTGAAGTTCAAACTGGTTAAGGTCTTCTTCTTTTAGGTACTTGTGTGTGAGTAACGTGCCCTTAAAGCCTTTGTGCCATTGAATGAGCACTTCTTCATCTGACCACTTTTTTGCTTTATCAGCATCAACTTTTATAACCACATGTAAATGATTGCTCATCACGGCATAGGCACAGATATCAATGGCAAAGATAGTCGCTAACTCAAGAATGCGGGAATCAACCCACTCCCGCCGATGCTCAAAGTTCTCACCAGTAGATTTATCGATTCCACATAAGAATGCCTTGCGCACTACACGAGAACAGCAGTGGTAGTAAGGTGTATCTTCCAGGCTAACGATAGTTTGTCTTGGTCTGGCCATCTTTAATTACCGTTTGGAAAGGGTAAATAAAGCCTAGTTCAGTGTTGAATATTTAGCCAGTTAGAAATCGCCGTAAAGCCCTAACTTAATTGAGTTTTAATACATTTAAGTCAGGCCTCCGGCACAGATCCGTACGTGCGCTACTAACGCATACGGCTCCTACATCGAGTCAAAGATGAAAGCGTTGATTCGGATACGGGTGTCTTACTCTGGTGTGTGGGCTGAACTGGTTTATCCATCTCTGCATCTTGTACCAGTTGAAATTTCTTCCTTTCTGGCTTCGACGTCTCAAGGCTTTTAACCAAGCTCGACCTACGCAAGTTCGCAATAATTGAATACTCGTTTGATTGCCTGGAATTGCAAAATAGTTGTAGTAGCCCGTTAATACTTTTCTGACCCAAGACCCCATTTCATACAAAGGCTTGTGTCTGTGCTGCATTAACGCCTCACTGATCTGCTTAATTTTACTCTTTAGCTTCTTCTTTATCGATTCTCGCATCAACTTGAAATTACCGTTGTCCCTGCGGATCGCACAAATATGAG
>NZ_BMII01000005.1 GCF_014641855.1 Shewanella inventionis
TCTCTATTGAGGACTCAAAAAAGGCTTTTGCATCAAACTCTTCGGCTATTGACTGTATACTAAATAAAAAAGTTAATAACAATATGGCTGATAATTTCACAACTCTATCCTTGATAGCTAACGCCTCAAGAAGAGGCGCGCATTAGCGCGTCCTTCTTGCTTGACTTGTTATACGAAAATTATCAACAATTTTACAAATCTCTTCGGGAGCAACATCTGTTAAACGCTGATGTATTTCGGGAGTACTTCCCATTAATGGACCAACCATAAATACCTCAAAGTCATTTACGCCAATGTTATCTATTCGGTCTTTGATGACGTAGCCTTTTGGAACGTATTTTGTAGTACTGAAATCAACCGTACTTATTAAATGCCCATTCTCAATTTTATATCTGTTTGCGTAGTAAGTGATGTCTACTTTGCCTTTTGAGTCAAACTCATAAGACAATACACATTTACGTCCATTCTCAGTGAAACCAATTTGGCTAAACCAGTAAGGGTAACGGCCGTCAAATTTTAGCTCCCAAGTTCCTACTAGCTGAGAAGTACTATACTCGACATTTTTTGGTTGTGATGCACAAGAACTTAAAAACGTTGCGATTATTAATATTAACGCTGATTTCAATTGAATCTCCTTTTCGTATAACGAGCCTGTAGAATTACTCGTTGTTAAATTTATTTTGATTAATGAATAAACAATATCTGAGTTTATATTTTGATTCAATTATTTAGTGGTGTTTAGATTATTATTTAGCATGCAGTTTTGTTGATTTTTTTAGTGTGCTTTAGGGGGGATTGAGGCCGGTTTGTAGCGTTTTTTGAGGTAAAAAGGGCTTCCCCTTCTTAGTGCATCGTGTGTTGCAACTTTTCTATGTTATGAACAAGGCAGTACAGTTGCCACTGGGCATTCACTTTGGCTTGGCCACGTAAGGTCAATTTATTCATCCCTTTGTTGACCGTAATATTGCCAAATACCGGTTCGATACAGCCCAGTCGTTTGCTATATTGCCGCCGCCCCATTGGGCTGTCTATTTTCACTTTCATCTTGTCGGTGTAACTCAGTTTTTTCCGTGAGGCATCATTTTTAAACTGCACTTGCCGACCCGTTTTTATCGGCGGTTTTCGCATGCATTGCTGTTGCAACGGACAAGTTTTACAATCTTTTAAATAACCACAGAATCGAGTGTATTCTTGGTGATAACTTTTGACATTGATGCCGCTTCGCCACATCTCATTGCCTGCCGGACATCGGCAAGTTTGCGTTGCTTCGTCATAATGAAAATCATCTGAAGTAAACAATCGAGGCTTGCCATTACGTCGTTTTAATCTGCGTTTTTCTTCCTCGGTTTCGTAAGTTTCACTTTCTTGAAACAACGGGTTTCGTTTTCTAAATTGATTGTCTGCGATGTAGGTATCAAAGCCACTTTGTGCCATAAATGCCAGATTAGCCTCACTGTTAAAGCCACTGTCTGCGGTAAATTTTATGGTGTGCTCGCTTGAGGGGTTAACAGGATTGAGCTTATCGAGTTGTTGTTTTAATTGCGTGACTGCTGGCTGGAGTGTTTGCTGCTCACCGACCGAACCCCACGTTTGTGCTTGTAAGATAATTTGATGTTTATCATCGTTTATCGCAATACCATTGTAGCCTTGAATGGTGCCCTTCGATGTGGTCATCTTTGCACTGTCAGGGTCGATGATATTGCTTTTCACAGGCTTACCTTGGCTGCCTATTTTTTCTTGGTGTGATGCGAGGAATGCCGTGATTTTATCCGCACTTTTATCTAACTTTCTTTTTTGGTTTAAGTCTTGTGTGACGAGTTCTTCACTCAACCCATCTTGCGCTTGATGACGCTCAATAATGCGTTTACTTGCCCGTTCTAGTTTTGCTTTTTTACGGCCAAGTTCATCAAATGTACCACTCCATTCTTTGCTCGCATTTGACTTTAACTTACAACCATCGATGGCAAACATATTGCGGCCAATGAGCCCTTCTTCATCACAAATCAGCAGCACTTGCGTAAATAAGGGTTCTATTTGTTCATGCATTTTAGCCACAAAACTGGCTATGGATGTGTAATGTGGCTGAACGTCACCCGCCACGCTCATGAACAAAATATTGTTTTCACACGCCTTAGCAATGCGTCGACTGCTAATTAACCCATGCGCATACCCGAGTAAAATAATTTTGAGCATCACTGCTGGTGAATACGCTGCCGCCCCCGTTTTATCATTGTGATACCAAGCATCAAACCCCGATAAATCGAGTTTATTTTCGATAATATAACAAAGGGCATACTCGAATGTGCCAGGCAAAATTTGCTCTGAAAAATTGATGGGAATGAATTTACTTTGGCAGGATAAGTCAGGCTTGTAGTTGGCCATAACAATTTACTGTAGGTGAATAATATCTATTAGATCACAGGCATCGACACACCGCAAGCTCAAAAAACAACCAATTTGTTTTTTAGTAAATAGACGTTAAAAACGTCTATTTTGGAGAAATTCTACAGCCTCAACGCCCGCCTAAGCGGCAATTTAACAATGGGCTAAAATTATTGAGCGCAGCGACAATAGCCCATTGTTAATTGTCCGAGCGAGTTTACGAGCAAATTCAGGCGCTTGTTATATTTTGTTTAATGATTCGCATAACTCAAAATAACTTCTATCTTCAGTTATTGAAAGCGAACCGTCAGCATACACCTTAATTAATTTACTATTTGGGACATACTCAGCTCTACCATTACAATCAAACTTATTTGGAGCTCCGTAATAGATATTAAACTCAAAATATTTAGGACTGCCATCTTCATTCAAAGCAGAATCTTTTATAATAAATTCAATATCTTTTACTTGTACTGACGTCTCTTTTTTTAACGCCTCAATATTTGGAGTTATCCAACCATGGTTAGCTGTAGAAATTCTTAGCTTTTTAAGCGTTCTGGATGAATCAGTTGTTGGGTAGAACTCTAATTTTGTCGCCCCGAATGGATACGGTATATTCACCTCATAGGTGATTTTACTCGGTGGCAAAAACTTAAAATTCAATTGAACACTTGCATTAAGTGCTCCTGAAAAAATAATTAAAAATGCAATTAAAACTCGATTTATCATAAAAATATAACAGCTTATTGAAGGGCAAATGAAAATTAAAGTCGCCCTTTAACTTATTGATTATTAACATCCTACATTTGCTATCTTATTGAAGCAAAGCAATTAATTGTGCCTAACAGACAAAAACAAACCGAGCTTGCGCGTAAAGTAGAATTTTGGCTCAGTACACTAAAAATTAAATCCAATAAAATCAGATGATTACGGTTTTTCTATTTTTAATACGATACAACTAAAGAACGATTTTAAATCGTTTTTTAGTTGTAAATCGATGAAATCCCATTATAACTGTACATAAAAACAGTGCGTATCATATAAAAGTGTCCCAGTTGATTTTATCTTTCACTCTTTTGGCTTTTTCACATGCGCAGCATGTGGCTGTTGGGGTTAAGGGTTTCCTCCTTGCCCGAGTTTATCTCTCATTGAAATGCACCTTGGTACAGAAATGATCAAACTTTAAGATAAACGCACAGATAGCCGAGCTTACAAGGATGTACAAGCTGCGTGTCACAGAAGAGTTTGAACTCGAGGTGATTCAACCGCATCCATAAACTAATATTTAGCGACACATCTGTGCCAATACACAGCAAGCAACGAAAAAATAGAGCCTCGGGTGCAAGCGCAGCTGTGACCGTCCATGACATGGACGTCATGGCCGAGCTTACAAGGATGTACTTGCAGCGTGTCACAGAAGTGTTTGATCACGAGGTGATTCAGCCACATCAATGAGCCAAAATTTAGCGACGCATCTGTGCCAATACAATGCCAGCAACGAAGAAATCGAATCTCGGGTGCAAGCGCGGCTGTGACCGTCCATGACATGGACGTCATGGCCGAGCTTACAGGGATGTACTTGCAGCGTGTCACAGAAGAGTTTGCACTTGAGGTAACTCTGCCGCATCCATGAACTAATATTTAGCTACACATCAATCCGATACACCACCAGCAACGCACAGATAGCCGAGCTTACAAGGATGTACTTGCAGCGTGTCACTGAAGTGTTTGCATTTGAGGTGACTCAGCCGCATCCATGCTAGATCAATATCAACAATCCCTTTGTCTTTTGATTTTCTTACAAATAGCCAAACTACACTATCGGTTGAAACGCAGTTAACGAATCGAGCATAGTGGCATTACCTAATCCTTGCCCTGGTGCAACAGAGGTAAATTGGCCTTGTTCACCGTGTAGTGCCATGTAATTAAGCAGTACCGTTTCCACTAACAAATTCACGTTATTAGCAGACGGTGCCGACGCGGTATCAACAGAGGCATCAGATCGCATAAAACCAATCTGTTGTTTTTGGGCCATTTGATCGGCAGTCCCGCCCATTAACTGCGGCTTACCTGAAGGGCTATACACCAAAAAGAATGAGGCTCCCGTTGACGAATTATCGCCTGTCCATTCACCTTTACCGCGCCCTTCCATCGAGTCATCAATACGGCCATTACTTGAAACTGAGCCATCACTGAATACATATAACATTAACGGCATATTACGACGTGAAGCATACTCTAAACATGCACCCATACAGCGCCCAGCACGTAAATCACGTAACTCACCTGTTGCACGCTCGCCAGTGTGATAATCAAACCCGCCCATGGTCACGGTACCAGCGCCAGAGAAGCCATTCACCACTAGTTTCATGATGGACGCGGTTTTTTGAAACTCTGATTCTGAATCAAACTCATTAATACCAAAAATACCACCAGGGCCAACAATATCAGGGTCTAATAACGGATTTAAGGTTGAAGGATCACCAAAGCGATCTGCTAAATCAGCACTTTTCACATAGCCACAATTAACCAGATCTTTAATCACATCATCACGTGTGACCTGGGTATTCACCGCCGCCATTTTTTGCGCGCTAATACGTTGAATGCTTTCCATTACCGCCACAGCGTCACGTTGCGACAATAAACTGAATAAGTCCCCCACATCCACCAAACCTGTCACGTCTGACGGACGGTCAATTTTAGTTGGCCGCTTACTTAAATCGATAAAGCTTGTGGGCGCCATTGAATTACCGCCCGAATCTGAATTGCGCGAGCCCACCAACGGCATTAACGAACCATTCGCGCCCGCCGCTGCAATGGCATACATAGGGTTATGTGGGTTATTGCCCGTGTCGTTGTCTGAACGATTAGGGATCACGGCACCATTTATGCGCGATGCCGTATCAGGAGACACTTTTTCTAAAATACCACGTAAAAACGCCGAGTCAGAATGAAATGCTAAGCCTAAGTCAGTATTAATAAAATCAGACATACCTGCATTTGGATTAGCGATAGAGGGCGCCATATCACCGGGTAAGCCTAGCTTGTTATAACCCGCTGTAGATAGAAAATCTTGCTGACCGCCAGCACCGCCAACTAATACGTTAGAACCTGCAATATTGGCACCGCCCGCTAAATCAAAACTAATAAACGGAATTTTGCCTGCCCCCTGCACGCTAATACCACAGGAGCCCCTTAATGCCTCAAGATCTGGCGATAAAGCGGCATGAGCATTGTTAGGGCTAGCAAACATGCTAAACAAAGATAAGCCCGCCACAGCGGCACCGCCTTTGTATAAGCCCGTTGAAATAAACTCACGACGAGTCATCGGTTTACGGTGATCAGCAAACAACAATGGACTGTCTGGGTGAAAATGCTTTGGTCTAGTCATTGTTGTTTCCTTGTTGTATCGGTTTTACACTCACATCGGCTGCGAATATCAATGGCGGTAACATTAGTTGCACACTGGGTAGTAAGTATGTCATCAGCAGCTCCTATTGCACTAGCATCACGGCACTAGCAAGTACCGCTGCACATGTCGATTTGGCAATCGTTCTTGTGCGCTCAGCATCGCAGGTACCACTGCACACAGACAAACCAGAAACTAAGCTGTCTAGCTCGGCATAAATAGCACTTTGATTAGGCTGATTGCTCAATGATAACGGCATTAATTGATTAATTAACGGGTTCAGTAAATTGCCCCTCTGAGCAGTGCTCAATGCCTCACCAGGCACAGCGGTAAAATCAACATCAGGGAACCAATTTCCTCGAATTGTATTATCTTCAATTGCCGAGTCGCAGTAAGCAATCGCTAATTGGGTAATACCCATCTGCTGCGCTGAAATAAAGGTTTCAATGTTTTCAATACTGGGCAGTTGACGTTTAACCAGCTCATAGGTGTCAAACACTTTAGTCGATTGTTGAGACACTCCAGTTAATGCACTCATGCTGTGATTAATCTCAGCAAAATTACGCACACCAATTTGCGCAGACTCAGTGCTCGCAGGCACCTCTGAGGGAGTAACAAATACGCTAGGTAATACCACATTGGTATGCTCGCCTAATTGCTCAAATGTTAAGAAAAACTCGTCCTGATTAACCCCTTTTTCGAGCGCGATAATGGTGCCAAGTGCCGAGATTGAAAAGGGCTCAGCAATGTCTTGCCCTGCCGAAAGTGACAAATCCAAATTAACATAAGACTGACCTTGCGCACTTTCTTTACCGTTAATCCCGATGCGTAATCCTTTTACGTCAAACCCGGTGCTCACAGGCGTGCCATCAATGTTGACAATGGCGGCATTACTAAACAAATAACTGTAATTATCAAACTGACTCACTTCAAACATCACGTAAGTATTAGGCAGGTCAACTAAATGGCTTATCGAGAACAGTAAAAAGAACTTTTCGCCTACACCAACCTCATAATTTTGCTGTACTTGTTCAGATGTTAATACACGATTATATATGGCTAATAAACGAATATCGCCTTGCCACACATGTTGATTAGACGCTTCGCGGCCTAAAATGAGTGCAAAGCTGTCATCCCAGTTGGCTAATGGCGCAATATCTTCATCCACTACATCAATTAGCTGACCGTTCACATAAATACGGCGACCATCAGTAGCGTTATAAGTCATCACCACATGTTGCAAAGTGGCTTGCAATACTTCATCGGCATCAGGGGTGCTTAATGCAGGCTCTCCATTACTGTTTGATGCGTCAGTTTGCAGCATAAAATCATAATTATAGAGTGTTTGCCCAAGGGTAAAGTTACGTGCGTCGTCGCCTGCTGAATAAGTAACGATGCGGGCTGGTCCTTCTTGAGTGACATTATTAGGCGTTACCCAAGCTTCGACCGAAAACTCCCCTGTCGCGGTAATTAAATCATGTAATTTTTTGCTGTTTGCGGTACTCGCTTGGGCTTTACCATTAGTAAACGACAACCCCCAACTACCTAGCCAGTCTACATCGCCGCTGAGGGTTAAATTAGCAGCAGGAGAGATGCCCGATGTATCATATGCAATGGTGCCCTCACCCGTTTTAAATTGATAAAGTGCAATCACGTCGGTTTCAAAACGCCCACCGCTTGATGCAGTAATACCGTCGGTTAAACGCAACGATTTAGATACCACCATATCAGGCGAGACTTCATCAAGCTCAATGCCATCACTCAAAGCCATAATGGCATCGCGCATTTCAATACTGTCGTCGACACATTGACTCCAACAATTATGAAACTCAGATCCTAAACGCACAACAAGCCTTGATAAGGCCGGCTCATCTAAGTTAATGACGCTTTTTGCCGCTTCATAAGCCACATCAATGTCATTACTGGCAAAAAACGGCGACTGTGCAGCTGGCACACCTTCGTTATGGCAAGAGACACAATATTGATTCAGCAGTGGGTAAACATGCTGACTAAACAAACTACTGTCATCTGGAAAGCTTTTGCTCGCACCGGGGTCGCGAATAACCGGTGCGGTTAACTCAATGGTATTAGCCGTACTGACACGCTCGTCGGCCCACAATTTTATCCATTGAGTCATGGTTTCGCCACAAGCAGAGTCACTGGCAAGCCAGCAATTATGGCCACCTGCAACCTTAGTCACCAAACGCGACACTTTAGGGTCGGTTAAATCAACTAAAGGGTTTGTTGCTGCATAAGCATCGTTAACATCATTACGGCTAGCAAAATAAGGCGCCTGACTACCTTCAGTGTGGCAAGCTCCGCATTTATCTTGCGTGGAAATATTGTCCCAAAGCGAAGATTTGTATTTTTGAATATCGGCCGTTGCCGCTGCAGGCCCGGTATACACATCAGATGTAGGAGTTTGCTCAGTTGGCGGATTTTCTTCAACATCACCACCACCACAGGCACTTAAGCCCAAAAACAATGAGACAAAAACAAGGCGTTTAAACAGTAAATGCTTCATGTTTATTCTCCCATGCAGTAGTTGCCAATTTCGGCAAATACTCGCTTAAGTTGATAAGCATTCTGCTTAAATGAGGCTGTAGTTGCGCTAATTTGTGCAATATCGGCTTGGCTTTCTGCGTCACGCAAACATACTGACTTAAATACCTTTTTAACCTGACATTGAGCAAAAGCATGGCTATTTGCCAATTCTTGACCTAGCGACTTAGCACCACTGCCCTGGCCGGGTAAACCACTGTCCCAGCCTAATTTTTGGTTAGGTCCTTCACGCCAGTAGTTTTGCCAATCATCGTTTGGCGTCGCAAACCCATAAGGAAAACTGGTTGAGTTAATATGATATTTACCCTGAACGCGAGTGCCGGTATCAGGGTCAGTTTGACCACTGGTATTGTAGGCAATGGCCCCATTCTCCCCAGTAGGGTCTTGCTCGAGGTTAAACTCATATTGATAGTAAGCAAACGCCTGGGCTAAAGGATCCATACCACTGTGACAACTTGAACAGTTATTAATAAACAAACGGCTATCGCCACCAGGGCTACGGCTCACATCTTGGCGAATACGATCTGTTGGACGAGTATTGTCTTTTAGTGGTTCTAAATCGGTGCACAAATGGTTCATTAAGGTAAATCGAAACATCGCTCGGTTTGTCCCCAAATAAAAGAACTCTTTGGCGGCCGCTCTGCTGGTTAACACACCGGCAGTGGCTGATGAAGGCAACCCATTTAAACTCGATTGAGTGGTGCGCTCAAGCCCATCTTTTAAATCAATAAATTGATCTTCCAAGGCCTGATAGTGATCGTTGTTATTACGATTATAAGCAGGTAAATTTAAACTGTTATTGCCCACATACACCATGTCAGCTTGCAAGATTTCTCTAAAATCAACATCGTCTCGCACGGCCCCAATCACAGTGGCCGAATAGTCATTTAATGGCGCAAAAATATCTTGGTCAATGTTAGTCCAAGGTGTGGCAAATAACTTAAGTGTGGTGGAGTAAAATGCAGGGGTTTCCATAGCAAGATAGGCAGCTTCAATAGGTTTTCCATCATCCAATAACGCAGCCATACTCAGCAACGTAGCCTCAGAGGCAGCAACACCGGCAATACGGTCGTGTAATTGTTTTGCTTGCTCTAAACTGCCGGCACATGCATTCACCGACAATAAGCTTAACGCCCCAAGCGTCAATAAATTAATAACATGCTTAACTGACATGATTGTTCCCAAATAAGATAATAAGCTGAGGCTTTTTATCGTACGAAGCCGCTCCTTCATACTCTCTCCTTGTCACACTTAACTGCCTTGCAAAAAAATGACGTTGGCCTTGTGGTGCCTAATGGAATATTTTTTAAACAATTAGGTTGTTCTTTGCTGCTGATTAAAGCATTCAATGCAGCACAATAAAAGTATTTATTTTGTTAATTTTTTTGACACTCCCAGCCAATTACTTGACGTCAAAAAAGTGCCCCCAAGCGTCAAAAAAAAGTATTGCAACTATTTAATAAAAAGTGTTGAAACACTGAGCCTACAAGGCAATAATGTCAAGCATCGCCGGGTTAGACTCATGCCCAAATAACAAGAATAAACGGTTAAGGAAAACACATGAGGCCGATATCAGGCTATAACATAATCCTGTTTACAGTAATCACATTGTTACTAGGATGTAATACTGAAACAGCCATTAAAGATGAGCAACCTGATCCTGTTCTTGTGGAATATCCGGTGGCCTATATCGAGCGCAACTTAGTCGCAGTCGACGAGACAACGGCACAATTTGAAACACTCAACCCCGCCCGTTTTAATCCCGGCGCGCAATTATTAATCAAACGCAATGCCTTTGCCGATTCACCTACCACCAATTTAACCGCCACTTTATTCGGTGAAGATCAGCTCATTGATATCCGCGATCTTTCCGTTTCAGACGACGGCCAGCAAATGCTAATGGCGATTAGAGCACCTGAAATTGAAGGTGTAGACGACGATGAGCAGCCTACATGGAACATTTGGCGTTACACGGTTGCCACTGAAACATTAGAACGCGTAATAACCAGTGATGTGACCGCAGAGCAAGGCGACGACCTTATGCCAAGCTTTTTGCCCGACGGCAGAATTGTGTTTGCCTCAACTCGCCAGCGTTTATCACGGGCTATTTTGCTCGATGAAGGTAAACCACAATACACTGCACTCGATGAAAGCAGCTCTAATGAAACATTTAACATCCATGTAATGGACCCAGACGGCAGCGCCATTAAGCAACTTACGTTTAATCTCAGCCACGATTTTTATCCTTTAGTATTGCAAAGTGGGCAAATTTTATACAGCAGATGGGACAGGATGGGCGCCGACCATGGGGTGAACTTATACCGCATGAATCCCGATGGAACAGATAATGAACTGGTGTTTGGCTGGCATTCGCATCAACTTAATTTAGATGCTCAAACCGAGTCAATTGACTTTATTAAGCCACAGCAGCTACCGAGCGGCGAAATTTTAATCTTGTTAACCTCACAAGATGATAGCGTAATCCAAAAACGCCCAGTGCTAATTAATATTGATGACTATATTGATGCACAGCAAGCAACAGCCACATCAGGAGCCGAGGGCGATGCCATTACTGACGTTGAACTGGCCGACTTTAACTTTTCATTCTCAACCGATTTGGCACTCACCGGTCGATTAAATCATTTGTTTCCACTGCCAGACTCGAGCCAACGTTACTTAATGAGCTGGGATTTATGCCGTGTTGTGGTCAATGATATTATCCGTGCTTGTGGCCAATTAACTGCAGAGCAACTGGCCGATGAAAACCTAGTTCAAGCTGATGCCTTATATGAATTATGGCTACTCGATAATGCCAAAAATACTCAACAGCTAGTCGCCACAACCACCCAAGGTACCGTGTTAACTGAGTCAGTGGTATTGCAACCAAGCTCGCAGTCTAAAACCTTTATTGCCGATAAAGTAGTCGGTAATGAACTCGACTCACAGCTCAGCCAAGCGTTAGCGGGATCAATCCACATTCGTAGTGTGTATGACTTTGACGGCACAGACAGCACAGCCAATGCTGGCGGCATCAGTCGTTTAAGTGACCCAACACAAACACCTGCGGCAAATTTACCAGCGCGTTTTTTACGTGTTGTTCGTGGTGTGCCTATGCCACCAGATGACGTTCGCGATATTCCTAACACAGATTTTGGGCGCAGCAACAACCAACTTATGCGCGAAATTGTTGGCTATAGCCCAATTCAACCCGATGGCTCGGTTAAAATAAAGGTGCCTGCAAACGTACCGCTCGCCATCAGCGTGTTAGATATTAATGGCCAGCGTATCGGCGGCCGTCATCGCCAATGGATTACACTCAAACCAGGTGAAACGTTAGAGTGTGTGGGTTGCCATACCGCCAACAGCCAATTACCTCATGGCCGATTAGACGCCCAAGCTGCCAGTATTAACCCTGGCGCGGTAGGTGGTTTTGCCTACCCCAATGCCAGCAGTAATATTATTCCAGAACAAGGCCAAACCATGGCCGAAGCCGATGAAATGGTTAATGGCCTAGCAGAACTTAGCGCCAGCATAAAATACACCGACATATGGACCAATCCGGCTTTATCGACAGTCAATCCAAGTGTCGAATACAGTTACGCTAATTTAGCCACGCCAGCTCCAACCGGCAGCGAATGCTTTGATAACTGGACCGCATACTGCCGCATACAAATCAATTATGTTGAGCACATTCAACCTCTGTGGGATCTTGCAAGGCCTGTTGTCGACACAGCAACTCAAATGATCATTGCCGACAATACCTGTACCAGTTGCCACAATATTGTCGATACCGACGGCGTCACGCAAGTTCCCGCAGGGCAACTGTCATTAGCAAACACAGTATCAACAGACGAAGCCGCACACTTAACCTCGTACCGCGAGTTGCTGTTTAACGATGTAGAACAAGAAGAAGTCGACGGCATTTTAATCGACAGATTAGTTGAAGTACTTGATGCAGATGGCAACGTAGTTTACCAAGTCGACAGCAATGGCGAGCTGATCCTTGACGCAGATGGAAACCCTATTCCGGTGCTTACAACGGTCAATGTGCCTGCAATATTGTCGTCGAATGGCGCTCGTTCTAGTAGTGATTTTTTTGAGGTGATGAATAACACCACTCACCAAAATATGTTGTCTGCTGACGAGTTAAAGCTGATCAACGAATGGTTAGACATAGGCGCGCAATATTACAACACGCCATTTTATTCGCAGGATTGAGTAAAGCACAGCGCAAACAATACGTTGAACTCAAAAGACTTTATTAAAGGGAACTATGCTGACTACTATACGCAACATTTGCCTGCTACTGACACTATTGTGCTTAAGCCCAATATTGCAGGCTAACGACAACCCAAACTTACGTATTGAGGTGCCTTTTGTTGAACTCAGATCAGGCCCGAGTGCGGGTTATCCAGTGGTATCTGTCATTGAAAAAAATGAAATAGTCAGCGTATTACTTAAACGTACTGCCTGGATAAAAGTAAAAGACAAACGCGGCATTGAAGGCTGGTTTCATGAGGATGATTTATTAGGCCTATCTCAAAACGGTCAAGCCATAAACACCACACAAATCACAGAACAAGACGTGATAAACCGTCAATTTGAAGCAGGCGTAATGTACGGCGACCTAGAAGGCGCTAATTTTTACAACCTGTTTGCAGGTTATGCTTTTACCCCAGTTTTTAGCGCCGAATTATCGGCGGGTAAAGCCTTAGGCAGCATCTCTGACAGCGATGTATTTGAAGTCATGTTACTCAGTCACCCAATACCCGATTGGCTAGTTGTACCCTACCTAGGCGTTGGCGCTGGAGTCATTAATACCGAACCGCACAGTGTATTAGCTGACACAGAATCACGTCGTAGTACACTAATGAGCGCCGCCGCTGGCGTTAAATATCACCTTGCCCGTAATTTTATATTACGCGCCGAATACAAACTCTCGATAGCCTTAACCGACCGAGATGAAAATGAAGAGATCCAAACATGGAAAATAGGATTCAGCGTATTTTTTTAATGCCGTTATTGACCGCCAGTGCCTTGGCATTGACCGCATTAACACCAAGTTCAGTCGCTTTTGCTGCTGACGATACTGCCACCACAGTTAAAGCAGATGTAGAGCGCCGAGATGTACTCGACGATGTGCTCGACACTGAAAATTTTGAAGTCGGAATTCAAGGCGGCATCATGTCGATTGAAGATTTTGAATCTAGCCCTTGGGTGAGTGCGCATCTTGGCTATCACATTAGCGAGCATTTTTATGTTAAAGCCCGTTATGCTCAGGCTAAAGCCGGTGAAACCAGTTTTGAAAAACTCGCCAATGCAGCGCCGCTGTTAACCGATGCAGAGCGAGAGTTAACGTATTACGGCTTAAACATTGGCTATAACTTGCTACCTGGTGAAATATTTTTCAGTAAAGACACAGTGTTTAACAGTGTGTTTTCAATTGAACTAGGTGGCGGCAATACTGAGTTTGCCGGTGACGAGCAATTTACCGTTAACTTAACCGCCAACTATCGGGTGTTTTTAACCGACTGGATAGCATGGGACTTAAGCATGAGTGATTATTTGTTTAACACTGAGGTCACTGGCGAATCTAAAACCACGCACAACTTGAATTTTGCCACCGGTGTGTCGTTTTATTTTTAAATTTATTGCTCAGCAAAAACAGTAACAAAAGCAGAAAAAAACTAATAAGGAAATACAATGTTGTTCAGTCGATTAAGCGGTAAATGTCTTATTGCCTTAGGGGCATTACTTTTGGCTATGCAGGTAATGTCGATGCAGGCTCATGCTCTCACTATTGGTGACACTGCACCCGACTTCACCTTAAAAAACCAACAAGGTACTAACCTTAACTTAACCGAACAACGCGGTGAGATAATCTTAATCAACTTTTGGGCATCCTGGTGCGGACCTTGCCGTAAAGAAATGCCGGTACTGCAAAAGTTACAAGACAAATATCGAGACCTAGGCGTGCAAGTGTGGGGCGTCAACGTTGAGCAAGAAAACCAGGCAGGCAAAGACTTTTTAGCCGATCTTGATTTGAGCTTCTCAATCTTTTTTGACCAAACTAACTCCTTGTCTAAAACATACCAAGTTGAAGCCATGCCAACCACAGTGATGATTGATCGCAACGGTAAAGTGCGTTTTGTGTTTCAAGGTTATCAAGATGGTTATGAAAAAAAATACGCCGCCGCCATTAAACAGCTGATCAGAGAGTAAATCGATGATGACATCCACCTTATCACCTCGCCTCACCGCCTTGTCGCTTAAAGGCATCGCGCTACTCAGCCTTATTGGACTTAGTGGTTGCTCGAGCATGGGCATTGAACCCTGGGTTAAGCCCTACGAGCGCCAAAATCTAGCTGACCCAATCATGCGCATGAATCGTCACCCAAGCGCCAGTATGCATGTGGCTCACGTACTTGAAGGCCGTGAATCAGCTCGTGGCGCTGAAGGCACCGGAGGAGGTGGTTGTGGTTGTAACTAAATGGTTTAATAACAGCGTCAAACTCTTCGCGGCAATATGCCTGGGGTTAACTAGCTTAATGGCTCAAGCAGCAGTGCTCGACCCTGACCGCGCTGATGTGCTGTATCACAGCTATGAAGGTGGCGGCATGACCATTGATGGTCCGTCAGTGATGCTGCGAAAAAAAGCCTCTGAATCGGTCGCTATTACCGCTTACTATTACTTGGACAGCATTTCATCAGCCTCTGTTGATGTGATCAGTACCGCCAGCCCATACACTGAAAAACGCCACGAAGGCCAGGTTGGCGTTGAATACCTGCACGACAAAACCTTAATGTCACTTAATTTGCGTCAAAGCAATGAAGACGATTATTTAGCCCAGTCATTTAGCATTAATGTGTCGCAAGACACCTTTGGCGACTTAACCAATCTTAATTTGGGTTTATCGTACGGCGATAACGAAATTAAACGCAATGGCGACGATATTTTTGAAGAGCAAAGTGAGCAATACCGTATTCGTGCAGGCATCAATCAAATTTTAACCCGCAACTTCACCGCTAGCCTCAACCTTGAAGCGATTGCCGACAGTGGTTATTTAAATAATCCTTACCGCACCGTGCGCTATGTCGACAACAGCATTCCATCTGGCGTGGGTTATCAAGCCGAAGTCTACCCTGAAACCCGCAATTCGTTTGCGGCAAAATTGTCGGCCAGTTACTTTTTACCTTACCGCGCGGCGCTGTTTTTTCACTACCGCCATTTTAACGACAGTTGGGAAATTACCGCCAGCGATGTTGAAGTAGGCTACAGGCACCCGCTAGGTGACAGTTTAGAACTCGAACTTAAAGTGCGTTACTACCAACAAACTCAAGCAGAATTTTACAGCGATTTATTCCCCTACCGTGACGCACAAAATTACATGGCGCGCGACAAAGAGTTAAGTGATTTTAGTGATGTGACTTATGGTTTAGGGATAACTTACCTACTGCCGGCATCAATGTCATTTGCCGACACTCGCTCTGAGGCCTCCTTACAATGGGATTATATTGATTTTCAATACAATAACTTTAGGAACCCTAATGCAGAAGGCGGAGTCGGTAACGAACCCTTTTATGGCTTTTCGGCCAATGTGATCCGCGCCTTTGTTAGCGTGTATTTTTAATGTTTATAGTTAACTTTATTGATAAAAAAATGAACCTACAACGCATTTACCAGGGCCTTAACCATATGACTATCGCGCATAACTTTTGTGCTTTTTTACTCCGTATCTTTGCTCTAACAACGCTACTGATAGGCTTGTTGTCTGTACCTGTACATGCTCAAGACAGTAATGGCGCACTGGCATCAGAGCTTGAAGACATTAAAAGTCAGGTGTTAAAGCTCAATCGCGATTTGTTTATTTTAGAAGAAGATTTACTGTTTCCAGCCAGCACTCAAATTGCGGTGTTCGTGTCGGTTGATGTAGGGCGTTTTCTTAAACTTGACAGTGTAGAACTTAAAATTGACGACAATAATGTCAGCGGTTTTTTGTATACCGAACGTCAACGAAAAGCATTAGAACAAGGCGGCATTCAACGTATTTACTTGGGTAATATCAAAACAGGCCCGCACCTGCTAACTGCCATTTTTACTGGTAAAGATCCAGAAGGTCGCACAGTGCAACGCGCGATCACTCACAACTTCGATAAAGACGATGAAACCGTGATGATTGAGCTAAAAGTTGAAGACAGCGAATCAAGCTATCGTGCTGATATCAAAGTCGAACAATGGGTTCTGTAAACCATAATGGCCTTTAATACTCAATTAATTAGCACAGGGCTAACTTGCATGGGTCGTCGACTCACAGCCGGTTTCGGTGCAACTGTAATGTGTTGTTGCTTAACACTGTTTACTTCAGGGGCACTGCAGGCTGAAGAAAACACTCGTCAATCTGCCACGACCACAGATCTTGAAGACAAATTTTATCGCCAAGCATTGTACTTTTACTTTGCCGGTGATTATGGCGCAGCTTTAAGACAAATTAGTCTTAATCGCCAACGTAAAGGCATTGACTCAGATCGCAGCCAACTGTTTGAAGCCGGGTTGCAAGTGGCTATTGGTTTACACGATCAGGCCACACAAACATTAATCCGCTTTGAGCAAAATCAGGCCAATACCACACGCCACACCAGCAAAACCACATCAAGCGCATCGCCTGGTGAACTGTTACTCATTGCATTATTGCAACTGAGCGAGCAACAAATTGATCAAGGCGACATTGAAACCGCTAAACTCACGTTAGCCAGAATTACCACCCTTTTGCCGTCTTATGTTGAACAGTACCACGTACTCAGTCAGTTAGCTTATTGGCCAGAAACGCCGCCATTAAGCGCTCAAGTTCAACAAAAAAGCCTAACAGATGAGACACAACCCGCTGATTCAGCTGCCGCGTATATCGCCTTAAACCAGGCATTATTGCATATGCAACAACAAGAGTATGACAAGGCTCAACCCATATTAGTTGAACTCAAAGAGCAACAATGGCAACCACCTGAAGTCAATTTTTGGCAACGCCTGTTCAACCCTTTTGCCCAGCCCGAAATTGTTGATGATAACGACGAACTATTGCCTGAAGTCAAAGACGCCTTATTACAACAACAGGCGATTAATGATTATGCAAAATTATTGTTAGCTCAGTTGTATGTCACTAATAAGCAATACGATTTAGCCTATAACGAATTGGCCGATTTCCCTGAGCAAAGCCCTTATGCCGAATCAGCATTATTTTTGTTTGCCTATTCTGCCCAGCAACAACAGCAATTCGACATGTCGTTTAATTTGCTCACCCTATTACAGCAGCAATATCCTTATTCTAATTTAGCCTGGCAAGCTGCGCTTTTAACAGCAAAACAAGTTAGCGAGCAACAGTCGCTAGCTCAAGGGTTAACGCTTTATCAGCAAGCTGAGCAGTTGTATTTGCAAAAAATGGCTGAAATTAAAGCCTTTGCAGAAACCGTAAGCACCATTAACAATGTCACCGATTTTGCCACTCAATCTGAGGCTCAGCAAACCACGGCCTTAACGCCAAAATCAGATGCATTAGCCCTGATCCTTACAGAGCGGTTTAACACAGACGCCCCTTGGTTAAAAAAAGCCTTAAACGATCCGCAATTAGTGACCGATTACCACACATTATTAAACCTTGATTTACTTGCTGATAACGTACAAAAGCAGCAAGCAAATAGCCAATGGCTAAAGAGCACCTTAGCGCTCAACGCCCAACGCCAAGCCAAGGTTATTGAGCAGCAAAAAAAGCTTGCCTATAAAGAGCTAATCAACAACCTAAACACGCAAAAACAACGTATTGCCACCATTATTGAGCAGGCTCAAGCCCAACAAGATGCCCAAGTCTTTGCAGATCCAAACCAACAACAATGGTTAAACCGGATTAATGACAGCCAAAACACACTCAATAGATTAGCAGGTCAACGCAATACCGATGATGAACAACAAAGGCTGGACAGAATTAAAGGGGTGCTGCAATGGCAGTTACAAAGCACCTTTCCTCAGCGATTATGGCAACATAAACAAAGCCTGAAACAACTCACTGAACAGCTCACCTTGCTTGAACTACAAGCCAGCCGCTTTAGTGATTTATCAAATAATCCACGCCTTTTGGCTGACTTTGAGGCGCGCCAACAACAAACCCAATTAGACATTACAGCCATGCAGAGTAATATTGGCGCGCTGCGCGATAAAACCGACCGGGATATACGAGGTAAACTGAGTATTTTTACTCAACAACAGCAATACACTCTGCAGCAATTATTGCTCACGACACGTCATCAAATGGCCAGTGTATTGGAGCAAATGTCGCAAGCGGACAAGCGCTCAAATCCTATTGCACCAAGCATTGAACCCACTTCACAAGGAGTGCGCTAATGTCTGCCTCATCTCATGTGTCAAGCGCATTAATCATTGGTTGCACCCTCTTTTTATCGGGGTGTTTTAGCAGCGGGCAAGCAGAGTTAACTCAACAAGGTAAACGTGCCAGCTTAAGTGATATTGCCAATAAATCCTCAAATAAACATGTCCCCTCAGTAGCCATGACTCAAGAGCAACGCGCTACTGCGTTGGCCAGTATTTATCAGCAACTACTGACGCTAGAGCCTGATCCTGAAGTGCGAACTCATGTGGAATATCGTTTAGCACAAATTAATACCGAGTCATTTGAAGCGCAATCTTATGCAGACTTAGATGATGAATCACTGGCAGACAGCCAAGTATTGGCGCAACTGACAAAAAACGATGCTGCACTGCAACAATTAATCGATCAATATCGGCAACTATTGCAAGGTTATCCGCAGCGAGCAGAAAACGAGCACATACAATATCAATTAGCTAAAGCACTGGATTTGCAAGGCAAACAGGATGAAAGCCTGGCTGAGGTTGAATCATTACTGCAACAGTATCCACAAACGGGTTATCTGGCTGAGCTTAATTTTAGGCGCGGTGAAATTTACTACAATTTGCAAAATTACCCAGCAGCAATTTCGGCCTACCAGCAAGTGTTAACGGCAGATAATAATCAAAAGTACCAACTCAACAGTTTATATATGCTCGGTTGGTCTGAGTTTAAACTTAATCGGCTTGCCAATGCCGATAACGCCTTTTTACAAGTGTTTGAAGCGATTATCGCCAGCGAACAAAACCAGCTGAAATCAGCACAGCTCACGGCCGATAATTTTGCATTTGACAAGCTAAGTAGCCGGGCGCAAAACCTCGCCATCGACACGCAAAGAGTGCTGAGTATTTCATTAAGCCAACAGCTGCAATCTCAATCATTAGTTGCCTTGGTGAATGACAATCAATCGCTACCCTATATTGGTTTATATCAACATGTGTTATTTGCCAATTTAGCCACCTTTTTACTCGACAAAAAGCTCGACCATGATGCGCAGTTAACTTACCAGGCTTATATAGACTTTACCCCAAATCATATTTGGGCGGCGCGCTTTTCACTCGACTTACTTGATTTGTACCAGCGTCAGGGTAAATTTGCCGCCATGCATAAGCTTAAAAATGTTTATGTTAATCAATACGGCTTAAACAGCGCCTTTTGGCTAAATGCTTCAACGGCGCACCAAAGTGAATTGCTGCCGCATTTACTCAACTTTAGCGACGAACACAGCCGCCGTTTATATGCTGATGCGCAAACACAACAGGGTAAGGCACGGGTCTTGGCGTTTTCTCAAGCCGCTTCAGCTCTTAGCACCTACTTACAGCTGGCCACATTACCCCAAGCTAAGGCACTACTTAGCAAAGATATTGTGAACGACCAATACTTATTTGCCGACGCCAACTTTGAGGCTCAGCAGTATCAAGCTGCATTAGACAGCTACTATGCTATTGCTTATGAAAATACCCAAGCGAACCACACTGCCGCGTTAGCAAAAATCCAACAACAATCTGCCTATGCGACAACCGTAACAATACGTGAGCTTATTGAACAACATCAGCCACAAATGGCAGAACTCATAGCCAAGCGCAATCAATTAGACAAACAGTTTATTACCCAATATCCACAAGATGAACGCGCCTTACAATTAGCCAGTAATGCGGCGCAGTATTCATTTGACAGCCAAGACATGGCCAACTTGAAATTTTATACCGATTTTGTCTTGCAAGCTTATGGCATTGCACCGCTTGCAAACACATCAAATTCAGTACAAACCGCCAAGCCACTTTCTGACGCTGCCCGTAAACAAGTTCAGTTTGTTAGCCAACTTTATGCCAATAGTCTATACCAACAAGAACAGTACTCGCTGGCAGAAGATGCCTACACTTTAGCGCTACAATACACAGATCAGCGCACCGACACCTGGACTGAAATGCGTAACCTGCTGGCTTCCAGTATTTACTTTCAGGCCAAGGCAGTTAAACACACTGAGCCTTCGCTTGCTGTAAGCCAGTTATTACGCGTCGCGCAAGCCGTGCCTGAATCACAATACGCACTCAACGCAGAACTTGACGCAGCCAACCTTTTACTTGAACAACAACGCTGGCAAGACGCCATAGATGTATTAAAGCCCTTTCAGCAACGACATCCAAACCATGAGTTTAGTGCGGCTATTCCGGCAAAATTAGCCCAATCATACGAAGCGCTAGGCCAGTGGGATTTAGCTGCAGAGCAATTATTGTTGATTGTCGCTAAAGAGGACTCTGGCGCGCTTAAGCGTGAAGCCTTATACACAGCTGCCGAATATTACTTAAAGGCCGGCGATAATAACAACGCCCTCAACACCTTTAGAACGTATGCCAAAACATACCCGCAACCATTTGATGTGGCTCAAGAAGTACGCTTTAAAATGAGTGAGTTTTACCGTCAAAGTGGCGACGCCAATAAGCAATATTACTGGTTTAGACAAATACTTAGCTTTGATCGCCAGCAATTGCAAACTGATGCCAATGCCATTCAAACTCGACAAGCTGAGCTCGCCTCAATTGCCGCCTTTGCGTTAGGCGAAGCAGAGCAGCGCAGTTTTGCCGCCATAAAACTCAATGCACCACTGCAAAAAAGCTTAAAGCGTAAACAAGACGCCATGAAAAAAGCCATTGGTTATTACCAACAGGTACTCGACTTTCAACTGGCTAAATACGTACCCCACGCCACTTACAACCTTGCTGAAATGTATCGCCAACTCGCCAGTGACATGATGAGTTCTCAGCGCCCTGGCGACTTAGATGAATTAGCATTAGAAGAATACGAGATTTTACTTGAAGAATTGGCCTATCCATTTGAAGAAAAAGCCATCGAAATTCACATCAGCAATACTCAAAGAGCATGGGATAATATTGCCGATCAGTGGATAGATAAAAGCTTTGAACGCCTGGCACAAATGTCGCCAGCCCTTTATCAAAAACAAGAGTTAATGCATGAGGTCGTCGATGCTATCCATTAAGCCATTATTTACCTCATCAGCAACTAAACTTGCAGCCATAGCGTTATTGAGTCTAGTGCTGCTACCCAGTTGTAGCTCATCAACAGGCAGTACAGCAACAAAAAGTACTACCGATAAAAACCTAAATGGCATGGACAATGACATTGTCGACATGGTCAGTCTTAATGCGCAACGCGCTAATACCAGCACCAGCAGCAGTGCCAACACAACCGACAAGCGTAATGTGTATCTAGAGCAAGCCTCACAGCGTTTAGAGGGCGTGCCTGAGTCGGTGTTAAGTCAATATCAACAAGCCATTGAGCAAATGAAAAACCAGCAATGGCAAACAGCTAATACGTTATTTGATAAGGTGATTGCTGCAGAGCCTCAATTATCTGGTGCTTATGTCAATAAAGCCATTATTGCCATTAATCAGCAGCAATTAACCCAAGCCGATGCGCTACTAGACCAAGGCATTGCCGTTAATAATAGCAATCCTTATGCACACCAAATTAAAGCGAATATTGCCAGGCTGCAAGGCCAATATGAGCAGGCAGAACAAGGTTACTTAACAGCGCTTACACTATGGCCGCAATACCCACAAGCACAACTCAATTTGGCCATACTATTAGAACTGTATCGCGGTAAATTACTGCAAGCTCGCCAATATTACATGGCATATTTGACCAACCAACCAGATGATGAACAAGCAAAGCGCTGGTTAGCAGGGGTTGAAATAAAAATACAACGCGCGGGCCTAACCTTACCCGACGACAGTAACGGAGCAGGCTAAATGGATACTTTACAAGCGACTAACACCACATTTTGCCTAAACAAATTAACATCAGTATTCACCGCCTTGCTGCTCAGTGTTTCAGCGCAAGTAATGGCTAATGATGAGGTAACACCGCAAAAGGCGAACTCAAGCAATAAGCCTGTGGTGATTGAAAGCCAGGTAACGGGTTCACAAGAGCAACCTAAAGTGCTTTACATTATGCCCTGGCAAGGAATAACCAGCCCAATAGACATTAATAATAAAGACATGCGGCTCACCCTGCCTGAATTTAAACCCATTAACCCCAAGGCATTTAAGCAACAGGTGAGAGATTTTGCCAAAAGCAGCCAAACTACCGAGAAATAAACAGAAAAAATTAACCAAACAATGTCGCTGAGTCACCAACAACCAAACAACTGAACCATGTAGCCCAAATGCCGTGGATTCAAACAACAAAAATAGAAGGAACATCACATGAGTTTTACCGACCATATCATTGCGTTTTTACAAAATGGCGGCCCATTTATCTACCCTATCGCATTGGTGTTAGTAGTTGGTTTGGCTATTACCATTGAGCGCTGGTTATATTTAAGCTCAGCGCATCGCACTAATCAGCAAGCGTTTGCATTAATTAAAAACGCCCTAAAAACCGGCGACATCAATACCATAAGCCAACATGCACAAAACCATAAAGCGCCCGTGTTTGATGTATTGCAGTCAGGTATTGCGCGCATATCAAGTGCCAGCCGCCGCGAAGATGTTGAATACGCCATGGAAGAAACCGTCATGGAATACATGCTGCGCCTAGAAAAACGCACCCCCTTTATTGCCACACTGGCCAATATCGCAACGTTACTCGGTTTGTTAGGTACCATTATGGGCTTAATCGCGGCATTCTCGGCAGTGGCTAGCGCCGACCCAGCAGAAAAAGCCAACTTATTGTCATCGAGTATTTCAGTGGCGATGAACACCACCGCATTTGGTTTGATCACCGCTATCCCACTGATTTTATTTCACTCGAGCCTGCAAACTAAAACGGCCACCATTGTTGACTCAATAGAAATGGCAGGGATCAAACTGCTCAATTCACTGTCATTTAACAAGCAAACGGATAACAACCGAGGCTAATGAGTATGAGACGCCACCGTCGCCCTAATACCCAAGATGCAGAACTGGATATCACCTCATTTATGAATTTAATGATCGTGTTAGTGCCGGTGCTACTGCTAAGTTTGGTGTTCTCACAAGTGCGTATTTTGAATCTACAATTGCCGATCTTGTCTGAAACAGAACAAGCGCAAGATGAGCAAGAACCTAAAATACTCGAACTTGTTATCACCCCTGCTCGCCTGGAATTAAACTACCCCGCTGGCATGTCACTTAAACGCTTTGATGTGACAGACACAGGTTATGACTTTGCAGCCCTATCAGTGTACCTGCAAGATTTAAAGCTGACATTTCAGCAACAGGGCATAGAGAAAAACGATATTGTGTTGCTGCTAGACCCAGCCATTGACTATCAAACCATCGTATCAGCCATGGATACGGTTCGTTCTTTTAAAGCTGTTGTTGCCGCTAATTTGGTAGATGCTGAATTGTTTCCAATGATCTCGCTTGGCGATGCTCCCGCGGTCAGTGACTCAGAGTCACAGGCCACTATTGGACAACCAATAGGAGCCAAGCAATGATGAAACAATCGGCCAGAAGCCGCAGATTAGTTAAACATCACAAACGCTTAAAAGCGGGTAGCAAGCTTAACCTTGTCGCGTTAATGGACATTTTCACGATTTTGGTGTTTTTCTTAATTGTGAATCAGTCTGAAGTGCGGGTTTTGCAAAATATCGAAAAGCTTAGCTTGCCAGTGTCAGTCGCTGAAACCTTGCCCGTTGAAAACCTGGTTATCACAGTCATTGCCGACACTGTGTTAGTACAAGAGCGGGCTATTTGGCAAAAAAGTGAAGATGGACAAGGACTCACTGAGCAAGAAAACCCTGAGTTTATTGAAACCTTAACCACTGAACTCACCTACCAGGCCAGTAAGCGCAACGAACTGACTGAAACCGAACAACAAAACGGCCGAGCTGTTACCATTATTGGCGATGCGTCAACGCCTTATGTGGTGTTAAAGCAAATAATGGCCGCCTGTGCTGCAACGGGGTATCGAGATATATCGTTAGCGGTTGAACAACAAGCAAAGCAAGTTAATGGTGAGGGCTAATATGACAACAGCGACCTTTCACCCGCATCAAACAACAAATAGCTTTAATGATTTAGGCGACTTATTTAAACCCAGCAAACAAGACAAACTCTTTAAACTGATTTTGTGGGTGCTGTTGTTGGTTTATTTGGTGTTTGCCGTTGTGGTGCCCATGCTTGAACAAGTTGAGCTGCCACGAGAAGTTAAAGAGCAAGTGCCGCCACAACTGGCGAAAATCATCTTACAAGAAAAGCAACTACCGCCGCCGGTTAAACCTGAGGTAAAACCGCCTGAGCCAGAACCACTACCAGAGCCAGAACCGGCTCCGCCAGTAGAAAAAGCTTTAGAAAAGCCAATAGAGCCAGTGGTAAAACCTCAAGTTGTGCAACCCACAACCCGTGAGGCCGCCAAAGAAAAAGCCAGCATATCAGGCCTGGCCGCTATGAAAGATGAGCTATTTTCAATGCGTGAAGCCTTTGATGTTCAACCAGCAGCACAGCGTAAACTTGAGCAGACCACCAGCCAAGAGGTTAAAGTAAAACGCGATTTACTTGCCGGCGCGGCTAATAAGCAAACCGACAGTTTGGCAAAATCAACCATTAGCCAAACGGTGTCATCTGGCTCGCTGAGCGGTAACGAAACCCAGCAAATTCGTCTCGCAAAAGAAGAAGTGTTAGCCAGCCAAGGCGCCGTGGCAGAAAAGGCCAGTCAAGCAAGCCAAGGGGGGCAACGTTCAGAAGCTGCGCTTAGACGTACTCTAGAGGCCAATAAATCTCGGCTTTATTCGCTCTACAACCGCGCCTTAAGAAAAGATCCCTTTTTAAAAGGCAAAGTGATGTTTGAAATTGTCATTCAACCTAATGGCAGTATCAGCAAAGTGAGCATTAAATCTAGCGAGCTAAATGACGCAAAATTAGAACGTCAATTAACCTTGGTGCTCCGTTCAATTACTTTCCCAGCAGAAAGTGTTGCGGTAATGACCACCATATGGGCCATTGACTTCTTTCCAAGCTAAGTGAGCGACACCCAAACTAAAAGCAGGTAATGATATATTCATCACCTGCTTTTAACGCTTAGTGGACAGGTCAATAAGTTGAGCGACATTTAAAAGGTTACTCGAGAACACAGGCAAATTATCGTAAAAATGTCAAAATATGACCTTTAAATGCTTCTGGTAAATAATCTGTGTGTAATGGTTTTTGATGAACAGAACTAAAGCCTAGCTCAATCATTTTGGTTGACAGCTTATTTTTTTACCGCGGCCAGGGTCCACTAAAATCACTTCGCAAACATCATTGGCATGGGCATTAATAAAGTGAGCTAACAACTCAACATGCTCATCTTCGTATAATAAATCGCTGCCAATAATTAAATCGAATGAACCCAAATGATCTTGATCACTGGCCCAGTCAGCTTGTTCATAATGAATCGGTTTGTCTTGATTTAGCTCTGTATTACGCAATAAAAACTTACCCACTTCAGGATGGTAATCAGTCGCGGTGATGTCAGCATGGCGTTTGTTTAGTAACAAACTGCTCAGTGCCATGCCACAACCAATTTCAAGAATACGCTTACTACCAGTTTGGTACCCATCGATATGATGCGCAAGCACTAGGCTAGAAGGCCAAATAACACCAAAAAGAGGCCAATTGGCTGAAGAAATGCCAAGCTTATTAGCCACACCATCTGGATCGAAAAACTCTTGTTTATCACGTAACGTACAAAGGTGAATATCAATTTGACCAAACTCGACCGTTTGGTAGCTTAAGCGTAAATTTGTCATTTGGCGGCCCTGTTGTGGTGCTCGGCCAAACATCTGAGATAATTGACAAAACGTAAGACTGACCAAACTATAGTAATCTGACCAAAAGACAATCTATTTATATAATATTCCGTCAATTACTGAGTCACTAAATAAGTGTGCTAAGGCACTAGCATCATGACTGATGCGTCCTGTCACATTCTTTTTAGTCTCGGGTGATTGTATCGAACTGAAACCTCATGTAATCTGCTTGTTGTTAATATAATAAATGGATATTGAGCTAATTTGAGCGAGTCTTGAAAGCAAACGTCCCAACAGATTATTTGGAACCCCTGTCTAGATGACAAAAAAGATAAATTCACATCCTGAGCCTAAGTCTACTGAGGTTCGGCCACGTCCTAAAACGGTAAAACACCGTAATGCGACCACGACGCCAGAGATGCGCCAATTTATCCAGCAATCCGAATATAGCGTGAGCCAATTAGCTAAAATACTTAATATCAGTGAAGCCACTGTGCGTAAATGGCGCAAACGTGACTCAATAGATAATACGCCGAACACCCCGCATAAACTCAACACCACGCTCTCTCCCATGCAAGAATATGTCGTGGTTGGTTTGCGCTATCAACTTAAAATGCCGCTAGACAGGCTATTAAACATTACCCAAAAGTTTATTAACCCAAATGTATCTCGCTCCGGCCTAGCCCGCTGCTTAAAACGTCACGGCGTATCTAAACTCGATGACGTAGACAGTGCATTTGTACCAGAACGTTATTTTAACCAGCTGCCTATTACTCAGGGCACAGACATCGTTACCTATGAAGTTAACCCACAAACATTGGCTGACACCTTAGCCATTCCCAATGTCGACAATGTGGTGCAGGTAGAATCATTAAGTATTCCCAAACAATACAGCCCCAAACAAGCTTATTCAGTGTTATTGGGTGTTGATGCAGACACCGACTGGGTCTATTTAGACATTTATCAAGACAGCCATACTCAAGCGAGCAACCGCTATATGGCTTACGTGCTTAAGCATGGACCGTTTCATCTACGCAAATTATTAGTACGCAACTATCACACTTTTCTTGCTCGTTTTCCTGGAGTAAGTCAATCAGCCGCAAGCGCAGCCGAACCCCAACATCAGGTAGCTGATCCTCAGTTATCAAACGGAGACTCAAATGAGCCAATCCAATAATCATGATAAGCGCCTTAACAAGCGCTTAAAAGACATGCCCATTGCCATTGTTGGCATGGCGAGCATATTTGCCAATTCGCGTTACCTGAACAAATTTTGGGATTTAATCAGCGAAAAAATCGACGCCATTGTTGATATTCCAGACAGTCACTGGAACGCCGACGATTACTACGATGCCGATAAATCTGCGCCCGATAAAAGCTACTGTAAACGTGGCGGTTTTTTACCTGAAGTTGATTTCAACCCAATGGAATTTGGTCTTCCACCTAACATTTTAGAACTCACCGACACCTCGCAATTATTGTCATTAGTGGTAGCCAAAGAGGTATTAGCTGACGCTGGCGTTGATGCACAATACGATACCGACCGTATTGGTATTACCCTTGGTGTGGGCGGCGGACAAAAAATCAACCACAGCTTAAGTAGTCGCTTGCAATACCCTGTACTTAAAAAAGTATTCAAAAACAGTGGTATTAGTGACGCCGACAGCGACATGCTGATCAAGAAATTTCAAGACCAATACATCCACTGGGAAGAAAACTCATTCCCGGGTTCGCTCGGCAACGTGATTGCTGGCCGTATTGCTAACCGTTTTGACCTAGGCGGCATGAACTGTGTTGTCGATGCGGCTTGTGCGGGCTCACTTGCGGCCATGCGCATGGCGATTACCGAACTGGTTGAAGGGCGCAGTGACATGATGATCACCGGCGGTGTTTGTACCGACAACTCGCCGTCAATGTACATGAGTTTTTCAAAAACCCCAGCCTTTACCACTAACGACACAATTCAACCTTTCGATATCGACTCAAAAGGCATGATGATCGGTGAAGGTATTGGCATGATCGCCATTAAGCGCCTTGAAGATGCTGAACGTGATGGCGATAAAATCTATGCGGTAATTAAAGGTATTGGCTCATCGTCTGACGGTAAATTTAAAAGTATTTATGCTCCGCGCCCAGAAGGCCAGGCTAAAGCATTAAAGCGTGCTTATGATGACGCAGGGTTTGCCCCGCATACAGTAGGACTCATTGAAGCCCATGGTACAGGTACCGCCGCTGGTGATGTGGCTGAGTTTAACGGTTTAACGTCCGTTTTTGCTGAAGATAACCAAACAAAACAGCACATTGCACTAGGCTCGGTTAAGTCTCAAGTCGGTCATACTAAGTCTACCGCAGGCACGGCAGGCTTAATCAAAGTTGCATTAGCTTTGCATCACAAAGTGTTACCGCCAACGATCAACGTCAGTAAGCCACACCCCAAATTGGGCATCAATGATTCACCGTTTTATCTCAATACCGAAACGCGTCCTTGGTTACCTCGCCCTGACGACACGCCGCGCCGCGCCGGGATTAGCTCGTTTGGTTTTGGTGGCACTAACTTTCACATCGTATTGGAAGAGTACCGTCAAGAACACGCCCGTAATGACAAATACCGTCAACGCGCGGTGCCACAAAGCTTACTGATCAGTGCAGATAACAAGGCTGCACTGCAAAGTAAATTGGCCGAGCTACAAGCTGAAATAGCCGCCATCGATACCAGCAAAGCCAATAGTCAAGAATTGGCATTAACCGAGCTAGCCCAGCGCTTTGCCATTTCTGAGATCGCGCCAACTGCAGCACGTTTAGGCCTAGTTGTGACGTCAATTGCTAACTTAACAGTGCAGCTTACTCAAGCCCTTGGCCAGTTAACTAACAATGATGCCGATAATTGGCAATTACCCTCTGGCGCAAGTTATCGCAGTGCCAGCCTAGTGCATAAAAACGCGAAAGCGAAAGTGGCAGCATTGTTTGCAGGCCAAGGGGCACAATATGTCAACATGGCCACCGAGCTTGCATGTTACTACCCTGAAATGCGTCAGCAATTAATGCAAGCAGACAAAGTGTTTGCCAAGCATAAACAAACGCCATTATCGCAAATTATCTACCCTATTCCGGCTTTTGAGGAGCAAGACATTGCCGCGCAGCAAGCCGCATTAACCAACACGGCTTATGCTCAAAGCGCCATCGGTGCGGTCAGCATGGGCCAATACGCACTGTATACGCAAGCCGGCTTTAGTCCTGACATGGTCGCAGGCCACAGTTTTGGTGAACTGTCAGCCTTGTGTGCAGCAGGGGTTATCAGCCAGGATGATTATTATCAATTGGCCTTTGCTCGTGGCCAGGCCATGGCGGCCACACCTGCCGATCAAGACCCAGGCGCCATGTACGCCATCATTGTGCCGCCACAAGCAGCCGAACAAGGTGTCAGTCAGTTAGAAAACTGTATCAGTGCCTTTGATGGCGTAAAAGTCGCTAACTACAATGCGCCAACGCAATTAGTGATTGCAGGCCCAACAGAGGCTTGTGCTGATGCAGCAAAAGCCATTACTGCAGAGTTAGGCTTTAAAGCCATTGCCTTGCCAGTATCAGGTGCGTTCCACACTCCTTTAGTTGGCCACGCGCAAAAGCCGTTTGCCAAAGCAATTAGCAAGGTTAAGTTTGCTAAGCCTAACGTGGCGTTATACGCCAACGGTACAGGCAAGCTTCACCCAAGCGATGGCAAATCGATTCAAGCCGCCTTTAGTGAACACATGCTGCAGTCAGTGCATTTTAGCGAGCAACTCGTTGCTATGTACGATGCTGGCGCGCGAGTATTTGTTGAGTTTGGGCCTAAAAACATTTTACAAAAGCTGGTTGAGGCCACATTGAGCAACAAACCTGAAGCGGTTAGTGTTGTTAGTCTAAACCCTAACCCGAAAGGCTGTAGCGACACTCAATTGCGTCAAGCAGCAACCCAACTTGCAGTATTAGGCGTTGCATTAACTGAGGTTGACCCTTACCAGGCACCTTTAGCAGAGCTGGCCAAAGTATCACCGATGAACGTCAAACTGACGGCGCAAAACTACATCAGCCCAAGCACACAAGCCAAGATGCAAACATCATTGCAAAGCGGCGAAGTCACCAGCAAGACAGTGGAAGTGCCTGTCGAGAAAATTGTGGAAAAAATAGTGGAAAAACAAGTGATCAAAACAGAGTATGTTGAAGTGGCAACTGCACCTACGGCATCTGCGCAAGCGTCTATTGCACAAGCGCCTCTTACACAAGCGCCTGCGCAAGCTAGTCAAACATCAGCTCAGGCGCAAACACACACAAGGGTAAGTAACGACAGTTTAAGTGCATTTTTTGCAGCGCAGCAACAAACAGCCACCTTACATCAACAGTTTTTAGCCATTCCACAGCAATATGGCGATACGTTCAATAGCTTGATGACAGCCCAGGCGCAAATGGCATCATCAGGGGTTGCTATCCCCGAAAGCTTGCAACGCTCGATGGAACTATTCCACCAGCATCAAGCGCAAACACTGCAAAGTCACACACAGTTTTTAGCACTGCAAGCGCAAACCAGTCAGGCTGCTCTTGCCATGTTACAAGTGCAAGCACCTGCTGCTGTAAATACCTTTGCCAATAACCTTGCAGCGCCACAAACGGTTACAGCACCTGTTGCGTCAACCCAAACACCAGCAATGACTCAAGCCGCTGCGCCAGCAACTTTTGCAGCCGCTGCCACAACACCAACACCGACACCCGCAGCAGTATCAGAGCCAATCGCTCAAGTGGCTCAACCAGCAGCACCGATGCCTGCAACGGCACCAGTAGCAAGTGCATCTACAGGCTTATCGGCAGATGCAGTGCAGCTCACCATGATGAATGTGGTTGCCGACAAAACCGGTTACCCAACTGAAATGCTCGAACTTGGCATGGACATGGAAGCTGATCTAGGCATCGACTCCATCAAACGTGTGGAGATTTTAGGTACAGTGCAAGATGAACTGCCGGGCTTACCAGAGCTTAGCCCTGAAGATTTAGCTGAGTGTCGCACCTTGGGCGAGATTGTTGACTACATGCAATCAAAGCTTGCACCAGTAAAGGGGTCAACTGTCCAAACATCACCTGCTAAAGCATCAGTAGCTCAAACATCAGCGCCAACATCTGGCTTAAGCGCGGAAACCGTGCTCACGACCATGATGGCAGTGGTTGCCGACAAAACCGGTTACCCAGCTGAAATGCTTGAACTCACCATGGACATGGAAGCCGATTTAGGTATCGACTCCATCAAGCGCGTAGAGATTTTGGGCACAGTGCAAGATGAACTACCGGGCTTACCAGAACTTAGCCCTGAAGATTTAGCAGAGTGTCGCACTTTGGGTGAAATTGTTGATTATATGCAATCAAAGCTTGCACCTGTACAGGGATCAACTAACCAAACATCACCTGCTCAAGCATCAGTAGCTCAAACATCAGTGCCAACATCTGGCTTAAGCGCTGAGACCGTATTGAATACCATGATGGCAGTAGTCGCTGACAAAACCGGTTACCCAGCAGAAATGCTTGAGCTCACCATGGACATGGAAGCAGACTTAGGTATCGACTCCATCAAGCGCGTGGAAATTTTAGGCACAGTGCAAGATGAGTTACCGGGCTTACCAGAGCTCAGCCCTGAAGATTTAGCTGAGTGTCGCACCTTGGGCGAGATTGTTGATTATATGCAATCGACCTTGTCTGCCTCAACTGAGTCAGCCTCAACTGTATCTACAGCGCCAGCGGTACAAGTCGAAGCCTCAGGCTTAAGCGCGGAAACCGTGCTCACGACCATGATGACAGTGGTAGCCGACAAAACCGGTTACCCAGCAGAAATGCTCGAGCTCACCATGGACATGGAAGCCGATTTAGGTATCGACTCCATCAAGCGCGTAGAGATTTTAGGCACAGTGCAAGATGAACTGCCGGGCTTACCAGAGCTTAGCCCTGAAGACTTGGCTGAGTGTCGCACCTTGGGCGAGATTGTTGATTATATGCAATCAAAGCTTGCACCAGTACAGGGATCAACTATCCAAATATCACCTGCTCAAGCATCAGTAGCTCAAACATCAGCGCCAACATCAGGCTTAAGCGCGGAAACCGTGCTCACGACCATGATGACAGTGGTAGCCGACAAAACCGGTTACCCAGCAGAAATGCTCGAGCTCACCATGGACATGGAAGCCGATTTAGGTATCGACTCCATCAAGCGCGTAGAAATTTTAGGCACGGTGCAAGATGAACTGCCGGGTTTACCAGAACTCAACCCAGAAGATTTAGCCGAGTGTCGTACATTGGGTGAAATCGTCAGTTATATGCAAGGTAAGCTAGGCGCACCAGCCTCAGTTACCGTTAAGGCAACATCGAATACTGAAGTTATCGACACATCAGATTTACCACCACACAGCGGGGTAGCGCTAAAAAAGTTGCCAGCGGCGGATAAACTAGAAGCATGTTATTCAACAGACAGCTGCATTGTCATCACAGATGATGGCCATAACGCAGGTGTACTTGCTGAGAAACTTCATGCAAAAGGATTAACCGTCGCCGTTATTCGTAACCCAGACAGCATCAGCGCTGCTCACTCGCCTTTAAGCAGCGACATCAGCAGCTATGTGCTTAACAGCATTGATGATGCAAGCATTGCCAAAGTGGTAAGCGAGATAAGTGCTAAGCACCCCATTGCGGGCTTTGTACATTTACAGCCTCAATTTAAGCTCAACACCCAAAACCTCGTCAGCTGCAATGAGGCGGCAAAATCCGCTGTTGATAACGCCTTTTTATGGGCGAAACATCTGCATGCTGAATTTGCTAAACCCCTGCAATCACGCTTAAGTTACTTTACCGTAAGCCGTATTGACGGTGGCTTTGGCTACCTAGATAGCGCAGCGCTTAGTAAAGCTGAATTAAACCAAGCTGCACTGTCAGGCCTCACCAAAACCTTAAGCCATGAATGGCCAAATGTGTTCTGCCGTGCGCTTGATATCGCCAATAACATTGATGCCAAAACGTTTGCCAATGCCATTATTGCTGAACTGTTTGATGTTAATGGTGAAGCACCCAGTGCTAAACGCATTACCGAAGTGGGCATTAGCCAGCAAGGCCGCGCAACATTAATTGCAGCAAAAACTGGCAGCTCGCAATACCCAGCAGCAGTGTTAACCCAACAAGACAACATATTGGTCACTGGCGGCGCTAAAGGTGTCACCTTTGAATGTGCACTTACCTTAGCCAAGCAGTGTCAATCGCACTTTGTACTTGCTGGTCGTAGTCAGCACCTTGGTAATAACATGCCAGCTTGGGCCCAAGGCAAACAAGCTTCAGAGCTGAAAACCGCCGCCATTAGTTACATTCAATCTCAAGGCGAAAAACCCACACCAAAGCAAATAGATGCATTAGTGTGGCCAGTACAAAGTAGCTTAGAAATTGACCGTGCCCTCGCCGCCTTTACCAAGGTAGGCGCCAGCGCGCAATATGTGGCGATGGATGTCAGCAATGCTAAAGGCGTTATCGACGCACTGGCAGAGTTAACTGATGCTAACGATAAAAAGTTAGTCATCAATGGCGTCATTCATGGCGCTGGCGTATTGGCAGATAAGCACATTCAAGACAAAACCTTAGATGAACTGAATCGCGTTTACAGCACTAAAGTCACTGGCATCACGAGCATCATTAATGCGCTTGATCCACAAGAGATCAAATTGGTCGCCATGTTCTCATCGGCGGCAGGGTTTTATGGCAATACAGGTCAAAGCGACTATGCGATGTCGAATGAAATTCTTAATAAAACCGCATTAAAATTGGCCGCACAATTGCCCCAAGCCAAAGTCATGAGCTTTAACTGGGGCCCATGGGACGGCGGTATGGTGAGCTCTGCACTGAAAAAGATGTTTGTTGAACGTGGCGTATACGTGATCTCGCTTGAAGCTGGTGCCAACTTATTTGCTCATAGCTTATTAAGCTCGCAAGGCGTGCAAATGCTAATTGGTTCAGATATGCAAGGCTCAGCTTCACAGGATGCTACTGCAAAAAAGCCTAATGCGAACACTTTGCCGCACGCAGAGGGTTCGCTGACGTTTTCTGCGCCATATTTGGCTACAGACAGCAAAATCATTACGGTAACTCGTGTGCTTCAGCGTAGTGAGCTGGAATTTGTAAACGATCACCGAATTGCTGGCAACCCAGTGTTGCCGACGGTGTGCGCTATACAGTGGATGCGCGAAACCGCACAAACCTTGTGCCATATGCCAGTGTCTATTGCTGACTACAAATTGCTCAAAGGGGTTATTTTTGACACCGACCAGCCACATTTACTGCAGTTGCAACTCACTCAAACTGACGCGGGCATAAACGCGTTATTAATGAGCCGTTTGTTAAACGAGCCAAACTCGGCGATGAAGCCACAATATCAGGCTACCTTAGTCGCTAATGACGCCTTAACAGACTCGGCCATCACTGCATCAAGATTACCTGCAACGGTACTGCAAAATTTGACACAAATGACCGCCATACACCATGGCGATAGCTTGTATCAAAATGGCACTTTGTTCCATGGGCCGCGTTTGCAGGGTATTAAGCAAGTGTTGAGCTTCGATGATGAACAGCTGGTGTGCCAGGTTAAGCTACCGCTCATCGAACTTGCCGACTGCCCCGGCTTTGCGCCATCATCAGTCACGGGTGGCAGTCAACTGTTTGCCGAAGATTTGCTGTTACAGGCCATGTTGGTTTGGGCAAGGCTCAAGTACGATGCTGCCAGTTTGCCATCATCAATGGGGCAATTTATCACGGTAGCGCCTTTTGTCAGTGGCGATAAGGGTTACATTCAACTTGAGGTGTTAAAACACAGCGGCAGAATGTTAATGGCCAATGTGAGCTTGTATCATCAAGATGGACGTTTAAGTTGCCAAATGCGTGATGCCAAAACCACCATTAGCAAAACCCTGAATCAGGCCTTTACTAATCAACATGAGAGTCAACATGAGAGTCAGCCTGCAAACCAGCACAGCAAGGACAGCGTGTGACCTTTACAGTAAATGCGATGTCCGTAGATCAGCAAGTAGCGTTAACCGAACAGTTAACCGTTGATCTCAAACAACAACAAGCCAAGCCAATGCGCTTGGCCTTGTTGTTGGCTGCGCCAGCACTCTCCAATGGCAACACACTGTCCATTAAGCATCTTGCATTAGCATCTGGGCCACTCGAGATGCTTTTGCTTGATGCCGCAAGCCTTGTTGCACATCATCACTGCGATATCGTCAATATCGGTGATAAACTGTGGCTTATGTCAGCAATGACGGCTGCAAAAAATGGCATTCATGCCCATGCATATTTAAACGGCATAGGTTTTGGTGATAACACCGAGCAAGCCATAGTTCAAGCACTCGATCATGCCAAAAGACAACATGTTCAACCTCAAGCTGTAGAGTTAACTCAGGCTAACAATGCACTCAATGCATTAGTCACGCTTATCGAAGACATTGCCTATCGACGCTTGCCCAACAGCCAAGACTATTGGTTTACACCAGCTCACCAAAGCCGCGTTGCCAGCTTGTGTTACCCAAGCAACATCGGTGTGCTCGCGTTAGTACTTACACAGGGCAGTCAATTGCGTAGCGCTAAACCGTTATTAGCAGCTAACCGATTAATGTTGCCATTATCAGCACACGATATTGCCCAGTTACACATACAGTTAACCGCAGTTTGCGACATACTAAGCGAGCCATGCGATGAGCTAAACTTGCTTAAATTTATTCGCCAGCAATGGCAACAATACCAATCGCAAGCACCCTATACCTTGGTGTTAATGGCGACGAATCAAAGCAGTTTACAACAAGAAGCCAGCTCCCTCCTCGCGGCAATTGAGGCGCAGCAAACACAAAATACGACAACGCTTAACAAAACGTTTCACTACAAAACGCCAGCAGGCAGTTGCTTTACCGCTTCGCCATTAGGCGCCAACGGGCTGAGTTTTGTCTACCCAGGTGTCGGCACGGTTTACCCGCAGATGTTTAGCCAATTAGGCCATGTGTTCCCTCAAGTCTTTGCCAGCTTAGAGGCCCAAGGTGACTTGCCGGCAATGCTGCAAAGCCAAGCGATTTATGCAACGAAAGAAAAAAACAGCAACCACATGAGCCTCAGTGAGCTTGCCATTGCCGGTGTTGGCGCAAGTTACATGTTGAGTAAAATATTGCAGGATGAATTTGCCATAACACCCCGCTTCGCTTTAGGTTATTCAATGGGCGAAGCCGCCATGTGGGCCAGTTTAGGCGTATGGCAAACACCACAAAAATTGATTGAAGCCACCCAAAACAGCAGTATTTTTAATCAAGATATTTCAGGCGAGCTTCGCTGTGTAAGACAAGCCTGGCAATTAGCCAATGATGAACCCATTGTGTGGAACAGTTTTGTTACCCGCGCTACCGTTGCCGACCTTAGCCCGTATTTAGCCGATTACCCTCGCGCTTACATTGCCATTGTGCAAGGTGACAGCTTAGTGTTAGCTGGCTGCGAGCAAAGCTGTAAAGCATTACTTAAACAAGCCGGGAAACGTGGCATTGCCGCCAATAGAGTCACCGCAATGCACACCCCTGCTGCGCTCAATATAATTGAGGATGTAAAGCAGTTTTATTTACAGCCTTTAGCAGCAGCGTTGCCCACTTCGACTCAATTTTTATCGGCAGCCCAAACACAGCCCGTTGAATTAACATCGCACGCTATTGCCCAGTCGATTGCCGACACCTTTTGTCATCCACTGGACTTTAGCCAGCTTATCAGCGACTCGATTAGCCAGGGCTGTCGTTTATTCGTCGAAGTCGGCGCCGACAGACAAACAGCCACCTTGATCGATAAAATTATTGGCCAACAAACAACCGATGTGCAGGCGCAAGCGTTGGCCGTCAATGCCAAAGGCGCAGACGACATTAGCAGTTTATTAAAATGTTTAGCCCAGTTAATGACCCACAGAGTACCTATGTCATTAACCCCGTTTATGCAAAGCTTAAACGAAGCCATCGAACAACAAACCTTATTCATTGCCGCCAACAGCCTAGCTGTTGGACATGCTGACACTTTATTAGAAGGAGAACCTCATTGAGTTCTCAAGCTACCCCAAAAATCGCCATTGTAGGCTTAGCCAATCAATATCCCGATGCCGACACCCCGGCAAAGTTTTGGCAAAATTTACTCGATAAAAAAGATTCTCGCAGTCAAATTACGGCACAAAAGCTCAACGCATCACCTAATGACTATATTGGCGTACAGGGGCAATCTGACCGTTTTTATTGCAATAAAGGCGGCTACATTCAAAACTTTCGCTTTAATCCTGAAGGTTATCATATCGATAGCAATGCTTTTGACGGCCTAGACGACAGCTTTTTATGGGCCACAGATACGGCACGTAATGCGTTAGCAGATGCAGGGATTACCGATCTTAATCATCCAGGCTTACAGCGCACCGGTATTGTGATGGGCACCTTGTCGTTTCCCACCGCTAAATCAAACCAATTGTTTATACCGCTTTACCACAGCGTGGTCGAAAAAGCCTTACAAACCAAACTACAGCAGCCCAACTTTGTATTGCAAAACTTTGGTTTAGCGGCACAAAACGAGCAATATAATTGGCGCAATGGTGCAGTAGCTCACAATGCCTCAAAGCTTGTGGCAGATGCTTTAGGCCTTGGCGGCGCGCAATTAAGCCTAGATGCCGCCTGTGCTAGCTCGGTTTATGCTTTAAAGCTGGCCTGTGATTATTTACATACTGGCAAAGCCGACATGATGCTGGCTGGCGCAGTGTCTGGCGCAGATCCATTTTTTATCAATATGGGCTTTTCAATTTTTCATGCCTATCCAGACCACGGTATTTCAGCGCCGTTTGACAGCAACAGCAAAGGCTTATTTGCCGGTGAAGGTGCTGGCGTATTGGTGCTAAAACGTCTTGAAGATGCAAAGCGTGATGGCGACCATATTTATGCCCTCGTCAGCGGCATTGGCTTATCAAACGACGGTAAAGGTCAGTTTGTGCTTAGCCCAAACAGCAAAGGTCAGGTGCAAGCATTCGAACGTGCCTACCGCGAAGCCGCCTCATTTGACTCAAGCATTACCCCTGCCAGCATTGAAGTGATTGAGTGCCATGCCACCGGGACGCCATTAGGCGACAAAGTTGAATTGACCTCAATGGAGCGCTTTTTTGAAGGCAAACTCAATGGCAGCGCCACGCCATTAATTGGCTCGGCAAAATCTAATTTGGGCCACTTACTCACCGCAGCAGGCATGCCCGGGATCATGAAAATGATTTTTGCCATGCGTGAAGGTGTGTTACCACCGAGTATTAATATCAGCGCGCCTATTAGCTCGCCTAACGGTTTATTTGGTCAAGCAACCTTGCCAAATGAAGTGCAACCTTGGCCAGATAAAGCGGGCAATAACGTCCGCCATGCTGGTGTGTCAGTCTTTGGTTTTGGTGGCTGTAACGCACACTTGTTATTAGAGTCTTATTCCGATAACACAGCAACATCGCAACAACCGACTCAAGTGATCAATGCAAGCGAAAAGCCGATGCACATTACCGGTATGGCTGCCCACTTTGGCCAGTGCAGTAGCATTAATCAGCTTGCTGAGCGTATTCGTGCCAAGCAAAGCTTGTTTACGCCATTGCCGACTCAGCGCTGGAAAGGCATCAACAAGCATCCAGAGCTATTGGCCAAATACGGTATTGAGCAGGTGCCTCATGGCGCTTACATTGATCAATTCGACTTTGATTTTTTACGTTTCAAAGTGCCGCCCAATGAAGACGACAGACTCATTTCGCAGCAGTTGTTACTGATAAAAGTCGCCGATGAAGCCATTGTGAATGCCAACCTAAAACCCGGCAGCAAAGTGGCCGTGCTAGTGGCCATGGAAACCGAGCTAGAATTACATCAATTCCGTGGACGAGTAAACTTACACAGCCAGCTCGCACAAAGCCTGGCAGCCCAGGGCGTTAAGCTCAGTGACGATGAATACCAGGCACTAGAAGCCATCGCCATGGACAGCGTACTCGATGCCGCCAAATTAAACCAGTACACCAGTTTTATTGGCAATATTATGGCGTCGCGGATTTCATCATTATGGGACTTTAACGGCCCAGCCTTTACCATTTCGGCTGCAGAGCAATCAGTTAATCGCTGTATTGATGTGGCCCAAAACCTATTTGCCATGGGCTCACTACAAGAGCCATTAGATGCAGTGATTATTGCAGCGGTTGATTTATCTGGCAGCATTGAAAACTGCCTACTCAACAATGCACACCTGCAAGCCGCAGGAATGCAGGAATGCAGGCAAGCACAACCCACTTAGGTGAAGGTGCTGGTGCGATTGTATTACAACAAAATCATCCAACTGAAAGCTTTGCCAGTATTGATACAGTGCAGTTTGCCAAGCAAGATAAGCTCAAGCTCGAGCAAACCTGCGATATTAACGAACTTAACATGGCTCCGCTTTGCCATCAGTCTGATTTTGGCCAGCAACTCACTCGCCAGTTAACTCAATTGGCTAAGCCCAATAGCCTTTCAAGCGCACAAGAGATATTAGGCCATACCTTTGCCGCCTCTGGCATGGCAAGCTTGCTTAATGCACTTTTGCAAAGCCAGCAATTGCAACAAGCTGACATTAGTGCACAGGTGATTAGTGCCAGTGAAAATCAATACTCACGCATTGGTTTAACGCTCAATCAACTACAACAACAGGCGCTTGCCAGCCGCGTAACACTGCCACTTACACAACAACTAACGCAAAGTGCCAAGCTGAGCTTGATTAAACAAGTCAGTTTAGGTGGCCGCGATATCTATCAGCATATTGTCGACAGCCCAGTTGCTGCTATCGATAACATTGTTAGCCAATGCGCGTCGATTAAACCCGTTTCAGTGCAACAAGCCCCAACAAAAATGAATATAAACGAGCCCACTATGCCCGCAAGCCATTTCGCACATAAACCAGGTATGCAGCCGCAAACAGAAAATCAAACTCATTCGACTCAAGCAATGAGCCAGGCAACGCCACCCGCGCACTTAACGGCTTTTCAGCAAAACCAATGGTTAGCACAACAAGCCCATTTAGCCTTTTTAGCCAGTCGCGAAGCAGGGTTAAAAGTCGCCGACAGCTTATTAAAAGCACAACTGGCCTCGATAACATCGACCACAAACGCACAAACAATAGCGCCTGCGTTTACAGCCAAAGCGCCAGCTGAACAATACGTTGAAGCTCAACCGGTACTGGCAGAGCGCAAACCTAATCATGCGCAGGTTCCGGCTTACACAGCCCCCACTCCGGCAGATAAACCCTGTATTTGGAACTACGCCGATTTAGTGGAATATGCCGAAGGTGATATCGCCAAAGTATTTGGCCCAGATTATGCCATCATCGACAGCTACTCACGCCGCGTGCGCTTACCCACTACCGACTACTTACTGGTGTCTCGAGTAACAAAACTTGATGCCACTATGAATCAATACAAACCTTGCTCAATGACCACAGAATATGACATCCCGGTTGATGCGCCGTATCTGGTTGACGGTCAAATCCCTTGGGCTGTGGCGGTTGAGTCTGGCCAGTGCGATTTAATGCTGATTAGCTATTTAGGCATCGATTTTGAAAACAAAGGCGAGCGCGTTTATCGCTTACTCGACTGCACGCTTACCTTTTTAGGGGATTTACCCCGTGGTGGCGACACTTTGCGTTATGACATTAAAATCAACAACTTTGCACGCAATGGCGACACCTTGTTGTTTTTCTTCTCGTACGAATGTTTCGTTGGCGACAAGATGATTTTAAAAATGGACGGCGGCTGCGCAGGCTTCTTTACCGATAAAGAATTGTCTGATGGCAAGGGCGTTATCCAAACCGAAGATGAGCTTAAACTGCGCCAAAAAGTGCTTAACAACCCCAATAAACCGACATTTGCACCCTTACTACACTGCACGCAAACCGCTTTTGATTATGGTCAAATCCACCATTTATTAACCGGCGATATTGGCAGCTGTTTTGGTGGCGAACACGTTGGCCACCAGCTGCAAACGGGCATGCAAAAGTCACTGTGTTTTGCATCTGAAAAGTTCTTAATGATTGAGCGCGTAAGCAATTTACAAGTGAGCGGCGGCACATGGGGCCTAGGGTTAGTTGAAGGCCACAAACAATTAGCCCCAGACCATTGGTATTTCCCGTGTCATTTTAAAGGCGACCAGGTAATGGCGGGCTCATTAATGGCTGAAGGCTGTGGCCAATTACTGCAATTCTTTATGTTGCATATTGGTATGCATACGTTAGTTGAAAACGGGCGTTTCCAGCCGCTCGAAAATGCCTCACAAAAAGTGCGTTGTCGTGGCCAGGTGTTACCGCAACACGGTGAATTAACTTACCGGATGGAAGTCACCGAAATAGGTATTTCGCCACGTCCATATGCTAAAGCCAATATTGATATTTTGCTTAATGGCAAAGTGGTGGTTGATTTTCAAAACCTTGGGGTGATGATCAAAGAAGAAGCCCAATGCACCCGCTACTTAAGTCATTCCAGCACAAATAACTCAAGTATCAAGCCTGCCAAGGTGGCTGGCGTAAACCTAAACAACACCGACAGCCAGCAAGATATCGCCCCGTTAATGGCGAAAATAGCCGACACCAGCGCGCCAACCAATAAAGGCGTTATTCCGCTTAAACATGTTGAAGCACCGCAAGTCAGCGCTAATTCTAAATACGCAAACCGCGTGCCTGATACCGTGCCCTTTACGCCGTATCATATGTTTGAATTTGCTACTGGCGACATCGAAAAGTGCTTTGGGCCAGACTTTAGCATCTATAAAGGGCTAATTCCGCCGCGTACTCCTTGCGGTGATTTGCAGTTAACCACCCGTGTTATCGACATTAATGGTAAGCGCGGCGAATTGAAAAAACCATCATCGTGTATTGCTGAATATGAAGTGCCAACAGATGCATGGTACTTTGCCAAAAACAGCCACCAGGCGGTAATGCCATATTCGGTGTTAATGGAAATCTCATTACAACCCAATGGTTTTATTTCAGGCTATATGGGCACCACATTGGGCTTCCCTGGGCAGGAGTTGTTTTTCCGCAACCTAGATGGTCATGGCACCTTATTACGCCATGTGGACTTACGCGGCAAGACCATCGTTAACGACTCACGTTTACTGTCTACCGTGATTGCGGGCAGCAATATTATTCAAAACTTTACCTTTGATTTAAGCGTCGATGGTGAACCGTTTTACACTGGTGGCGCAGTGTTTGGCTACTTTAAAGCTGACGCGCTTAAAAACCAACTAGGTATCGATAACGGTAAGATTACCCAACCCTGGCATGTCGACAACAATGTCGCAGCCGACACGGTAGTCAACTTGCTCGACAAACAATCGCGGGTGTTTAATGCACCCGCGCACCAGCCGCATTACCGCTTAGCGGGTGGTCAGCTTAACTTTATCGACACCGCTGAAATCGTTAACAATGGCGGTAAATACAGTAAAGGCTATTTGGCAGCATCACGCACCATTGACCCGAGTGATTGGTTCTTCCAATTCCATTTCCATCAAGATCCGGTGATGCCGGGTTCATTAGGCGTTGAAGCTATCATCGAGTTAATGCAAACTTACGCGATTACTAACGACTTAGGTGCCGGTTTTACCAATCCTAAATTCGGCCAGATTTTGTCTGATATTAAATGGAAATACCGCGGCCAAATTAATCCGCTTAACAAACAAATGTCGTTAGATGTGCACATCAGCGCAGTAAAAGACGAAAACGGTAAACGCATCATCGTCGGTGATGCCAATTTAAGTAAAGACGGTTTACGTATTTACGAAGTAAAAGACATCGCGATTTGTATTGAAGAAGCCTAGCTTTTCAAGGAAAAGATAATGACAACCCAAATAAAAAACGAAAAGCTTTCTCCATGGCCTTGGCAAGTGAGCCAACAGCACGTCAGTTTTGACCCTGCAGGGATGAACAAAAAGCTTAAAGACTTATCGCAAGCCTGTTATGTGGTGAACGATGCTCAGCAGGGTTTAGGTGTTGCACAACAAGCTCAAGTAGTGACCGATGCAATCACCGCCGTTAACGCCCTGCCTGTTAGCGCCTTTGCCCCAGCTCTTGGCACCCAAAGTTTAGGTGACAGTAATTTCCGTCGTGTTCATGGGGTTAAATACGCTTATTACGCTGGAGCCATGGCCAACGGTATTGCCTCAGAAGAGCTGGTTATCGCATTAGGCCAGGCTGGTATTTTATGTTCATTTGGCGCAGCAGGGCTTATCCCATCACGGGTTGAGCAAGCCATTACGCGTATTCAAGCAGCCCTGCCAAATGGGCCCTATGCGTTTAACTTAATCCATAGCCCAAGTGAGCCAGCACTAGAGCGCGGTAGCGTAGAGCTATTTTTAAAACACAAAGTGCGCACCGTAGAAGCCTCTGCCTTTTTGGGCTTAACACCGCAAATTGTCTATTACCGCGCAGCAGGCTTAAGCCGTGATGCTCAAGGTGACATTCAAATAGACAACAAAGTCATCGCCAAAATTAGCCGCACCGAAGTGGCAATTAAGTTTATGCAGCCTGCCCCGGCCAAAATACTGCAACAACTAGTGGATGAAGGCCTTATCACGCCAGAGCAAATGGAGTTAGCCCAATTAGTGCCGATGGCCGATGACATAACCGCGGAAGCCGATTCAGGTGGTCATACCGATAACCGTCCATTAGTGACGTTACTGCCCACCATTTTGGCACTAAAAGATGAAGTCCAAGCACAATACAATTACAAAACCCCTATTCGCGTAGGTGCCGGTGGTGGTGTGGGTACGCCCGATGCGGCTCTGGCAACCTTCAACATGGGCGCGGCGTTTATTGTCACAGGCTCAATTAACCAGGCTTGCGTAGAAGCCGGCGCCAGTGAACACACCCGTAAATTATTAGCCACCACAGAAATGGCCGATGTGACCATGGCACCTGCGGCCGATATGTTCGAAATGGGCGTTAAACTGCAAGTGGTGAAACGCGGCACCCTCTTCCCGATGCGCGCTAACAAACTGTACGAAATTTACACTCGTTATGACTCAATAGAAGCCATACCGGTTGATGAGCGTGAAAAGCTTGAAAAACAAGTATTTCGCTCAAGCCTAGATGATATTTGGGCCGGTACAGTGGCGCATTTTAATGAGCGCGACCCTAAGCAAATCGAGCGCGCTAAAGATAACCCTAAGCGCAAAATGGCATTAATTTTCCGCTGGTACCTTGGGCTGTCAAGCCGCTGGTCAAACACAGGTGAAACCGGCCGTGAAATGGATTATCAAATTTGGGCAGGCCCAGCCCTTGGCGCATTTAACGCCTGGGCAAAAGGCAGTTATTTAGATGACTATACTCAACGACATGCAGTCGATTTAGCCAAACACTTAATGCATGGCGCAGCTTACTTAGCACGAGTAAACTTATTAACGGCTCAAGGCGTTAGCCTACCAGTTGCCTTACAGCGCTGGCGCCCTGCAGATCAAGTGAAGTAGCCTGCACTCGAGATAATAGGAACGATAATGAGCGACACACAAAAACTCGATTTTTCAGCGGTAAATGGTTCAACGTTGGCGTCATTCAACCAGCAAAAAAACCTGATAAAGCGCATGCTAAAAGGCAACAGCGCCACGTGTGCCGACTGCAATAAACCACTCACATTGCAATTGCCACCTAACAGTAAAAATGCCAAGCCAACTGCAAAAGCCCCCGGCATTTATTGCGCGAAAGGCTGTACCGATATTGAGCTTGACATGGAAGCCGTTGCATTACTGAAATAATGCCGAACTGATATTAGCAATGAATAAAAAAGACCCTCTACGCTAAGAGGGTCTTTTTGCTTTTAATACACCGACTGTCAAACTGCCTTCCACTGTTTAACTAACATGGCTTGACCACAAAGCTCTACCATCGATTTATCGCCACACAGCGCCGATTCAAATACCTCAAACGGCACATTTGGCCACAGGCTGATTTCAAACGAAGTGTTACCACAGACAGCGCCAACGCCTTTTGGGGTACCTGTCATCACAATATCGCCGTCATTCAAGCTCATAAACTCACTGATGGCGGCAAACATGGCATTGGGCTGGTAAGTCATTAATTGCTGATGTCCAAGTTGAGTCACCACGTTATCAATAGTCAATTGAAAACACCAATTTTGCTGCGCTGATGTGATGGGAATAAATTCGCTAAACAATGCTGAACCGTCAAATGCTTTACTGCGCTCCCACGGTAAACCCTGCTTTTTGAGTTTGCCCTGTAATTCACGCTTGGTCATATCCAGTCCAACGCCTACAGCGCTAAATTGACCATCCTTAACCATAAAACACAGCTCAGCTTCATAATGCAGGGTTTCACCCATTTCACTGTGTAAGGTGTCAGTAATGGCAGAATTAGGTTTTAAAAACACCACCATTTCATCAGGCACGTCATTGCCCAGTTCATGAATATGGTCTACATAATTACGCCCAATACAAACAATTTTGGATGGCGTTATCAATACATCTGCATTTTGTTGCTTTAAAACCAATTGTTGTAAGCTCACATTAACCTCGACTTTTATTTCACCCAAACTCACCCAACGGCAATGATAACGTGTTAATTAATCGCGTTACCAGATTGCATTACCTCACAACAGCAATTACATTTAATTAACAAAAACATAAAAAGTGTTACACAATAAATATTCACTGCTCAGACAGCGAAAATAACAAGAGACACTCAATGACCATGCTTGCACTTACCATTAAACAAAAAATTGCACTGGGGTTTGCTTCTATAGGCATTTTATTACTTGCTGGAAGTAGTTTTTTTTACCGGTCACTGAGTGAAATTCAAACCGCGAATAGTAATATTGAAGTGTTAGCGGTACCTGTCCAAAACCAATCTACGGCGTTACAAATTACCTTGCTGAAAATGGCCAAAACAGAAAGCTTGGCATACTCACAAATAGGCAACGACGATATTACAACCAGTTTTAAGCAATTTACTGCTTTGCAGCAAGATTTTTCGAATGCATTAGCGGATTTATCTGCAAAAGTGGCAAACCATCCTCAAATGGATAAAGCCCTCAGCCAAGCAAAAAATGTCTACCTGCAATATGCCGATGTTTCTCAAACCATGTTTAGTGCCAAATTGGCCATTGAACAAAGTAAAAATAATTTCAGTGCCCTTAAAAATCAATTTGATAATCTTAAAATCGATGCCAGCAATAATATGATCGACTTAGAAATTGTTGAAGCACCAGCAGGTGAAGAACAATTACTCGAAGCTGTTATCGGTTCAGGAGTTCGTATCGATGACATGCTATTTACCCTGGGCAACACTGTCACCGAGCTAGGACGTTTAACCACAGCCGAGGCCGTAGAAATACATAAGCAAGATGTTGCAATGCTGCTTGGCAATATCACCACTAACACTGACTATCTCAAGCAACAAGCAGCAACGTTGCCTGTTGCACAATTACTAGGCGACTTCGATGCTAATTTAGCTAAACTCTTGGTTTTGGTCGATACTCCTGGAGACTTGTACAAGGCACAAATGAAAGTGGTTGAGCAATTTCAACAAGCTGAATCCAGTTATATAAAATCGAACCAGCTATTTGAATCAACAAATCAGCAATTAGATCAGCTTGTTCAACTCGCCAACCAAGGCTTTAACGATATGCAACTGCTCGCTATCGATGAGGTCAACACGGCAAAAACATTGGCTATCGTCATGGCTGTTGTATTTGTATTAATGGCAGGATTTATTTATTACTTCACTTCTAACGCCATGCTCGGACCATTAAAAGCCAGTAATAATGCACTATCACGTATCGCTAGTGGTGATTTATCGCGACGCTTAACAAAACGAAATAACGATGAGTTTGGTGAGCTAATGGATAACATCAATAAACTGTCTGATGACTTAACTGACTTACTGCAAGACATAACCCGTGATGCACATTTACTCGATGATGCTGCTATTCGTTCTCAAGATCAAAGCCAAAAAATATCACGTTCTGCATTAGGGCAAATCGATAACATAAACCAAGCTAAACAATTGGCAGAACAAATACACCACAGCTCAATGACGGTAAATGAGCAAGCTTTAGAATCAGAGCAACACGTTAAATTAGCCTCAACACAAGGGGCTCAAGTAAAAACAATTGCTAACGATAACCGCAATCGTATAGCTGCCTTGTCAAAAGGATTAAGCGACTCAGTCAATATTATGACTAAACTGAGTCAGCACAGCGATAATATTGGCGGCATTTTAACCACCATTAGCGCCATTGCAGATCAAACCAACCTATTGGCATTAAACGCAGCCATCGAAGCTGCAAGAGCAGGCGAACATGGCCGCGGTTTTGCTGTCGTTGCCGATGAGGTTCGCTCACTGGCTTCGCGCACCCAATTATCAACGGCTGAAATTCAAACGATGATTACCGCACTTCAACAAGAAACCAATAACGCGGTGAATGCGATTTATAAGGGGCAAACCCAGGCTAATGAGTGTGTTGAGCAAAGCCAATCACTCAATAATGCCATCGAACAAATTGAATCCGCACTAAGCATTATTAATGGCATGAGCCAAAGCATTACCCAAGCTGCAGATCAGCAAGTCAATTATAGCCAGTCCATTGAACAAACCATGACAGAAACCGCAAATGCCGCCACGCAAAATGCCGAGGAGTCGACGACCATGGCTCAACGTAGTCAGCAATTAAACCAGCTGGCGCATTCGCTAACCACATCAGTAGAGCGCTTTAAGTTGTAATATCCTTGTTTATAAATCGCATCAACAAAAAAGGCCAAACGCAAACCGCTTGGCCATTTTTATTCGTTAATGCCGAGTTATTTTTTACCTAAGGTGCCCACAGCAAAACGGCGAATAATTGAGCGCGCCATCAACACGGCTTGCCCAAGCTCGCTGCTGTTATGTAACGATTTTTGTGATGACTCTTTAGTGATTTCGGCTGAATCAGCAATTTCTATAATTTGTTGATTAATGTGCTCAGCGACCGCACTTTGTTGTTCAACAGCAGCAGACATATCTAACGTCAATTGAGTAATTTGCTCGACTGATTGATTAATCGATGCCAATGCGTTTCTCGTTTTATCGACAATTTCAACGCCTTTGCTCGCAGCCATTTCACCTTTAATAGACACTTGCACCGCGTTTTCAGCCCGCTTGGTTAACACGTTGACTATACCGTGAATTTTATCTGTAGACTCACGTGTTTTTAACGCCAATGAGCGCACTTCATCAGCCACCACACTAAAACCTCGTCCCTGTTCACCCGCCCTGGCGGCCTCAATTGCAGCATTAAGGGCAAGTAAATTGGTTTGGTCAGCAATACTAGAGATTAAACTGGCAGCTTGCCCAATCTCAATCGTTGACTCTGAAAGCTCACGGACGGTTGTAGCAATGTCGGCAACAGATAAATTTAACTCATCAATAGAATGCTTTGCTTGATCGGCAAGCTTAGCGCCTTCGCTAACATTATCTAAAGCATCTTTGGCACTTTCGGCATTGCGCTCAACATTGGTTGACACCTCTTGGATCGCTGTCGACATTTGGGTAATCGCTGACGCAATTTGTTGTGTTGACACACTTTGAAGCGAAACGGCTTTTGCGGTGGATTCCGCTTCAACTTGCGTATGCTCAACTATGCCATCTAATGACTTGGCTGCATCTTCAATACGTGTCATTGCGGTGCGGCAACGAGCAACCTCACAACCAAGGGCTAATTTAGCCTGAGCTTTAGCGCCAAAGTCGGCAAAATACGTTTCAGCAACCGTTAAATCGCTAAAAGATTCTGGATTAAGTTTGACCACTTCAAACCAATCCTGCTGCTGTTTATAACCTAACCAAGCTGTACTTAATATTAGGGTTAATAAGCCTAAAGCACCCGCACTGCCTCCCCAAAATGCCATTAATATGCCAGATAAAATCAACATTGGCAGCCAGGCTGGGAGTAGCTTAATAGCATGGTGAGCTAGCTTTGCAGATAAAGGTCGTGGTGCTTTTTGAGCTCTAATTCGTGCATAAGCGGCTTCGGCTCGAGCGATTTCTGAAGGTAAAGCGACCACCCTAACCGACTCGTAACCAACCACTTTGTTGTGTTCAAATACCGGCGTAACAAATGCACTTACCCAGTAATGATCACCATTTTTACGCCTATTTTTTACTAGCCCCATCCACACCTTACCGCTAGAGATACACTTCCACATGGCGTTAAATACATCACTTGGCATATCAGGATGACGCACAAGATTGTGTGGTTTACCGATTAATTCATCTCTGTCAAAACCACTAACCTCAACAAAAGCATCGTTACAATAGGTTATATGACCGCGTAAATCTGTCCCAGAAATAAGACGTGTATTTTCATCAAAGTGAAATTGTTTTTGGGTGACGGGTTGATTATTGCGCATAGGCACTGACTTCCTTGTCTTTAAATGTTGTGAAGGATTAATCCTTTGTCATCGATAATAAAGCACGTAAAGCATCATTAGATGACACAAAAGACTATAACGAAAAGCTTAATTAACGATTAATAATATAGCGTGAATACGGATAAATGTATAACCTTACATTTATTAGGTTTAAATATAGTATCTATCTGAATTTTTACAAATAACCAGCTGAGCTTATACCGAATGACAAACGATAAGAGCCTACTTAACTTAAGCTTTTAAGAGGTGAATAAATGACGCAGAGGTTATCTAGAGTTATGCCGTTCAGCACAAAAATGTGATCTTTTTTACAGGTTAACATCGCTTATAATTTCGTTAGAAATGTTGAAGGTAAAACAACGAGCTCGCTGCAATTTCAGCCTTATTCTAAGCAATTTTTCTTACGCAATCTTATACCATTTCCATTAATTATATGACCAATCAGAGTCGCTCAGACAGTTCAGTTTGAGGCGCATTGTTGAAATAATGGTATTAACGCTTTTTACTACCCTAAAAAAATGGCGTGGAATAAGATTCCACGCCATTAGAGTCACAATCATTCACAGCGATAACTCAGGCTATGCATATTCCTGCATAAAATCATCGAGATTATCGTTGATAATTTCAATCTCATCGCCACTAAATTGGGCAATGTGGAACAAGGCTTCACCTTCATTTGTCACAGGTATATTACTGTTACCGATAATAATCCCGTCACTTGGCGCTAACAATGCATAAGGCTCACCGCCCAATGGATTGACTATGTTTGCCAGAACTTGGCCTTTCGATACGCGCTCACCAAGTTTAAGTTTAATATTAACTAAACCGTCCGCTTCACTGCGTACCCAATAACTGCGGCTGGCATTAACTGATGCTGTCGGTTTTATTTTACCTTTAAGCATGCCAATGCATCGCATCACATTTAATACACCATTTAAACCTGATTTAATCGACAGCTCACTAAAACGTAAAGCCTCACCTGCTTCGTATAAAATACAGGGGATTTCGAGGCTATTTGCATAACCCCGCATCGAACCATCACGCGCTTTTGATGACATCACCACCGGTGCGCCAAAAGCATTTGCCATCGCTAGCATGGTTTCATCGTCTGTATCACAACGAATTTGCGGTAAGTTTTCACGATGAATAGCACCTGTGTGCAAATCAACAATATGCGTTGCACGCTTTACCAGCATACTGCTGAACAAATGTGCTAAACGACTGGCTAAAGCACCTTTAGCAGACCCTGGAAAGCAGCGATTTAAATCACGGCGATCAGGCAGGTAACGTGATTGCTGGATAAAACCAAACACATTCACAATCGGTACCACTAATAAGGTACCGGTTAAGGTTTTAGCATTCACACGACCGAGCAAACGTCGACATATCTCAATGCCATTTAACTCATCACCATGAATGGCCGCGCACACAAGCAACGTGGGCCCAGGTTTTGTGCCGTGAAACACTTCAACATGCAAATCCATTGGTGTGTCGTTATACAGTTTTGCAGCAGGCAGCTTGACACTTAATTGTGTCCCAGCGGTAACAGATACATCACCAATAACAAACGGTTCGTGCTTTTTTGCCATTAACCGACTCCTTTGGTTTTTGCGCTAGTAGGCTTAACATTTTTTTCGATAAATTGAATAATCTTCTCTGCGACATCAATACCGGTTGCTTTTTCGATACCTTCAAGGCCAGGAGAAGAGTTCACTTCCATTACTAACGGGCCATGTTTAGAACGTAAAATGTCAACACCGGCAACATTTAAGCCCATTGTTTTCGCAGCCCTAAGCGCTGTAGAGCGCTCTTCTGGCGTTAACTTAACAATGCTGGCTGAACCACCACGGTGTAAATTAGAGCGAAACTCACCCGGTAATGCTTGGCGTTTCATTGCTGCAATCACGCGATCGCCAATCACAAAACAACGAATGTCTGCACCACCTGCTTCGGCAATATATTCTTGCACCATTATGTTGGCTTTTAAGCCCATAAACGCTTCAATAACTGACTCTGCCGCTTTACGCGTTTCAGCAAGCACTACACCGATCCCTTGAGTTCCTTCAAGCAGTTTAATGACACAAGGCGCACCGCCCACCATGTCCAATAAATCTGGCACATCTGCTGGTTGGTTAGCAAAGCCCGTTATTGGCAAACCTATACTTTTACGAGATAAAAGCTGTAACGAACGTAATTTATCGCGTGAGCGAGTAATGGCAACGGATTCGTTTAATGGGTGTGTTCCCATCATCTCAAATTGGCGTAAAACGGCTGTACCATAAAACGTGACCGAGGCACCAATACGCGGAATAACTGCATCAAATTTTGGCAGCTCTTCACCGCGAACATGGATGCTTGGCGCGTTCATATTGATGTTCATGTAACACTTTAGTGGGTCAACAATTTTAACTTCATGACCACGTGCTTCAGCCGCTTCTTTAAGTCGACTTGTTGAATAAAGATTGCGATTCCTCGACATAATGGCGATTTGCATTTTGCTATTCTCCTGCTAAATATGACTCTGCTGAATTTACCAAAAAACGCCCTTCTAATGCGCGCCGGCCAAGCAACATTCTGAATGTCATGTTGTCTCTGTTTGTTAAGGTCAGTTCGATATCGAATTGTTGGTCACCGATAATAATCGGCGTTTTTATCACGTAGCGGTTAGTCACATGTCCGCCGGAGTCACTTACAGCTCGGCGATCAAATACAGGGAATTCGCACACTACTTCACGGTCTGATTCTTGCTCCGGATGAAGCCAGACTCGAACCCACTTTTGTTTATTTTTTTGAAACGGTTTAATTTTAAATGCGTGCAAACAAGACGTTTTTGCGCCAGTATCCACTTTGATTTTGACTCTTTCGTTGCCAATTTCAGGAAAAGTGCCCCACTCTCGCCAACCCACTATTCCGAGGGAGTGTTCAGTCATGGTCGATCCTTTCTTGTAGAGGAATTTTCATTCCAGAGTGTAATCTATCAATAAAATCTATTTATGATTATGTAATACCAATCAGCACAAGAATGTGATCATTCTTACTGGTTAACATCGCTTACAAGGCCGTTAGATATTTTCAAGGTAGAACAACTAGTTAGCTGCAACTCCCGCCTTAATTCTAAGCAATTCCCCTACGTAATCTCTGATAACTTATTTATCCTGATTGGTATATTGTGATATCGCCAAACTGTGACCTTATTGCCATCAATGTGACCTTGTTCAATGTATTCTAGTCAAGATATAGACTAATAACCGTTGGTTTTAGTCGTCAGCCAGTCACTCTCAGTACACTAACATGTTAATCCGGAAAATGTTGTGTCATTGTGAATGAATGCGATTTAGGGAAGATACAAACAAGATGCTTGATAAAAAACAAAATAACAAGACTGGGATAAAACAACCTTTAAAGCAATTTTAACACAAAAATGCTATTTATATCAAACTAACATTGAACACCAACAAAAATTAAAGCTTTAACTCAGTAGGTTACAAAAAAAACACACCATATCCAAAGCGACAAAAAGGTGACTTAACTTTAAAAATATACTTTAAAACACTAACGAAAAAAATATAAAAGGTTAAATAACACTCATATCAAAATCAGTTGGTGTGTATATAATAGTACAGGTTATTTTAGACTCAAATGATCATAAAAATGACAGGTTCTTTATCATAACGTAAATGATAAACAGGACCGATTTGCGATATCATTGATATACCCAACCCTAGGTCGTATTTCACATTGCCACATGGACATGTGCCTCATAAACCCAAAACACGCTCACGGTTATCATTTAGGATTAACGATATAAAAGGTATTACCATGTTTAGCTCTCATAGCTTTCATTTTTTACAACAACTGGCCACTCATAATGACAGGGAGTGGTTTAAAGCTAATCAAACCGATTATGAAGATAATGTTCGTACTCCAGCGCTGCAATTTATTGACGCAATGCAAGGGCCTATTTTAGCCTTATCACCTCGATTTACAGCCATTCCTAAAAAGGTCGGTGGCAGCTTAATGCGTCCACAACGTGATAGCCGTTTTAGTAAAGATAAAACCCCATATAAAACCAATGTGGGCATTCAGTTTAGGCATTTCCAAGCAAAAGATGTTCATGCCCCTGGGTTTTATGTGCATATAGCCAATGATGAATGTTTTATTGCCGCGGGTATTTGGCACCCTGAGTCTAAAGCGCTTAATGCGATAAGGCATTGTATCGATGAAAACCCAAACAGCTACAAAAAAGCCTTGGCGACGTTAAAGCAAGCTGGGTTTGAATTAACGGGCGACAGTTTACTCAGGCCGCCACGGGGATTTGATAGCCAGCATCCACTAATTGATGAGCTTAAACGTAAAGATTTTATCGCAATCAAGCCCATCACCATTGAGCAAGTGTGTAGCGAGCATTTTGTCGAATTTTGCAGTAAAGAGTTTGAACATACTCGTTCATTAATGGCTTATCTGTGCTTTGCGCTGTCTTTAGATTTTTAACGCAAACAACATATTTAGCAGTAAAAACTAACTCCGCTGACCTATGCGGTTTTCGCCTCAGGGCATGGTAAACTAGCGCCATATTGCATTAAGTTGCACCAATACTTTTGCTATTTCGCCACATCAGGTTATTTAATGAGTCAAACACATTCTGCTAAGCCCTTTCTGTCAGCATTTAATGACAGCATTGTTATTGAGGCCAGTACTCCCGCACAAAAACGTGCACTGAGTTATGCCACCACGATAGAAATGCTGTTTAACCAGGTCATGAGCACCAAAATGCCGGCTGATAGAATTATTGGCCAATATTTTCGTGAACATAAAAAGCACGGTTCAAAAGATAGACGAGTGATCCGCGAAACGTTATTTGGATTATTTCGTTGGTGGGGTTGGCTGAAACAATTGCAAGCACCACAACCTCACGTAACTTGGTTTAGACAGTTAACGGCTTGTGCTGCACTTGAGCAGCATAAATGGCAAGATATTACTCAAGCATGGGACACGATAGCCGCATGGACGCCAACAGAAGTACCGCCGACAAACAGCGACAGTATTAATGACAAACTCGCGTTATTTATGTCGTTCTCTGGTCTAACCGATTGTCAACTTAGCGATTTACTGCCCAGCTGGTTTTGGCGAACCTGCCCAGTTTCACCAGCAGAACAACTCGCTGTAGTTGAAGCAATGACCAGTCGCCCGCCAATTTGGGCTCGTGTGCAGAGCATAAAGGCTGCCACTGCCATTGCGCAACTGAATAACGCCGGTGTTGACGCCGTGGCTAGTCAATACTTTACTGACGCCATAAGTCTGGGCAATAAGAGCATCAACCTCAATGAGATTGAAACTTATAAGCAAGGTCATCTTGAAATTCAAGATCTTGCCTCTCAAGTTATTGGCCAAGTTTGCCAACCTAATGCTGATGAACAATGGTGGGATGCGTGCAGTGGCGCCGGTGGTAAAACCTTACAATTACGCTCGTTAATGCTACAACAACACCCACAAAGCAGTGGCAGCATTATTGCCTCAGACATTCGCCATAAGCCTTTAGAAGAACTGAACAAACGAGCAAGCCGTGCAGGCTTTAACAACATTAGTGTTGCGCCATGGAAATCAGATGCCCTACCCGTTAATGCCAACACATTTGACGGTGTGTTAGTTGATGCGCCGTGCAGTTGCACAGGCACTTGGCGACGCAATCCTGATATGCGCTGGTTAGATGATGCAAGCGCGGTGAGTGATAAACCAACGCTGCAATTAGATATTTTAACCCGCAGTGCTAAGGCGGTGAAATCAGGTGGGCAATTAGTGTATGCAACGTGTTCATTGTCACCAAGTGAAAATGAACACGTTGTTGAGGCATTTTTAGCGCAAACCAATGAATTCGAATTAGTACCTGTGATCCACCCATTTACAGGTGGATCGTGCAGCATGCTTACCATTTGGCCGCAAGTTGCAGACAGTGATGGGATGTTTGTCGCTAAAATGCGCCGAAAATAAAATCAATTCAATACCCTATGAATTAGTACAACTATTACAGCTTAATCATAAACAAAAAAACGCCATCTAATTAGATGGCGTTTTTTGTTTAAATCGTTGTAATAATACCAATTCCACTAATTATCTGGTCATTCAGCGGGAATTCTGTGTCTTCTAGGCAAGTAATAGGATTGTAGGCATAGTTGTTCTCGGCAACTGCTCCTGCGTTGCTCTACCTCCTGCGTCCATGCAGTCGTACGTCAAAATACTATTAAGCAGCATAGAAGGCACAGAAACCCGCCTTGTAGGAGACGCTCAGACAGTCCATTTCTTTGTTGCATTGCCTTAGAAGGGAATGACCATTATTTCAACAATGCGCCTCAAACTGAACAGTCTGAGCGACTCTGATTGGTCACATAATTAATGGAAATGGTATAATTCATTACTTTCGATGCAATCTTAAAATTAATTCAGCTTCTGCCTTGGGTAGCTCGCACTCTTGCATTAACTCTTCAACCCCTGCGCCAAGCCCAACCATTTTAACCGCCCGAGAATACAGTTTAGCTTGAGGGTCTTGCTGACTGGCTTCTTCAATCATATCAGACTGCTGAGATAGTTTTTTTTCTAACTCAACAACTCGACGGCCAACACCAATAGTACCACTTCGAAGCTCATGCAACTCACGCTTTACGGCTTCACGCTGACGATCGCTCTCTTTGACCAGTACCGTTAATGCGTCAACTTTGGTCTTTAACTTACGTGATTGTTTTTGAAGATAAAGCACTAAACCTAGGCAAGCTACTACGTACACTAGAGCTGCAATTAAAAATTCATCACCCATCAATATACCTAATTTGCCAAAACATAGAGCAAAACAAAAAAGCCAACATATCAGAGTTGGCTTTTGGATTACAACGTCTGTTTTAGAGTTGCGTTAACTCAACCCACTCGTCGTCTGACAACAACTTATCTAGGTCGACTAAAATCAATAATTCATTATCTCGATTACTCACGCCTTGAATAAACTTCGCGCTTTCTTCGGTACCGACATTGGGTGCATTATCAATTTCTGAGCGACGTAAATAAACCACTTCAGCAACGCTATCTACCAAAATACCAATGACTTGTTTTTCAGCTTCGATGATAACAATTCGAGTTGAGTCGTCAAGTTCAGCAGATTGCAGGCCAAAGCGTGAGCGAGTATCAATCACAGTGACCACGTTGCCACGAAGGTTAATAATACCGAGTACGTAATCAGGCGCGCCCGGTACTGGAGCTATTTCGGTATAACGCAATACTTCTTGTACCTGCATAACATTTATACCGTAGGTTTCATGGTCTAACTTAAATGTTACCCATTGTAAAACCGCATCGTCTTTACCCGCAGCAACCGCTGCTACACTTCTAGAATCGCTCATAGTTAACCTCGGTCAATCGAATCCTGACAACCTAAACCTGCATCAAGCATTTCAATTAATGCTTGTACATGCAAAATGCCACACATTTGTTGTTTTACTACCCCAGCAAGCCATGGACGCTTACCCGGTTTTTCACGCCAGTTGACGTGTGATTTATCTATTTTAACGGCATTAACCAATGACTCACAGGTTAATCCCCAAGCACTGTTTTCTAGCATAACAAGATATTGATAATTTACTGATTGCGCCAGCTCTGGTGTGTATTTTTCTGGCATAACCCAGGCGCAGGTATCAACAACATTAATTTTTGTGTCACGATGAGTTTGCACACCTTTAAACCACGATGGACGGCCTATAAGGTGATTAATTTTCTCTATCTTTATGATGCCACCTAAACTCACTAATGGCACGGCTAAAGTTAAGCCCGCCACATTAAAAAACAATACTTGAAACTCATCATCTAACACTTCTTGCAAATTTTGAGTAATGCTAGGTGGAGTTGCCCCTGTTTGCTGTAATTGGTGAGCCGCTTTTTCTTCAGCAATCTTATCATGTTTAATAATAGCGTCTTTTAGCTCAGCTAGCGCACTATTGTCAGTTTTTATATCGACTAACGATTTGATTTCTTTATTTGTTAAGGTGTTTTTTTGTAAAGGCGTGTCGTCAACGTTAGGTTGAACACTAACAGAAGCCTCAGTTTCACTGATCGCTATGCGAACCCGCTCTGCACTTGCCTTTATTTGCTTTTGAATGTCATTATCTTTATTTGCATGTGAAACGGCAGATAATAACTTTTCAAGGGCTAACTTATCTACTTGAGTGTTTGGTTCGGCAAAGCGTCGAGTTGGCTCAACTTTTGATTGCGCAGTCTGAGACACCAATGACGAAGAAGACTGGCCAACAAGGGTTGTATCCTTAATAGGCGAAGTGTCCTTTACGGCTTGGGCTATTTTTGATTCTAATATCGGCTTAGTATCAGCTTCAATAACAGGTTTTGTTGGCGGTTCCTGTAATAAAAGACTGAAATAATCAAAAACAGTTTCATCAACCGATTTTGACATGAGCAAACTCCCGAGCACATAAAAAATCAAGTAGACGATTATAAGCTTTAACTCCACGACTAGTCGCAGAATAATGTGATGCCGGTAGGTGAGCTAAGCTGGCATCTCTAAATTTAGTATCCACTGGGATCACATCATTAGGCCACAAAGTTTGGCCGTATTTATCTTGTAAGAACTGCAAAGCAATGGGTGATGCTTTAGTCCGTTTATCGTACATGGTTGGTAATACCGTGTAACTGTAACGTGTTTTTTTAGAACGTCCCATGATCTCCATGGTTTTAACCATTCTCTCAAGGCCTTTAATCGCCAAAAATTCGGTTTGCACTGGAATAATAATATGTTGGCTAGCAGCTAATGCATTAACCATGAGAACACCCAGTACTGGAGGACAATCAATGATTGCCACATCGTACTTGTCTTCAACTAGTGCCAATAAATTACGTAACACTAACCCCATGCCTTCTTGATGCCCTAATGAGCGGTCAAGTGTCGCCAAAGCCATATTAGCCGGTATGATGTCTAGACCTTCAATTTGAGTAGGAATGACATTTTGCATGATCAATTCTTGTGTCAACGCCTGATGATTAACAAAAATATCATAAAGCGAGCTTGGCACTTCTTCAGAGTCAATACCCAAATAGTAACCCAATGAAGCGTGAGGATCGGTATCTATCATTAACACTCGTTGACCACGTTTAACGATAGCTCCCGCTAAACTGGCAACAGTGGTCGTTTTACCTACTCCACCTTTTTGATTTGCAACTGTCCATACTTTCAAAAATAGCCTCTCAACTTATCATTATCTAATGTAATGCTCATTGTTGTTTTTGCTGTTTGTCATCACGGGTTGTAACTCTAATACCGCCATTTGGTAGGCTGATGACCTTAACGCCCTGAGCATTCTCTGACACTATCACTTCTTGAGTTGGCGGTGTCTGTGAACTGTTAACACTCTCTGGTGTTTTTGCGGTGTCAGTTTCGATAGCACCTGGGCCAATTAACACGCTGCGCGCCTCATCTTTTGCGGTTTGGTTTATCATAGCCTGGGTTTGTTCTGGATGCGTTAACAACCAATTAGCAATATTTTCAGCTTGTTCTTCAGGTACCATCAAGAGCACTTGCGATGCTTTTAAGTGTTCAATTTCTTTTGTAAGCACGGCCATTTTACGCTGCGAATCAAGATATAAACTGCCTAAAACGACAATGGCAATAACACACAAAAACAAGCCTAACATTAGCTTAGTCGTTAATGACGTCGACGAATTAGCCACGACTGGTTTCTTTTAATATCGCATCGGCCATGTTTTCAAGCGCAATTGAATGCGCAGCAAGCCCTGCAGATGCCACTGCTTGTGGCATACCGTAAACAACACAACTGGCTTCGTCTTGAGCCCAAATAGTGGCTCCAGCGGACTTAAGCATTCTGGCACCTTCTCTGCCATCTGCCCCCATCCCTGTTAATACGACAGCCAATACATCACCACCAAAAGCTTTAGATGCCGACGCAAAGGTAATATCAACCGACGGCTTGTAATTCATGTCACTCGTGCCTGCAACAACTTTTAAACGCCCAGTCATTCCAGCACGTTCAAGCATTAGCTGCATTCCACCAGGTGCAAGATAGGCACAGCCAGCACGTAACACATCACCATTTTGTGCTTCTTTAACTTCAATTTTGCATAGGGTATTTAAGCGTGCAGCAAACGCTGGGGTAAAAGCCGCTGGCATATGCTGAATAAGTACTATGGGGTGCGGGTAATTTGCCGGAAATGCCGTCAATACTTTTTGCAGTGCCACCGGTCCGCCTGTGGAGGTCCCAATAAGTAGTACTTTGTATTGTTTACCACTGGCTCTGATAGTTGATAATGATTGGGCCGCCGGCGCAGGCTGGCGCTCGACCGCAGAATTTAACTGGCTGCGAGTAGGCAATGACGATCCAGCTTGCGTTAAAGAACCACTATTAAGCCTTGAACTTAATGGACGGTGCGGTTCTCTTAGGCTACTTTGTGATAAGCTGGCAGAACGCCGCGAGTCCAGAGTGTTAGTTGACACAGGGCTTGGTCGGTATACCCGTCTTTTCCCCAACGCTTTTATGCGCTGCTGAAGCAAACTTATCGCCTCATCTTTATTGGTAGCGATGTCTTCAAAACGTTTAGGCAGAAAGTCGAGAGCGCCAGCTTCTAGCGCGTCGAGTGTTGCTTTAGCACCATCATGGGTTAGCGAAGAAAACATCAAAATGGGCGTAGGATTGCTCGCCATAATCTCACGCACAGCACTAATACCGTCCATAACCGGCATCTCGATATCCATCGTGATCACTTGAGGTTTAAATTTTGCAGCCATATCAATCGCTTCTTTGCCATTAACAGCAACAGCAACAACTTCGAGCTCAGGATCTTGGTTAACAATTTCACTGACTCGTCGTCGAAAAAAGCTAGAATCGTCTACAACTAATACTTTTATGGCCATTGAATTCCTTAAATAATGGAACTTTTATTATTTTTTATTTTTGGCGTAATGTTTAAGTAGCCCAGGAATATCAAGAATCAATGCAATGCCACCATCTGAAGTGATAGTTGCACCTGCCATACCTGGCGTTCCTTGCAGCATAGTGCCTAACGGTTTAATCACCACTTCTTCTTGACCAATGAGTGCATCAACCACAAAACCAATTTGCATTGTACCTAGCTGCACAATCACAACATGACCATGTTTTTTATCGCCATGCTTAAACTTGGTTTTTTTACTATGTAACCAATGCTCGAGATAAAATAATGGCACGGCTTTATTACGGAAAATAACGGTTAACTGACCATCAACAATATTGGTTTTACTTAGGTCCAGATTAAATATTTCATTGACACTTGATAACGGCAATGCAAAGACTTGTTTAGAAACGTCAACCATTAATGTTGGCATGATGGCTAGCGTTAACGGCACTTTAATTTCAAGAATAGTGCCTTTGCCTTTCATCGAGTCGATATGAACAGTACCATTTAGCTGGTTAATGCGGGTTTTAACCACATCCATACCCACTCCGCGGCCTGAAATATCTGAAATTTCAACTTTGGTGGAAAAACCTGGCGCAAAAATCAGATTATACGCTTCGTTATCTGTCATTCTTGCAGCAGAATCTTCGTCTAGCACGCCACGAGAAATAGCAATTTGCTTTAGCTTCTCTGGGTCCATACCAGCACCATCATCCTCAATTTTGAGAAGAATATGGTCACCTTCTTGACTTGCAGAGAGTGTGATGGTTCCTGAGCGTGGCTTACCATTGGCTTCACGAGTGATTGGCATTTCAATACCGTGGTCAACTGAGTTACGCACTAAGTGGACAAGTGGATCTGCCAGCGCCTCAACTAAGTTTTTATCAAGATCGGTTTCTTCACCAATCATGACTAAATCAATTTCTTTGTTTAACGTTCGTGCTAGATCGCGCACAACCCTCGGGAAACGGCCAAATACTTTCTTAATTGGCTGCATACGGGTTTTCATTACCGCACCTTGCAAATCAGCAGTAACAAGATCAAGGTTAGCAAGCGCTTTAGACATCTCTTCGTCTTCGCGAGTAATACCAAGGCTCACTAAACGGTTACGTACCAATACCAATTCCCCGACCATATTCATAATTTGATCAAGGCGTGCAGTATCAACGCGAACTGTGGTTTCACCTTGCGGTACTGCATTGGCTTTAGCTGGCGCGGGTACAGGAGCTTTATCTTGAACAGCATCAACTTTAGGTGCGGGGGCCGCAACAGGTTTAACCACTGGCGCTGGGGGAGTCGGTTTTGGCGTTTCAGTCGCTTTAGGTGGTACGGGCTCTGCCGCTTTGGCAGCAGTAGGTTTTGCAGCAGATGGTGTAGACACCGCTACAGGTGCACCGCCTTTTCCATGTAACTCATCAAGTAAGCGTTCAAACTCATCGTCGGTAATTTCGTCTGAATCAACCAAGGGTTCAACAATGGGTTCTGCTGGTTTTACTTTTTCGGCAACCGATTCTGTTTTCGCTTTAAACGTTCCAGAACCATGAAGCTCATCAAGTAAGGCTTCGAATTCATCATCGGTAATTTCATCACTACTTGTCGAAGATGAAGAGGCTGATTTAGGCGCTGAAGTGTCTTTATTTTCTGAAGGGCTTTGTGCAGATATAGGGCTTTTACCACTGCCATGCAAAGCATCGAGTAGTGCTTCAAATTCTGACTCGTCAATTTCATCAATACCGGCCGAATTGGATGAAGCGGCGACCTCAGGGCTGATATCTTCTACGTATTCAGGTTCAATATTATCTGCAACGTCTTCAATGATTTCTGGCTCAGGGGCGGACTCGCCCATTTCAGATGGCAAAGGAGCACCGGAGCTTAATAGTTTTAGTTTTGCAAGCAAGTCTGAGTCAGCGGGATCTTGTTGTTGTCCCTGTTGAGTTTGAGCAAACATGGTATTAATTGCATCAACAGCCTGCAAAATAATATCCATTAACTCGGCATTGACACTGCGTTTACCTGTACGTAAAAGATCAAAGGTGTTTTCAGCTTCGTGACAAACATCAACCATTGGTGTCAGACTTAAAAATCCAGCACCACCTTTTACAGTATGAAATCCACGGAAAATGGCATTTAGTAAATCACTGTCATCAGGATTATTTTCAAGAGCGACTAACTGCTCCTGTAGAAGCTCTAAAATCTCGCCAGCTTCAATTAAAAAGTCCTGGAGTATCTCTTCATCAACATCAAAGGACATTAAATTGACTCCTAATTAGAAACCCAGACTTGATAGCAGATCATCAACTTCATCCTGACCCGTGACCACGTCTTCGCGTAATTCAGCGTTCATGATTGGGCCTTCTGCCTCTATCTTATTATCTTTAATCGTAGGTAATGATTCAGCTGTATGCTCACCAAACACGGTCAACATCGACACTAAACTATTTTCGACTTCACGCACTAGTTCAATCACGCGGCGGATCATCTGGCCGGTTAAATCCTGGAAATCTTGTGCCATTAATATCTGATTGAGCAATTCACGAAGACGGTTTGAGTCATGCTCACTGTTAGACATAAATTGCTGAACATCGTGGCAAAGTGACTTAAATTCACCAAGCTCAATATCACGACGCATCAATTTGTCCCACATCGGTGTTACAGACTGAATATTGCTTATAATGGTATCGGCCAAAGGCAAACATTCTTCAACCGCATCCATGGTTTTATTAGCAGCTTGCTCGGTCATATCAATGACGTAGTTCAATCTTTCTTTAGCGTCCGGAATTTCGGTGTTGGCTAATTCAGATAAACGATTATCGATTTGAAAATCTTTGAGGGCGCTGTGTAATTGGCGAGTGAGCTTACCCACTTCTTCAAACAACTCGCGTTGTAGTGGAGAAGCGAGCTCTCTAATTATGTCGTCAGCTTTATCTTGCTCTCCCGCCGATAGCAGTTCAACAAGTTGCTGGGCCTGTTCGAGAGTGATTAACCCCGATAATGATGCCTGCATGACTTATCCTTGCTTATCCGAGACGTTCAAAGATTTTATCTAACTTTTCTTTTAACGTGGCGGCGGTAAAAGGTTTTACAACATATCCATTCACACCGGCTTGGGCTGCCGCAATGATTTGTTCGCGCTTAGCTTCAGCGGTCACCATCAAAACAGGTAGGTGTTTAAGTGAATCATCTGCACGGATAGCTTTGAGTAAATCAATACCCTGCATTCCAGGCATGTTCCAGTCAGTTACAACAAAGTCAAAATCACCTTTTTGTAACATAGGTAGGGCTGTTGAGCCATCATCTGCTTCTTGGGTATTATTAAATCCCAAGTCTCGCAACAAGTTCTTAATGATACGTCTCATTGTTGAAAAATCGTCAACAATAAGAATCTTCATATTCTTGTCCAAGGTTTCCTCCGGTGAGCTGACACTCGTTTGCTCTATAATTAGTTATTATTCTTGTGTCCAATGCTTGAGCTTGGCTTTTAGTCTGAGCATGGCCTGACTTAATATCTGGCTCACTCGTGACTCGCTTACCTCAAGGATGGCACCAATTTCTTTTAAGTTTAGCGCTTCGTCATAATATAACGACAGCACTAAAGCATCTCTTTCTGGCAAGGTTTTGATTGCTTCAACCAGTGCAGATTGGAATTGAGTCTCAGCAAGAGAATCAAATGCTTCATCTGGGGATTCGTCGTTTGTGGTTAACACATCCTGAGAAACACCAAGATCTTCTATGCCTATGATTTTACCGACAGAAACATCATTTAAGATATGATGGTACTCATCGAGAGACATATCAAGTTTTTCAGCAATTTCTGTGTCTCGTGCATCGCGCCCTAGCAGTTGTTCTAGTTCGTCAATAACTTGGGCTACACGGCGATTATTACGATGAACTGAGCGTGGAACCCAGTCACCGCGGCGAATTTCATCTATCATTGCGCCACGAATACGAATGCCAGCAAAGGTTTCAAATTTAGCCCCTTTGCTGCCATCAAATTTTGATGACGCTTCAAGAAGCCCCATCATACCTGCTTGTAATAAATCATCCAGTTGCACTGATGCGGGCAGCCTTGCCAACATGTGATGAGCAATTCTTTTCACCAACGGTGCATACTGTTCAACAATCGATGTTTTATTATCGAACTGAGTATACGCTGCGGCTTTATTCACTCGCTCTCCCCTCTTCAACGGGCTTACGTTGCACTAAACGTTCAACAAAAAACTCTAAATGTCCACCGGGTTGCTGTGGTACAGGCCAAGTCATAATTTTATTGGCCAATCCATGATAAGCAATCGCTGAAGGTGACTTAGGGAAAGCTTCAACAACTAATTTTTGCTTACGAATAGCTTTGCGTAAATTTTCATCAAAAGGAACGGTAGCAACAAGCTCTAACGCCACATCTAAAAATCTATCCGTCACTTTACTGAGTTTAGCAAATAATTCCATGCCTTCGCGTAAACTGCGCACCATATTTGCCACAATTTTGAAGTGGAACACACCGTGCTCACGACTTAAAATTTTAATCAATGCATACGCATCGGTTATCGATGTAGGTTCATCACACACAACGATTAATACATCTTGTGAGGCACGAGAGAAGCTCAGCACCATATCAGAAATACCCGCTGCAGTATCAACAATTAATATGTCAAACTGAGTGCGCATTTCACTAAATGCACGTATTAAGCCTGCATGTTGTGCCTGAGTCAACTCAACCATGGCTTGAGTGCCTGACGTCGCGGGCACAATACCAATGCCTTTAGGTCCTCGAACAATAATATCATCGAGTTCAGCATCACCAGACAATACATGAGATAAATTTTTCTCAGCACGGATCCCTAGCATCACATCAACGTTGGCTAAACCTAAGTCAGCATCAAGCACAAGTACACGTTTGCCTTTTTCGGCCAATGCAACTGCGGTATTAATGGACACACTGGTTTTACCTACCCCGCCTTTACCACCGGATACGGCAATTACTTTAACTTTATCGTTATTTGGTTGATTCATCATACGTAAACCACTTGCTTGATCCCGAGTCATATCTTTACTCAAATGCATAGGCAGTGTCATTTGACCATGCCGTGTCTTGTGACGTTGGTTGTTCTGTTTCGTTTAATGCTGCTAGCGCTTGTTTGGCTAATGCTAATGTATCAGCCACTTTCATGTCTTCTGGCACACGTTGACCGTCGGTCACATAACTCAATGGTAACTCATTTTGAATCAATACGCTCAATGCACCTGCAATTGATACTGATTCATCTAATTTGGTCAAAATTGCGCCCGATAATGGAATACGTTTAAAGTGTTCAACCGCATCTTGCAGAACGCGACGTTGGCCAGTGGCAGACATCACTAAGTAACTGCGGATAGGGATCCTACTATTTGCTGTCAAATTATCAAGTTGTTGATATAGACGCATGTCACGTTGTCCCATACCAGCGGTATCAATTAACACTAGCTTGCGATTTCTAAATTGATACAAAATTTGTTCTAATTCACTTAAATCATGTGCTTGCTTAACAGGGCATCCCATAATTTTACCATATGTTGCTAACTGCTCATATGCCCCAATACGATAATGATCGGTCGTGATTAATGCCACTTGCTCTGGGCCATGGTGTGCGGCAAAACGCGCGGCAATTTTGGCTAGCGAAGTGGTTTTACCCACACCCGTTGGACCAACAAAAGCAACCACACCACCCCGTTTAACAATATCATCACCTTGGTTATCTAGTAGGTTAGCTAAACTTTGCGGTAAGGCTCTTACTAAATCTGCTGGCGTATAATGTTGGCTTAACCCTGCTAGTTTAGCAGCAACTGCAGGAGAAAACTCAGCCGCCAGTAATTTACTTTCTAACATAGCTCCGACAGGATCTGAACGTTTTTTGTGATCCTTCATTAATGACGAGACTTGATGTGTTAGTAGGCTTCTCAACGATGCCATTTCTTCACGCAGTAAATCCAGCTCAGCTGATTGATTTTTATTCGTTTTATTTGACTTATCAACATGATTTGCAGTTGGAGCACTTTGCGTTGGCTTAGGCGTTTTCGCACCTTGTAATTGGCGCGCCCATTCAGGAAGTTCTGGCTCATCATGACGAGTTGCTGTCATTTGCTGAGTCATGCGGTTATGTTGTTTTTCAAGCAAGGCTTGTAATGAGTCTGCAGCTGGAGGCGGGCTGACTTTTGAATGTGCTTTGACAGCAGGTTTAGCCCCTAGCGATACTTTGTCTTCGCTTACATCCATAAAACTGTTTGTTGGCGCTTGTGAAGCAATTGCGGCTTTTGGCTCGTCATAATCAACTGCGGCAACGATTTCGATGCCGCCAGTCACTTTTTTATTCGACATAATGACAGCGTCAGACCCTAGAGTGTCTTTGACTTGTGCTAATGCTGCACGCATATCTTTGGCAAAAAATCGTTTAATTTTCACGTACGCACCTCTTTAAACTGACGTTATCACTATTGGCCGACTGCAGAAACAATTCTAATTTGCTTCTCATCAGGTATTTCTTGGTAAGAAATCACCCGTAAATTTGGAATAGTGTATTTAACAAATCGTGACAAAGTGGATCTTAGCATACCAGATGTCAATAATATGGCTGGTTGTCCTACCATTTCTTGTTTCTGTGCAGCGTCTAAAAGTGACTGCTGCATGCGTTCTGCAAGGCCTGGTTCAATGTTTGGCCCTTCTCCGCCTGTCGCCTGCATAGACTTATGCAACATCTGTTCCAACTCAGGCGCCAATGTTATGACAGGAATTTCCAGTTCAGGCCCAGAGATCTCCTGGACAATCATCCGTTTAAGCGCAATACGCACCGCGGCTGTCAATACCTCGGTATCATTGCTCTTATTGCCATACTCCAACAAGGTTTGCACTATTGTGCGCAAGTCACGTACCGACACCCCCTCGTTGAGTAAGTTTTGCATCACTTTAACCACAGAGCCTAATGGCATAATGTCAGGAATAAAGCCATCAACCAGCTTAGGAGAATGTTTAGCAAGCATATCCATAAGCTGTTGAACTTCTTCGTAGCCTAATAATTTAGCGGCATTGTTGCTCAGCAATTGGCTAATATGAGTCGCCACTACTGTAGCAGTGTCGACTACGGTATACCCTAATGTTTGAGCATGTTCACGTTGCTCAGGCGCAATCCACACAGCTTCTAAACCAAAAGCAGGATCGCGGGTTTCAATACCATCAAGTTTGCCATAAACCTGACCAGGGTTAATTGCCAATTCGCAATCATGCCTCACTTCAGCTTCACCAACCACAACCCCCATCAAAGAAATACGATAAGCATTGGGCGACAAATCTAGATTGTCACGAATGTGAACTGCTGGCACTAAAAAACCTAACTCTTGAGATAATTTTTTGCGTACACCTTTAATGCGGCCCAATAATTCACCGCCTTGTGATTTATCAACCAGCGGAATTAATCGGTAGCCAACTTCAAGCCCAATGGTGTCTACATGACGAACATCATCCCAGCTTAACTCTTTCGGTTCTTTGTCTTTGATTTCAGCAGGGCCTTTGGTTGCAACAGCTAACGCAGCCTGTTTTTTATCAATGTTCCGCTTATAAACAAAATATGCAGCACCTGCAGTAATAAAAGCGAAGGTTAAAAATGCCACATGAGGCATGCCAGGCACGATCCCCATGATAAACAATAAACCCGCGGCAATGGCTAATGACTTATGATTGTCAAACATCTGACTCATCATCATTTGGCCCATGTCACCAGATTCATTTTGGCGCGTGACCATTAAGGCCGCAGCAATCGACAATAGCAAACCCGGTATTTGCGCAACCAGACCATCACCGATAGTTAACAAGGTATAAATTTCAACTGCACTCGAAAAATCAAGGTCGTGTTGCACTATCCCAATAACAAAACCACCTAAAATGTTGATCACTAGGATCATAATACCGGCAATAGCATCACCCTTAACAAACTTAGAGGCACCATCCATTGCACCGTAAAAGTCGGCTTCTCGGGTCACTTCAGCACGGCGAATACGCGCTTGATCTTGAGTCAATGTACCGGCATTTAAATCGGCATCAATGGCCATTTGCTTGCCTGGCATGGCATCTAGGGTAAAGCGGGCGCTCACCTCAGAAATACGCCCAGCACCTTTAGTGACAACAGCAAAGTTGATAATAATTAAAATCAAGAAGACCACTAAACCCACAGCATAGTTACCGCCAATGACCACTGAGCCAAAGGCCTCAATGACTTTACCAGCAGCGTCGCCGCCATTGTGTCCCTCAAGTAATACAATTCGAGTAGAGGCAACGTTAAGGGCTAACCGTAAGAGTGTCGCGACAAGTAGTACAGTTGGAAAAGCAGCAAAATCGAGTGGCCTGTCGGTGTAAATCGCAACGAGTAATACCACTAACGCTAACGCGATATTAAACGAAAATAGGATATCCAGTAGAAAAGGCGGAATAGGTAAAACAACCATACCTAAGGCAGCCAATACGAGCAAAGGCGTACCAATACCCTTAAACGTAGATGGTCTTATTTGTTTAAATTGCCCAAAAGCTGCTTTTGCATCCATAAAAGATGAACCCTTACTGTCAGTCTACGGCGTCAATGAACTAATAATTGACGCGAATAAACTGACAAAGCAAGAATCAAGCCACAAATAAATCCACTTGCAAGGCTAATATTTCAAATCATCTGGGATAGGTTGATTGTACGGAATAGGTTTGGGTTTACGCCCCTTACCTTTTTGATATTGCCTAAGTTGAAATACATAAGCGAGTACCTGAGCCACCGCAGTAAACAAGCCTTCGGGCACTTGCTGATCAATTTTAGTCGTATGGTAAATGGCTCGGGCAAGCGGTGGTGCAGAGACAATCGCGACGTTATGTTCACGGGCAATTTCACGTATTTTGAATGCGACATCGTCTACACCTTTGGCGACTAAAAATGGCGCAGATGAACGGGTAACATCATATTTTACTGCAACAGCATAATGCTCAGGGTTAACTACAATCACATCAGCTTTAGGAACCTCGGACATCATTCTGCGCTGCGCCATTTCATACTGCATTTGCCTGATACGGCTTTTTACTTCCGGTTTACCTTCAGTGTCTTTGTACTCGTCTTTGACTTCTTGTTTGGTCATTTTAAGCTGTTTATTGTGATTCCAAATTTGAAATGGCACATCAATCACCACAATAAACAGCATAGAGCTGCACAGTAAGATAAACATCCATACCAAAAGATCTAACGCGTGATAAACATTACCGGGCAAGTGATCGTTAGATAACATCAAAATATCGTAAAAGTAGAAGCGCAATAAAAAATAAGCCGACAAGGCAACAACAGAAAATTTAGCAATGCCTTTGGTTAACTCAACGAGTGCTTGAGTACCAAACATACGTTTAAAGCCATTCATCGGGTTCATCTTGCTGCCTTTGGGCATAAAGGCTTTAACCGAAAACGACATACCACCCAACACAATATTGCCCAAAAAAGACACAAACGCCAACAAGGCTATAAAACTGAGCAGAGGCCAGGCAAGTTCGTTACCGACGACCCCCCAAACACGAAACATGGAGTTGGTATCAAATATTTGATCGCGCTCCATAGTGAATATTTGTTTCATCATGGTGTACAAACTGATGGCGATTGATGGTCCTGTCATGGCAAAACCCACCGATGCAGCAAGCAATACCGCTGCGGTGCCTAACTCTTTTGAGCGAGCGACTTGACCTTTCTCACGCGCCTGTTCAAGTCGTTTACTGGTGGGTTCTTCTGTGCGTTCTTGACTGCTGTCATTTTCGGCCATTTCCCCTCCTTAGAACACGATTGCTGCGTCGGTTTGACATTGAAGTAGTAACAAATCACACATTAACAACTGTGCCGCCTGCCAGACTTCATCAAAATGCGCCATGATGGGACCTAAGGTGAGCAACAAAATAAGCAAACCACTGACCATAGTTACAGGAAAACCAATAGAGAAAATATTAAGCTGAGGAGAGGCTCTAGTCATTACCCCAAACGAAAGGTTGATGAGTAGTAATGCAACAATCGCAGAGATAGACATGGTTAATGCCGACCCAAACATAAAACTGCCCCACTCTGCCAAAGCGCGATAATTGGCAATTGAAATACCCTGATTTGAAATCGGAATGGTTTCAAAACTGGCCACCAGCATTCTAAACATCAATAAATGGCCATCAACTGCCAAAAAAATTAAAGTAGCGAGTAATAAAAAGAAATTACTCACCACAGGAGTTTGCTCGCCAGAACCAGGGTCCACCATAGAAGCAAAACCTAAACTGGTTTGCATACCAATGATTTGTCCTGTTAACACAAATGTTTGCATTACCATTAACGTCACAAACCCCATCGATACACCAATAAGAATTTGCTGCGCAATCACAAAAACGGAACTAAAAGCGATAAGTTCAATGGCTGCAATGGGAGGTAACACTGGAGCGACAGCCATAGTAATGGCAACAGACAATAACAAGCGAACACGTGAAGGTGTAGTATTTGCCCCAAATACTGTCATCACCATTAACATTGATGAAATACGAAAAAACGGCAGAAGATAAGCTGCAATTGTTTGACTGATTTCATCAAACAAAATGTCCATATCTAACCTATTACCACAGGGATAAGGTTCACCATTTCAAGAAAAAAATCCATCATAGTTTGTACCAGCCAATGGCCTAAAAACATCAAGGCAAATAAGGTCACCAACAAGCGAGGTAAAAAACTCAAGGTTTGTTCGTTAATGGAGGTTGCCGCCTGAAAAACCGCCACGATTAAACCAATAAATAGGCCCGGCAAAATAATTGCCGACACTATCAGTACAATGACTGATAGTGCTTCTCTAAAAATATCAATGAGCGCTTCAGGAGACATAAATAGGCCTTATATGCCAAAGCTATTGGCTAATGTGCCCATGACAAGGCCCCAACCATCAACTAACACGAATAACATTATCTTAAACGGCAGTGACACAATCATGGGAGATAACATCATCATACCCATTGCCATTAAAATACTGGCGACCACTAAATCTAGCACTAAAAATGGCACAAATAACATAAAACCAATTTGGAAAGCGGTTTTTAGCTCGCTGGTAATAAACGCAGGGATCACAACACTCATTGGCGCCTGTTCAGGCGATTGAATATCTTTATAACCTGATATTTCAATAAAGGTTTGCAAATCTGTTGTACGCACTTGAGACAACATAAACGTTTTAATGGGCTCTTTGCCAACATCATAGGCCTGGGTGAGAGTCATAGTTTCGTTTACATATGGCTCAACAGCTTCGACATAAATTTTGTCAAACACTGGCGCCATAATAAAAAACGTCATAAACAAACTGATACCAATAAGCACTTGATTCGATGGGGTTTGCTGCAAACCTAACGCCTGCCTTAATATCGACAACACCACAATAATACGCGTAAATGATGTGAGCATTATCACCATTGCAGGAATAAAGCTCATTGCTGTCATAAGCAATAATATTTGCAAGGTTACAGAATACTCTGTCACTCCGTCAGCACCTGTTGTTACAGTAACTGCGGGCAAGATGCCATCTTGCGCAAATACATCAGGGGTGACAAACAGCCCAACCATTGCAATGATGGTTAGCACCAACATACCGGTGTATTTAGTCATTACTGCTGTTCCTTGGCTTGTTTTAATCGACTCGCAAATGATGTTGTTGGAATGTCGACAGAATGGTCTAATTTATCAATAAGATTAATCTGTTGTGCTGTTACACCGAGCAAATATTGTTGACCGTTCACCTCAATCAACACCACTTTCTCACGTTGACCAATTGGGGTTACCGCAAGCGTTTTGACCACACCACCATTAGACGGAACAAGATTTAAGCGTTTAACGATATAAGCCAATACAAAGATTAGCGCCAATACCACAATTAACCCACCAATCATATTGGCTAGGGTTGCAGTATTAGACACTTCAGAAGTGCGGGTCAGTACAGCGGTAGTAGAAGCGTTAGGCACATCGGCATCGGTCAATGCTTGGGCCATCACACTGAGCATTGATATTATATTTGCCACTGTGATTCCTTGTGTTGTTAACGGCTAGCAAAACCAGTATCACACCAGTTTTGCTAACAATCATTATTTAAGCTTTTTAATCCGCTCAGTTTGGCTGATAACGTCAGTTAAACGAATACCAAATTTATCGTTTACAACTACTACCTCACCGTGGGCGATAAGCGTCCCGTTGACCATAACATCAAGTGGTTCACCGGCAACGCGGTCAAGTTCAACAACCGAGCCCTGGTTTAACTGCAATAAATTACGAATACTAATAAAACTGCGACCCACTTCCATTGATATGGTCACCGGAATATCTAGAATCGAATCCAGTTTAGCGGCTTCTTCCTTAGTAATTGGCTTAGAATCGTCAACTAATTCGTCAAGCTCAACTTGTTGCGCTTCTTCTAGGGCCTGCTCAGCCATTGCTGCTGCCCAATCATCACCCGTATCTTCTGTACTCATTTACATCACCTTATAAATCTGCAATATCCCGAGACTTACCTTTACGTGTCACCAGTTGTAGTTCTGATTTTACTGTTTCAGGTCGAGCTATTTTTTCACTGATTTTTAATGCTAAATTATCGCGTGACTTACCGAGTTTACAGCGATAAGTCGGTAAATCTTCAATTCGCATCAGAATATGTTCAGGTAATTCGATAGGAATAATATCACCTGCTTTAAACCCCATCACATCACGCAATGTCACTTCATGTTCAACAATATTGGCATCAAAGCCGACTTGAACATCCATAATTTCATCGCGAAGCGCTTGTGACCAACGCATATCGGTATCTTGTTTGTCACTTTGTACACCCGCATCAAGAAGCTCACGAATAGGCTCAATCATCGAATATGGCATAGTGATGTGAAAGTCACCTCCGCCGCCGTCAACTTCAATGTGGAATGAATTAATCACCACAACTTCAGTTGGACTTACAATGTTGGCCATTGCCGGGTTAACCTCTGAGTCTAGATATTCAAACTCGACATCCATGACCGGCGCCCAAGCATCTTTGTAATCTTCAAAAATAATTTTCAATAGTAATTGAACAATACGCCGCTCTGTTGGGGTGAATTCACGGCCTTCAATTTTGGCATGGAATCGACCATCGCCACCAAAGAAGTTATCCACCAATATAAACACTAAACGTGCTTCCATGGTGATAAGTGCTGTGCCTTTTAATGGGCTAAAACGCACCATGTTGAGGCTGGTTGGTACAAATAACGTATGCACATATTCGCCAAACTTAAGCATTTGAACGCCATTAATTGACACTTCAGCCGCACGGCGCATCATGTTAAACATGCTTATTCGAAGATGGCGGGCAAAACGCTCGTTAACGATTTCAAGCGTGGGCATACGACCACGGACAATTCTGTCTTGAGACGAGAAGTCGTAAGATCGCGCATCAGCACTACTCTCATCAATTTCATCTTCATCGACATCGTCTACACCATGCAGTAGCGCATCGATTTCATCTTGGCTTAATAAATCACTCACATCGTAGCCTTAGCAGTTAATGCATTTGGTTATTGCATCACAAAACCAGTAAACAGGACTTTCTCTACCACTTTTTTGCCCGTAACCGGTTGCAGCGTATTTTGCACATTAAGTAATGCTAATTGACGTAATTCGTCTTTACCTGCTTGAGTACTGAGTTTTTGCACATCAGCGCTACTAAAGGTTGTTAGCAATGCATCTTCAATTAAAGGAATGTGTTTTTTGGTTAAAATGCTGTCTTCTTCACCGCGCACCATCAATTGCACTTTAATCTCAACCAAACGCGCACGGTCTACACCGGGTAAGTTGAATAAAAAAGGCCTTGGCATACCAACATAATCAGCTTGTGCAGCAACGGCTGGCTCAGCAGTTTCAGTTTTAGGCGCATCAGGACTGTCGGTGTTAGCGGCTGGCTCATCAGAGCCCATAAAAAACCACGCTCCGCCTGCAGCTAATAGAATGACCACAAGACCAATACCACCAAATAACACCAATTTGTTCTTCTTTTTTCCGCCAGCTGCGGCATCTTCTAACTCTAATTCTTCTTCAGCCATAATGGTCCCCAACCAACAATGCGACTAACATGATGACAAACTCAATCACCCTTGTTATTAAAAAATTGTATTATCTCATATGTGTATAGGTTACCTGCTTAAGCATAATAATCTATAGCAGAATGTAAACTCCTTGATGTATTTGTCATCAAGCTAGCCTCTTGTGCTGATATTTCATCCAACTGTGCATCAGATGTGTGACCCTGTGACTCTGATTGCTCTTGTTGTTGATCTCGTCCCCCACCGCCTTGCGACACCTGGCTGTCTGTTAGTTGTAACCCTTCACTGGCAAGCATATCGCGTAAACGAGGGATAGCCTGTTCAACTAAATCACGGGTTTGAGATTGGGCAACGTTAAACTGTACCTGGGTTTGATCACCCTGAATTTGAATTTTAATCGTTAAATGACCGAGCTCTGGTGGATCAAGACGAATTTCAGCCTGCTGAATGCCATTGCTCACCATGGTGATTAATTGTTGCTTCATCACCGGTGAAAACTTCTGGATCATCTCCTGCATTTGCGCACCTGCCTCGCCTTGAGCTTGCGGCCTTAGCGACAATTGAAATTGTGGTACGTCACTTTTATGTACAGGGGTAAAACTGCTTTGATTTTGAAGAGATTTGCTCTCAACCTCACTTGTATCGGAAAAAAACTCAAATCCGTCTGAAGCCGAATTAATGTTGACGGCCGACTCACCAACACGCTTTCCAGCAACAGAATCTAACACGACAGAAAAGTCAGCTTTTTCAAGCGATTTTACACCTGCTAGATCAGGCTGAATATTGCCATCAATACGACTTTTATCACCCAAAATATGTTGTGACTCAACAGATAAGCTTGATGTCATTAACGCTGCTGATTGTTGTGGATCATTTGCTGTTGGCTGCAATGCAGGATTCAGTTTTGCCGTGTTGCTCATATTCATGGCTTGGTTTGGGTTATGCACACTCGCGGCAAGCGCATTGTCTAGCTCGCTTTGTTGGAGAGGATTAAGCACGCTACTGGCAATATCATCATGGGCTAACTCTGCCTGCGCTAATTCTGCCATCGCTAAAATAGATTCATCAATCACTGGAGCTTGTAAATTAAAGTCGCTAACTAACTCGCTAAGATCTTTTATATCAAGCGCTTGAAGTTCTTTAACTGAAAGTTGACTATAAGTGGTCAAACTGGATATTTGCTCAGGATTAAGGGTAGCGATGGCCTGTGAAGAGCTAGTAAAATGACTGTCTAGGTGGATAGTCTCTGTAAATAACTCATCGGCCTCAGTTGATGCCGAATCAGCAAAATCAATATTGTGTTGTTCAAGCGCGATTTGTTCAAGATCGATTTGCTCTAGCTCTATTGATGTGAGATTTAAAGGCTCAAGTTTTGTATCTACGGCTTCAAACTTTGTATCTACGGCTTCAAACTTTGTATTTATGACTTCAAGCTTTATATCTATGACTTCAAGCTTTGTATCTATGACTTCAAGGCCATTTTCAATGGGTTCCAATGTGAAGTTTTTTCCGATGTAATTGCCTTGCTTGTCAATAAGCGGCAATTCATTACCGTCACGATGATGGCGCTTCCCCAACGAGTCAGCCATATTCAGTTGAGCAAAAATCATCTCTGCATCAGTATTATCTTGCGATGATTCAGCACTTTCACTGAGTTCAACTTCAATATCTACATCTTCAATCTGTTGTTCAGCCTGCGCAGGAGCAAGCTCGTCTGCTGCAGGTTTAAAAGAGTTTTTTTGCTCACTCGCCTGATTAAAAACAGATAAGAATGACGTGTTTTCAACATCTTGCTTGCCAATCTTTGCACCTACATCAGCATTTTGATTGCTGTTGCTCAGTAAGATATTGCTCATCTGCTGCATAATCGGCTCCACTTATATCAGATCAAGTTTGGTGTGTTTTCATCACGCATTGGGCAGGCGACACAAATGGTGTTATCTAGCCTAACAGCACTCAAAATGGCAAATATACCGCTCTGATCACTGTCACTTCCATGACGAATATTTTCATTAAAGAGTATTAAGCAATTTAAATGCCATTTACGCGAATGTGTAAGACAAAACAATATTGGCAGGAGATAGAAAATAACTAACTGTTACTTTATTTTGTTTCTAAAATACTGTTGCATGGCAAACTCGTCAGACATTTTTTGCTCGCGCTTAGTCTCTGCAATTAAGGCTTTATCAGCTTTTTTGGCCAACAGCATTTCAACCGCTTTGCGCTTTTGCTGGGTTTCTTGCCAGTGCTGCTGGCGATATCCAAGTTGCTTTTCGCCGTCTTTTACCACGGCAAGTTGTTGGTTAATCGCTTGATCGACTTGTTTAATAAATTGATGAAACTGATGATATTGATTAGCACGCAATGTGGTGCCAGTATGGCCTTCCATTTGTTTCATGTAATCCAAACGGTAGTTATTTAATGCATCAAGTTGGCCTTGACGCTTTTGCCTCTCAAATTGAGCGGCTTTTAATTGCAAAGCCGCTTTTTCTTCTGCGGCAACCGCTAATTTAAGTACAGTAACTAAAGGATCCGTTTTAGCCATACATTAACCCTGACACTGAGCGGCAATTTGCTTCAGCATCGTTTTGCTGTCGTCAAAACTCACTGGATCTTTAAAGCCCTGACGTAAAAACGCATTCATAGCAGGTTGTAAACGGATCGCGTTATCGATGCGCGGATCGCTACCTTGCGCATAAGCGCCAATAGAAATCAAATCACGATTTTGCTGGTATAACGAATACATTTGTTTTACCCGGCGCATGGCTTCTAAATGATCTGGACTTATCACCATAGGGGCAACACGGCTAATTGACGCTTCCACATCAATAGCAGGATAATGCCCAGAGTCAGCCAGTTGGCGAGACAACACAACGTGACCATCTAAAATAGCCCGCGATGCATCTGCTATCGGGTCTTGTTGATCATCACCTTCAGTGAGCACTGTATAAAATGCAGTTATTGAACCTTGCCCTGGCCCGCCATTACCCGCTCGCTCTACTAACCTAGGTAACTTAGCAAACACAGACGGTGGATAACCTTTAGTCGCTGGCGGCTCGCCAACGGCTAACGCCACCTCACGTTGCGCTTGTGCATATCGGGTTAAGCTGTCCATTAATAGTAATACGTCATAACCTAAATCACGAAAATACTCCGCAATCCGAGTGGATGTTTCACAGGCCCGCAAACGCATTAATGGTGATGTATCGGCCGGAGCGGCAACCACAACCGAACGCGCGCGGCCTTCTTCGCCTAAAATCTCTTCAATAAACTCTTTAACCTCACGGCCACGTTCGCCGACTAACCCCACCACAATAATATCGGCGGTAGAGCCACGGGTCATCATCCCTAACAGCACACTTTTACCCACACCAGAGCCTGCAAATAATCCCATCCGTTGGCCTTTACCAACAGTGAGCATTGAGTTAATGGCCCTAACACCCACATCTAAAGGTTCGGTGATCGCTCTGCGAGATAAAGGATTAATGTTCGGCCCATGGCGAGCAGCTTGTTGGTCTGTGTTCAGTGGGCCTAAACCATCTAGTGGTAAACCACTGCCATCGAGCACTCGCCCAAGCAAGGATAAGCCAACATGTAAACTCGATTGTTCACCTAGCGGCTTAACTCGTGCACCAGGTAATACTCCGCGAAGCTCTTCAATTGGCATTAAATAGAGTAGTTTGTCATCAAACCCTACCACTTCGGCAACCAATTCTCCTGCCATGGTTTCGATAGAGCATAAACTCCCTACAGGTGCGCGGCATCCGGTCGCTTCAAGCGTCAACCCCACCACGCGGACCAATTGACCACTGGCAACTGGGCGCACTGGCGATACTTTTTTATGATGAACAGCAAATTTATTCAGCAGCTGTTGTTGGCGAGACGTCATCCGTTATCCTTAGCGATATCATCTTGCTCAGTTGCTTCGACAGCCTCATCTTGCGCAGCGTCATCAGGAAGGGTTGCATCTTGTATGGAGGTATCTGAAGCCTGCTCTTGTTCGGCGGCCGTATCAGGTTTTGGGGGAGTATGTTGCTCATTAGGCGCTAACGATGCTGCAGACTCGGCATCATCTGCTGGTTTATTGGCTGTAGAGTGCTTATAAGCAGATAAATCTTCAACTTCAGATACTTGATAATTCTCAGTGCTCGATTTGAGATGTTGAGCATTTTTAGCCAGTTGATTTGCCTGTGCGTCTAATTCACCAAATACTTGCTCAATGCGCTGCTCTACGCGCAAGTCTACCGACGAGCGAACGCTTTCTATAACACAATCGCCATTGGATAATGTGGGGTCAATATCGATTTGCCATTGATGCTGCTCAAGCTGTTCAGCTGGATAACTGTTCGACACGATTTCGGCATCGTGCTGATTTAAACGAAGCTTTACCACTTGTTCTTTTAGCGGCAGGGCGTCAACACCTTGACGAAGTGCAGTTAAAATATGCTCAGGATGGGTTTTTAATTCATGGCCAATAACGGATTTAGCTAATTGTATTGTCATTGCTAACAACTCAGCTTCAATCTCAGCATCTAACACAGACAATGGCTGTTCAAACTGGCTGATCAATTGTGAAAGTTGTTCAATTAATTGATTAACCGCCACTTCTCCGGCTTCAAGACCTTGTTGCTCACCTTGAGTGAAACCTTCAGAGTGGCCTTGCTCTAAGCCTTCTAATCGCCCTTGCTCTAACCCTTGTTGGTATCCCTCTTGTTTACCTTGTTCAAACCCTTCTTGTTCTGCCGCGGCTCTGATATCCTCAATTTGCGCCATGGTTGGCGGAGACATTGATTTTTCAGGTGTGGTGGGCTTTGCCTGGTAAGGTTTTGAAGATTGACCAAACATGTTAGAAGGCTCTTGGCTAGTATCCCGTGTAATATCAGGAAGCTGCCAATGACTGAACTCAACCTCATCATCGACACTGAGGACATTTTTAGACGATTTGGATTCAGTCATAATCAATCACTTGTATTGTTGAATAAATTAGCTATTGGTAATAACGGCAATCAATTGCTATAAAGCCGTTTGGGCTTCACGATTATAAGAACTCGTCGCCACCGCCACCGCCTAACATAATTTCACCACTGTCGCTGAGACGACGCGCAATAGATAAAATCTCTTTCTGTGCCACTTCGACTTCACTGATACGAATTGGCCCCATGGCTTCAAGATCGTCTCGTAATAATTCTGCAGCACGTTTAGACATATTGCCAAGAATTTTCTCTTTTAAGGCTTCGTCAGCACCTTTAAGTGCCTTCATAAGCACATCTTGCTGTACTTCACGTAACAAGGCCTGGATACCGCGGTCATCAACATCGATAAGGTTTTCAAACACAAACATCATATCTTGAATTTGCTGAGCCATTTCTTCGTCAGACTCGCGCATGGTTTCCATGATTTGACTCTCAATACCGGTATCGAGGTAGTTCATGATGTTTGCAGCGGCTTTTAAGCCACCCATTTTCGCCGCTTGAGCACCACCTTGACCAGCAAATTGTTTTTCCATAATGTCGTTCAACTCTTGCAGTGCAGCGGGTTGCACTTCTTCAAGATTGGCAATACGCATCATTAAATCTAAGCGGGTATTTTCAGGGAACTGGCTAAAAATCTCTGCAGCTTGATCGGGCTCAAGGTACGACAACACAATCGTTTGGATTTGCGGATGTTCGTTTTGAATAATGGTCGCAACTTGGCGGGCATCCATCCATTTCAACGAATCAAGGCCTTTAGCACCGCTGCCCATAATGATTTGTTCAATCAAATTACCGGCTTTGTCTTCGCCTAATGCGGCGGTTAATGCTTTACGCACAAACTCTTCGCTGTTAAAGCCAATTGAAGAGAATTTTTGAATATCATCTAAAAATAACTTGTGCACACCAATGACTTTTTCCTGGCCAAAGTCATCCATTGCCGCCATCGCCATACCCACTTTTTGCACTTGCTTAGGCTCTAGGTGTTTTAAAATCGAAGCGGCGTCGGCCTCACTTAAGCTGAGAAGCAAAATCGCGGTTTTTTCAACACCAGTCAATGACTCTGGGTCAAATGCTGCGGGTTTTGCTTTTTCTTTGTCTTTTTCATTAGCCATTGTCTTGTAACCAATTCTTAACTACTTGAGTGGAAAGCTCAGGCTCATTGGCCACGAGTGCTCTAATTGCTTTAATCATATCATCATCTTTATGCAAATTAGGTATTTGAATTGAACCATCATCTGCATAACTGTATTCAGCCTCTTTGGTATTAAGCATACCTAAGGTATCAGCAGCATATTGATCTTCAATTTCGGCCAACTCATGACCAGGACGTGTTTCGGCTGGCATGTCAGTGCCTTGTGGATTAGTCAGCTTTTTCAGCATTGGGCGAACCACAGCTAAAAACAACACTAAAATGAGCAATGCGCCTAACGCCAACCTAATTGCGCGCCAAAACCAGGGTTGCTCCCACATATCTGGCTCAGGTAACTCTTCAATTAACTGGTCCATAAATGGCACTGTTACCACCTCAAGTGCGTCACCACGTTGAGTGCTAAAGCCTACCGCGCCCTCAAGTAAACGACGAATATTGGTTAATTCTTCTTCGGTGCGTGGCACCCGCGACACTTGGCCATTTTCATCTACCTGACCCGGTTTAAAGTCAATCGCTACCGACACACTCACACGGCGCACCACACCAATTTGCTGGCGAGTATGGCTTATCGTTGTGTCTAACTCGTAGTTACGAGTCGCTTCTTTAGACATATCACCAGAAACAGTTGACGTCCCCGCCTCGCCTGCAACTTCTGGTATGTCTGATTCCATTGGCGGTTGATTGCTCAATGCACCAGGAATACCGCCAGAAGTTTGACCTGAAGAGTTACGTTCAATGGTCATTTCGCTTCTAATTGCGGGTAAGTCAGGTGAAAAGCGTTTCGCGGTTTGCTCTACTGCAGTGAAGTCCATATTGACATCCACTTGCGAGGTAAAGTTTTCTGGGCCTAAAATCGGCATTAAAATCGACTCAATTTTACGGCGATATTCTGCTTCTTTTTGTTGTACCAGTTCGAGCTCACGGCGAGCTCTCGCTGACGTACCATCCTGGCTACCTGAATTGAGTAAGCGGCCATTTGAGTCGGTTACTGTGACACGTGATGGTTCAAGCCCTTGTACTGCCGAGCCAACAATATCAACAATGGCGTCAATCTCTTCTTGGCCTAATCCGCCACGGCGCACATTAACAACCACAGTTGCACTCGGCTTTGAGGCATTACGGGCAAATACGTTCTCTTTTGGCAGGGCTAAAATCACTTTGGCACGGCTAATGCTTTTTAACTCTTCAATGGCGCGTGCTAAGTTTAACTCTTGGCTATGCTTTAAACGCGCTTGCTCCATTCGCTGGCTTACACCAAAACCACTGTCTTGACTTAAATAGTCATTTGTTTGAGTGCTGCTTTCAATACCTGCACGACTTAAGAGTAATTTCACATCTTGATATTTGTCTTCAGGTACTTTGACAACATCAACATTAATTTGATAATCAATTTGGTTTTTATCCAGTACATCAAGCACCTGGATCATTTCAGCCGTTTCCATTTTACCAAGCGGACGATATTCCGGCTCTTGCGCCCACATCATCACAAAAACAGCTAACGCAAGACACACAGCCAGCGCCAAAATCATGATCACCTGGCGCATCATGTCAGCCCCGCCGACGTTGCCCATTAGCCCAGACTTATTCTCTTGCTGGACTCCGGCGTCAACTGTTGAATCTGAACCTACCATTATGTCTGTGCTCACAATTTGTACCTGCTATATGTCTGATGTTTAAAATTACCTAGCGCTTAACACCCAAAGCGGCTAAACAGGCATACTCATGATTTCTTTATACGCTTCAACTAACTTGTTACGCACTTGCACTGTGGCTTCAAAAGCTACACCGGCTTTTTCACGGGCAATAACGGTATCAGATAGGGACACAGTCGTGTCGCCCATGTCTAATCGAGACGCTAAATTGGACGATGTTTGTTGCAATCCATTAACACTGCCCACCGCCTGCGATAATAACTGACCAAAATCGGCACCCGTGGTGTTATTGACTTGCTGCGTTAAGTTAGGAGCAATAGATGAACCAATAGAAGGGGCGATTTCGCCACGAAGCGATTGCATTTCTTGTAATAATGGATTGGCGCTGATCTGCATGATGTCACTCCCTTTCGTCGGCTTTTTGACGACAACAATAATCTTATAAGGAGTTAAAGCAATATAAATGCCAACATGTAAAATTGAAGGGAGTAATACCAACAAAAACAACTTATCGCATTAAATGCTGATAAGTTGTTTTTTTAAAATGATTTTAATCAGTAGCTTAAAACAACACACGCGTGTATTACGCAGGTAATTGAATACCCATATCACGCATTTTTGCCATTTTATAACGTAAGGTACGGGCACTAATGCCTAATTTTTCAGCGACTTTTTTTCGACTACCTTGACATTGATTTAAGGTTTCTAAAATAATCACATGCTCTTGTGCCTTAAGTTCATCACCTAAGCCCTCAACATCTGCTGATTTGGCATTTTCAGGGACATCATTTGCCAGTAGATTGACATCAGCAGAGTCAATAATAATATCATTAACACTTATCTCATCATTAACCCGCAAAATAAGTGCCCGCTGGATCACATTATCAAGCTCACGCACATTACCCGGCCAACGATGAGTTAATAAACGCCGACTGGCAGCCTCATCGAGTTTAGGCACTTCAGCCATATTTAATGCTTTAGCATGTTTAGCCAACAAATGGCGAGCAAGCGGTAAAATATCTGCCGGGCGTTGATGCAACGCAGGCCAGGTTAATGGAAACACATTTATGCGATAGTATAAGTCTTCTCTAAACTCGCCCGATGCAGCCATGGCTTTAAGATCGCGGTTTGACGTGGCTAAAACACGCACATCTAACTTAATGGTTTTACGACCACCTAAGCGCTCAACTTCACGCTCTTGCAATACGCGCAACAATTTGGCTTGTAGGCCAAGTTCCATTTCAGAGATTTCATCAAGCAATAATGTGCCGCCCTGGGCTTGTTCAAATTTACCCGGGCATGCTTGATACGCACCGGTAAACGCACCTTTCTCGTAACCAAAGAGCGTGGCTTCAAGCATGTTTTCTGGAATAGCTGCGCAGTTAATCGCAATAAACGGCTGACCATTACGTTGGCTATTTTGGTGAATATATCGTGCTAACACTTCTTTGCCTGAGCCGCTTGGGCCCATGATCATCACAGAGGCTTCAGACACAGCAACACGTTGTGCCAGCGCCAATAACGCTAAGCTCTTGTCATCGGCCACCACCGGGTTGTCGTGGTTTTGTTTTAACGGTAAATAGCGAGATACTTGATTTAGCAGCACTTCAGGCGCGAAGGGTTTGGCTAAATAGTCAACTGCACCAAGTTTCATTGCGCTCACGGCACTATTAATGGTTGCATAGGCAGTCATCAACAACACAGGTACTTTAGGCTGGTGTTGCTGCAAATAATTTAGCAAACCCAAACCACCAATACCGTCCATTTGCACGTCACTGATCACCATATCAAACTGATTTGCTTTTAATGCAATAATGGCCTCTTCTGCGCTGCTCACATCAACACATTCATAATGAGCTAATAAAAGAGTATCAAGCAATGCCTCACGTAAATCAGCATCATCTTCAACCAATAAAATATGTGCTTCAGCCATGTGTCACCTCCTGATGTTGTGCTTTTTTCGCATGGGGGAAAATCAATCGAATATGGCAACCCATACCGGGTTTGCACGATAGCTGAATTTGCCCACCATGATTACGCACAACAGATTGAACCACAGCTAACCCAAGGCCTGTGCCCTGACTTTTAGTGGTAAAAAACGGCTCAAGCACTTGCTTTTGCATCGCAGGATCGAGCCCTTTGCCATTATCAATCACATCTAATAATAGGCCGTCTGCAGTTTCACTTGCACAAACTTTAATTTTTGTCGCGCCAGCTTCAATGCTGTTCATCACTAAGTTATTTACTGCAGAACTTAACGCATTGGCGTTAGCTAACATACTTGAGTGTGACGTATCTTCCCACACTAACTCACATTGTTTTCTATCTGCTATTGGCTCACAACTGGCCATCACTTGGGTAATAATATCATCCATGTTAACCGACTCAGCCATACTGTCTTGACGACCTTTAGCCATTAGCAACATGTCATTAACTTGACGCTCTAACTCGTTTAACCTATCCACCAATTTAGACTGAAACTTTGTTCTTGCAGCCTCAGTTAATTTAGGGCTAGCTAAATTTGAGGCGTACAACAAGGCCGCAGATAATGGTGTACGCACCTGATGCGCTAGGGTTGCCACCATTTTGCCTAATGAAGACAAACGCTGTAAGTGTGATAAATTCTTTTGTAATAAACGGGTTTCAGTTAAATCTGTTATCACGATTAACTGCCCAGGCTCTGGTGCTAACGGCGTAATCGCCAATTTAACCCTACGGCCATTTTTAAGCGACACTTCATGGCCATCATCATCTTGTGGCGCAAATGCGCGATGAATAATGTCAAACCAACGAGCGCCCTGTAAAGGTCGGCCCAAAAGCTCAGTAGCAACAGGGTTAGCCAAAGTGACTACGCCATTGCCATCAATAATCACCACGCCTGACGGCATAGCCTGAAGAATATGCGCCATTTGATTAGACATATTGGCAGCCTTACTTGAATAAGCGCTTATCGCCGGCGTAAATACCGGCGCTTTAGCAAGCGCAATGCTTTGACGAATGGCACTGTCACTCGGCCGATAGTTTGGCCGAGACGCTGCATAACCTGTAGTAGTAAACGATGCTGTCATCGGCAACTCAACCTCCGCCATACGCGGATTTGATAACACTCGAGCTGAATACATGGCTACTCCGTCAAAAGAATTACATTTGATCAGCTAGATGCATTAAGTGTGCCAAGGTGAGGCTCTAGGTTCTAGGGGCTAGGAACTCGCAGGCTCGCCAGAGAGCGGACTTCGTCCTTCTAGGTTCTAGGTTCAAGGAACTCGCAGGCTCGCTAGAGAGCGGACTTCGTCCTTCTAGGTTCTAGGTTCTAGGTTCTAGATAGGGGCTGGGTCTTGCAACGAAAAAACACATCCGAAGATGTGTTTTATAAAGTTCTTGCAAAGGTAGTTGCAAAGGTAGTTGCAAAACTAATGTTATTCTTTGCTCATGCCGTATTTGCGCATTTTTTCAACTAATGTGGTCCGGCGGATGCCGAGCATTTCGGCGGCGCGGGCGACGACATTATCTTGTTGCTCTAATGCTTGGCGGATCATGTCAATTTCGAGCTCTGCCAGTAAATCTTTAAGGTTTACCCCTTCTGGCGGTAATTCACTTGGGAAACGGGCTTCAGGTAACTCTACTGGTTCATCATCATTAAAAATTGACGCTAACGCATCACGTTCGAGTTGCTCTTCGCTGATTTCAACGCAGTACTCGGGCACCTCGATGTAACGGTATTTATGAGGTAAATCGTTTACATCTACTAAACCGCCTGGATAAAGAATGGTTAAACGTTCAACTAGGTTAGATAGCTCACGCACGTTACCAGACCAATTATGTTCTTTTAACGACTCAATGGCACGCTGGGTAAAACGCACTTTACCACGGCCTTCATTAAATACCCGATTAACTAACTCGTGTAATAATAAGGGCACGTCATCACGACGCTCACTTAATGCTGGCATTTCGATCGGGAAAACATTAAGGCGATAAAATAAGTCTTCGCGAAATTCGTTGTCAGCGATCATGGTTTCTAAATCACGATGCGTTGCGGCCACAATACGCACATCTGTTGCAATAGTTTTACTGCCACCGACACGCTCAAACACGCGCTCTTGCAACACACGTAATAACTTCACTTGCATTTGCAAAGGCATGTCGCCAATTTCATCTAAAAATAGCGTGCCGCCTTCGGCTAACTCAAACCGGCCTTTACGGGCAGATATTGCGCCGGTAAACGAGCCTTTTTCGTGACCAAACAGTTCGCTTTCAAGTAGTTCTGGTGGAATAGCCCCACAATTGACCGGAATAAACGGACCATCACGACGCTCAGATAAATAGTGAATATTGCGTGCGACAACTTCTTTACCGGTACCAGACTGCCCTAGCACTAATACAGTTGCATCTGAGCCAGACACTTGATTAATTAAATGCCTAACATTAGCAATACCTTCACTGCGCCCCACTAAACTGCGGAATAACTTAGTTTGATTACCGCTGGTTAAGGTATGTTCTCTTTTCGCCTGGCCAAAAACCTGACAAAAATGTAACAGTTCAGTTAATTGAGGGTAGTTAATTGGCTCTTCTATTTGCCCAAGCACATTTGATAAATGCACATCACTGCGGCCAAGCAACAGTATGGGTTGCCATGGCGCAACTGAGGCCATGTTTTTAATGCTGTCGTCAGAAAGCGTATTTTCGGTCACTATCACTACCGCGCGAAAGCGCGATTGCTCAATTAACGCCACTAAAGATTCATTAGAGACAACTTCACACTGTTCACCTAAGAATTCAAAAATGCAGCACAAACGAGTTACGCGCTCTGATGGGGTACCGACAATTAAAATTCTTTGTTCTATTTGCATCATTCAGAAGGCCAAAAGCTCTTGTTATAGGTTTTTACCCGGAAAAGTTACGCTGCAAAAAAGCAACAAAACTAAATACATTGTAGCCAAAAAACTGACAACATTGGCATTATTCTATCATTATTGCTAACTTTTATTTGCTCATCAGTGACATACTGCCAAGAAAAACGAAGCTTAGTAAAAGTCATCTCAACTCGGTACATTATAAGGTTATTAAACAGCTGATCACCTTGTAATTTGAGGGTTTAAAAGGCAAAAGGCTTGTGATTGCCGCTCAAATGCACATAAGTAACCCAACCGAAAATTAAATATGCCAAGACCAATGTTGCCATTTGCCTCACATTTGTACACATTAGCCGGAGTTGCAGTTAAATATTGTATTATCAGCAGGTAAGAAGCAAGTAACAGTTACATTTTATCTACATCAAGCCACATTTTTAATGAAAATGTTGTTTTTTAAGTCAAAAAATTAAGATTTTACCCAAGTAGTGTAACGTAAATCACAACCGGTAACCTAATGGATGAATTCAAGAGATAGGCGCCAAACCCTAGATAACAAAAAAGACGCTAAGCGCCTTTTTGAGTTTACATACTGTATGCGGTAAATTGTATGCGATTACGTTTAGCTTGCCTCAGAGGTCAAGTGATGTTGGTCTTGCGGGATAGCATCCCAGCCTTCTTTAATGGTTTTTAAAATCGACACCACATCGTCAATTGCTTTTGGATCGTTATTGATGTTAGCTTCCGACATTCTTATTAGCATGAAGTCATAGAGTTGAGTTAAATTGCCCGCAACTTCAGCCCCCGCATCCATGTTTAAACTGCCATTTAACCCATTAACAATACCAATAGCCTTACCAATTAATAAACCACGATTGGCAATGTCACCTTTTTCCATCGCTAGCTTGGCTTGAGCTAGGCGCTCTAAAGCACCAGCGAGTAACATTTGAATAATACGATGTGGTGTTGCTACAGCCATGTTGCTGTCAACAGAAACCTTACGATATGATTGCATTGAACCGCGCATATTTACACCTACCTATTTGAATCTATTGCTTTATAAACATTAATTTGGCGTTTTGTGGTATTGCCTGTCTGCAACAAGGATTGTCTAAAATCCATTATTTTTCGACTTCGCTTAATGAATGTCTGGGTCAAATCAAACTGTTGTTCAAGTACTTCTCTGTTAGTAAAATTTGTATCAGACACTAGGGCGTGCAATAACTTTTGACGCGTATCAATCAGTACTTGCAATTCTGATACCAAATCTGTAACAGACTCATCTTCTGGCTTAGATTTTTCAATTTTATCAATAACAAGCATCAACTTATTATTAATAGCATTAATTTCGGTCATTGAGTTTGTCAAAAAAACCTCGTTTTAATCGATTAGCTTTATCTATAGGTTGATATTTAAATCTATTTACAACGCGCGCACATTGCAATTGCTAACTCACAAGCCCTTAATGTCACTTATCAATACTAGTTGTTATTCACCAAACCAGGTAAAGAGTCTAGTCGTGACTGTAAATCGCTTGAAGTACTGTTTAAGCTGGCCACAATTAAATCCATGGCATTGTATTGAGCATAGAGGCGATCACTGTATGCAGCCATACGCGTTGCTAAAGCTTCACGGCTATCGGTTAAACGGCTTAACTGATCGTCTAACGATGAATCTCGGCTATCTAGAACACCACCAGAATCTACATAACTATCCATTAACGAAGACATTCTGCTGGCAAGGCCAGTATCTTCGGTACTGAACATTTCAGCTATGGCGCCAGTATCATTAGCAATCGCTTCTGTCAGTTTGGTTGAGTCAACTTCTAACAAACCTGCTGTAGTCGTTGTAATACCAAGGTTTGCGAGCATTTTATCGCCGTCAGAGGTGCTGTACTGGCTCGATAACATATTACGCATCTGGCTTTGAATACTGCGCGGTAACGAATCGCCTTGCAAAATGCCTGCTTGCTCAGTATCGGCATCATAACTGCTTAAATCTTTAATGGTAGTCATAACACTGTTATAAGCGGTAACAAAACCTTCAATTGCGGCTTTGGTTTTTGCAGTGTCTTTACTTACTGTTAAGGTGGTAGTTTTATCAATGTCGGCAGCCGTTAATGTTAACGACACGCCAGTGATACCTTCTTCAATGGTGTTTTCTTGCGACACCACTTTTACACCGTCAATATACACAATGGCATTTTTGGCTGGAGTGACTTCGGTCATGGTAAAGGTATCTGCTAAGCCAGTATTGCCGTCGCTATCTGTTGCGGTTACGCTAATAGTGCTGTCTAAGCCTGTGGTTTTAGAACCTAATACTAATTGCGGGCCTAATTCGCCATTAATGATGGTGGCGGTAACATCATCGTTATCATCTGAACTGTTAATCTTGTTCATGATTTCAGTTAAGGTGTCAGTCGCTTCTACATCAATATTAAAACTATTACTGCCAACGGCTATGGCTAATGAGCCTGTACCAATTGTAGTCGCGTTATCGGCGACTACTGCCGTGCTCACTTTTTGGCTTTGGGCCAGTTGCTCCACTTTTACCTGATAATTGCCCGACACCGCGGTTTCATCAACGGTCGCACTAAGATAATCTTTAGTTGATACAGCAACCTTTTGACTGCCAAAAGTATCAGCCTCCGTTAATGCCTCAAGCTTAGTTTGAAACTCAGACATGGCACTTTTTAGCGCACCAATACCGGATATTTTTGCAGTGATGGTACCTTCATTAGCATCAAACTGGGCAATTTTACCGGCGCTTTCGGCATCAACCAACGCGGTTACAATGCCGCTGATATCAATACCTGAACCAATACCTACTGATGTTAATGCCATAATACCCTCTACTTACAATATTCGGTTATCGATAAAACTCATTAGTGTCACGGTAATCTAAACGGTTGTAATAAAATTACATTGTCATTTACTTTAAAACTACACTTCAGTTTTCATCAGTAAACCAGTGACTTCGTTTAACTTTTTGGCAATTTCTAACGCCTCTTCATTAGGCATCTGCCTAATCAACTCGCCAGTGGCGACATCAATCACCTTAACCACTTGTATGCCTAAGTCTTCATCCACTTTAAAGGCTAAACCTTTTTGCATCATGCTCATGCTTTCAGTGATGTCATTTACCGCTTGATTAAGCTCATCAGCATCTACTTGAGTTGCTGCATTTACTTGTTCTGTGCTGCGGGCACTGTCAGCGGCTTTTTGAATACCATCAGCTGGTAAACCTAAATTAGTCACATTAGACTGACTTCCTACCTGAGTAGCCACTGGCCGACTCACTGAGTTAGCTAGGCTCTCTTTATGCAAGTTACTGTTCGATGCTGTTACATTGACATCCATGATACACCTCAACTGACCTAATAAAACAAAGCAAAATTCACACCAGTTTTAATTGCCTTGATGGTTAAATATTCCGTTAACTCGAACCATCAACACTTGAGTAAATATTACTTTATTTCAAGTTTTAAAACATAAAAGGGAGTATCGCAAGCGATCCTCCCTGTCTGTTACCTTTACACTAGCTCATCGCTATTAATAGTAGTTGCTATATTAAGCGTCTATTATAGTAGTGACAATGCAGTCTGAGGGATCTGGTTAGCCTGGGCTAACATCGCAGAAGAGGTCTGAGACAAAATCTGCTGCTTAGTTAACTGTGCTGTTTCAGACGCGAAGTCAACATCTTGAATACGGCTACGAGCATCGGTTACGTTTGATTGAACGTTACTTAAGTTACTAATAGTAAAGTTCATACGGTTCTGTACCGCACCTAAGTCAGCACGCTGTGAGTCAATACCTGCAATCGCACCATCAATAATAGCAAGTGCAGACTGCGAACCAGAAGCTGTAGAAATATCTACCGAGTTCACACCAGCAAAAACCCCCGAAGCTTCAGTAGATATTTCAGCTGTAATACCTCCAGAAAGTGTATATGAATCTGAAGAACTTAGAGATATAGCACCTGAAGCAGTAGCAACAACACCAGCAGCAGTTACGTTTGTGGTTGCGCTTGCAGTACCATCTCCAGATATATTTTCTAATGCGAGCGCACCCGTAGTGTTACTTGCTAACGAAGTAAAATTAATATCTGCGCCTTTTGAGCTAGTAATTGTTAACACACCACTATCGATGCTAGCTGAAACTCCTGTCTCACCTGAAACGTTATTTATAGCTTTTGCAAGATCATCGTTGCTTGAAATTCCTGTTAGATCAAGCGATGAAGTACTGGTGCCGTCATCAACATTCATTACTAATGAAGTATCGAACGCAGCAGTCAAATTGGCTGTCACTTTAGTTTCAGCTGTAGCTGTTACTCCTGTACCAGCCTTATTTATTTTACTAGCCACTTCCGTCGCGGTATCATTTGCTGCAGTCACTACGTTAGTAGAGGTCGTTCCCTTAGTAATAGCTAAAGTGCCACCAGCCGAACCATTTGACCCAGCGGCAGCAGCAACTAGTGCGCCGCCATATATTGAGCCTGCTGCATTACTTTGATATGCACCAATGTTAGTAGATGCTACAGATTTTAGTGACACATTAATCGTTTCATTGGCTTTTGAACCCACTTGAAACGCTTGCGTTCCGTAAGAGCCATCAAGTAAGTTTTGACCACCAAAAGAGGTTGTTTCAGCAATACGAGTTAATTCAGCTTGTAATGAGTTCACTTCTTTTTGCATTGCGGCTCTGTCTTCAGAAGAGTTTGAACCGTTAGCAGACTGTAGTGATAAATCACGCATACGTTGTAAAATGCTGGTTGATTGCTCCATTGCACCTTCAGCTGTTTGTGCAATCGAAATACCGTCGTTAGCATTACGCATCGCAACACCGATACCGTTGATTTGACTGGTCATACGATTTGAAATCTGTAAACCGGCAGCATCATCTTTGGCACTGTTAATACGAAGACCTGAAGATAAACGCTCCATAGACGTTTGTAAGCCACTGTTAGCACTATTTAGGTTACCTTGTGCTTTCATTGATGTGACGTTGGTGTTTACTGAAATAGCCATAATTGTTGCCCTCTACCTAACTTAAATAGTGCCTGTCAGTTGTGTCAGGCAAAGTTTATTTTCTACATACACTGTAACGGCTCGGTAGAAAAAACCTTTAGGGGTAATTTTCGCTATTTTAAATAAATTGATTAATTACATAAAAAATTATTATAAATCAATAAATAAAAAAAGCAGGCCATTTGGCCTGCTTAATAGGAATACTTAATTGACAGAATTTGGTTAACCTAATAAAGATAATGCAGTTTGCGGAATTTGATTAGCCTGGGCCAACATTGCTGATGAGGTTTGTGACAAAATCTGCTGTTTAGTTAACTCTGCAGTTTCAGACGCAAAATCCACATCTTGAATACGGCTGCGAGCATCAGTTACGTTACTCTGAACGTTACTTAAGTTACTAATAGTGAAACTCATTCGATTTTGGATTGCACCTAAATCAGCTCTTGAGCTATCAATACTAGCGATTGCACCATCAATAATATCAATTGCCGATTGAGCTCCAGCAGCAGTTGATACATCAACAGTATTTGCTCCAGTAAACACCCCCGCAGTCTCTGTGGTTAATTCAGAAGCAATACCACCACTAATAGAATAAGCAGAAGACGCACTCAAAGAAATGGCTCCGGCTGCAGTGTGAGTAGCGTTAGTAGTACCCATATTTACAGTCGTACTTGAAACGCCTGCTCCTGACACATTTGTTATTGCTAGAGCACCAGCAGTATTAGTTCCCGAAGTAGCAAAATTAATATCCGCACCATTGGAGCTCGTAATTGTCAAAACGCCGCTATCAATGCTAGCACTGACTCCTGTCTCACCAGATACATTATTTATAGCTTTTGCTAGATCATCGTTATTACTAATGCCAGTTAAATCGAGTGAGGATGTATTGTTACCATCATCTACACTCATAGTTAGTGCTCCGCCGCTAAATGCAGTTGTTAAGTTTGCTATTACTTTAGTTTGTGCTGTAGCTGTAACTCCAGTGCCTGCTTTATTGATCTTACTAACCACCTCAGTAGCAGTATCATTGACAGCAGTAACTACAGTAGTCGTTTTCGTTCCTTGAGTAATTGCCAAATTACCACCTGCCGAACCGTTGGTTCCTGCAGCTGCTGCAACAAAATTACCACCAAAGATACTTCCCGCAGCATCACTTTGATATGCTCCTATGTCAGAAGCTCCGATAGATATCAGTGAGACATCAATAGTTTCATTAGCTTTAGCACCGACTTGAAATGATTGAGTACCATATGAACCATCAAGCAACTTTTGGCCACCAAATGAAGTTGTTTCAGCAATACGAGTTAATTCAGCTTGCAGTGAATTGACTTCTTTCTGCATTGCAGCTCTATCTTCTGCAGAGTTTGAACCGTTAGCGGATTGCAAGGATAAATCACGCATACGCTGTAGAATATTAGTTGATTCTTGCATCGCGCCTTCTGCGGTTTGCGCAATTGAGATACCGTCGTTAGCATTACGCATTGCAACACCAATACCATTAATTTGGCTGGTCATACGGTTTGAAATCTGTAAGCCTGCAGCATCGTCTTTTGCGCTGTTGATACGCAAACCAGATGATAAACGTTCCATTGACATAGAAAGTTTGCTATTCGCGCCATTTAAATTATTTTGCGCTTTCATTGATGTGACGTTGGTATTAACTGAAATAGCCATATGTAAATCCTCTTCTTAGTTAAACGCCAAGACTCGGAGCTTGGCTAAACGGTTAATCATGTAAACTGTTTAATGTGTTTTTTAAAACTAGCGCCCAATAACTGGAGCTTTACAGCTAACAAGCCAGTTTTTTTTGCGCTTCAAGCTGTCAATTTATGGTCTATAAAAAACCATCATTAAAAGCCTGGGTGAACGTGTTATATATAATCAAACAAACTGAGCGTGCCGACTTTAGTAAACAAACTTGATACCGCGTTAAGCGCTAACTGCTGCTTTTCAAACTCGGTAATCGCTGAGGCAAAATCTAGGTCTTCTAACTTCGATAATGCCGAGGTGTTAATAATCTTTTCGTCAGTGTGATTGTCGCTGTACTGTTGCAACACTTTTAAGCTGTTGCCGGTGTAGCTGCGCTGCTGACTCATTTGATTGACACCACTGTCTAAGTTATTCAATAGTTGTGCCAACTCTGCTTGCCCTGCTGGCGTTTGTGTATCATCGCCACTTTCAAATAAGGCAATAGCCTTGCTTAACGTATCGAAAATACTGACTTCGGCGACTTCTTCTATGCTAAAAGTATCGCCAGCTTGTGGCTCGCCATCGATGTTAACCGCAATACCGTTAACGGTGACCGGCTGCGATGCGTCAAAAGGTGTTACCGTTGTGACAAGGTTTGCCGCACCGTCGTACACTTCAACATTAAGTCCACCAGCACCGTCGTCTACAAAGCTAAAACTATATGTATCAGGTAGATGCGCTGATGCATCAATGATTTTGGCACTGGTCACCACAAAGTCGCCTTGCTGTAATGACGAATAATTGACGCCATAGTCACCCATTGCATTGGGCGCGTTCATAAAGGCGGCATCACCTGGGGTATTGGTGTTCACCTGTACGCCGGTGGCAATATTACTTTTACGAATACCTGAGTCGCCGCTGTAAACTATTTGACCGTTATTGTCGAACGCAAATGGAATATCGTTAGTTTTAGTGCCGCCAAAAATATAATTGCCCGACTCGTCTTTGGTGTTAGCGATGGACATTAATTGTTCAAGACTTTGACGCATGTCATCGGCAATCACTTGCCGCTCTGCGGAAGTCATGCTGCCGTTTGCTGCACGTAGCATAGATTCTTTCATGCTGGCGGCTAAATCATCGGCCTGGCCTAACTGGCTTTCGGTTTGTTGGACATGATTGGTGGCGTAGTCGATGTTTTTAATAAATTGCTCAACCAAGGTATTTTTTTGCTTAAGATTATCAATCGCAATGGCCGCTACTGGGTCGTCGCCTGCGGTTTCGACTCTTTTACCGCTGGAGATCTGCCCCACAATGCTATTAGTGGCAGACTGCTTTTCTAAAATACTGTTGGTACTTTGCTGAAACATTTGTCCGGTAGAAATTCTCATGGCTTATCTCCTAACGAACCGAGCTTAATAAGCTGTCAAAAATAGTTTGCGCGGAAGACATAATGCGCGCGGCGGCCTGGTAAGACTGTTGGAAGCGCAATAAATTGGCGGCTTCTTCGTCTAAGCTAACGCCCGATTCGCTTTGCACTCTGTCGTAGGCTTGCTGATAAATGGCCGAGGCTGAATCAACTCGAACTTCTGCCGCTTTGGTTTGGCTACCAATATCTAATTTGGTGTTTTCAAATACACTAGTTAAGGTGCCTGTGCCGTTGTTCATTAATTTGACGTCCGACAATTTGGCCATTTCAACTGCGTTGCTGTTATTACCTTCGGCAAAGGCGAGATCGAAAGTAAAGGTCTCTGGATTCACAGCGGTGCCACTAGTGGTGATGTCAAAGTCCACACCAAAGGCATTAATGTTGTTATTGGAAATAACGCCCGTGCCTAATGAAGTGCCGGCACTGTCAAATGCTTGATAAGTATTGGCGGCGGTATCAATCGCAAACGTAATTGATGAACCCGTTGCAGTACCCGGAAAACCGGTGGCGCTTGAGTCCATGCTGTTTAAGCTAATTGTGGTGTTGCCCGAGTTTTCTGAGTCAGCGGTTAAGGTTGGCCCTGCAGCGGCAATGCCTTTAGGGTCGGTCATGACGACACTGATACCCGTTGCAGCACCTGCTGTTGGGCGGATTTCAAATTTATCGCCATCAGCAATTGGACCATTTGCGATATTAATAGTAAAACCTGCACTACTGGTAAGTTCGGTGCCCGATAGTGTCAGGGTTGATACTTCACCGGTTTGATTATCTTTTAATGCATAGCCTGCAGCTGTGGTGTAACTTAACTCATAACTGCTACCAGATAGCGCGCCCACGTCGTCAATATTGACTGACAAAGCTGCAGAACTGGTGTTAGTTGAATAACTGCCAGCGCGGCCAGATGACATTAACGAGCTGTTAATATCGCGAAAAATATCACTGCCCACTTCGCCATTTAAATCAAAACCACTTGATTGCATTTGGTTAAAGGTATCGGCTACGCCTAACGCTAACTGGCCTAACTCGTTACTTGCTGGTATTAAGGTGTCGTCGCGATAATCAAACAAAGCACCTAATTGCCCCCCTAATTTACTTGGGTCAACAATTAATGTTTTATCACTAATGGATGCTGTTAGCTGAGGCTCTGCGGGGAACGGGTCGCCAGCCGTCACGCCCATGCTCATGGCCACTTCGCCCGATACCAACATAACAGAGCCGCCAAGCATAATTGATTTAGCACCTGTATCTAATGGGATCACGTTCACTTGTGCGTATTCGCTGAGCTCTAAGATAAGGGCATCTTGCTTGTCTAAAATCTCGTTGTTATCTTGCTGCGACTTCATTAACTCTAGGTTAATGTTAGCCAGCTCTTTGCTGATTTCATTAATTCGGGTGGTAACTGACTCAATTTGGCTGTTGGTTTGCTTAACCTGATTATCAAGTTGCGATTGCATTTGATTAATATTGATAGCCAGTTGCTCAGCAGTACCTATGGCGCTGCTACGAATACCTAAATCTGTTGGTAAGTCTGCCACGCTGTTAATGCTGGCAAAAAACTCATTAATACTGCTAGGCACCATGCTGCCTACTTGTGCGTACAACTCGTCTAGTTCACTGAGTTTTGAATAGGTGGTTTCTGCCGCGCTCATGCTGGTTTGGCCAATGCGTAACTCGCGCGCGGCAAACTCATTGTAAACACGTTTAACGTCAGATACATACGTACCTGTACCATAAAAGCTGTCGCCAATACGTTGCGATTGTAACGTGGCCTGCGTGGCCGTTTGGCGGTTGTAACCTTCGGTATTTGCGTTGGCGATGTTATTACCGGTTACCCCAAGTTGAGACTGAGATGCCATAACACCCGTGCGTGCGATACTGAGTAGATCAATCGACATTATTTAGTCTCCAGGGGTAATACGGATTTAAGGCCTTCTTTTACCGACTTCATCACGTTAATGACCTTGTTGGCATATTGTGGGTCGGTGGCATAACCCGCCTTTTGCAGGGCACGAATAAACTGTGTTGGTTCTGCTGCCACTTTGCGGGCGTCTTCATAACGATCGCCTTGGCCAATAAACGACACAAAGTCGCTAAAGCTTTGTTCAAGGTCGTCGTACATTCTAAAGTCTGCTTTTTGCTGCACCGGGATGCCTTTTTCAAACTCTAGGGTGTTAACTGAGGTTTTTTCCCCCTGCCAACGTTTATCCGCTTTAATATTAAATAAGTTGTGGCTCATTGTGCCGTCGTTACGGCGAACCACTTTTTGACCCCATCCGGTTTCGAGTGCCGACTGAGCAATTAACACTTCTGCCGATGTACCTAATGTTTTGGCGGCTTTTTCAGCATGCGGATATAACACAGAAATAAAATGCTGTGGGCTGGTAAATTCGCTGACAGGCTCACCTTTTTGCTTAAGTTTGTTGGTCTCTTGCGGCAAACTATTGCCAGCACTGATTGCAGCTGTAGTCGGTTTTGCAGTTTGTTTATCTGCAAATGATTGACTAGCTAATTGCTCGCCACGTAATACACTGGCAAGTTGCTGTGGCATAGCCGACGCCATTTCGTTTTGGTTAATGGCATGATGTGACGTTGCTACTTGCTGTGCTGGTAAAATGCTGTCTAACGTGTCTTGATCAAGCTCGCTTGGCTGTGGCACAAACATGCTAGGGTTAACTTTGTTGTCACTGTCGCCACGTAAAACCGACGCAGGCGTAACAGGGCTGTTATTGGGGTCAAGTTGTTGCACCATAAGCTCTGCAAGGCCTAGCATGCCTTTGTTTGACAAGTCGACCGACATTTGTTGGTCGCGCATTTGTTCAAAAAACTCTGTGGTTTGGCTGTTCATCGGGCTGTCTGACTTAAACGCGGCATTGGCATCACGCATGCTTTTCATGAGCATTTGAATAAAAATACCTTCAAATTGCTTTGCCGCTTCTTTAAGTGCCCCCTTCTCGTCTTTCTGGGCTTGGACACGAAGTGAATCTAGTCCTCCTAGATCCAGAAAGTTCGATGAATTTGACAGCTTTTCCATAGTCATACCGACAATTTTTAGATGATGATAAGTTCACCATGCAAAGCGCCTGCCATTTTTAATGCTTCGAGTATGGCAAGTACGTCAGATGGTGCGGCGCCCACTAAATTGACGGCTCTTACAAGCTCATCAAGGCTGGTGCCTGGATTAAACATAAACATACGACGATCTTTTTCTGACACATCAATCGTGCTATTAGTGGTTACTACGGTATCGCCGCCAGCTAGCGCATTGGGCTGTGACACTTGGGTGGCTTCAGCAATAGTGACGGTTAAGCCGCCATGGGTAACTGCTGCGGGTAATAATTTAACGTGTTGGCCGACCACTATGGTGCCGGTGCGTGAGTTAACAATGACTTTGGCTGACTCGTCTGCAGGTTCTACCTCAATGTTTTCAAGGGTAGATAAAAACGACACCCGTTGTGATGCATCGCGCGGGGCACTTACTTGAATTGATGTTGCATCAATAGCGCGAGCCATGTCTGGGCCAAGTAAATCATTAATGGCGTCGGCCATGCGTTTAGCCGTTGAAAAGTCTGCACGGCGTAAATTAAATGTCAGAAAATCGCCACTTGAAAATGGGCTTGCCACACTGCGCTCAACAATTGCGCCGCTGGGTATGCGCCCAACCGTTGGGGTATTTTGAATCACTTGTGAGCCGTCTAACCCTTCGGCACTAAAACCACTCACCACAAGGCTACCTTGGGCAATGGCGTAAACGTTGCCATCTACCCCTTTTAAGAAGGTTTGAATCAGTGTTCCGCCGCGTAAACTTTTGGCTTCACCTAAGCTCGACACGGTAACGTCAAGGTTTTGACCCGGCTTAATAAACGCGGGCATGTCGGCATGAACCGCCACCACAGCCACGTTTTTTGAATTGGGTCTTACGGTGTCGGGTAAATTAATGCCAAAGTTTTTAAGCATGGTGCGAAAAGTCTGCTCGGTATATCGAGTTTTTTCACCGGTGCCAGGTAAACCAACAACTAAGCCATAACCAATTAACTGGTTACTTCTTACGCCTTGAATATTGGCAATATCTTTAATGCGCTCGGCATGTACTGGGGCTGTTAGGATTAACAGCGACGTCATTAGCGACACCAACAATTTGATTTTCATGTATTACTCCTTAAAAAGGCCACCAGCTGCTCATGAAAAACGAATTCAACCAACCCACTTGTTGTGAGTCTGCAAATGTGCCGGTGCCACTGTATTGAATACGTGCGTTAGCTACACGGGTTGAATCTATGGTGTTGTCTGGGTTGATGTCCTGGCTACGCACTATGCCGGTAACGCGAATAAACTCATCACCGTTATTGATTGAAATCCACTTTTCACCGCGAATAACCAAGTTACCGTTACTAAGCACTTGCATAACGTTTGCCGAAATACTGCCATCGAGGCTGTTAGATTGGTCGGCATCTGCTTCGCGCTTGGTGTCCATGCTGTCGGTGTACCCGAGATCAAGCGGTATGCCATTAATTGACACATTTTTACCACCGGCATAAACCGGCTCAACGCTGAGGTTGCTGCCTTTAGATATTTCGTTATTGGCGCTTTTTTTAGCTTGAGTCGACTCTTTAAGCGTGACGGTAATAATGTCACCTACTCGATGAGCGCGAATATCAGAGTACAAACTCGACGCCTGAGTATCTAAATAAATCGAGCCTGTTGCGGCCACCTGAGTTGGCGGCGCATCTGGGTAAACTGGCGCATAGTAAGGGTCATCTGCAATCGGCTTTTTAGGGGTTGAGTTACAACCCATTGCCAACAACACCACCGAGGTTAATGCTAGGTATTTAATCATGATAACTCCTTAGAGGTTCTGATTAACGTAAGACAGCATTTGATCAACGGCTGAAATGACTTTTGAGTTCATCTCATAAATACGTTGACCTTGAATTAAGTTGACTAGCTCTTCTGTCACGTTGACGTTAGAGGTTTCTAACGCACCTTGGCGAATTGACCCTAGGCCATCTTGCGATGCTGTACCTTGAATAGGCGTGCCACTGGCACCGGTTTCTGTGTAGAGGTTTTGTCCTAGCGGATCTAACCCAGATGGATTAATAAAGTCGGTCATGGTGAGCTGGCCAATCACCTGGCTTTCTGCGGTGCCCGGTATTTGCACCGACACTTCACCTTCAGCAGATACGGTAATACTTGTCGCATCATCAGGGATTGTTATTGGCGGTTGTAATACATAACCAGAACCTGGGGTAACGATTTGGCCGGTATCATCTAGGCTGAATTGACCGTTACGGGTGTAGGCTGCTGTACCGTCTGGCATTTGTACTTCAAAAAAACCTGAACCTTCAATCATTAAATCTAATGAGTTGTCGGTGGTTAACATACTGCCTTGGGTAAACATTTTTTGAGTCGCGACAACTTTAGTACCCGCGCCAATGTTTAAGCCATTAGGCAGTTTTGTATTGTCAGCACTGATACCACCGGCCTGATTAACCGTTTGATAAAGTAAGTCTTCAAACACCGCACGACTTTTCTTGAATCCAACCGTACTGGCGTTAGCCACGTTGTTAGAAATCACCGAGATGTTAGTTTGCTGGGCATCAACACCTGTTTTACTTATCCATAACGCTGGAATCATAATAATTACTCCTAACTAATTCTCATCAAGGAAGTCGACGAGCGATCTATCTCTTCGGCGTTCTTCATCATTTTGACTTGCATCTCGTATTGACGCTGAATATCGATCATTGCAACCATTTCATGTACAGGATTTACGTTGCTGCCTTCAACCGCGCCGCTTTCTACTTCAACATTAGGGTCGTTTGGCGCATTACCACCCGCCATTAGACGAAACAAGCCGTCTTCGCCACGCATCATTTGATCATTACCTGGGTTAACCAGTTTGATCCGGGCGACTTCTTCAATCACCTCGGCGGTCGCACCTTGTGGTCTCACCGAAATAATCCCGTTGGCGGCAATTTCGACTTTTTCAATAGGCAGTGGTAATACAATTGGCCCTGCATCGCCCATCACCGGACGGTTGCTGCTGTTAAGCAGTAGTCCTGTACTGTCAAATTTTAAACTGCCTGCTCGGGTGTAGGCTTCGCTGCCATCAGCTGCTTGAACCGCTAACCACCCCTCACCTTTTACGGCAACATCAAGGTTGCGGCCGGTTGTGACTATTGGGCCACTTTCAAAGTTACTGCCTGGGCTTTCAATCATTGAAAAAACACGGCTCGGTAAACCTTCGCCAAATGCCTGCATAGAGCGAGCTTGAGTCATGTCAGCCTTGAAACCGTCAGTATTGGCATTGGCAAGATTGTTAGCGCGCACAGCCAAAGCGTTCATGCCTTGCTTAGCGCCACTCATGGCAACATAAAGAAATTTGTCCATTTGCTGCTCCGTCAAACTTTCTGCAAAAATAATATACATAAAGCAAGCAAGCATCGTGCCAAAGGTGTTGTTTGCGTTTTATTAGACTTAAGCTTTTGAATGTAAATAGGTAAAAATTAGACACGTTGATAACGAACTGTCAAAAAATCAACAAAGTTGCAGCAAATAAATGAGAGGAGAATTTAACAGGCAAGGTGTTGCCGACAACGGCAACACCTTGTAAAGCGGTAACACTAGGTTAATTATTTAGCGGATCTGCAACACGGTTTGGTTTAGCGTGTTGTTCACCTCAAGGGTCCGGGAGTTTGCCTGGAAGTTACGTTGAGCTGAAATCAAATCAACCAATTCTGTGGTCAAATCGACGTTTGATTGCTCAAGTGCTGATGACTGAATACTACCAAACGTACCACTGTTAGCTTCACCTGCTAACGCTTCACCTGAGTCTAAACTGGCTTTCCATGACGTGTTACCCACCTGAGTTAAGCCTTGCTCGTTAGCAAAGCGCACTAACGCTACGCGGGCTAATGGCACGGTTGAACCATTACTGTAGCTTGCGGTGATCAAACCATCTGAGCCAATACCCACATTGGTTAAACGGCCAACGGTAATACCGTCTTGGCTTAGTGATGTCACTTCAAAAGGTGATGCGTATTGAGTCGGGTTATCAAATCTGACTTCAATGGTTTGTGTACCATCGGCGCCCGGATCCAATACTCCGGCACCAGTAGAGCCAAGCGCAACGGTTGTGATTGTATTTGGACTGCTAGCAGTGTAAGCACCGACGTCGTTAAACGTGAGCACCGAACCATTCCACGCGGCACCAGCCGGGGTTGTTGCACTTGCGGTGCCTGTGCCGTCGGCAGTGCCATCACCATCAGCGTCAGTGCTATAGGTGCCAGCGCTATCCACACTAACAGGCTCTCCATCTACCGCATAAAATGCCACCCAGTTACTTTCACCAGTAAGTGACGCGTTAGTGGGTTTTACAAAATAAGTGGTCATAATATGAGACTCACCTAGTGAGTCATAAATGGTCACTGAGGTTGAGTTGTTGTAAGTGTCTGAGTTGTCAGGGTCAAAACTAGCTGGGTCTAACGCTTCGTCACCTACGTTCAAATTCATTTGCATTTCAATAAGGCTAGTTTTAACCGGGCTACCCGCAGTGTCAGGAATTTGAATAGGCTGAGTAGTTGTTAAGCTAACCGAGGTTGAATTACCTTCGTCATCTACAGGGAAGCCTTGTAAAAAGTTACCAGCGGCATCGACCATATAATTATCAGAGTCAACTTTAAACGCACCTGCACGCGTGTAAGACAAATCTTGTGTGCCCACACCAGAAGATGTGACAAAAAATCCGCCGCCACTAATGGCCATATCAAGCGAGTTACTGGTAAATGATAAACTACCTTGATGAAACTGTTGGGCAACCTGGGTGGTTGTCACCCCGCCGCCAACAGCCGTTTTACTGTTAGAGAAAATCGAGTTGGCATACACGTCGGCAAATTCGGCACGAGACTCTTTAAAACCGACTGTGTTAACGTTAGCAATGTTATTTGCTGTTGTGTTTAAATCTTTTTGCGCGGCAGAAATACCACTCAGTGCAATGTTAAATGACATAATTCACCTCAAAGTTTAATTCATAATCTACAAGTTTATTTCGTAAACCACAGATAATGTTAAGTTTCAGATACAGCGAGTACGTCAGATAACTTAATACCGCCGACACCGCGCAAATTCAAAATAGCTCCTGTTGCAGTGGTGCCTAATGACACACTACTCACATGAGCATAGGTAGATACGGCTAAATCTTGAGATTCACCGTCAACTTTTCCACTTGCCTTTATAGAGTACAATCCCTCTTCAACGGGCAAGCCATCTTTATCGAGTCCGTCCCAAGACACATCAATGTTACCGCCAGCACTACCATCGACAGTGAAGGTTTTAATGACCTGTCCGGTTGCATCTTGCACACTCACTGAAATGGTATCGATAGCAGAAGGCGTACTGATAACACCATTCATGCTTGAACTTTCAGCCGAAATGGCGCCAGTGTCAGACGGAATTAACACCTTACGGCCAACAAGGCCAGATGCTTGTAACGCCTGACTTGAACTCATCACGGTATTGAGGTTTAAAATCTCTTCGTTGAGGTTTGAAATACCATCAACGGTAGAAAACGATGCCATTTGGGCAATCATTTGATCATTATCAACAGGTTCAAAAGGGTCTTGCATAGACAACTGCTGACTGAGTAAAGCAAAAAAGTCTTCTTGCTTTAGCAGTTGATCATTTGCCTCTGGCACTACGCTTTCTTCTGGTAAACGGATCGAATCTAAAAAAGAGTTACCGGTTATGGTTGTGGTGCTTTGTACTGAGCTCTTAGTGACCGCGCTTGTATTTGACGTACTACTAGAGACCTGCGGTAACGACTGACTGTAAGAATTAATTAGGCTCATAGCGGCCTCCTTGAAAAATCAAACTATTTACCCATTCTCAGTGTCTGTTGAAGCATCGACTTTGTTGTATCGGCTACTTGAACATTCATCTGGTAAGAACGCGATGCTGAAATCATATCGGCCATTTCTTCCATCACATTGACATTAGGCTTATATATAAAACCGTCACCATCGGCTAATGGATGGTCTGGCGAGTATTCTTTAATCAAAGGTTTATCGCTCTCAACAATGCCCTTGACCGACACGCCAGGAGATTGATTTTGTTGGCTACTTGCTTTGGCTAATTCTGCTTCAAACACAGGATGGCGTGCGCGGTAGGTTTTATCGACACTACTTGATACTGAATCTGCGTTGGCAATGTTACTGGCGGTGGTATTGAGCCTGACAGATTGGGCCGACATACCAGAACCCGAGACATTAAAGATATTAAATAAACTCATGATTAGTCACCTCGCAGTGCTTTACGCATGCCAGTAAATTTACTTTCAAGGAACCCTAAAGACATTTGATATTCGAGCGCATTTTGCATAAATGCAGATTGCTCTTTTTGGGTATCTACTGTGTTCCCATCACCTGTGTCAGGTTGTTCTGGCACTCGGTATTGCACGTGCTGTTGAGTTAACGATGTTAGGTCAAAGTGCTTTTCTGTGGTTTGGCTCATGCTCAAGCCCTTTTGATGAGAGCTTGCGGCCTGCATTGCTGATGCAAAGTCAACATCTCGCGCTTTGTAATGAGGTGTGTTGGCATTGGCGATATTACTTGAAATCACTTCTGCTCGTTGAGCACGCACGCCCAATGAATATTGGTGAACACCTAATGCATTATCGAAATTAATCGCCATAAAATTGCCTCCATCAGCTAACTGATAGAATTAAAGCAAAGGTTATGCCAACAATAAAAATAATGTGTATAAGGAGAGTAAAAACGAACATGCCGACGAACGCCGGCATGAAAGGCAAAGTAAACTATTATTTTTTCTATACTTTTTTCTGGTAGTAGATCCCAGGGTTACAACGCACCATGTTAAATTCTTCGGTTAAACCCGCAATAGATTCTGACGCACCCAGAAACAAAATTCCTTTAGGATTAAGTGCGGCAGCAAATTGCCGCAAAATTTTAGCTTTTGCCTCTGGTGCAAAATAAATCAGCACATTACGGCAAAAAATAATGTCGTACTTACCTAATAAGCTATAACTTTCAAGCAGATTGTGCGCCCTAAAGTTAACTAACCGTTTTACATTGTCTTTTACTTTCATGTTGCCTGACGGTAAAGCATCAAAAAACTGACGCTTACGCTCATCAGACAAACCACGAGCCAATGCTAAACTGTCATACTCTGCATTTTTGCAACGTTCAAGCATTGACGGAGATAAATCAGTTGCCTGAATAGTTGCCCCCCCCGGTAATGCACCAGGCTTACGCTGCTGATACTCTAACACTGTCATCGCTAAAGAATAAGGTTCTTGCCCTGAGGAGCACGCCGCAGACCAAATTTTTATCGGGCGACCCAGTTTACTGTATTCAGGTAGCAAGGTATTTTGCAATAAGTCAAAAGGGTAACGATCACGAAACCATAACGTTTCGTTAGTCGTCATTGCATCAATCACTTCGGCGCGCAGTTGTCTTTCAGTCGGTTTCATCGACTTTTTAACCACCTCTGATAATGATGGCAAATTATGCTTGCCCATCAGAGGCGCTAAACGGCTACGCACTAAATATTGTTTATTCTCGCCTAACACAATACCGCTGTGCTGCTCTAAAAACAGCCTAAATTGATTGTACTCTGCTTCAGCAAGTGATTTATCTGTCACATTATTATCCTAAAAAGTAAGCTTTAACATGCTTGCACTTTGTTCTCTGTCATTATAAACAGTTATAAGCTCAAATGTTTATTGACTGCAGCCGCTAATTCATCTGGATTAAATTTTGCAATAAAATCGTTTGCCCCTACCTTTTGAACCATCGCCTGGTTAAACACACCACTGAGTGAAGTATGCAAAACCACTTTAATCTTTTTCAGTTTCGGATCGTCACGTATTTCTGCCGTTAAGGTATAACCATCCATTTCAGGCATTTCGATATCAGAAATAATTAACGGGATCTCTTGCGACACATCATCCATTTCTGCGGCAATGCTCTTAAGTTTATCGAGTGCTTCTCTACCGTCTTTTGCCGTATCGATTTGTAAATTTAATGACTCTAATGACCTAATAATCTGCTTACGTGCCACAGCTGAGTCGTCAATAACCATAATATGGTAATGCTGCTCTCTATCTATTGTCAGTGTTTCGTTGACTTCTTTACTGATAGCCGTTTTAACCGGTGATATTTCATCAAGGATTTTTTCTACGTCTAAAATTTCTACTAGCTCGCCTTCAATCTCTGTCACCGCAGTTAAATATGAATAACGACCAGCACCTTGCGGAGGTGGCATAATTGATGCCCAGTTCATGTTAATAATGCGCTCAACAGAGCTCACTAAAAACCCTTGCACGCTACGGTTGTATTCAGAAATGATGATAAAACAATTTTCAGTAGAGGCCAGTGGACGGCCACCTGTCGCAGCACTCAAATCAATTACAGAAATTGTTGAGCCACGAATATGAGCAACACCTTTAATGAATGGGTTTAATTTAGGTAACGTAGTTAATGGAGGACATTGCAGCACCTCTTTTACTTTAAACACGTTAATACCAAAGCGTTGACGACCATTAAGCCTAAATAGCAGCAACTCTAATCTGTTTTGCCCAACAAGTTGGGTACGTTTATTGACTGAATCTAAAATGCTCGACATAACACGGCCTTGTAGTTAACTGTGACCCAAAAGGATAAATTAGTTGTTTAAATTATAGTAAACCAAGTTTTACTGTAATTGATACTTTGTTATTAACACATTTTACCGACAACTAACACAACGTAAACATTGCATGGCTGCCAACTAAACCAACATGCCTTGCCACAATAGGCATACAACTTGCTTAGATAAACTCACTAGACCATGTGGTAGTTTTTTGACGGAGGGTAATGAAAATGATTCGCCGCCATACTAACCAGTCATTAGTTTACTCAATACGTTCACATATTGTGTGTATTTATCGTTTTTCAAAGTATAGGTGTATTCTGGCAAAACAAGCTAGTATCTTCATTATGAAAGTATTTTTTTTATGTTTTTTGTGCATTCTCTCGCTTTCTTCATCGGCAATGGCTAATGAGCAAGCTGTTGCTCCTTCACTATCGACCATTTATCAATTAGCTAAAGAGGCGGTGGAGAAAAAAATTGATGTAGAGTCAAATGCTAAGGTCGACATTACCCCACAAAACCTAGAAGGTCGATTAACTCCACCACGATGTTACCCTCCAATATCAGTTGAGCTCGCCAGTGATAGAGAGATCAGCAGAAACAATACCGTAAAAATAGGTTGTAACACCCCAGATTATGACTACCCCTGGCAAATGTATCTTTCAGTTAGAGTGGATGTGCAATACCCCGTCGTGGTCGCCACACAATTACTGGCACCCAATGACATTCTCGACAATCAACATTTAACCATTATGTTTGTTGATCAATACAGTTTGAAAGGCCAGTATTTTTCAGATGTTCAAAGTTTAATGGGTTCACGCGTTAAGCGCAGAGTCGCTAAAGACTCCCCCATTACAGATAAAAATTTATGTTTTGTATGTAAGGGCGACATGGTGTCCATTTATGCAAATACTGCAAACATACAAATCAAAACCCTAGGTGAAGCCTTGCGTGATGGCAATATTGGCGAAGCCATTCGAGTTAAAAACAATCAAAGTAACAAGCAATTAGAAGCTGTTGTAATTGCCGTTGGCGAAGTTGAAGTAAGAATGTAAAATAGGCTAAAGTTTTTTCCTAGCACGCCGATAGCAAGATAAGGAAAACCTGATACATTACGCTGGAGCCTCAAATGCCAATTGATATTAAAAACAATACTGCGACCAATACACAGATGCGAACAGCACGTGACACGCAGTCAACTTCGCAATCAAAGACTGAAGCGCCTCAACAATCGGCAACACCAGTTAAAAACGATTCGGTAAGTATTACCTCTCAAGCTCAACAGCTGCAAGGTGCTCAAGCCAAAATGGCAGCATTACCTGAAGTTGACCAAAAAAAGGTCGCCGAAATTAAACAAGCTATATCAGAGGGTCGCTATAAAGTTGATCCTGAAAAATTAGCCGCTAACATCGCTAGTTTTGAAGCTGAACTGAGTGGCTTATCATTCGATAAAGAGTAGCCTAGTCCGTTACTCTTTATTGTATTTCAATTTTTCTTTATCGGTGCCTTATGGCATTGTGAAGAAGTGTTGATTACATAAATCTAAGAGTAATATATGACCAACTTAATTGTACTACTTGATGCCCAACACCAAACACTGACGCAGCTCAAACAACTTATCACTGAAGAAAAAGAAGCATTATTAAAGCAAGATGCAGACAAGCTGCTTACACTTGCTAAAGATAAAATGCAACGAATGAGCCTACTTAAGGCCACCGATGAAAAGTTAGCTGCTCATCCTGAGCAAGACAAACTCACGTCATTACCTGAATTTGTTCAAAAAGTCGAAGCCGCTAAAGTTTTGCTTGCCGAGTGCAAACACATTAACACTCAAAACTCTAGCTTAATTGAGCACAATATCGCCACCATAAACCGCTTAGCCCAGGCATTACAAATCAGCCGCAATGCAACAAGCCTGACTTATAATGACAAAGGCAAAACCTCGACTATTTCAACCTTAGGTAACGACTTTACGGCCTAATAAATTCTAGAGGCCTTGGTACTAAAAACAGCCTTGCGCGCTGCGCTGCTAGGGCGCTTCGCGGCTAGAAACTATAACAGCTCAAGTCGCGCAGAGTATCTTTTAGTTAGTCATCCGCTCTAGAACCTAGAACCTCGCAGGACGCAGTCCGCCCTAGAACCTAGCAATTGATTTACTGCGCTAACATATCTTGTTTTAAACTGTCTTGTGCAGGGTTATCGCCCAACCAAATTTTTAATAAAGCCTGACGAAATGCTTCTCCGGCAATGTCACCTTGAACCCGGCCATTTTTTAAACTGGTAACACCCTTGCCCTTTTGGGTAATAAAGGTAAATTGATCGCCTTCAACAATCTCGTCGGCAAACAATTGTGTAAAGTGTTCAATATCCTTTTTAATAGACCCAATATTATTATCAGTGGCTGAATCGAAGCCTTCTTCAATAGCTGTGCGCATTTTGTCAGACGTAATCATTGAAGAGGTAATGGTTAACTGAATAACGGCGATTGGTAACTCAAGCACGGCATCTAACTCTTGTGCGCGAGCAGGTAAATATAAACTGCCGACATAAAGGTCCATAAAAAACTTACTGCGAATACCTGCACCATTGAGTAATAAAGAGTGATCTGCAAAAGTCACTTCGTCGGCAACATTAACTTCAGCAACCATTTTCGCCTGAGCAACAACTGGCAAAAACACAGCAAACGCGAACCCAATTAATTGATTAAGTTTCATATATTCTCGTTACAACTAAAAATTTTATGTTTTCGGTGGGATAAAAGCGCCTTAAAGGCGACAAAGGGGTTAGCCACGCATGCCCAATTTAAATTGGCCGTTTTGCTCAAACATCAATGCTTGTTTATGTTTTGGCGCCATTAAAATAGGGCCGTCATCAAAAAACAAAAAGCATTTCCAGTTGCGCACAAACACATCCCAACGAGTTTCTAACACTTGATATTTTTCATAACAAAAATAAATCACAGCATCATCTGGCCATTGAATGTGTTCTAAAATGGCTTCAGGCAGTGCATTATCATGAGAATCCCACGCCGACTGCCAATGTTCAGTTGCACTCCAGGCATCTTGCTTTGCTGGCCAATCGCCTTTCTCAAATAGCTCTGCTCGGCTGCTTTTATTGCTTATCCACTTATTCCAGACTTCCATGGCACTTTTATCAGCCAATGGCTTAATCAACGCCTTGTCAGCATCTGCTACAGGCAAATCTTTATGGTTAAAAATCCACTTACGTTTATAAAGATCAAATGGAATATATGAGTGTGACAAACAACTGCTCCTGGCAAACTAAAATGAGATTGCAATTATAGCGTTAAAACGAGGTAAACTGCGATAGAACAACAGAGAAAATAAAGACAAAGTACAGTGGCCATTGCCAGATAAACACAAGTGGCGACAATCGCACAATTGTGGAGTACAACGCAAACAAGCATTAAAATTTGTATGCGCGGTTATCCCCAAACAACAGATTTAATCAGCAACTATTATCAACAAAGCTGATAAAAACAGTTTTTGGTATCAAACCAACGAGCTACTCGCTTTAGAGATTCTGAAAAGGCCTACGCTTGCAAAAAATTACCACCATTCACAATTTAAGACGAACCACAGCAAGCTGGCGCGTCATACGAGGCAGTAATATTCAAACCACCAGTAAACGGCTAAGCAATAGCCGTAGGAATTTAAATAAGCGCCAGTATCACAGCCAGCACTTATGTGACGGTATAGATTTATAACCATTTATATTTGTGACCAGTAGCTACGAGGTTTTGTTTTAACCTATTTTTCATTTCATCACTTGCCCTAAAATAAACAGATTTAATATCATTATCGTAAGCGTCTTGGCTAAATCCTCGTTCTTTTGCTTTGTCATACCACTCATGGCCTAAGTCAAATTCACCCGTTGAAAGGTAAACAGCGCCTAGCAAAGTACATGGCCTAAAATTTAACGGTGTCACTTTATGTGCTTCTAAACCAAATTTAATTGAATTCACATAATCCTTTAAGTCTCTACAAACGCCACCGTATGTGGTTAATAAAGCAGATTTTAATTTCTTTTCATTCTTAGGGAGGTTAAATGGATATGATTCATCTAAAGCTTTTTTTATTTTAGTCAGCACTTCAGCTTTACGATAGGCGGCACTAGCATTAACCAGCTCCCAAGGTAAGCTTTTCTGTTTCCAGTTTTGAAAATGCTGATGGGCTAAATGAAGGTGATATTTTTTGTCGATAAGATCTGAAACAATACCTTCACTATCTAGCCACTTTTTCTCATCAGTGCTGATTGGTCTTACCATTAATTTCTGTAAAAGTTCTTCAGTACGCGAGTGTTTCGGAATATTGTTTATGCCCAATTTAGGAAAGTCAGAAAAATGCTTTATTCTTTCAGCTTCAGCCTCCTGCATAACTCTTAATCTTTCAGCAGCTTTTGCTTGTATCTCGACTTCTATGGCTTTTCGTTTTCCCTCCAATTCGTGCTGTTTTCGGGCTTCTATAATCTCCAGTTTTGATTGATATTGCGCCTTAATATTTTTGATAACGGTTACGTTAGCAGTTACAGAAAGCTCGCAACCATTGTCCTTAAGCCTTTTTTTCACTGAAATTTTTAACTGAAGTAAACCAAACACAATGTGTTTTAGCTTTTCTTCAATTGTTTTATGATTATTAAGATTTGCGAATAAAGCTAGTTCTTCTGAACCAAATGCACTTGATAGTTTTTCCATATCAGCACCTGAAATTCGTAGTGGATCACTCGTAACCTGTTGAAGTAGAAAGTCTGTAAAAGTTCGATAATTGGGGTAAATATCTTCAGGAAATAATGCTCTAGCTTGAATAATCTTTGCTTTAAACATATCCGTTGAATGTTTATCAACCTGTTGCTTAGTGTTTTGTACGCTTTGTACTAATCGTGGTTTATTTAAAATTTCGGTTGTAGCTTTTGACTTTTTAATCTTCTCAATTTCAATCTTAAAGTTCGTTTTGTTTTTAGTTACTTGAACCTTATCAAGCTTTACGTTGTATTGTGCAAAAATCAAGTCAATTACAGCGTGATTTGAATCATCTAATAGCTCAACACCAAACTCAGCTAATCTTTTTTTCACTTCAACTTTTAGTTTTAGAGAACCGAGCAATAAAGCATCAACCTGCTCGAATAAGGTTTCTTTTTCCACCACTGATTGAAATAGCTTATGAGCGGTTTTACCTAATCCTATAGACAAGATCTCTAAATCTCGCTCAAGAACACAAATTTTGTCTTTATTAAGCATTCTAATAAATAGATCAATATAAGCTCTGTGTGTTGGATATTGAGGTTTTGGAAAAAGCAATTTAGCTTGTGAGATATTTTTAGCCACTGTAAAAATCCATTTTTATGAAGTTGATTTAATATGCTTGCTCAGCCAAGAGTTGATTGTTCAGATTGCTTGGTAGGAAGAAGTAAAAGAATAATTGATACTCTCCGCAAAACTTAACACTTTCTCAGCAATAGCTTGCGCAGCTTGATGCGGGTTAGCATAATTTTTCTGATTATAAAGCTGGATAGCGAAAGCTTCTACTTTATCTTTTTTCGCATAACGTATATCTCTGCCTGACTTACCCGCTTTCGATGAGGTCTCTGCATAACCTTTGAATTTTGTTATATCTGTTTTAAGCAACTGATACCCATCATTAGCATCGACAAATTGACGTTTCGCAAATATTTGAAACAACAACTTGGCTTGCTTGGGCATACCTGCCATCTGACAAGCTATAGCACCATGAATAAGCTCAGCACTGTCTTGTGGAATCGCATTTAGAAATGTGAGAGCTTCACTACCTTCTTCTTCACCAAACGCTTCATGTAAGTTGGCAGCATTGGCAAACCGTCTTATCTCATTAATATCATCACATGGCTCTGCAGCAATTGACTCAAATAAGGAATTAAAAATATCTGCACCTTTAAGCTGCTCAGTTTCGAGAATTAACTGACTATCTTCGATTTTAGAAAGCGCTTTGGCTAATGACTCTTCATTAGTGCCCTCTGGGAGAAAAGATTTAACGGCTGAATCTGTTTGAGTGAGCATGTCAAATGACTGCAAGCTGGCTACAAAATCGGCTTTCAGCTTTTGATTAGGATGTTCTGACGAATTTAAAATATTAACCATTTGCAACTTCAACGCTTCAGGCATTTCGGTTAAAAGTTCTTCTAACTGATTATCGACTTCAGACTAGTGAGGTTTAGTTTGTAGGTTAGACTCTTTCTTGAGGTTCATTACACAATACTTCCATGTTTTAGCTTTAATAGAAAACTATTGGAAATACGTTTAAATGTCCATGATTGAGTTCAAACTATCGAAAAGCGGAGTTTTGAAGAATGCTTAAAAAAAAATTCCAAAAAAGTGGTTTCCAGAGGCGGCACATAGGCGGCACATAGGCGGCACAATTTTTGACTATTTTATTAAGTTATTGATTTTAAATATAAAAATAGGTGTTATGGTCTCCCCACAGGGACTCGAACCCCGATCGGCCGCTTAGGAGGCGGCTGCTCTATCCTGTTGAGCTATAGAGAGACCCTGTGATTATACTGAGTTTAAAATTGATTTAAAGCCTTTAAATTTAATTGCTTAAATCTTAGCCGAGTTAATGACGTATACGGATAATATTTACCACATCTTCAGCTTAAAACGGCGTTAATGGTCTGCTAAACTCACTTAGATATTATTGATGATTAGTTTTTAATCGCAATATCGTTCACTTGAATATTATCTGCTGCATCGATTCCTTCAAATACAGCTGTTGCGCTGTCTTCGCTAACTTGCTCTATTACTACACTTGCACGACTTTTACTGGCGATGGGGCGCATAGTGTTTAGGCGATCGGGGATATTTTTTTGCAGCACAATTTGGAACTTATCACCCATTTTTACACCATTTTTACGACCAAGATTAATGATTAATCTGTCCCCTTGCCTTGCTATTATTTGCCCTAATAATGGTCTGCAATTTAACTGGTTATCAAGCGTTAACACACTTTGCTGAAAGATCTCACTAATGGCCTGGCCATAAGATGAACGCCAAAAGCGTTGATTAGCTGGTGATACCACTTCTTGTTTTTCAAATTCCCACGGCGCTGATGTGGTAAAGGTTTCGGTCCAGACCACTTCGCCACTAATCGCATGGTAAAGCGTCATTTTTATCATAAACTGCCTTTGTGGATAGTCTTCACTCAAACCAAAAAACCGACTTTCTGCTGGCTCTGTTGAAATATCAATAATATCTGGCTGCAATATATACTGACTTTCTGTAATTTCACCTAACCATGTGGGAATGCGATACCCCCTGAAGTTAACAAGCTGGTTGGTGTTATCAATTTTTTCATCGGCATGGACGCGAGCAAAGCTATGTCGAGATTGTGAGTTAATCACTTTGCCCAATTGCAGCGTTATTTGCTGTTCGAAATTAGCTAATTGCCCATAGCGCAGTTGTTCTCGTTCTTGCAGGTAAGATTGCGGCAACATAATTGAAGCTTTTAATAATTGGCTTTTGCATTGAGCATTAGGTTCGGGTTCTGCTAACTCTAGCTGTAACACCACTGTAATGGTGTTCTGGCTGATCATTTCACTCATTAATTCAACATTGTTTGCTGTGCCCATGCGCTGCATTTGAAAGGTGTCTTGAGTGAGCCGCCCCTGGTCGATTGACTGCTCGCTCGAAAAATTAACTCCAGCCTTTAAGCTGGCATAATTTAACGCCTGACTGATTGCATCTTCGCGGGCTTTATCGATATCGCCATTGACAATTTTAGCCCTGCCAGTGACTTCAACCTGCTCAGCCAAAGCGGCAGGCACCTGAAATAAACTCATCAATATCAACACGACAAGGGCTAGCTTGTGTTGGCTGGTAACAGGTTTTTTAACGTAAATTGGCGCCGGCATACGATATCCTAATGTCAAAAAGTCGTCAGTTTTGCCTTCTTTTAGCATATAAAATGAATCAACTGACGCGATATAATTTAGTAAGCAAAAATTGCGCCACTGCTGAGTGCTTTGTTTGTTGGTTAAATCTAGTAAAGCTTTTTAGCCCAGTGCCGATAAAGGTTTATAGCTTAATAGCGGCTTGGTCGTGGCGCATTATAACTAACAGAGCCGTTGGGTATTTTCGGCTTTTACGCCCGACATGCTATCGCGAGCACCGGCGACACTCTTTAAGGAATCATCATGATTAATAGGCTTATCCCCACTACGGCAGTGTTTGCGATGCTGACTATCGCAGCATGTAGCCAAACGCCTAACCCGGCAAATAATTTAGCGTTTAACAATAACGGTAAATACGTCAAAGTGGCTGATGAAAACGATGTCTATCATGATCAGTTGGTTTACGATATTCAAGCCGCTGGATTAGCGCCAAAAGGCCAAATTAATGTGTGGGCCGAAAAACTGGTCAATGAATTAGTTTTACAAAATGACGCCTTACGGCCTGATCAACCCCTGCTGATCACAACTCCGGTACTGGCTAATAATTTAAATGCGACCAATGAGCTAGCCTTACAATTACAGCAAGGTTTATTGGCGGCGTTTCATGCGCATGAATTTAATTTAGTTGATATGAATGTTGCCATCAGTTTGCGTGCAACTGAGCAAGGCGAATTTATGTTAAGCCGTAATTGGGAATTATTGCCATCAGATCTGCCCGTGTCACATGTATTAGTGTCTACAATGACCATGACCCCTGAAGGTATAGTGTTTAATGGTCGGGTGGTTAACGTAACCAATAACCGTGTGCTATCTGCAGTGCAATCTTTTGTTGCGGCGTCGAGTTTATCTGGATATTTACAAGAGTCTGAAATTATCGAGTCTCGTGATGGCTTGTTATACCGTCATGAGAAAAAAGGCGACAGCCGTTATACCGTATTAGGAGAAAAGCTATGAGGACACTCATATTAACAATGATGTTGGTGTTACTCAGTGGCTGTGTGAGTAAAGATAAATATGTGCAGTGGGAAACGGAGGCGCCAACATCCTTCCCGACTTTAACGGCGGTAGGTTATGCCCCATTAGCCACTCAACCAAGCCCTGAACCATCGCACCGTATTTTAATGGCAATGCAGGCGTCTAAAATTGCAGCCTATCGTGAATTGGCTGAGCAAGTTTACGGCCAAAAAATTTCAGCGAATAGCGATGTCAGTGAGTGGTTATTAACTGACGATAATGTTAAGTCAAGCGTGAGTGGTATTATTCGCGGTGCGAAAGTGGTGAAAACCTATCCTTCTGGTGAGTTTTATGTCACTGAGTTAGCGTTAGACTTTAAGCAAGTGTGGCAATTGTACGAACAACAAAATCGCCCTAAACGGGTTAAAGACGTCACTTATTTTTAAAGCATATGATTGATAAAATGCCGCTGATGTCAGCGGCATTTTTTATTTTATAAGCTGGACTAAATATAGCTTAACACATTAATTTAAAAAGCTAATTTAAACGCTAGCCCAAACGCGGCTTGGTTTTCAATGTCTTCGGTAACATCGGGTTCACTAAGCTCCATTTCGCCGCCAAAATAGTAACCGGCATAAGCATTGACACTCACATTGTCGGTCGCTTTCCAGCCTACACGAACAAAGCCCACCCATTCGTCAATCTCGATGGTTTGATCATCATCGGCAATTAAAAAGCGTTCAGTTCGTTTTGAGCTACCAATACCAAAATCAATATCAGGCTTATATTGATAACTCAGTTCTAAACCTGCTGGGCCACTAAAACCGGCTTGAGACGGGTTAGCTAGCACTAACTTGTCGTTGATTTGCCAGCGCACGGCTAAGTAAGGTACGGTGCGTACTTCTGAAATGTCATTCAAATAAGCCACGCCTAACCCAAGCATATTACCTGAGTTAAAACGGTACATGCCCGATGCAACAACACCGTAGCTTTGCGCATTTGACGATGAGGCGGTATCGGCATAGGCATATTGCAATTTAGGAGCAACTATAAACATCCAGTGATTATCTGGCCGGTAAGTTAATGATAGCCCGGCACTGTATTGATGTACGGTTGACCAATCCTGTTCGCTTAAACGTAACGGCGTTGCCTGGTTAATACGCCAGTCGTAATCATGGTTATCGTAGCCGACACTGGCGCCAATTGACCATTGTCTATTTAACGGCATGGCTGCTGAAAAACTGGTTTTCCACGCATCTCGCTGTAATTGATTTTCATCCCCCTGCCCCACATTAGCCGTAACCGCAGAAGTACGCGCAACAGTCAGCGAAAATGGCGAACGTTCAGGTGCAGCTAAGGCCTGTTGGCTGAGTAATAGCCCTGGGATTAATAATAACGATTTAATCGATAAACTCAGTGTATTGCGCGTAAAGTTAGAGCCGTTAAAAGACGTCATAATCATGTGCATCCTTTCGAAATAATATGGTGTGTAGCATAAACTGTCTGAACCAATACTAATTAAGTAATACTTCAGTTCAAATCTTATGCATTATTTTATTGCAACCTTATGCGCCCGCAAGAACATCTCTGCGGTATCTTGTAGATATTGCGGCCTGCTTAACAATAAATGCTCGGTTTCTAACGCAAGTTCAAGGCGTAACTTAAGCTCGCCAAATAACATTAAACACAGCCTTACAGCACTGTCGTGTGGATTTTCGAAGTAATATTGGCCATGTTGATTCACCTTGGTAAGGTAATCACGAATTAATCCCAATATGTGCTTTGGCCCTGCGTCGTAAAACAATTTAGACACCTCTGGGTGGGTATCGGCTTGTGCGACACAGGTTTTAAATACTGTCATGGTGTCTTTGCTCACAATTAACTCACCAAATTGTTTGGCAAATAGTAATATCACCCTTTGGGGATCACGAGCATCAGTTAAAATATCACCAGTGAGCTGATGTACAACACATTTAGAGTCAATGGCTGCAACAAATAAATCATCTTTAGAGCCAAAATGCGAGTACACAGTTTGTTTGGAAACCCCCGCATGTTTAGCCACCTCATCCATGCTGGTAAGTGGAAAGCCTTTTTGGCAAAACAATTCCATTGCCGACTCAAGCACTTGCATTCGCTTTTGCTCACTGCGACTTAAGTTGGCCTGTTCATCATTATTTATGCCTGAAGTATTTTCTGTCATGTGAAATCCGTAGGTTAACCCTATTGCAAAGTTCAGCATCGATATTTTTCGATATCATTAATTCATAATACCCAAAAATAGACTAGTCAGTCTAGTTTTATAAAATTAGACTACCGAGTCTAGTTAACAAATAAATTACATCTTACGGTATGGTTACAGGTAACACCTTAAGCAGAGCGCGAGATGAGTCATCACCTGATTAGATATAGTTTTAAAGGAATAATTATGTTTGCAGTTAGCACACTTGCGCAACGCCTTAGATTCTGGGTTATCGGGATCAGTATCTTCGCATTAAATGGTTGTGGCTCTGAAGTTAAAGAACATTCGCAAACCGTTGAGTATCAATCGGTTTTAACTCAGCCATTAGTGCTTAATGATCGTTACCAAAAAATACAAACTTATACTGGCACAATTCGCTCAGCAAACACCACTGGCATTGGTTTTGAACTGGCGGGTAAACTCAATAGTATTGCCGTAGATAGCGGGGATGTGGTCAAAAAAGACCAACTTTTAGCGCAATTAGACACCGACTTGTTAATTGCCGAAAAACAACAACTCGAAGCAAGCCTGTTACAAACTCAAGCAGATATCGACTTGGCAAAAAGCACCTTAGCACGCACACAAAAGTTAAAAACGCAAAACTATGTGTCGGCGCAGCAACTCGATGAAACCCAACAACAGGTTATTAGCTTACAAGCCAATCAAAAACGCATTGAAGCCAGCTTAACTGCGGCAAAATTAAAAATTGAAAAATCAACCTTAGTCGCCCCATTTGATGGTGTGATTAGTCAGCGCTATCACAACCTAGGTGAAGTAATAGCCCTTGGCAGTGCAGTGTTTAATTTAGTGGGTAGTAGTCAACCTGTCGCCTACATTGGTGTGCCAGTCGATATTGCCCAGCAATTAACGGCGCAGCAACATGTCGATGTGCGCGTTGGCAAGCAAACGTTTACCGCTCAAATTGCCGGGATAAGCGCCGAGGTAAACCCAACAAGCCGCACAGTGCAACTGAGGATCCAACTGCCTGAATCAGCAAGGGCAATCAATGGTGAAATTGCTTATTTGGTTTATCAGCAAGATCATTTCGTAGCAGGTTATTGGGTACCAATGTCAGCATTAACCGATGGCGTGAGAGGTCTTTGGAATGTGTATGTTGTAGTAAAAGATGATGCACCACTTTATAAAATTGAACGCAGAGATGTTGAAATCATTTACACAAATGAACAGCAGGCATTTATTAAAGGCGCAATACAAGCTAACGAGCAAATCGTCGTAGATGGGCTACATAAAGTCGTTGTTGGCCAAAATGTGATATTGGCACAAAATACTCGTGGGGAGGCGCTATGATTAAAGCGTTTCTTGAAAATGGTCGTTTAACCAGTTTATTTATCGCACTGTTAATCGTTGCGGGGCTTGGGGCGATATCGAGCCTGCCGCGCACTGAAGACCCGCACATTACCAACCGTTTTGCTTCTGTTATTACTCAATATCCAGGCGCATCTGCCGAAAGGGTTGAAGCACTAGTGACCGAGGTGCTCGAAAACCAATTACGTCGTTTAGAAGATTTAAAACTGGTTCAATCGACTTCAAGACCTGGTATTTCAGTTATTCAGCTCGAATTAAAAGATACGGTTACAGATACAGATCCGGTTTGGTCGCGCGCGCGCGATTTGCTTGCAGACAGCAAATACTTGCTACCCGATGCGGCTCAAAATGGCATTTTAGATGATCAACTAGGTTACGCTAGCACTGCCATTTTAGGGCTTGTGTGGGCTGATGACTCACCTGTTAGAGCCGATATTCTCAATCGCTACGCCAAAGAGTTACAAAGCCGCTTACGCCTATTAACCGGCACTGACTTTGCCAAACTCTATGGCGCACCAGAAGAAGAAATACTCGTAGAGCTGGACGGCAATAAAATTAGCCAGCTTCATCTCACACCTGCCAGTATTGCTGCCATTTTATCAAATGCAGACAGTAAAATTTCAGCAGGCGAAATTAATAACAGCCAATTTAGAGCCCTAGTTGAAGTGTCTGGCGAACTTGACTCGCAGCACCGCATCAGGCAAGTGCCGTTAAAAGTTGATGAATATGGGCAAATTATTCGCCTTGGCGATGTTGCAACTATTACTCGCCAAAGCAAAACCCCGGCAGGCAGCGTCGCCTTAATCGATAGCCAACAAGGTATACTGGTTTCTGCGCGTATGCTCGACAACAACCGAGTTGATATATGGCAACAACAAGTTAACCGCACGATTGAGCAATTCTCTGTCAATTTACCCGCCAATATTAAGGTGCAATGGCTGTTTGATCAGCAAGGTTATACTCAAGATAGATTGGGTGATTTAGTGGTTAACTTACTGCAAGGTTTTATTATAATCCTTGTGGTATTAATGCTTACTTTAGGGCTGCGCAATGCCGTAATTGTTGCAATATCACTACCGTTAACAGCATTGTTTACCCTAACCTGTATGAAATATACCGGGCTGCCTATTCACCAAATGTCGGTAACAGGTTTAGTCGTGGCCTTAGGCATTATGGTCGATAACGCAATCGTCATCGTCGATGCCATTGCCCAGCGGCGCCAACAAGGCATGACGAAACTTGAGGCCGTCACTAAAACCTTACACCATTTATGGCTACCTTTAGCGGGCTCAACCATCACCACCATGCTGGCTTTTGCTCCCATTGTATTAATGCCAGGTGCTGCCGGTGAGTTTGTGGGCGGCATTGCTATTTCGGTTATGTTTGCCCTGCTTGGCTCTTATATAATTTCTCACACGATTATTGCTGGCCTTGCGGGTCGTTTTAGCCGCAGTGAAAAACCAAGCGCATGGTATCAACAAGGAATGGCTTTTCCACGTATCAGCCAGGCCTTTACCGCCAGCTTGCATTTTGCGCTTCATCGTCCGTTATTAACTGCAATTGTCATCGGCATTTTGCCTGTAGTAGGCTTTTTTGCCGCAGGTAAAATGACAGAGCAGTTTTTCCCGCCTTCAGATAGAGACATGTTTCAAATAGAGGTGTATTTAGCGCCACACGTGAGTATTGAAAATACGTTGGCACAAGTGAGGCTTATCGACACCAAGCTACAAAAAATAGATGAAATACTCGAAGCCTCCTGGGTCGTTGGAGGTAACACGCCATCGTTTTATTACAACCTCACTCAACGCCAGCAAGGGGCAACAAATTACGCTCAGGCGATGATTAAAGTGACCGATTTTGTTGCCGCTAACAAGCTTATTTTGCAATTACAAAAAGAGCTTGATATCGAATACCCACAAGCACAAATACTGGTGCGCAAATTAGAACAAGGCCCACCATTTAATGCCCCTGTAGAGTTACGCATTTATGGCCCTAATTTAGACACATTAAAAGTATTAGGCGAACAAGTGAGAGGCATTTTAAATGCCACGCCTGATGTTATTCATACTCGTGCAACTTTAAGCTCTGGTGCGCCTAAAGTGTGGTTACAGGTAAATGAAGACGCCAGCTTAATGAGCGGCTTGAGCTTAAGCGACATTGCCAACCAAATACAAATGGCCACTACTGGGATTATTGGCGGCAGTATTTTAGAGCAAACAGAATCACTACCTGTACGAGTCCGTTTAGGCGACTCTAGCCGTGAACAGGCAACCCGATTAGCCGAAATAAACTTGGTCTCGGCATCTGGATCTGGAATTCCACTATCGGCATTATCTTATAATGAAGTCAATGTGAGCCGCGGTGCAATCCCACGCCGTAATGGTGAGAGGGTCAACACCATTGAAGCCTACATCACCAGTGGCGTACTGCCGGCTCAGGTGTTAAACGATGCAAAAGAAAAAGTTGAACAACTAGCACTTCCAGCAGGTTATCATCTTGAAATTGGTGGTGAAAGTGCCAAGCGCAATGAGGCTGTGGGTAACTTGATGTCTAATATTGTGCTTGTGGTAACCCTACTCTTGGCCACTGTTGTACTGTCATTTAACTCATTTAGATTAACAGCCATCATTTTGCTTAGTGCATTCCAATCGGCAGGATTAGGCTTGCTTGCGGTGTTTGTATTTGGTTATCCATTTGGGTTTACCGTTATTATCGGTTTGTTGGGGTTAATGGGATTAGCCATTAATGCTGCCATTGTGATTTTAGCTGAACTTGAAGATGTACCCGATGCCAAGCAAGGTAATATTAGGTTAATTATCGATACCGTTAGCAGCTGCGGGCGCCATATTGGTTCAACCACCATCACCACCATTGGCGGCTTTTTACCATTAATCATTGCAGGCGGCGGTTTTTGGCCACCCTTTGCCATCGCCATTGCCGGCGGTACTTTATTGACCACAATGCTGTCATTAATGTGGGTGCCAGTAATGTACCTGCTGCTGATGAAACCGCGAAGAACAATTCTACAAGGAAAAGCGGTAACGAGTTAGCGGTAACAAGTTACTCATAATAACTACCAAAAAAAAACCGCTTTATCACTAAAGCGGTTTTTTGTTACTGATGGGCATAGTAGAAGATTAATCTTCGCTTTGACGATCCATGTTTTCAGTATTTTCAAGCCATAACGCATTGATGATACCGAATGAACATGCCAGTAATACACCTAAAATCCACGCAAAATACCACATAGATATCGCTCCTTAAACTAGTAAAGTGACGTTTTATTGTCTTCAATAAACGCACGATTTAAGCGGCCGTACATCTTGTAATAAGTCCAAATGGTGTAACTTAATACCGTTGGTACGAAAATAATAGCCGCAAATGTCATCACTTTTAACGTCATTTGACTCGCTGTTGCATCCCACATGGTTAAGCTCACATTAGGCTCTAATGATGATGGCATTACAAACGGGAACATGGCTGCACCGCAAGTCACAATCACACCAGCAATAGCAAGCGAGCTAAACAAGAATGCAAAGCCACTACGATTAAAGCGACTAGCTAAAATCACTAAAATTGGCATTAACAAGCCCAATACAGGGAATAACATGGTCACTGGATATTTGTCGTAATTGGCTAACCAAGCACCGGCCTCAACAGCAACGGTTTTGGTGGTAGGGTTTGATTGGCCAGCTAGGTCAAGCGTTGATGTAATCACATAACCATCAATGCCATTAACAAGCCAAACGCCTGCAACCGCAAATAGTACAAACAGTAAACCACCACATATTTGCGATGCTTTAGCACTGCGCACACGTAACTCGCCTTCGGTTTTCATTTGTAACCAGGATGCGCCTTGCATCATAAACATGGTAACACTGACAAGGCCGGCTAATAATCCAAAGGGATTTAACAAGCCAAATAACCCGCCGTGATAAGTTGCACGTAGGTATTCGTCAAAGTTAAATGGCACACCTTGCAGTAAGTTACCAAATGCAACGCCAATGATCAGTGGTGGTACAAAACCGCCAACAAACAAAGCCCAATCCCAGGTTTTACGCCATTTTGGATCTTCAATTTTAGAACGATAATCAAAGCCAACAGGACGCATATAAAGGGCAAACAGCACCAACATCATTGCCACATAAAAGCCAGAAAACGACACTGCATAAACCATAGGCCAAGCAGCAAATAAGGCACCACCTGCGGTGATAAGCCAAACTTGGTTACCGTCCCAGTGAGGGGCAATGGAGTTAATCATAATACGGCGTTCGGTGTCGTCTTTACCAATAATCGGTAATAACGCGCCAACACCCATATCAAAGCCGTCGGTGACAGCAAAACCGACAAATAACACGCCGATTAATGCCCACCAGATAAATCTTAATACTTCATAATCAAACATAATCAGGTCCTCCGATTAGGCATCTTGGGTTTCAAAGTGATAACGACCAGTCTTTAAGCTACTTGGGCCAAGACGTGCGAACTTGAACATTAAGAAAGCCTCTATCACCAGTAAAATGGTATAGAAAACCGTAATCGAAATAATACTGAACCATAGATCAGCTGGCGTTAAGCTCGATGCCGACATAAAGGTAGGTAGCACTTCTGAGATGGTCCAAGGTTGACGGCCAAACTCTGATACAAACCACCCTGCTTCAATGGCAATCCAAGGTAGCGGTAAGCTGTATAGTGCTGCTCGCAACACCCACTTTTTCTCAGCAATTTTATGACGTGTGCTTTGCCAAAACGCAGCAGCAAACACAAACAACATAATCACGCCACAACCCACCATTAAACGAAAACTCCAGAACATTGGCGCTACCGTTGGAATAGAGTCGAAAGAGGCCGCAATGATTTGCTCTTCTGTCGCATCAACCACGTTATCTGTGTAGCGTTTTAGTAAGAAGCCATAGCCTAAATCGCCTTTTGTCGCTTCAAATTGTGCACGAGTTTCAGGGGTTTCATCACCTGCACGCAGTTTTTCAAGTAACGCATAAGCCACCATACCGTTACGAATTCTCACTTCATGCTCTTTAACAAGATCTCGTATTCCTGTTACTTCTTCATCTAAAGAACGTGTTGCAATAATTCCCATTAAGTACGGTATTTTAACAGCATAATCTGTGTGCATGGTTTCTTGATTAGGGAAACCAACCGCAGTAAACGCTGCTGGTGCGGGTTCTGTGTGCCATTCAGCTTCAATTGCCGCTAATTTAACACGTTGAACTTCACCCACTTCGTATCCTGATTCATCACCTAATACGATAACCGATAAAATCGCCGCCATACCAAAACTGGCTGCAATGGCAAACGAGCGACGAGCAAAGGGTAAATCACGGCCTTTGAGGATGTAGTAAGCACTAATCGAGAGAACAAACATTGCTCCAGCTACATAGCCAGAAGCCACTGTATGCACAAACTTAACCTGCGCAACAGGGTTAAATACCACTTCGGCAAAGTTAGTCATTTCCATGCGCATGGTTTCGTAGTTAAACACTGAACCAACGGGGTTTTGCATCCAACCGTTTGCAATCAAAATCCACAATGCAGACATGTTAGAGCCAATAGCCACTAACCAGGTTATTGCAAGATGCTGACGCTTACTAAAACGATCCCACCCAAAGAAAAACATACCCACTAAGGTCGATTCCAGGAAGAATGCCATCAATCCTTCAATCGCCAATGGCGCACCGAAGATATCACCAACATAATGCGAATAATAAGACCAGTTAGTACCAAACTGGAACTCCATTGCTAAGCCAGTAGACACACCTAGGGCAAAGTTAATACCGAATAACTTACCCCAAAATTTGGTCATGTCTTTATAAATCTGGTTATTAGTCATTACATAAACTGACTCCATAATGGCCAGTATAAAGGCTAATCCCAGGGTAAGCGGAACAAATAAAAAGTGGTACATGGCTGTCAACGCAAATTGAAAACGCGATAGCTCAACAACCTCTTCGATAATCATTGGCGACTCCTTACTTCATTCAGTTCGACCAAATGCGACACGGCAATAAAGCATTGCCAAATTGATGATATTGTCCCAGAAATATAATTTGCAAAGTTGATTAACTTAACAATAAAAGTATTCAATAAACCCAACAACTTATGATTTCAAGTCCATTCCTAAACCTGATATATCTTACGGTAAATTGATTGAAGAGATCATGTTTTTTAATTAAATATGTGACCTTCATTAGATTTTTTGCATGAATATTTTTTAGCGCTTTAATATCAACAGCTTATGTTTTTCACACTTGTGCTACAACGCATAAAAAAATCATTTTTGTGACGTTCACACAACCTCTTTATGCCCAAAAAATCAACATTAATGCAAATTCGCCCCTCCCCACCCTCGCAAGAGGTATTGACAAAAAAAGTGCAATTGCTAGGAGCTGCGGATCTTTCGAGTTTGTTTTTGCAGCGAATTGTTGGTCATTACACACATATAAAACCGCGCGGCAGAGACTTTGAGGTGCTGTTATTCGACATAAAGAGTCGATAACGCAGTAAAAATGGCCAACACACGCAGCCAGCGTGGATTGGGCTAAAAACGCTTACTCTTTGTTGAATGAACCTTTGTTGAATGACGCTTTGCAAATAAAGCATTACTTAGATTACTAGGCAGTGCACCTAGTACCGCGATAAGAAGGCGTGTCACTCGAACAAAAGTCAAACAGCAAAAATCAACAGCCCGTTAGGAATGATGACTTACCATAATAAAAGTGACCAAACATAAAGACCAACCCAATGTGTTAATACGTCGTTAAAAATCTCAATGTATTTAATTCGCGATAAAAACCATTTATCTATAAATAATCAATCCATAAAAACAATATCCATAAATATCAGCAATTTAAAAAAATCAACAAAACAAACCTAATATTACAAACGGAATAATGCATAAATAAAACTAATCTAAAACATCATTTTTTCTTGTTTGAGTGCAAATAATAACCACCGTATAATTATTAAACAGTTAAGAACACGAATATCCTACTGCGTCGTAGTCTTAATCCCCCCCAGATCCCCAAAGAGATAGATATGACGCTATTATTTGAAAATATTGCCAATTTATATAAACGTGCCTTTTCAGACATGTTTACCGCCAAAGAAACTAAATAACCTGAGTTAGTAAGTTACGGTTTCGCGCGTTAGCGCAATTTAATACATAAAAAGCCCCGCAAGTGAACACTTGTGGGGCTTTTTGATCTCGTTATTGCCGATATAAAAAATGGCGACCCAATTGAGCCGCCATGTTGATTGACCTATCAGCTATAATCTTAGCCAATTTTTACCCGCGCATTACGGAACATGCGCATCCATGGGCTGTCTTCGCCCCAGTTGTCTGGATGCCATGAGTTGGCAACGGTTCTGAATACACGCTCAGGGTGCGGCATCATAATGGTCACGCGGCCATCGGTTGTACAAATACCAGTTAAACCATTTGGCGAGCCATTAGGATTAAGTGGATATTGCGTCGCAATTTGGCCGTGGCCATCTACATAACGTAGTGCAATGGTGCCTGAGGCTTCTGCTTTAGCTAATGCTTGTGCATTGGCAAATTCAGCTAAACCTTCACCGTGTGACACAGCGATAGGCATACGAGAACCCACCATTCCTTCGAAGAACACTGACGGAGTTTGCTGTACTTCAACCAAACTGAAACGCGCTTCAAAACGCTCCGAACGGTTACGCACAAAGTGCGGCCAATGCTCGCTACCTGGGATGATTTCTTTTAGGTTAGATAACATTTGACAACCGTTACACACACCTAACGCAATGCTCGAATCACGCTCAAAGAAACGGCTGAATTCATCACGTGCACGGTTGTTAAACAGAATGGACTTAGCCCAACCTTCACCGGCACCTAAAACGTCACCGTACGAGAACCCACCACAAGCCACTAAACCTTGGAATTCTTCTAGGCTAATACGGCCCGATAAAATATCAGACATATGCACATCGCGGCTTTCAAAACCTGCGCGGTCAAATGCGGCTGCCATTTCAATGTGCGAGTTAACACCTTGCTCACGTAAAATAGCCATTTTAGGCGCTGCGCCTTTTAAAATATAAGGTGCAGCAACATCTTCATTCGGGTTAAAACCTAATTTAACGGTTAAGCCGGGTGCATCAGCAATTTGCTTAAGCGCAAACTCTTCTGCAGCACATTCAGGGTTATCACGAAGTGCTTGCATGCGATAGGTGGTTTCTGACCATAACGTGCGTAGCGCAGTACGGCTATTTGTATAAATAACGCGCTCGCCATCGGTAATAGTGATTTGATCAACTGCTTGTAGGCCGCCGATCTGATGACACGTCACACCTTTAGCGATGAACTGTGCCGCAATGGCATCAGCCTGCTCGCTGCTAACTTGGATAACTGCACCTAATTCTTCGTTAAATAAACGCTCTATGTCTGTGCCTTTTAACGCGGCTAAATCAATTTGCAAACCCGTATTACCGGCAAATGCCATCTCAACTAAGGTTGTAAACAAACCACCGTCACTGCGATCGTGATAAGCAATTACCGACTGCTCAGCCACTAATTGCTGCATGACTTCAAAAAATCCTGCAAGGTTAGCCGTGTTATCCAGTGTTGGCGCAATATCACCAAGCTCACTGTAAACCTGTGCTAAACAAGACCCGCCTAAACGGTTTTGGCCATTGCTTAAATCCAGCATCAACAATGTGCTATCGCCTTTATCTGAGCGCAGCTCTGGCGTAATCGTTTTACGAATATCTTGTACCACACCAAATGCGGTGATGATTAACGACATTGGCGATGTAACGGTTTTCTTAACGCCGTTGTCTTCCCATGCGGTTTTCATCGACATCGAGTCTTTACCCACAGGAATAGTAATGCCTAGTGCTGGGCATAAGTCTTCGCCGATGGCTTTAACCGCTTCATATAAACCAGCATCTTCACCTGGGTGACCTGCTGGTGACATCCAGTTAGCCGATATTTTAATGCGTTTGAACGAGCCAATATCAGCACCAGCAATGTTCATAATCGATTCAGCAACCGCCATACGGGCAGAGGCATCAAAGTCTAACAATGCTAACGGTGTGCGCTCACCCATCGACATGGCTTCGCCAGTGTAGCTGTCATAGCTTGATGCAGTGACAGCGCAATCTGCAACCGGTACCTGCCAAGGGCCAACCATTTGGTCACGATTCACTAAACCAGTCACCGAGCGATCGCCAATGGTGATTAAGAAGGTTTTGTCGGCAACAGTGGGTAAAGTCAAAATACGTTTGACCGCTTCGTTTAAGTCAATTTTAGACTGGTCTAACGCTGGCGATACCGCTTTAGCCGATACCACATCACGGCTCATTTTCGGTGCTTTGCCTAATAATACTTCAAGCGGTAAATCGATTGGTTTGTTATTAAAATGGCTGTCGGCAAGGGTTAAATGCATTTCTTCAGTCGCTTCACCGACTACCGCAAATGGAGCACGTTCGCGGGCACAAATATCGGCAAACTGTTGTAGGTTTTCAGGTGCTACTGATAATACATAACGCTCTTGTGACTCGTTACACCAAATCTCAAGCGGGCTCATGCCAGGCTCGTCTGATGGCACGTTACGTAAATTAAACACCCCACCACGATTACCATCATTCACTAATTCAGGGAATGCATTTGATAAACCACCTGCGCCCACATCATGAATAAACTGAATAGGGTTCGCGCTGCCAAGTTGCCAGCAACGGTCGATGACTTCTTGACAGCGACGTTCCATTTCAGGGTTTTCACGTTGCACAGAAGCAAAATCTAAATCTTCACTTGATTGGCCAGATGCCATTGAAGAGGCCGCGCCGCCACCTAAACCAATGTTCATTGCCGGGCCACCTAATACAATCAGCTTAGCGCCAACGGTGATTTCGCCCTTTTGCACGTGCTCTTCACGGATATTACCTAAACCACCGGCAATCATGATCGGCTTGTGATATCCACGCACTTCAACGCCATTATGGCTCGATACTTCTTGCTCGTAAGTTCGAAAATACCCAGTCAAGGCCGGACGACCAAACTCGTTGTTAAATGCCGCGCCGCCTAATGGGCCTTCGAGCATGATTTCTAACGGGGTAACGATACGATCAGGTTTACCGTATTGACCTTCCCAGGGTTGTACAAAGCCAGGGATCTTAAGGTTAGATACCGTAAAGCCATTTAAACCTGCTTTAGGTTTAGAACCACGACCGGTTGCACCCTCATCACGAATTTCACCACCAGAGCCGGTAGCAGCACCAGGGTATGGGCTAATCGCGGTTGGGTGATTGTGAGTTTCAACCTTCATCAATACATGCATAGGTTCAGTGTGGTAGTTATACACACCGTCTGGATCGGGGAAGAAACGCCCTGCAACTGAGCCTGTCATTACCGCAGCGTTATCTTTATAAGCCGATAACACATAGTCAGGTGTTACTTCAAAGGTGTTCTTAATCATTTTGAACAAAGATTTAGGCTGTGCTTCGCCGTCAATTGTCCAATCTGCATTAAAAATTTTATGACGACAATGTTCTGAGTTAGCCTGAGCAAACATCATAAGTTCAATGTCGTTTGGATTACGTTTTAAGCGGACAAAGTTTTCAACTAAATAGTCAATTTCATCATCGGCTAATGCTAAACCTAACTTAACGTTGGCAACTTCTAGAGCGCGACGACCTTCAGCCAAAATATTGATGCTGTTAAACTTGGCAGGTTCTGTACGGGCAAACAGTACGCTTGCGTCAGCAAACGTTGGCAATATCACTTCAACCATGCGGTCGTGCAGTAAACCTTGCAATTGCTTTTGCTGCTGAGCCGTTAATGTGGCTGATTCAACATAGTAAGCAATACCACGCTCTAGACGTTTGACTTTATCTAGGCCGCAATTATGAGCAATATCAGTCGCTTTAGATGACCAAGGAGAAATAGTACCTGGACGCGGGGTAACAAACAGTAACGCCCCTTTAGGAGCATGCGATTCAATCGCAGGACCATAGGTAAGAATCGTTTCTAGCTGTAGACGTTCATTATCATCAAGAGATTCAGTCAAATCAGCTAAATGCACATATTCGGCATAAATTTGCGACACAGGAAGCGATGCGTTTTCGCAAGCCTCCATGAGTTTTTGAACTCTAAATGCAGATAGTGCAGGGGCTCCGCGAATGATTTCCATCACGTCTATTCACCTTATAATTTATATAGGAGGGTCAGAATTGGCGCTATTATAGGGAATTGCACAATACAAATCACGTTCAAGCACAGGTGAAAACAGTGTTTCCTGATAGGGAAAATATCCCGCGGGAATAATGCTACAGTGGATAACAGGCTCACTTTACAATCGAGCACAAACCCGCCAGCTTTAGCTGCTTTTTTATACAAGCCTAGGCGTTTAGGAAAACTCCTGATAAAGTATGCGAAAAAAAACACCAACTCCCTACATATTTAAAGGCTATTCGACAGGTATTACACTCGTTTTTCTCGTATTACTCTCGTGAACATTAACGATACAACTTAAGATAACCAGTTAATAAATATGATCAAAACCTTATTTATCATTTTTCTTTTAGGCATATTGAGCGCTTGCCAACCAGTTGATATTCAACAGGTAGATATTGCTGCGCCCGCCCCTAAACGCACTGTCCTCAAGGTGGGTACACTTTATGGACCTCAGATTTACCTTAATTCAGAGTTAGGCGAAACCGGCTTTGATTTCGAAATGGCACAACGTTTTGCTGATTATTTATCCGTGCCGTTAGAGATGATCCCCTATACAGACAGGAAAGCTTTATTTAAAGCATTAAAAAATAACGAAATCGACATTATTGCTGCGGGTATTGCGAAAACCCCTAATCGCAGCAAACAATTTAAACTTGGGCCGACCTTATATAAAGTCAACCAGGTACTGGTATATAAAGAAGGCACGCCAGAACCCAAAGACATTGGCACCCTGTCTGGCGAAATAACCGTAATGGCAAACTCATCGTCGGTTAATACCTTAACTCAACTGCAAAAAGACCACCCAGAACTCATGTGGAACCAAGTTGACGACAAGGATAACGAAGAATTATTCGCACTGGTTGCCAAAGGTAAATTGAACTACACAATATCAGACTCAAACAGCCTGTTAATTAACCAACGTTTTTTACCTGAGTTACGAGCAGGAATGATTTTAGAAGAAAAAATTGAGGTTGTTTGGCTGTTACCGCCCAAAGACAGCGACCGTTTAATGAGTCAGCTTTTAGCCTTTTGGCATAAAGAGAAACGTGCCGGCACCCTTGAGCATTTAAACGAAAAATATTTTGGCCATGTGAAACGTTTTGATTATGTTGACACTCGTGCCTTTATCCGCGCTATTGACAATATTTTGCCTGAATACCGCAGCATGTTTGAAGAGTACGCAGGTGATTTAGATTGGCGTAAGCTCGCTGCCGCCAGCTATCAGGAGTCGCATTGGAACCCTAAAGCACGCTCCCCCACTGGCGTACGTGGCATGATGATGCTAACTCAACCTACAGCTACCTATGTGGGTGTCGATAATCGTTTAGACGCAGAGCAAAGTATTCGCGGTGGAGCATTTTACCTCAAAGACATGATGGATCGCTTATCAGAATCGATTCCAGAATCGCAACGAATTTGGTTTGCTTTAGCCGCTTATAATATTGGTTTAGGCCATGTGGAAGATGCGCGCAAATTAACAGAGTCAATGGGAATGAACCCTAGCGCCTGGCGTGATGTAAAAAAGGTATTGCCCCTGTTACAGCAGTCTAAATATTACAAACAAACCCGCTATGGCTATGCCCGTGGTAGTGAAGCGGTACACTATGTTGATAGCATACGCCGATATTACGACACCTTAGTTTGGGTTGATAATCAAACTAAACAAATGGACGTGATTGACGAAAGTGATAGCATGGAGATCATCGCCGAAGAGGTTAACATTAATACCAATGTATCGGCTCAGAAACCCTAACTGCATAAGCGGAAAATAAAAATGATGACCCATTAACAGTTATCTCTTGTTATTGTGTCATCATGTAAAATGAGATATCAGCTTACATTCAATACAACCAAGAATGATTTAAAGGATACCGGTATGAGAAGAAGAGCAATAAGCAACACTATGTCACGTCGTCGCGTCATGCTAAAAGTACAAAAAAGCCGCATTTTAAATCGTCAACGTGCCCATTTTTTATTGGTTCAAACTGAGAGCTAATTTAAGTTTACTCACTTTGGGTTCACGCTAACGGCTAATCCTAAAAAGCCTTTAATCAGTTTGCTGTTTAGCTAACTGTTTAAGGGCTTTTTTTTCGGCTCGTCTGCGCTTAAAAAACGCACTGAGCTGCCCTGCACACTCGTCAGCTAACACTCCTGAAGTAACGCTAAGCTGATGGTTAAATACAGGGTGTTGTAATAAATTAATCACGCTACCTGCAGCACCAGTTTTTAAATCATCGGCACCATAAACCACTCGCTCAATTCGGCTATGCACCATAGCACCGGCACACATTGCGCAAGGCTCAAGAGTGACATACAAGGTTGTCCCTAACATGCGATAGTTTTCGAGTACCTTACCCGCCTGGCGGATACACTCCATTTCAGCGTGGGCGGTTGGGTCGTGGTTTAAGATACTTAAATTAAAGCCACTGGCAATCATCACCTCATCTTTAACTAATACCGCGCCAACGGGCACCTCACCTTTTAACTCAGCTTGTTGTGCCAATTGCATTGCTAGGCGCATCCATTGTTGATCAATGGCGAGTTGAGCACTGTCGACAACATCAGAGGAAGTATTAGGTGCTAATTCAGTTAAACAATCAGCCTTTGGAATATCAGTCATGCAATTAGCCTAAATAACCAGTCTACGCGGCTATTCTAACAAATAAAAAAGACGACGAGGCGTCTTTTTTATAGAACCAGAAGATTAATCCGCTTGGATTATTCCCACTCGATCGTCGCCGGTGGCTTACCCGAAATATCGTACACCACACGAGAAATACCATCGACTTCATTAATGATGCGATTCGATACACGCCCCAAAAAGTCGTAGGGTAAATGAGCCCAATGCGCGGTCATAAAGTCGATAGTTTCTACCGCACGTAGCGACACAACCCAATCATATTTACGGCCATCACCCATTACGCCCACAGAGCGAACCGGTAAAAACACGGTAAATGCCTGGCTGACTTTGTTATATAAGTCAGCTTTGTGCAATTCTTCAATGAAGATAGCATCAGCGCGGCGTAATAAATCACAGTATTCTTTTTTCACTTCACCAAGCACACGCACACCAAGACCAGGCCCTGGGAACGGGTGGCGATAAAGCATGTTGTAAGGTAGGCCTAGCTCTAAACCAATCTTACGCACTTCATCTTTAAATAACTCGCGTAGCGGCTCAACTAAACCAAGCGCCATATCGTCAGGTAAACCACCTACGTTATGGTGCGATTTAATCACATGCGCTTTACCGGTAGCACTGCCTGCCGATTCAATCACATCAGGGTAAATGGTACCTTGAGCTAACCATTTTGCATTAACGCATTTTTTTGATTCTTCGTCGAAAATCTCAACAAACACGCGGCCAATAATTTTACGTTTGGCTTCTGGATCGGCAACGCCAGCCATTGCATCGAGGAAACGGTTTTCAGCATCAACATGAACTATGTTTAGTCCAAAATGATTACCAAACATTTCTAATACTTGCTCGGCTTCGTTTAAACGCAATAAACCGTTGTCAACAAACACGCAGGTTAACTTGTCGCCAATGGCACGGTGTAAAAGCATAGCCACAACCGATGAATCAACACCACCAGAAAGACCAAGGATCACTTCATCGTCGCCAATTTGTTGCTTTAAACGTTCAATGGCATCTTCAATAATAGATGAAGGTTTCCAGTTAGCTTCACAGCCACAAATGTCTAGCGCAAAATGCTCAAGCATGCGTTGACCTTGACGAGTGTGGGTCACTTCTGGGTGAAATTGTACGCCGTAAAAACGTTTTTCTTCATTCGCCATTGCAGCAAAAGGACAGGTTGCCGTTTTAGCAACAGCCACAAAGCCTTCTGGGATCACCGATACTTTATCGCCATGGCTCATCCATACATCAAGTAATGGCTTGCCTTCTGCGCTTACGGCATCTTCTATGCTTTTGAATAGTGCAGAAGTGGTTTGCAGTTCAATTTGAGCATAGCCAAATTCGCCCTCGCCCACGCCTTGAATCACTTTTCCGCCAAGCTGTTCTGACATGGTTTGCATACCATAACAAATGCCTAAAACAGGCACGCCTGCAGTAAACACGTATTCTGGTGCACGAGGTGAGTTATCAGCGGTTACGCTTTCAGGGCCACCGGCTAAAATGATGCCATTAGGAGCAAATTCACGAATTTGAGCTTCGCTCACATCCCAGGCCCATAACTCACAATACACGCCAATCTCGCGAATACGACGGGCAATAAGTTGAGTGTACTGAGAACCAAAATCGAGGATCAAAATCTTATGATCATGAATATTAATCATGGGTAACCTTTACAAATTGATTAAATGCCATGGCCAATACATTGGCCATCATGCGTGTAACAAAAGGGCGACAAACGTCGCCCTTGAGGTAATTATGAACGATAGTTAGGTGCTTCTTTGGTAATGGTCACGTCATGAACGTGTGACTCGCCCATGCCAGCTGAAGTCACTCTAACAAACTGTGCTTTTTCATTTAAATCTTTAATGGTGGCACAACCTGTTAATCCCATACATGAACGTAAACCGCCCATGTGCTGATGAATGATTTCTTTTAACTTACCTTTGTAAGGTACGCGACCTTCAACACCTTCAGGCACTAACTTGTCAGCGGCGTTATCACTTTGGAAGTAACGGTCTGATGAACCTTGAGCCTGGCCCATTGCGCCAAGAGACCCCATACCACGGTATGATTTATACGCACGGCCTTGGTAAAGTTCTGTCTCGCCTGGGGCTTCTTCAGTACCGGCAAACATAGAGCCCGCCATAATACATGATGCACCTGCAGCTAATGCTTTAGCTAAGTCACCAGAAAAACGAATACCACCATCGGCAATGACAGGGATACCTAACGCAAGCACGGCTTCTGCTGCATCTGACACCGCAGTAATTTGCGGCACACCAACACCAGTTACAATACGAGTGGTACAAATTGAACCAGGGCCAATACCCACTTTAACCGCGTTAACACCCGCTTCGACTAACGCAAGTGCACCAGAAGCGGTAGCAACGTTACCACCCACAATTTGTAAGTCAGGGTATTTAGCACGAGTATCACGAATGCGTTGTAACACGCCTTCAGAATGACCATGTGATGAGTCAATTAATAATACGTCTACACCGGCTTTAACAAGGGCATCAACACGCTCTTCGTTACCAGGACCGGCACCAACTGCTGCACCAACACGTAAACGACCTAACTCGTCTTTACAGGCATTAGGTTTACGCTCAGCTTTTTCGAAATCTTTTACAGTGACAAGGCCTTTAAGTTTAAAGTTATTGTCAACCACTAAGACTTTTTCAATGCGATGAGAATGCATTAACTTTTGCACTTCATCTAACTTGGTGCCTTCAGTTACTGTCACGAGACGATCTTTTGGGGTCATCATGTCGGCAACGGTTTTGCTCCAGTCTGTTACAAAGCGTACGTCACGGCCGGTAATAATACCCACAAGTTCGTGTGCATCATTCACCACAGGGTAACCAGCAAAGCCATTTCGCTCAGTGAGTAAACGCAGGTCGGTTAAACTTGTTGCAGGAGTGACTGTAACAGGGTCTTGTACTATCCCCGCTTCATAGCTTTTAACTTTGCGAACTTCTTCGGCTTGTTGCTCAATACTCATGTTTTTATGAATAAAACCTAAACCACCTTCTTGCGCCATTGCAATAGCAAGACGTGACTCGGTGACGGTATCCATCGCGGCAGATACCAGCGGAATATTCAATTCAATCTTGGTGGTTAAACGTGTTTTGAGAACAGCGGTATTAGGGAGTACGGTCGAGTGGGCAGGAACCAACAACACATCATCAAAGGTTAGTGCATCTTTCAGTAAACGTAGCATGGCAACATCTCCCTAGTAAGTAGGATTTGAGGTGAAATATTGCGGCGAGATTATACCTTGCATATTACGGTTGGTAAATGGAAAATAGATTTTTATTACCTTTAGAATGAGAACATTCATGAGTGCCACAAAAAACAATGTTTACACTGTTTCGCAATTAAACGGCGAAGTCAGGCATATTCTTGAAGGTCAAATAGGTAAAATTTGGTTAAATGGTGAAATATCAAACTTTTCTTCGCCCAGCTCAGGCCATTGGTACCTCACCTTAAAAGACAGTCACTCGCAAATTCGTTGCGCCATGTTTAAAGGCCGTAATCAATCTGTACGCTTTAAACCCGTTAATGGCCAGCAAGTGTTAGTTAAAGGTGCCATCAGTGTTTACGAGCCTCGCGGCGACTATCAGCTGCTATTAGAGTCTATGTTGCCTGCTGGTGACGGACTATTAGCGCAAGAATTTGAAGCATTAAAGTTAAAATTGGCCGCAGAGGGTCTATTTGCCACAGAAACAAAGCGCGCACTGCCAAATAATATTCAACGTATTGGAGTGATAACCTCAGCCACTGGTGCAGCGCTTCGAGACATTTTGCACGTATTAGCAAGACGCGACCCATCAATTGAAGTCATTGTTTATCCAACCCAAGTACAGGGCGCAGCGGCGAGCCAGTTAATTTGTCAGGCTATCGCCACCGCAAATCAGCGGCTTGAAGTGGATGTACTACTGCTCACTCGTGGTGGCGGTTCATTAGAAGACTTATGGTGTTTTAATAATGAGCATTTAGCCCATGCCATTTACAATAGTGCCTTGCCGGTGGTGAGCGCGGTTGGCCATGAAATAGACACTACCATCAGCGACTATGTTGCAGACGTGCGCGCCCCGACTCCTTCCGCTGGTGCAGAACTCTTGTCTAAAGACAAAGGCAACAAAGCCGAAAAGCTCATATTATTGCGAGCCCGCTTACAACAAAGCATGAAGCATTATCAGTTACAACAAAGTGGGCGTTTAAATCAATTAGTCCATCAGCTGCAACGCCATGAGCCTCAACGTAAACTGCAACAATTTGAACAACGTTTTGATGAAATGCAAATGCGTTTAGAACATGCCTTACAGCATAAGCTCAGTCGCTTAACTATGCGCCACCAGCAACTGCATAACCGTCTGCAACAACGCTCTCCGGCCAGCACATTAAATCTGGAAAAACAGCGCTTGCAGTACTTAACTGAACGATTTAACGACGCTAGCAGCGACTACTTTAAGCAAGCAGCATTACGGGTAACTCAAGCCGCTCATATGCTTGATACCGTCAGCCCACTTGCCACATTAAGCCGCGGCTATTCCATTACAAGTTTCAATAATCAGGTTATCGATAAAGCAGAACAACTAAATAAAGGTGATGTGATCTATACTCGCTTAAAACACGGTGAAATCACCTCGACCGTGACGAAAATATCAGGCCCGAATACCTAAAAGCCAAAAAGCCATCTTGCGATGGCTTTTTGTTTAATCAATCTCTAATCGAATCAATACACGATTATCATTATCGAGGCTGAAACGATTGTCACTGGGTTACTTACCCAAGGGAGTTAATACTATCTCAACACGGCGGTTTTGAGCTCGGCCCTCAGCACTATTATTGCTCGCTATCGGATTGGCTTCGCCCATGCCCGTTGACGACACGCGAGAACCATTTACATTTTGGCTAGTGATATACTGCGCCACTTCACTGGCACGCACTTGCGATAAACGTAAATTGTATGAGTCTGAACCTGAGCTGTCGGTATAACCAATCACGTTTAAGCGTGTATCGCTGTATTCTTTAGCAACCAAAACTACACTGTTTAATACCGATTTAGCGCGCTCGCTTAGTACAGTTTGATCAACTGCAAATGTCACTTCGTTTGGCATATTAAGAATAATATTGTCACCACTTCGCGTAACACTCACCCCGGTAGACTGTAGCTGCTTGCGTAATTTGGCTTCTTGCACATCCATATAATAACCAATACCACCACCTACGGCAGCGCCAGATGCAGCACCAATTAATGCGCCTTTACCGCGATCTTTTTTACTTGAAGAAGCCACTCCTATTGCTGCACCACCAATGGCACCAATTATGGCGCCGTTTGTGGCTTTAGCATTTTCAGACTCGCCTGTGTAAGGATTAGGTAATTGACAACCAGACAACAACAGTGCCGAGGCGATTAAAGAGCTGCATAACAAGGATGCATTAACGTTCACTAACATACATTCTCCTAATTACTTATTTAATAAGTAAAAAACAAAGGAAGCTTAAAAACGCAATTCTACCCTATGAAAAGGCAAACATTTCGTTATTTTTTGTTCATCAAACTACGACGTATCCAGGCAAAAGTGCCCAATAAACTTAAGCTTAACCAACCTAATGCACCACCGTGAGCCTCTTCTACGTAAACTTCTTCTACATATACAGCGTCACGATCGCTACTTTCAAGTGGCAAGGCATACAAGCTATCTAGCTCATCACTACTAATGGTCGCAACTGGGTCGGCATAACCTAACTCGTATAAATCAATAAGCACATCATAATGGTCGGTTTGATATCCGGTAGCTAATGTGGTGAGCACTTCATAATCATCAAAGCTAGAATCGGCATTCAGTGTAAATACATCTGTCGAGTAATAATGGATCCAGGGTCCACCGTTTTGGCTTAAATATAACTCTGCAAACACATCCGCTTGAACATCGCCACCACTACTATTGATGTCAGCGTCAAAGGTCACGCTAAAGGTTTGATAAAAACCGTCGTAATCGTAATCTTCAAACAAACGCGTTTGAGCGTCATAAAATGAAAAGTCATAATAAATCACTTGGTTTTGTTGTGCTAAAGCGCGTTGTTGCTTACTGGCTTGTGTCGCAGCCGCTTTTTGATGTAATGCCATGCGTTGCTCACGGGTCACCTTGGTGCTGCTATCTGCCTGGCCCGTAAGTAACTGAGCTTGCTGATGTAACTCAACAACTCGGGTTTGCACGTCATTGTCACTACTGACAGGCTGCGTTAACAGCCTTGACTGACTAATCGCTCCTCCAACCTGACTTGCAGACACTTCGGCACTACTTACACTCATTGAGCTCAATCCCAAAGCACAGGTAACACATACTCTTAACCCTAGTTTAACGGGATTAAATGAGGGTTTAATATCGCTGGTGTTATTTGAATATTGATTCATGGTGATTCCTTACAACCTAAATGTTGCAATCATTAAAACCCACTCAAAATGAACACAAGCTGAACATGAACAAACAGTTAATATCTCGCGCTATCTTATCGACATCCCCTTATTGTCATTCAGTTAATGTTCATCTGTGTCTGGGTATACTGAACTAGGTAAATTTGCACCCACTCGCAGCGCAATTTATTAAGTAGATGTTTCTATATATAAAAGGATCTTTTACACTGGTCGCAATGAGGTAAATAGGATTAACACTATGCAGCGTATGCTCAAGCTCAACGCCATTCTTTTAGGCTTAATGTTAGTGATTTCATCACACAGTGTTGCTGGCACTTCGCTTGTGGCAACCTCAAGTATAGTGGCACCTTTTCAGCTTGTTCCTGGCCCAAAAGACAATCGCCAAAGTAAAAATTTAGTGGTTTCCAGCGCCCAGCAAGCTATACAAATTGCCAAACGCAGTTATTCGGGCAAGGTATTAAAAGTCCAGTCGAGTAGCGTCAATGGCAATCCGGGATATCGAGTTAAATTACTCACCAATGATGGCGTCATTTTTTATGTTTCTGTTGACGCAACTAACGGCTCTGTATCAAGGAACTAGCACATGAGATTATTACTGGTTGAAGATGACTTAGCCCTGCAAGAAAACGTTAAACAGCATCTTATTAATGCGCAATACACGGTCGATGTCGCGTCTAATGGCGAAGAGGGATTGTTTCAAGCCCAAGAGTATCAATACGATGTGGCCATCATTGACGTAGGCTTGCCAAAGTTGGATGGCTTGTCGCTAATTAGCCAACTGCGCGAACAAGATATTAGCTACCCCATTATCATTTTAACCGCTCGAGACAGCTGGCAAGATAAAGTCATTGGCCTTGATGCCGGTGCAGATGATTACCTAAGTAAACCGTTTCAGTTAGAAGAATTAGTTGCGCGCATTAATGCACTTATCCGCCGCTCAGCAGGTAAAGCAAGCCCTGTGATTCAAAATGGTCCTTTTAGCATTAATACCCGCAGCCTCGAAATTAAAATACATCAGCAAGTCATTAATTTAAGCGGTTCGGAATACAAACTCTTTGAATACCTTATGCTCCACCCAGGGTCTGTGCATTCTAAGAGCAGCCTTATTGAACATATATACGATCAAGACTTTGACCTAGATTCAAACGTGATTGAAGTGTTTATTCGCCGCTTACGTAAAAAGCTCGACCCAGACAATCAATATCAACTGATAGAAACCTTACGTGGCCAAGGTTATCGTTTACGCCAGTTAGGACAAAATGAATAAGTTACTTGGTTCTCTCAAGGTACGCATCGTCGTTAGTGCATTACTGCTTATTTTAGTGTTGTTACCTATCATTGGCATCACAGTTAACAACGCTTTTGAAACCCAAATTAATGTCGCGGCCAAAAATCAACTAAAAGCCTATGTGTATTCTGTTTTAGCCATGGCTGAAGTTGAAGAGGGTGAACTGCAAATGCCAGAACACCTGCTCGAAAATCAATTTAATGTCATTGGATCTGGGCTTTATGCGTTAATCACCACCAAAGATAATCAGCTACTTTGGACCTCCAACTCCTTTTTGGGCTTAAATATGCCAATGGATTTGCCCAAACCGGCCACTGGACGCAACAGCTACGGCAACATTTTAATTAATGACAATCCACAATTAATTTATAGCTACAGTGTTAGTTTTGCCACCAGCGAACGCCCGTTTACCATGACACTGCACATCATTAAAAATCAGCATGAATACCAACAACAAATCACACAATTTTCCAATACATTATGGACCTGGTTACTCATCTTAATGGCACTGTTATTAAGCGTACAGTTAAGTTGGTTATTATGGACGCTAAAACCTTTAGGTAAATTCAGTCAAGAACTCAGCGCCGTAGAGCAAGGTAAGTCAATGCAACTCAGTACCGACTACCCCATTGAGTTACAAAACGTGGCCAAACAGCTCAACACGCTACTGCAAACTGAACAAAACCAGCGCAAACGCTACCGCAATGCCCTCGCCGATTTAGCCCACAGCCTCAAAACACCTTTGGCGGTGATGCAAACCCAGGCAAATTTAAATGACACGTCAATAGAACAAATTAATCGCATTAACCACATTGTGGCTTATCAATTAAAGCGTGCTCAAAGTGCTGCAGGCACTGGTTGGCATTTAGGGGTCAGTGTCGATGACATCGCTTCGCGCTTAGTGAGAACCTTAGGCAAAATATACCAACAACAACATCTTAATATTGACTATCAAGGTGATGTTAATGCCCGCTTTAAAGGCGATGAATCAGATTTAACCGAAATGCTCGGTAACGTTTTAGACAACGCATGTAAAGCAGCAAACAATCACATCCTCATTCGGGTTAAGCAATTACCAAGCAGCTTACAAATAAGTGTTGAAGACGACGGTAAAGGAGTACCAAAAGACAAACAGCAACAGATTTTTGAACGCGGTATGCGGGCCGATACTTACGAGCAGGGCCACGGTATAGGATTAGCCATTGTGCGAGATTTAGTCGACAGCTACCATGGCACCTTAACGGTGCAGAGCTCTGACACTTTAGGCGGTGCCAAATTTGAGTTTGAGTTTACTCATTAACCTCAATTCTGAACTTATTGTCGATTCACCTATTTTATAACCCACTAAAATAATCGCTAAAAACATTCACTCATTAATATCGCTTTCAGCTTATGTTCATCTTCAGCTCGCTATGATGAGCTTAACAGTCATCAATGACACTGGAGTTAACATGAAAAAAGCCATTCAAACACCCGTTAAAGCACTATTCGCTTTAGCCTTGGTTTGTATGCCATTTGCAAGTGTACAAGCCGCACAAACAACTGAATCGAATACCTACAGCGTAGCCGATGATGCGGTAAGTGATGCTGAGTTGGCACAAATGCTGGCCCCCATTGCGCTCTATCCAGACAGTTTGCTAACCCACATCCTGATTGCGTCAACATACCCGCTTGAAATCGTACAAGCTCAGCGTTGGTTAGTTAATCAAGGCAATCGCGATACCAAGCAAATTATGGCTGAAGTTGAATCACAAGACTGGGATCCAAGCGTAAAAGCATTGGTGGCTTTTCCTAATGTGCTGGAGCGTTTAAACACCGATTTAGTCTGGACCCAAAACCTAGGTGATGCGTTTTTACAAGACGAAGGGCGCATGCTTGATACAATTCAAGCATTAAGACAACAAGCAGATGAAGCCAATAACCTAGCCGATCTTGAACAGGTAAAAGTTTCACGGGTTGAGCGACGCATTATTATTGAGTCTGTAAGACCTGAGATTGTGTACGTGCCTTACTATGACAGCCGCATAGTGTATGGTCACTGGCGCTGGAACCGTTACCCACCGGTTTATTGGCATGCGCCAAACTATGTTCATTACCGCCCAAATCACAGTGCAATAATTTGGGATAGCGGTGTACGCATTAGTTTTAACTTCTTCTTTAGCGGGTTTCATTGGCATGACCGCAGGGTAATTGCAGTACCGGTGCACAAAAACTACCGTTACTACACACCACGTAGAATCAGTTACAGCCATGGTGCACAGCACTGGCAGCACAAACCTAAACACCGTAAAGGTGTGGCTTATCGCAGCCAGGTGATCAGTAAACGTTACAATGGCCATTATGAAAAACGCAATAAGCCTGTGAGCTATTCACATGAGCCTAAACGTCAACAAAATCATGAGCCACGCCATGTGTCTTCTAAACATGCTGTAATTAACAATAATGAGCCACGTAAGCACATTACCCACAGCACCAAACAAGACAATCGCAACGAACGAGTCGTTGTTAAAAATGTGAGTCGTAACGAACCCGTTGAGCACAAAAGCGCCCAGCTAAAACGTGAGTTGAGCCAACAGCGTCAACCGGTATCGCAAGCAAAGTCGTTTGAACGCAAAAGTGAGCCAACAAGATCTACTTATAGCCGTAACAATGAGCCGGTGAGTCGCCAGCAAGAGGTTAATAAGACAACAGCAAAGTACGAACACAAACCGGCAAGCCAAGCGGTAAACAAGCCACGCAATCAAGAAATTCAACAAGTACAGCGCAGTACACAAGTTGAAAAGATGCGTGAGTCACAAGCTAAGCCAGTACGTATACAACAGGACGTTAAACAACAGCGCAGAAACGAGCCGCAACAGGCGTCACGCTCTATGAGTCAACAACGGGATAATTCTGCCCGCCAAAACAACCATTCTCGCGAAATCAAGCCATCACGAGAAAGGCAATAACTAGAAAGGCAATAACGATAAACCCAACCAAGAATGAGCAACTTTTGTTGCTCATTTTTATACCCAAATATAACGCCATGGCTACAACTGTAAAGTAACCTTAAGCCCATGGGGATCAACGCGCTCAAAACACAACTCACCTTGATGTAAACTCATAATATGCTGACAAATAGACAAACCAAGCCCCGCACCTTGAGCTGTGGTTTCATCGGCACGATAAAAACGATTTTTGGCTAATGCGATTTCTTCTGTCGTCATACCACAACCTTGATCAATCACTTCTATATAAGAGTGCGATCCATTGTTAAAAGCGTTAATGGTAATTAACGACTCTACAGGGCTGTATTTACAAGCATTTTCGATAATGTTTTTTAACACTAACTCAAGATAAAACGGATCAGCATTGATGGTCATGTCAGCAGGAATATCAATGCTCCATTCATAATCAGCAATAATATGTAATAACTGATTAATGACATTGTCGACCAAACTTTGCAGCTTACAGTCTGAACGATTTAACACCTCTAATGCATCAACACGCGACAATAAAAGTAGCTGCTCTACGGTGTGATTTATTCTGTTTACCCCCTCACCGATGGCATCAATATATGGCAAAGAGATTTGTTGTACATCCTTGTTTTGTGCCGATAACACATCAACTAAACCATCACTGTGTAATTTAATAATGGCTAATGGCGTTTTAAGCTCGTGAGCCGCATCTGCACTAAATCGACGCTCGCGCATCATGGTGTCTGCGATCCGTAATAAATAGCTGTTGAGCGCTTTTTGCACTGCGGCTAACTCACTGGGCAATTTAAAGTTTATTGGAGTAAGATCTTGAGCGGGTCGCTTATCTAAATGACGCTCGAGTAATTTGAGTGGTTTGAATAAAAAATAGGTTAGCAGCAACATAACAAACATCATGATTGGCGTAATAATTAATGGAGAATGCCATGTGTTACGAACAATAAGAGAGACCAGTTCCTGCCTTACATCATCGCGTTGAGCGGTCACAATCCAAACTTGATGTGGTTGTGAAAAAAAGCTGTAAACATGCCACAAATCACTACCTATGTATCGCGTATCATAACCTTGAGTAAAGTGGGTTAATGTTTGCTCGCCTGAGCTGTCTGAATAAGCAAGTATTTGCCCTGTAGTCGATAACAGCTGGAAAGAGAGCTTATGCTCATAAGATAGGGTTATCGGGTTGGCTTGTTCAGCAAATGTTTCAATATTGGAATCAGCAACATGAAACAAAATAGGTCGTTTAACTAACTGTTCAAGTTCCTCTTCGGTTAACTGATTAACATAAAACTGCTCAAGCACTTTTGCCGTTTGAACCATTTGCGCATCAAACAGTTCTTCGACTTCGTGCATTGCATCTCGAGAGCTTAATATGCTCGAAAAAGTCACAGTGAGCACAATACCCAACAACATTAGCAAACTAAACAACAAACGAAGAGAGAACATATTTTCCTGTTAAACTGACAATTAATGCCTACTACCAAGCCCGGTTAAAAATAGTAGCGTGGCGGTCATATCGTTAAATACCATCATTCTAATAAAGAATTAGATAGTCTCCGTTAAAATATAGCCAATTCCCCTTACCGTTTTAATTAATTCTGTGGCCATTTTTTTACGCAAATGATGAATATGTACCTCAATTGAGTTACTGCCAACCTCATCCCAACCATAAGTTAACTGTTCAAGCTGATTACGAGTCAACACACGCCCTGCAGATTGAGCAAACTCTAAAAGCAATTGATATTCACGTCGTGACAATGTCACTAACTCGCCACGAAAATGCACTTCACAGCGAGTAAAATCTATCTCTAAAGCGCCATAACGAAATTGATTATTGTCTAAACCATGTTGACGCCTAATGATCGCCCTAAGCCTGGCAACTAATTCCCTTACATCAAAAGGTTTGCTCAGATAATCGTCAGCGCCTATATCTAAACAGGCAAGCTTGGTATCAAAATCAGTATTGGCAGTTAACACAATAATAGGTAACGATACGCCGCTGCGACGCCATTGTTTTAACAAATCTGCACCATTACCATCGGGCAAACCCAAATCAAGAATAATAGCGCTAAAGTCTTCGTTACTGAGCGCAGCCTGAGCTTGTTTATAAGAAGGTAAATGATCGACCTGAATCCCCTCTTTTGCCAAACTCATTACCACACCTTGAGCTAATAATTTATTATCTTCAACCAGCAATACACGCATATGTTGTTACCCTCGAAACACCTTAAAATCGACACCTTGCTGCTGTAAAAAATCTTCAGCTTGCGCGCCTTTGAGCATCGACATAGTCGCTAACATCCCCGCCATAACGCAATTGGGCGCCAGCACTGTCACCGATAATGGCGCCTGCTCTACTGGGTAACCATTTTTAGGATTAATAATGTGTCCATAACGTTTACCTGCCACTTCAATATAGCGACGAGTGTTGCCACTGGTCGCTAAAGCACCTTGTCTAATAGTCAAAAGCGCAGCGGCGTTATCAAGTTTATGAGGGTTTTCAATACCCACTTGCCAACCATCTTTGTTTATAACAGGGCATGCTATGTCACCGCCAAAGTTAACCAAAACCGCATGAGGCCAGCGCTGAGCCAATAACTGTGCAGTGCGATCAACAGCATATTCTTTCGCGATACCACCAAAGTCGACACTCATGCCTGCTGGCATGGTTAAAGTATTATTGGTGAATGTGATGCGGTTGAAACCGACATGGCTTAAGGCATCATCTATTTCAGCCTGTTCGGGAATTCGATGCTGCCCTTCAAAGCGCCATAAAGCCATTAATGGACAGGCACTGATATCAAATGCCGTATCACTTAACACATAACACTTTTCGGCAAATTGAAGTAAATGCAGGGTTTCAAGGTCAATTAATCGGCTTTCTCCTTGTGCATGGTTTAAATGCCAAACAGCATTGCCTTGAATAAATCGACTGAATTTTTGCTCTATCCGCCTGGCTTCATCATAAGCCAGGGTTAACATTTGCTTTGCTACATACTCATCACTGACCTGCATTAATATTTCACAGGGGCTGGCCATGGCAGTAAATGAGCCCAAAAAGCCCCAAGGACGAGGCTGTAAACTCATCGCTGTTGGGGCTGTTAATTTGCGACTTATCGGTTTAGTCAAATTAACTTACTCGTATTTGCTAAGTCATTCATCTTAGAACGAATAACTCACTTGAGCCACAATTGCCTTTACAGAAGGAAACAAATCATATTGTTGTAACTGCCCAGGCAATACCGTGCCATTATTGTCAGGATTTTGCTGGTAATACTCTAAACGATAACTCATCTCATGGCCGTTAGATAATCGTTGACCAAATTTAACCCCTACAGTGTATGCGGTCATGTCACCAATACGATAATCGGCACTGGCATATTCAGGTAAATCTTCACCACTGAGCAAGAAAGGTTGATAGAACTCAGCCGCTTGTTGTTGGTAATACCGTAAATGCAATTGTGCATACATGGTCGGACTTAGATTATAGCGATAATGTGTTTCTAGAGTATGTGACTGAATATCCCAGTCGTCAGTACTGTATCGATATGAAAAATCAACCACACCTGAATCAAGAGCCCCTTTAGTCATCACAAATACACTGTGTTTCAACCTAGAGTCTGGGCGATTTTCATATCGATATGCCTGAGTTTGACCGTTGAGATCGACTTCACTGAGTATTTTATACGGGTCTGTCATGTAACCAGACACGCTTGATAAACCATAATTGGCTTGCATTAACCAATTGCGATTCAAAATTTGAGTGACCCCAAACATAATATCGCTTGTTTGCTTTGTATCATCACCGCTTAAACGGGTTTGATCAAATGCCGCCTGATAGTCTGCATCACTTTCATAATTGTCTCTAAATACCATTTGCGACATTGCCATAGGGCGGCCACCAACTGGATCAACGATATCGTTGGTAAACGCAGCCGATAATGACAAAGTGGTATTATTTTTATTCAAACTACGTTCAAGACCCGCGTTAACACCCATTGACAGGTAATCAAACTCTTTCGAAGCATAAACGCCAACATTGGTAGTCCAATCTTGATTTAGCACTTCTTGCCAATTAGCACTTAACTGAACCCGTGTGTCATGGAAAGTATCATCTAACGGTGTATCACCTGCATTAATGGTGTACTCACCTTTGCCTGATGGGCGAGTGAACGTTTGACTTTCTGCTTGCGCCACAGCACCAGATGCAGACGCTCCGGTTAAGCTGTCGACAACAATTTTCATGTCGAGCAACGATGTATCGCCAAATGCTTTTTGCACATTGCCAATAGCTTCTGCGGCTTGTACACGGTCTTGCTCACCGTAATACATTATCGCGGCATCCACCTTCCAATCATCTTGGGTTAATTGAGGATCAGCGGCATACGCCTGCTGACCAATCAAACTGCAACTCGCAATGGCTAACGCACTGGCGATATGTTGTTTTGATGTTAGTTGCATCCACAACCTCCACCCGCTAGCGAACGTCCACCACTGGTACCCTCTTTGCTAAAGTAAATATGATCATCTAAAGCTAAATCGAGTTTCTCACTGTTTAAGGCCATGTCTGCTCGGGCAAATTGATCTTTCTCCCATGGTTGAACACCAAGGCTTGAACAGCCTAGCAAACCACTTGCGATCGCAAATGTCACTGCGATCTTAACTAACGGACGATAACACACAGTTGTCATATGTTTACTCCTGTAACAACACTTGAATTTCTTGCTCGTAGGCTGGAATGTTTTCTTCAAAAAATCCGACATGGGTTTGCACTAATTCACCTTGGCGATTAAACAAAAAACTGCTTGGCATTCCTTGTAAATCATAGGCTTTCGCTACATCGCCCTCTGGGTTAAACCGTAAATTAAATTGTGCTGGTAACTTACTAAGAAACTCACGAGCAAGCGCAGTATCAACATCAAGATTGATGGCTACCACTTCTAAGCCTTGTTGTTGATATTTGGCTTGCATGGCATTCATCCAAGGAAATGATTTACGACATGGGCCACACCATGAGGCCCAAAAGTCAACATACACAACCTTGCCAGCAAATTGCTGTAAGCTGACCGATTGCCCTTTACCATCTAACACAACGTGGTCCAACGAAGGTGCGCTATAAACCGCAGAACTCATTGCTATCGTTAAAGTAACAAAGGCATTTTTTAGGTTAACTACGTTTGAAAAAAATTGCTTTGACATCATATTTACACCCAATGACTAGATGTGAGACACACTAGGCCACCAATCTTAAGGTTTACTTAAGCAACAAAAGCAATTGCTCAAAATAACCAAGCATTAGCCACCAATCATTTTCGACACTAGGCCTTTATTTTGGCCGTTCTCGGCCAGTAAAATGCCCGCCAAATGCAAACTAATAAATGGAATGAAGTACCACAATGCCAGCTTATGAATTGTTTCTGCTTGATGTTCTATGGCCTCAGGCCCAAATTTAACTGCCAACCCAGTAATCACCGATAAGGCAACACCGGCATAAAATAGCCAATACACCCAGGCTTGAAATTTTTGTTTAATTGTCGCCTGAGCTGAAAACGCAGACTGGTAATGCAGGCCAAATTTACTCATGTACGCAAAACGAGCAACAACTAAAACGCTTACTGCATAGCCAAAATAAATATGCCAATTAAACATTACCCCACGGATCCCTTTTGCAATACTTACAGCTTGTTTATCGGTGATCATGATATCCATATTGGCTAAGCCTTGAGTGATCACGGCTGCCATATGATTTTTTTCCATCCACCCGAGGCGTAACAGCACTGTGAGTAACATCACCATCATGGTTAGGGCTAATCCCCAATGCAGCAGACGATGGAGTAACGGAAAATGAACTTGAGTACGCATATAAACCTCGATAGATTAAGATAACCACAGCATTATTGCCCCGTAACCTTAACAATCACTTACGGTTTATGGTTTTATGCTCAATATGGCTGAGCGACAAGATGAACTTAAAAGGGATGTATGAATAGGACGTTATCATGACAGAGTTTTTCAAACGAACTCAAAGGCTTGCATTATTTACTGCTGGCTTTGGTACATCGCTAGGTGGACTTTACACTGTTGCGCCTCAATGGGCTTTGGCGCAGTTAAACCAATTACCCTATATTGCTAGCGACACGATATTTATCCAGCATTGGGGCTTCTTGGTGTTGATGATGGGATGCAGCTTTTTTATTGCGATATTTCGTAATGACTGGATTATCCCAGTGTTTTGGGTGGCATTAATTGAAAAATTATTTTTTGTCAGTTTAGTTATTGGTTATTCAAGCCAACCTTTTACTAATGGCTTTTGGTTATCCATGGCAATGGACAGTGTTATTTGTCTGTATATTGCGGCTTATCTATTAAGCTTTAGGCAGGCGAAAACGAATACGCTCATATAGTATCTACAGGTTCTTTACGATCACATTTTTTGCAGTTAAGTTGCATGCCTAAATGTTGCTCACGACCCCGCTCTGTTGTGATCCATTCACGGACAGTCCAGGGTGGATCATGACGTACATGTTGAAAATGCCCACATACAAGCTCGGCAACCCAAAGCTGTTCTTCATCTAGGTGGTAACCAACTATTGGCTGATGCATGCATTTCTCTGTGTATAAAAAAGCCTGAACGAGTCAGGCTTTTTTATTAATTATCGCTATTTTTTACGGTCACGAATATGGGTCATTGCACGCTTACGACGGCGCTCTTGCCCTAAGGTTAACTTTTCTGTTTTACCTTCAAACGGGTTAGCGCCTTCATGGAATCGTAATTGAATTGGCGTACCAACCACTTTTAACGAACGACGGAAATAATTCATCATATAGCGCTTATAAGAATCTGGTAGCTTACTCACCTGATTACCATGCACAACAACGATCGGTGGGTTGTAACCACCAGCATGAGCATATTTGAGTTTCACGCGGCGACCATTAACTAAAGGCGGCTGATGATCGTCTTGTGACATCTGCATAATACGGGTCAGCATTGACGTACTAACACGGCGTGTAGCACTGTCGTACGCTTCTTCAATTGACTCATATAAATGGCCTACGCCAGTGCCATGCAGTGCAGAAATAAAGTGAATACGCGCAAAGTCGATAAAACCTAGACGGCGATCTAACTCACTTTTTACGCGATCTTTTACAGCTTGATCAATACCGTCCCACTTATTAACAGCTATCACCAATGCCCGGCCAGCGTTTAAGGCAAAGCCAAGTAGGCCTAAATCTTGTTCTGCAATACCTTCTCGAGCATCAATCACTAATAATACAACGTTTGCATCTTCAACTGCTTTTAAGGTTTTAATTACCGAGAACTTTTCGATAACCTCATGCACTTTACTGCGACGACGTACACCGGCTGTGTCAATTAAGACATACTCACGGCCTTCACGAGACATAGGAATATAAATACTGTCGCGAGTAGTGCCAGGCTCGTCATAAACCACAACACGCTCTTCACCTAAAATACGATTAATCAGTGTCGACTTACCCACGTTAGGCTTACCAATAATGGCCAGCTTAATGGGTAAATTTTGCAAACGTGTTTGTTCAGCTTCTGCTTCTTCTTCGGTATATTCGCGCTCTACTTGCTCACCTTCTTCGTCAAGCTCACGCTCAATGCCCATGGCTTCTGCATAAGGTGTGAGTGCATAATCAATCATGTTGGTCACACCACGGCCTTGAGCCGCAGCCATTTGGTAAACTTCACCTAGGCCTAGAGACCAAAACTCACCACAGGCTGAGTCTGCGTCGATACCATCTACTTTGTTAGCCACCACAAAAGTCACTTTGTCACGGCTGCGTAAGTGTTGCGCGATAGCTAAATCTGCGGCAGTTAAGCCCGCGCGAGCATCGGTCATAAATAACACGACATCCGCTTCTTCGATCGCGGCTAATGACTGTTCAGCCATTTTAGTTTCGATCCCTTCTTCGGTGCCATCAATACCGCCGGTATCAACAACGATAAACTCGTAACCCGCCAAAAAGGCACGGCCGTATTTACGGTCACGTGTTAAGCCAGGAAAGTCAGCGACTAACGCATCACGAGTACGTGTAAGACGATTGAATAATGTCGATTTACCGACGTTTGGTCGCCCCACAAGGGCCACTACAGGGATCATGATTTTGCCTCTAAAAAACTTTTCAATAAAAAGCCCCCGGAACGCTTCCAGGGGCTCTAGTGAAGATATTATACCTTAATTAATGCAGAAATGATCCTAAGACTTATTCCGCACTGGCGTCAGTATCTTCCTCAACATTCGCTTGCTCACTGCTTAAGGTGACTGAAGCCAGTTTACCGCTTCGACCCTGAACATAGATTTTATCATCAACCACTAATGGCTGAGCAAATAAGCCGTCACTGTCGACTTGAATTCGGCCAACTACATCACCGTTATTACGGTCAATAAAATGTAAATAGCCTTCTAAGTCACCAACCACTAAATAATTGTCAATCACTGCTGCCGCTGTCAATTGACGATTTTTAAGGGTTGAGTTACTCCATAGTTCTAAACCATTACGACGGTCTACAGAATAGATGCGACTACGGTCATCCACTAGGTATAAGCTTAAACCCGCTTCGGCAAGATCGTTAAAACTTGAGTATTTACGCGACCAAATTATCCGACCACTACGAAGCTCCATCGACACTAGATTACCGTTGTAACTTGCCACATAGAGATTGTCACCCAAAATTAATGGCGTCATGTCAACGTCGGCCATACGGGTAAACTCATTACCGCCACTTGGAGTGAAAACAGGTTGTTCCCACGCAGCTTGGCCATTGTTTTTAACCACAACAGCAACTTTACCGTCAGCGGTACCCACAAAAAAACCACCCGCTTCATAAGCGGCTGACGAGGTTCCGCGCAATGTTAAGTTAGGCAGTTGGCTTTCATATGTCCATAGCTTTTCACCGCTATCAATATTAAAGCCTTCAAAAGCACCTTTAGCGGTATTCACAGCAACAACATCTTCGGCAACAGTAGGAGTAGACAGTAATTCACCATTGGCTTGAGATGACCACAGTACTTCACCCGTTGCTTCATCTAAAGCAACCAATAATCCAGTTTCGCCACCTACAAAAACTTTGTTACGAGCGGCAGTCACTCCAGCAGCTAAACGCATGCCTTTGGTTTTTGTTTTAAGCTTTTGCTCAAATACATCGTTAAAGTTTTGCGACCATAACTCTTCACCTGTTGCTTCATCAAACGCAACAACCACACCACTGCGATCTGCAACAAATAACTTGCCATAACGCACGGTTGGACGAAGTTGCGAGTAATAATCACCTACGCCTTCGCCTACATTAGTGTCCCAGCTGATCTCTGGAAACACGGTTGCTTTAATTTCAACTAATTCACTCACAGGCTCTTCTTCAACATCACTTGAAGAGCAAGCAGATAAAAAAGCAACACTCAGCCCAACGGCAAGCAGATTTTTACACCACGACTTCATTGGCTAATTCCTTATGCCTTGTTTAGGTTGTCTAGTTTCATTGTTAGCGCAGGACTGGTTAACGCACCGCCATTATCTACTGCTGCTTGATAAGCTAACTTGGCTTTATCCAAATCACCTTGACGCACTAATAAGTCGCCTTTTAATTCTTCACGTTGCGAAGCAAACGCTGTGTCTGTCACCTGCTCAAGTGTTGCAAGTGCTACACCTAGATTGTTTTGCTCAGCTTGGATGCGTGCTAAACGAATGGTTGCAATCGTCTCTATACCTGAACCAGGCTTAGCTGCAATCACTTTGGTTAACGCAGTTTCGGCTTTGGTTAGATCACCGGCATCAACCGCAGCTTTAGCCACCAATAACTCAAGCAAAGCTTGATATCCAGCTTGGTCGTGCTCAGAGGTAAAGGTTTCTGCTTGCGTTAAAAACGCCGCTGGGTTGCTCGATTGCTCTGCAATTGATTGAAAAGTCTGAGAAGCTTGTTCAGCTGACTCCACTTTCATGGCTGAATATTCATTCCAACCATATAAACCACCTAGGCCAACCACTGCACCTACGATAATAGAAACACCATAATCTTTTCCGAACTGCTTGATAGCATCTACTTGTTGTTCTTCTGTGCTATAAATTTCCACTTGCACTTCCCCTTTTAAATCAGTTCTGCAATTTTAGCGACCAGTTCAGTACGGCTCACTAATTGTTGTTCGTTGTTGTTGCGTAAAGGCTTAATAGCAACTTGTTTGTTAGTCACTTCGTTTTCGCCAATAATCAACGCATATTGAGCACCGCTTTTATCTGCGCGCTTCATTTGTTTTTTAAAGTTACCACCACCACAATGACTCATGACTTTAAGCGTTGGTAACTGTTGACGCAACTCTGCCGCCACTTTAATGGCTTCAACGACGCAATTATCACCCATTGCGGTCACGTATACGTCGACTTCAGCAGCTATATCACTGGTTAGCCCTAAGGTTTCAAGCAGTAATACAATGCGCTCTAAGCCCATTGCAAATCCAACCGCGGGTGTATCTTTGCCACCAAGTTGGCCAACAAGACCATCATAACGACCACCGGCAAGCACAGTGCCTTGAGACCCTAAGCTTGTGGTTACCCACTCAAAAACTGTGCGGTTATAATAATCTAATCCACGCACCAAGCGCGGGTTGATTGTGTATTGGATACCAACCGCGTCTAAGAGTTCACATAAAGTTGAAAAATGTGTTTTCGACTCTTCACCCAAGTAATCCATTAAGTTTGGCGCATCGGATAAAACCGCCTGTACTTGTGGGTCCTTGGTATCCAATACCCTTAACGGGTTTGAATACATACGGCGTTGGCTGTCTTCATCTAAGATGTCTTTGTGCTGTTCTAAAAAGGCAATTAATGCATCGCGATACGCAGCACGCTCAGCGGGATCGCCTAAGGTATTTAGCTCTAGTGCTACATGCTCTTTAATGCCAAGCTCATCCCATAAACGAGCTGACAACATTAACACTTCAGCATCAATATCAGCGCTGCCAATCCCGTAGGTTTCAACACCAAATTGATGAAATTGACGATAACGACCTTTTTGAGGACGTTCGTGACGGAACATAGGACCCATATACCACAAACGTTGCTCTTGGTTATAAAGCAAGCCATGTTCATTGCCTGCACGTACAGTTGAGGCGGTTCCTTCTGGGCGCAATGTTAAGCTGTCGCCATTACGGTCTTCAAAGGTGTACATCTCTTTTTCGACGATATCGGTTACTTCGCCAATTGAACGTTTAAAGAGATCGGTGCTTTCAACGATTGGAGTACGAATTTCACTGTAACCAAATGCGCTCACAGATGAACGCAATACTGCTTCGACTTTTTGCCAAATGGGGCTTTGAGTTGGCAGAATATCGTTCATTCCGCGAATTGCTTGGATTTGCTTTGCCACTGTTACTTGTCCAATTTCAAATTAGCTTGCACTAATAAATGTAAATTTACCCGCTCAAACTATGCGTAAGCATAACGAGCAAGTTAGAGAATTATTCTGTTTTGTCGGCTATTTCAATACGGTTAGCTATCATAGCGGCTTTAGCACGAATTTTGGCTTCAAGGCCATCAACAATATTGTTGTTGTCAAAACGCTCTTTTTGGCGCACACCATCGTCGTAATAACCGCTCTTTGCATGACCGCCCGTTAAACCAATATGAGACACTAACGCCTCACCAGGGCCATTAACCACACAACCTATGATTGACACATCCATCGCGGTTGTTACATCTTCTAAACGACGCTCAAGTTCATTAACGGTTTGAATAACATCAAACTCTTGACGTGAGCAAGATGGACACGCAATAAAGTTGATCCCGCGGCTTCGAATGCGCAGCGATTTTAAAATATCAAATCCCACTTTAATTTCTTCAACCGGATCGGCCGCCAACGAGATACGAATCGTATCACCAATGCCCTCGGCTAACAGCATGCCTAACCCGACAGCAGATTTAACCGAACCAGAGCGCATTCCACCTGCTTCAGTAATGCCCAAATGCAGAGGTTGACGGATTTGCTTGGCCAGTAAACGGTATGACTCAACCGCTAAAAATACATCAGAGGCTTTAACGCTGACTTTAAATTGGTCAAAGTTCAACCTATCTAAAATATCCACGTGTCGCATTGCAGACTCAAGCAAAGCTTCTGGCGTTGGCTCACGGTATTTATCCATTAAGTCTTTTTCTAGCGACCCACCATTAACACCAATGCGAATAGGGATATTTTTATCACGAGCACACTCAACTACACTGCGAATGCGTTCTTCATTACCTATATTACCCGGGTTAATGCGTAGGCAATCTACGCCATATTCAGCCACTTTTAAGGCGATACGGTAATCAAAATGAATGTCGGCAACTAATGGGACTGTCACCGATTGTTTAATGATTTTAAATGCTTCAGCAGCTTCCATTGTTGGCACAGAAACACGAACAATATCTGCACCGACTTTTTCTAGCGCTTTAATCTGAGCAACAGTGGCAGCAACATCAGTGGTTCGAGTATTGGTCATCGACTGCACAGCAATCGGTGCACCATCACCAATAGGCACATTGCCCACATAAATACGAGTGGAAGGTCGGCGAATAATTGGGGATTCGTTATACATGCAATTACACTCTACTGCTAGTTGCTAAAGCCTATTCAGCTTCAGGCAGGGTTAATCTGGCGACTCTACCGTTGGCAAACTCAGCCAGGCTGATTTTGCTTCCGTCAAGGCTAACATTGGCTACTTGTGGTGCGCCTAAAATCACTTTAAAAGGTTTTACACCACGCACTTCAACCGTATTGGCAGCAGTTTTTACACCATCAACTAGTACTTTACCATTAGCATCAATGACGTTTATCCAGCAATCGCCTGTTAATTCAATGGTCAATGTACCTTCTGAGCTTGTATTAGCAGAGGCACTATTTGTGCTAACAGGTTTATTGTTACTCGCTGAATTAGCCGCCGATGATACCGACTCAACACTTGGTTGATTGAGGGTACTGGTTGGCGCAGGGTCTAGCGTGCTTGTAGTTAATTGATTCGTTACCGTTGAAGCGCTATTAGGCACATCAAGACTTGTTGCTGTAGGCGTATCACCCGTAACTAGGGCACCGGTTGCTGGAGCGGCTACTTCTGTAGAGGCACCATTGTTAGTTGACGTTATCGCTGAAGCCGCGTTATTGTCCTGGGTAACTTGGGTGTCAGGTTCTGCTTGTTCATCCGCAGGTCGAATAATTTGTTGTGGCTCTGCCATGTTAGTGTCTGCAGCAATTTCTTCTGCCGTTGGTAGCGAAACGTCAACATCAGTTAATAATGACGACTTTTGTACCCACCAAAGCACCAACATCGCAATCAATATGGTCACAATTAAGTAAGTCACTAAATTAAGACGGCTATTACGAGCCTGATGGGTGGTTTTGCGCGAAAAGCTTTGCATTGCCGGAGGGACAATTTCGGGCAATTGATGATTTAAACATTGCTGTATTTCACTGTTGTCAGCATTGACAAAACGTGCATAGTTTTTAACATAACCTCGAACATAAGTTGTCGAGGCTATATTGTCAAAAATGTCTTTTTCAATATCACTGATAATGCCTGGTCGCAAATGCAGCTGTGCTGCAACCGCTTCAATTGACAGCCCTTTCGCTTCACGAGCCGCCTTTAAAATAGCGCCAGCGGTAACAACATCTTTTAACAATGCCGCTTTTTCAGCGTCTTGTTTTACTTCGAATTCTTTAGTCATTAATTCAAGTTAGCTCTATAATTTTTGGCTTGTGGAGATGCAGGAAACTTCGCAATTAATAAAATGCCAAATCGTTTTACGGCTTCCGGGTTATTTGCCGCCTGCTCAATCTTGATCCCTAAGGCTAAACTTTCTGCTGATTCACTAGCAACTCGATGGTATCTTGCGAGTTGTTCGCGCGCATCGCCGTAGTCAGCCTCTTCCATGGCTAACTCGGTTAATTCTATTAAGGTTACTTTTCTTCTTTGGTCATACTTTAACGCCATATTAAAATACTGTCGCGCTTTTTCTTTATTACCGGCTTTACGGCTACATACACCTAAATTTTCATAACTTGAGGCTGTACGGGTGTATTTAGGCGTATTAATCGCGGCTAAAAACATGGTTTCAGACTCAGAATATTTTTGTTGCTGACACAAAAATACACCAAAATTGTTTCGTGCATCTCCTGTCGCATCACTAAGCCCTATTGCACGTCGGTATGATTCTTCTGTACGCGCTATATCCCCTACAGTTTGGTAATAATAAGCCATAGCCACATGCACTTCGCTCATGTCTGGGGCATATTCTACGGCTTTGTTTAAATTATATTTTGCCTGCTCGCTATTACCGCGATTTAAATACGTTAACCCAAGTTGCATACGCTCACGTGCAGCGCCTACCTTGTCAAACTTACGTTCAGCAACTGGGGTATCGGTTCCACTATAGGTGCGCTCGGTTACACATCCGCTAACCGACAGCGCCACAATAGTAATCGCTAAAACTTTTTGCAATCCGTGCTTCATTTATAAGCCTATTATCTATACAAACAAAGAGTTAATCCATTGTGACTGAAATCTGGTTTTGTTGCATTTGTTTTTTTGCTAAACGCTTTGTTCTATCACGAATATCACCCGCTAATTGACCACAAGCTGCATCAATATCATCGCCACGAGTTTTACGAACAATAACCGTTAAACCGTACTCCATCAATACTTTAGAAAAACGGTCTATGCGAGAATTCGATGATCGGCCATAGGGCGAACCCGGGTATGGATTAAACGGAATTAAATTAATTTTACATGGCGTGTCTTTCATTAGCTTAGCTAACTCATGCGCCTGATCTGTACTGTCGTTGATATGATCGAGCATCACATACTCAACTGTCACTCGGCCACGGTTGGCGTTAGATTTCGCTAAATACCGGCGAATACCCGCTAAAAACTCTTGTAGCGGATACTTTTTGTTTACAGGCACAAGAACGTTACGTAATTCATCATTAGGGGCGTGAATACTCACAGCCAATGCCACATCAATGGCGTCGCCAAGTTTATCTAAGGCAGGTACAACACCAGAGGTTGACAAGGTCACACGACGTTTAGATAAACTAAAGCCAAAGTCATCTAACATAATATCCATTGCAGGGATCACGTTAGCAAGATTGAGTAAGGGCTCGCCCATGCCCATCATTACAACGTTCGAAATTGGGCGGTCGCCTGTGTCTTTGTGAAACCCTAAAAACTGCGACACTCGCCAAACCTGGCCCACAATTTCAGACACGCTTAGGTTACGGTTGAACCCTTGTTGTGCGGTAGAGCAAAAAGTACACTCGAGTGCACAACCCACTTGAGAAGACACACATAATGTCGCGCGGTCTTCTTCAGGTATATACACAGTTTCAACTTCTTGGCCTTGGCCGACATTGATAGCAAATTTAATGGTGCCATCATTGGATTTTTGAAAACTTGAAATTTCTGGTGCAACAATTTCACATTTAGCGGCAAGCTTAGCTCGCAACACTTTGTTAATATTGTTCATTTCTTCAAAGTCACTGACGCCAAAGTGATAAATCCACTTCATTAATTGATCGGCACGAAACGGTTTTTCACCCATTTCGCTGAACAACGCTCGCAGTCCTTTACGATCAAGATCTAATAAATTGATTTTTTTCACACTCATCCGCCTAACCTCAAAAAACACCAAAACCTGCAACAGGGCGGCAAATTATACAGGTAGCATGGTGTTTTAGCCAGTATATCTAAATTAAGCGTCGTAGGTTTTAATACTCATGTTCTTTCGCCATAAAAGTAGTTGGTTTTAAGCGTTTTGATGACCGCAATTTATGCTCACCAGATAGCGGTAAAAAATGATGATAACAACAGCAAATGCCTTAATATAAACAAGTGATTTCACCTAACGATTAACATAAGTTAACTTAATTAAAATACAGAGAAAATTTCAGATTATATTCACAATGCTTGTGATATTCTTGCGCTGGGCCATGTGGCCTGCCATGAGGAAGTATTTACTTTCACTGTATGATAACCCTTTTATTAATTGTATTTTTTGCTATATCCATTTCATTTTTATGCAGTATTTTTGAAGCCGTGCTTCTTTCCGTCACGCCAAGCTATATTGCTAATCTAAAAGAACACTCGCCAAATATTGCTGCTAGATTGCACAAGCAAAAACAAAATATTGACTCACCATTAGTTTCAATTCTCACACTTAACACAATATCCCACACTATGGGTGCATCTGTTGCTGGCGCACAAGCCGCCATCATTTTTGGCAGTGAAATGCTTGGTGTGTTTTCTGCAGTGCTTACTTTTTTGATTTTGTTTTTTTCTGAAATCATCCCCAAAATTATTGGAGCAAATCACTGGCGAAAGTTAGCGCCTACGGTATCGCTATGCTTATATTGGATGGAAAAACTCACGTTGCCATTAATTTGGTTGTCGCAAAAAGTCACAGGGTTATTAGGTAAAGGCGATAAAAATTTATACATGCGCCAAGAATTGAGCGCCATGAACCAAATGGCTAAAGACAGCGGTGAGCTCAGTGAGCACGAATCACAAATACTGACCCAGATGTTGGCAATGAAAGACATGCCTGTAAGCCACATTATGACGCCACGTACAGTGATTTTTAAATTGCCAACCAACATGACAAACCAACAATTTGTTGAACAACATTTGAGCAGCCCGTTTACTCGCGTACCTGTTTACCAAGACGATAGAGACAACGTTATCGGTTATATCAATCGCAATGACATTATTTTACATGCCAGATCGGCCCCGCAAACAGCGATTGGCGATTTTGTCAAAAACCTGCTGGTTGTTCCCTCATCCGTAGACGTGTTGCCTTTGTTCCAAACCATGATTAAACGCAACAGTAAAATAGCTCTCATCGTTGATGAATATGGCTCAAGTGAAGGAATTGTGACCATTGAGGATATTATTGAAACGTTAATTGGCCTAGAAATTGTTGACTCAAAAGACATTGCCCCTGATATGCAAGCCTTTGCCCGTAAACTCTGGCAACGCCGCATTGAAAGCAAGGGGCTGGTCATTTACGCTGACGCCGAAACCAATTAGATCACAGCCTTAATAATGATTAGCCTCTCCCTATTGCTTGGGTGAGGCTATTTGTTCAACGGATGACAGCGTGATGCCCGATACGTTAAGATAGTGACATTACACAGAGGGAACTAATGCAAAATTCTTATCGTTTATCCATCGCTCATATCAACGACACACATTCTAACTTTGAACCAAGCCCCGTCCAATTTTCGTTAACGACAAACCAACAAACCTATAAGTTGGAAGGACATTCTGGTGGTTATGCTCGTTTAGGTTTTCAAATAGAGCAGGCAAGAGCGCAAGCTGCATTGCAGCAAACCCCTTTTTTATTTTTACATGGAGGCGATAGCTTTCAGGGCACCTTGTATTTTCGCGAATTTCAAGGCGCCGCTAATGCTCATTTGCTTAATTTACTCAAGCCTGACGCCATGGTTTTAGGCAATCATGAAATTGATGCTGGTAACAGCCCAGTTCAAGCTTTTTTGAATCGGATTAATTTTCCAGTACTGGCCGGCAACATGGATTTAAGCCATGAAGATAGACTAAAAACGGGCAGATTATATGGTCACCCCATGCTGTACGATTTTGATGACACCAGCGAAACAGCTAAAGTGTTAATTAAGCCCTTTCACGACAAAAAAATGGCCATTATTGGCATCACCTTAGATCAAATGCGTTTAATCGCCCGCCCCGATCCTGACACCCATTTTGTCAATGCGATTGATACCACGCGAAAAACCATCGCCCGTTTAACACAGCAAGGCATTAAGCACATTATTGTGTTAAGTCATTTAGGGTTAGATCAAGACCGCGAATTAGCCGAGCAAGTAGACGGCATCAGTATTATCATTGGTGGCCATTCACATACGTTACAAGGTCAAATGCGTGATATAGGCCTGAGCGATATCCCTTATGCCGAAACCATTAATAACACTCCTATACTGCATGCGGGAAAATATGCCGAAACACTGGGTTTGGCCGAGGTAATATTTGACCAACACGGCACTGTCACACAGCTTGTGGGTAATAATTACTTTATGCTCGATGACAAAATAACCGTAACACATGCGGTTAACCACAGCACAGTTGACATCACTACCTCTAACCTACTCGTTAAGCAATTATTTGCTCACCCAAGTATTAGGGGAGCCCAACACGATGAACATATACATCAAGTGATCCACACTCAATATCGACCATCTTTGGATGCATTAGAAAACCAAATATTAGCCCATATTCCCCGCGACTTTATCCATACTCGATTACCGAGTAAACACTTGCCTCACGGCAGTGAAATTGCACCTTGGGTTAGCAGAAGCATGTACAAATCGGCTAAACGCATAGAGCCTAATATTGATTTTGCATTACATAATGCTGGCGGTGTCAGGCAGTCTTTAAACAAAGGCCAACTGTCTTTAGCTGATGTAGTAGGACGTATTTTGCCCTTTGAGCTTCCACTCACCCTGTATCAAATTATGGGTAAATACATTATCGAAGCACTAGAATCATCGATTAACTGCGCCACAAATAACGGCATTATGGGAACAGGAGCCGGAAGCTTCCCCTACCCTTACGGACTGCGCTACTTTTACGATGGTAAAAAAGCCAAAGGCCAGCGCATTACTCAAATTGAAATTTATAAACAAGATGCCTGGCAGCCCTTACAGGAAGATAAACTGTATATTGGCGTTTCTAGCGCTTATACCGCAGCAGGTAAAGAAGGTTACGATGCCTTATTACATGCTCACTGGCAGCAACCTATTGAGCACCAAACGCTGCCAGAAGCCTTTGTTGACTTTGTTAGCCAGCACGGACATTTAATTGGCGGGCAACTTTTTGCGAATGTTCACTACATTAGCCATCGTGACCCCTAACTAAACCGACAGTGATAATATGGGGTAGATCACAGACCCCATCTTCCTTACATGCTTAAATGCTGAAGTAATCCCTTGAGGATCTCTTTTAAATTGTATGACAGGACACTATATGAAAGCTAAATTGATTGCGCTTGCTGCCGCTACCACCCTAGCATTAGGGATTTCTTCTGTATGGGCTCAAGGTGCATTACATCAAGGTGAAGTACTCGACACCATGAATGGCGGTGGGTATACCTATGTGCAGATTAAAGAAGCAGACAAAACATACTGGGCTGCAGGGCCACAAGCACAGGTTAAAAAAGGTGACACGGTTGAAGTGACCGAACAAATGTGGATGACCGATTTTGCTAGCTCAAGCTTAAATAGAACATTTGATAAAATCATGTTTGTGGGCAATATCAGTAAAAAGTAGTTCTTTAAAACAGTAAAAGTCGACATAATTGACCAATCATTAAGATTGGTCTTTTTTATGGAAAACTCCCACATACTGCACTGCCGCATAGTTGATTTTTCACCTCGCTTTGCAAGCGAAGTGAGCCAGCTTTACCACTCTGCCGTACAGCATATTGACCACCCAAGATACCCACAAGCTAAATTAAACGCTTGGTCAGAAGCGCCTCGCTCAACTAAGTTTTGGCAATTAAAATACCAACGCAATAAAGCCTGGCTCGCGTTAAATCATCAAAACAAAGTAATAGGCTTTATCAGTATCGAAACCCAATTTAAGCATCAAGGCTATATAGACTGCCTGTATGTTGCCCCAACACATCAACATCGTGGTATTGCTCAGGCACTGTTTCAACAATTAGTGCAATGGGCTCAACAGCAAGACTACCCCCAACTAACCGTTGACGCGTCATATTTATCTAAAGGATTGTTTGAAAAAAATGGCTTTACGCTAAATCACGTTAGTTACCAGTTAAAACGCGGCCAAACCTTCACAGGGTTTTACATGCAAAAACAACTAACAGACTTAGCAAATTAGGAGTAAACACAAAACGGCAATAGGTCAGTTCGCACTGCTGGCAAAGTGAAATTATCGTTTCAAAAGCGGTTGTAACATTTCTTCTAGGCCATTGAGTTTAACCTCGTACATCAAGGCTAACTGTTCACCGAGCTTCCCCTCTGGAAAACCCTTTGCATGAAACCACACCAAATAAGGTTCAGGTAATTGCAACAACTTACGCCCGGCATACTTTCCAAAAGGCATCGTTTGATTAATCTTGTTGTTCGTGCATCAGCTAGTCCTTAGATCTATTGTTAATGGATTTTAACACACGCATTTAACGTTTTAGCCAAGGGGATTCTTCATATTCATTATATCAATTGGCTATATCAAACAAGTTAAATAGAAATATTAGCAATATAACATTCAGTGACACGGCAGATAACACCACTGACATCACATCTCTCATTGCTGTTAGTCATCAAAAAAACGCAGTAAGTAATTATCATATTTAACTTTTAAGTAACATTGACACCTCAAATTAATGACTGTCAACTTTCTGCCATTTTGAGTATTTGCGTCAATAAAAAAGCGTACTGACAATTACAAAAAAACGTCAAAAATCAGCTAATTGACGAAAGCCACACAACAACATACAGTTATATTAAGCACAAAATTTGGCCATGGTATGCCCTACTGTTGCCCGATATAGAGGACAATGTTGATGATTATATTAGTCGGTGGAGAAAAAGGCGGCAGTGGTAAAAGCTGCATAGCGCAAAACATTGCGGTTTTTTTAACTACAGAAGCTCACGCCAGTGTCATTATGGTAGATTGCGATCCCCAGCGCACCACATCAGATTGGATCCAGGCACGCAATAATAACCCAGATTTACCAACCATTAACTGCGTGCAATTATATGGCAAAATTCGTAATGACTTACTAAGCCTAGAGCAGCACTACGACTATGTCATTGTCGATTGTGGCGGTCAAGATAACCTTGCCCTACGCGCTTCGATGTCGGTCGCCTCACATGTACTAATGCCATTAAGACCCAAGCGCCGTGATTTAAAAACCGTTAGCCACATGGACGATATTATCTCTACTTGCTTAATGATAAACCCAAAAATGCAAGCATCTTTTGTCATTACCCAATGCCCGAGTTTACCGAACCAAGCGAACCGTATTACAGAAGCTAAAGAAGTATGCCGTACATACAACGTTAATGTACTTGACGCGATCAACTACAGTAGAAATATTTATGACGACAGCGAAGAATCGGGATTATCGGTGTTCGAGTTAGAACCTAAGGGTAAAGCAACAGAAGAAATGCGCAGCATTGCCTGCGAATTACTAGGCATAACAGATGCAAAACAACTAATTGAACAACGCAATAATATCACTAACGTGAACACTTTGAGAGGAAATTATGGGACTAGCCGATCTCAAGAAAAACGCTTCGTTATGTAAAAGCGACCGCCCCATTGCGATTACAGTAGATGACTTTATTGCCGCAGCCGACTTGTATGCAGCAGGGCTTAACACGCGCTCTTCGGATTGCATTAACGCCATTGCCAAGCCAACCAACGTAGTGGATTTTTTACAAAGAAAATATCAACAGCACAATACCATGACGCAAACATCGCCTGTGCCCAAAAAGCCATACAAGCGTTGTACTTTTACCTTAAGTGAGACTGCTATAGAACAACTAACAACATTGAGCCAAACAGGACAAGTAGCAAAATCCAAGCTTATTAGGCAACTCATAGCACATTATTTTTCACTAACGCCTGAGCAGCAAAAACGTATCGACGCAAATTTTAACGACTAAACTCAACTCAAATTTACCGCTTTTACAGTCTATCCCCACCCTTTGCTGGCAGCAAATTGAGCCATTTTATTTGTATGCCAGTATTTTTCTCCCTTGCTTGAATTTAACCCAATCCTCCCCCATTAAGAGTTTATGGCTGTTATCATTAGGAAAACCAATGCTAGCGATTGTACTTGTCGTCATTGTGTCACTATTAGCGATCGCATGGATTGGCACTAGCCGCTGGCGTAAACAGCGGCAACGAAAACGCATTACCTCTAAGCCCTTTCCACATGCATGGCGCGCAATACTTAAAGCTCGTTTTCCATATTTTAAAGCCATGCCAACCGATCTACAGTTACAGCTCAAAAAGCACATCCAGGTGTTTATTGAAGAAAAGCAATTTGTGGGCTGCAATGGCTTTACCATCAATGACGAAGTAAAAGTAACCATTGCCGCACAGGCCTGCTTATTGTTGCTTAATCGCCAAACAGACTATTACCCCAAATTGAAACAAATCCTTGTTTACCCCGCCGCGTTTATTGTTGAGCAAAATCGAACTGATATGGCTGGCGTTCAATCGACCCAACGCAATATTTTACTAGGTGAGTCTTGGGAATATGGCAAAGTAGTATTGTCATGGCACAGCACATTGGAAGGCGCCGCAGATCCCTTTGACGGCAGTAATGTTGTGATCCACGAATTTGCACACCAACTGGATCAAGAAGATGGCAGCGCTAATGGTGCACCACCGCTTCGCGACATCACGACATACCGTTCATGGTCGCAAACATTAGGCGAAGAATTTAAACAACTTCAGCATTGCGCAGCTCACCATAAACCGTCATTATTTAATTATTATGGTGCCACTAATCCAGCAGAGTTTTTTGCCGTGATCAGTGAAACGTTTTTTGAACGTCCAGTTGAGTTTTACCAGCAACACCAAAAACTGTATCAGGAGTTAAGCCAGTTTTATCACTTAGATCCAATGCATTGGCACTAACACTTAACTAAATTGAATTGAATTGACACAAAAACAACATCAATAATCTAAGGGACACTATGCAATCGATTATTCACCGACTTGGTTTTATCGCTATGTTAGTCACTACAGCTGCGGCATTTGACTTACATGCAGCACAGGCTAATGCACAAACTCCAGACCAAACTGAGCAAAAAAATATTGCCGTGAGCGAGCATGTGAGTTCAGAAAGCCAGGCTGTTATTAACGATCTTAACCACAAAACAGACTTGGTCGATAGCCAGGGGTTATCAGCAGAAAACAGCCAGGCCGTAAGCGCAATACTCAACAAATTACATGAAAGTGCAGCTGTCGCCGACTGGAGCACCTATTTCAGTTTATACCATCCACAGGCGGTATTTATTGGCACAGATAACTCAGAACGGTGGAATATGGTTGAATTTGAGCGATATGCTAAACCGACCAAAGGTTGGCGATATGAGCTTCAATCTCGCCACTTATTACAAATCGATGATACGATTTTATTTGACGAGCAATTGTATAGTTCAGCGTATGGCGTTAGCCGTGGCACAGGCGCGCTAGTTAACACAGAGCAAGGCTGGAAAATAGCTCAATACCATTTAAGTTTTCCGATCCCTAATGATAAAGCGAAACGTATCACCAGCTTAATTATGCAGTAGCAATACAGTTGCAAGGCAATAAAAAAGAGATGGCCATTAGCCATCTCTTTTTTATTCACGCCCTAACATCAGCTCATCGACACGGTAAAACACACATTCGCTAACTGACAAAAATGGGTAAAGCTGTCGTTATCTTGTTGTTCAAAATGCCGACTACTCACATGTCGATCGGCATAAAATAACCCTAGCACTTTAGTACCGACAGTCAGTGGTGCGATTAAAAATCCAAACGATGATAACTTCTCGACTAGCGGATCGTCTAATTGCACTTTGCAGTCCTGCGACGAAGGCGCGTTAACCCAAATACTTCTTTTTTGTTCAATACATTGGCTAAATACTGATTGGGGATCATTTAACTCAATCACAAACGCTTGCTTAAGCATTTCTGCATCTTCGCCCATCATAACTCTAGGCTGAAGCAATTTACGACTAGGTGATAATAATAAAACCCCGCAACGGTCGACACCAACGCCCGTTAAAATACCTTCTAGGGTCGCTTGCATAATTTGGTTAAAGTCTGTTTTAACGACAGCATATTGGGTTAACTGACGTAACTTGCTAAGTTGATAGCCTTGATCTGTCTGGCGTACTAACACACCTTGCTCAGGCGAGTTGTCACTTTCGAGTAAACAAGTCGTATCAGGTAAATAGGACACTATTGCTTTGGCACCATAAGCGATCGCCAATTTTTGTGTATTCTCACTGCAATGCATGACTCGTTTAGTCATTTCTTCAACACTCACATCAATCAACTCTGCTGCCTGCGTGAGGTATTTTTGCAATTCTTTTGGGTTAACATCAGACTGAATTAACGCTTCAGACAACTTATCGGCAATAAAAACACAGCGAATTTCGGGCATACGTTCATCGGGTTGCAAAAGTGACTTTTGCAATACCTCACCTAAGCCCCAACTGCGAGCAATACCTTGAGTAAGTTGCAAAAATGAGGCGCCCAACTCAGATCGAATAATAAAATTTTGCTCCGTTTTATCGGTCACGCTGACTAATTTACGGTCAAGAGAATCGGTAAACTCTCCCCCCATACTCCAAAAGGCACTTTCACCAATTCGATATAACAACGAGGCAATAAACACTTCTTCGCGTAACGCATCGCCTCTGCCATTCATCATCATTCGCGCCAGCATAGCCGCTTGAAACGACTGAGCCATGAGTTTTAATAACCGCTGATATACGCCTTCAGACAAGTGTTTATTTTCTAGCAAGCTGGTCAGTAGTTTGGCGGTAATACAAATATTGCGGATAGTATCAAAACCTAGCACAACCGCAGCGCGGCTCACTGTTGAAACTTGATTAATCCCCTTGTTATAAATAGCACTGTTCGCGACACGTAAAATACGTGACGTGAGCGCATTATCATGCATCACGCTGCGGCCGAGTAACGCCATAGAGGACACATCATCTTTTGCTAACTTTTCTAAACTTCGAACCGTTGAACATAACGCGGGCATTTCTTGATCACTGATGCGTTTAGTCCAGTAATCGGCACCTTTTGACTGAATAGAGGGTTTCAAAAATTAACCTAACTGTAACAAGTAGTCTTTTGAGTATACTCAATTTTAATAAAATATTGCGTGCTGTTTTTATTTTATTGTACACATGTCTAAAAATGATTGTACCTTGAACGGTATGGGTTACTTTAAGCACAAACAACAAAAAAAAACGGCTCAAAAGAGCCGCAATCACAATGATGTGGTTGGAAAGCTTACGGGTAGGAAGTACCCAATAAATTAACATCAACAACTAAGCAAAAGCTTATGATTTAACACATTGGATAAAAATCCCGTGCGACCTGTAGGTGAGCCGCACGGGGTTACAACAGCCACAAAGTGGCCAAACTTGTAAATCGGTAAAACTAACGTTTAAAACTGTTCTTCTTCAGTTGACCCTGTTAAAGCCGTTACCGAAGATTTACCACCTTGGATACAGGTAGTCACCTGGTCAAAGTAGCCTGTACCCACTTCTTGCTGATGCGACACGAAGGTATAGCCTTTTTTCGCTGCCGCAAATTCAACTTCTTGCACTTTTTCGACATAATGCTTCATGCCTTCACCGCGCGCATAGTCATAGGCTAAATCGAACATGTTGTACCACATGTTATGAATGCCCGCTAACGTGATAAACTGGTACTTGTACCCCATGTTTGATAGCTCTTGTTGGAACTTAGCAATCGTTGCATCGTCTAGGTTCTTCTTCCAATTAAATGAAGGAGAACAGTTATAAGCCAGTAATTGGTCTGGATATTGAGCATGAATTGCTTCAGCAAATTTTTTCGCTTCTTCAAGACATGGCTTAGCCGTTTCACACCAAATTAAGTCAGCATAAGGTGCATAAGCAAGGCCGCGAGAAATTGCCTGGTCTAACCCAGCTTTCACACGGTAAAAACCTTCACTTGTACGCTCACCCGTCACAAAATCACGGTCGTACTCGTCACAGTCAGACGTCATTAAATCTGCCGCATTGGCGTCAGTACGCGCAATAACAAGCGTTGGTACACCACTCACATCAGCCGCTAAACGTGCAGCAACCAGTTTTTGCACCGCTTCTTGAGTCGGTACTAATACTTTACCGCCCATGTGGCCACATTTTTTAACAGACGCTAATTGGTCTTCAAAGTGAACACCTGCAGCGCCAGCATCAATCATCGACTTCATCAATTCAAATGCGTTTAATACGCCACCAAAACCGGCTTCTGCGTCAGCAACAATCGGTAAAAAGTAGTCAGTGTAGTTCTCATCACCTGGGTTAACTTCTTTACTCCATTGAATTTGATCTGCACGGCGGAACGAGTTATTAATTCGGCTAACAACAGCAGGTACAGAGTTTGCTGGATATAACGATTGGTCTGGGTACATAGTGCCCGCTAAGTTTGCATCTGCCGCAACCTGCCAACCAGAAAGGTAAATGGCTTCAATACCCGCTTTTGCCTGTTGAACCGCTTGACCACCGGTAAGTGCACCTAACGAGTTAACATAGCCTTTTTTAGCACCGCCGTTGACCAGCTCCCACAATTTAGCTGCACCACGTTGTGCAATGGTGTTTTCTGGAACGATAGATCCCCGTAATGCCACCACTTCTTCAGCTGTAAAAGGACGTTTAACGCCTTTCCAACGTGGATTTTCAGCCCAGTCTTTTTTAATCGCATCAATCTGTTGCTGGCGAGTTAATGGTGTCGTCATAATGTCACTCCTTCCTGAGTAATTAAGTTGGCAAAGTCAATCGATTCAACCTTGCGCTATGTTTGTACATAAAAGGGTTAAAAGCCGTCTCTACGCCGTTAACAATTCGTAACCAGGCAAGGTTAAAAAGTCGACTAACTCATCTGAGGTTGTGATCTGTTCAAACAATGCAGCTGCCTGAGTAAATTGACCGGCGTTAAAGCGTTCGCTACCGAGCTCTTTTTTCACATTGGCGGTTTCTTCTTTGAGCATGTCTTTGAACAAAGCTTTAGTGACTAATTTGCCATTCGATAAACTCTTTTGATGTTTAATCCACTGCCAAATCGATGTACGCGAAATCTCTGCTGTGGCAGCATCTTCCATCAAGCCGTAAATGGGTACACAACCATTACCCTGGATCCAGGCCTCAATGTATTGCAGCGCGATACGAATATTGAGTCTCATCCCTTCTTCAGTGCGCTCACCAGCACAAGGCTCTAATAACTCGCTGGCTAAAATTGGCGCATCTACATCGCGGGTTATATGCAGTTGATTGGTTTTATCGCCACCAATGTAATCATTAAAAATCTGCATGGCGGTATCGGCTAAACCAGGATGTGCAACCCAGGTACCATCATGGCCATTACGCGCTTCTAGCTCTTTGTCACCACGCACTTTTTGCAATACTTTAGCGTTGGTGTCTTCATCTTTAGCCGGAATAAACGCAGCCATACCGCCCATGGCTAATGCGCCACGCTTATGACAGGTTTTAATCAGTAAACGTGAGTAAGCACTTAAAAACCTAGTGTCCATTGTTACTGCCTGACGGTCTGGGAGTACTCGGTCAGGGTAATTTTTTAAGGTTTTAATGTAGCTAAAGATATAATCCCAACGGCCACAATTAAGTGCGACAATATTTGAGCGAAGTTCATATAAAATCTCTTCCATTTCAAATACGGCTGGGAGGGTTTCAATTAAACAGGTGCATTTGATGGTGCCAGGCTTTAAGCAAAAACGTTCTTCAACAAACGCAAATACTTTTGCCCACCAACGCGCTTCAACATGGCTTTCTAACTTAGGAATATAAAAGTATGGCCCTGATTTTTTTGCTAACAACTGCCGATAGTTGTGATAAAAATACATCGCAAAATCAACAAGAGCGCCAGGCACAGGGGCACCTTTATAAAGCACGTGCTTTTCATTTAAGTGCAAACCACGAACACGAGCAATTAACACTGCTGGATCTGGGTTTAACGAATAATGTTTACCCGTTTCTGGTGCAGTAAATGAAATATCACCGTTTACGGCATCGCGCAGGTTAATTTGCCCTTCAACCACTTTTTGCCAGCTTGGCGCTAACGAGTCTTCAAAGTCTGCCATAAACACTTTTACATTGGCGTTTAGGGCATTAATGATCATTTTGCGGTCTACAGGACCTGTTATCTCGACTCGACGATCAGTTAAATCTTCAGGGATGCCACGAATGGTCCAGTCACCATAACGAATAGCGCGGGTTTCAGGTAAAAAATCAGGTAACTCACCCGCATCAATTCGCGCTTGCTTTTGCTTACGTTTAGCCAACAAATCTGGTACTTCTGCCGCAAACTTTGCACACAAAGAATTTAAAAAGGCCACAGCACCGGTATTGAACACTTGCTGCTGACCTTCTATTTTTGGGCCAACAAAAGTAATGTCGGTTGTTACAGCATCATCAGTTGTTGTTTTGTTGTATTGAGCTACCAATTGTTCTGCCGTCATAATATGGATCCCTAAGCACTGCATTTTTTTATTGATCATTATCAGAGTGACAACTCAAACATCTGCACTAAGCGTTTCTTTGCTTGTTACTTACTTTGGTTCCACAAGCTTTGGTGCAACAAGCGCCGCTTTGAGTGCGTCGGCTCATTTTTAAATTGTTCTTGTTGTCTATTTGTTAAATCACAAATTAACACTTTCAAATGTTTGTTTCGTACTAAAAACTAACCAGAAACGTTTGTAATTGCAACAGTTTGAAATTGACCAAACCCAATGTTACCCGTGCTAAAACACCTGAGTAAATTGGTATTACCAACAACACAAAAGCATAATAAACAACTGTTTTATATAATATTTAAATTTTAGAATTTATACTCTAAATATTGGGCTTAAAATTCATCTTACCAATTTACCAGTAAACAATAATGGTAAAATAAGTTGTTATAATATTACATAATGTAATATTTAATTTACATAACTTTAGTCTACATATATAAGTCAAACAAATTGGCCACGTTTTGAGCTTACCTTTAAGGAAAGCAATTATAATTAATAAAAACATATGGATAACAAACTTCGCAAACAGCCTTGATTCAAACAACCGTTTAAATGCTACGTTAACGTAAACGTAAGAATAAGGAGCGGATTTAGGCTTAAAAACGTGAGTTACGTCACCCGATCAACAAGGGCTGACTAATTGGTTTTTTTGAAAAAAAATGCAATTTTTTTCTAAAAACAATAACAAAATCTCTAGGTTGGTGCATTTCAATGGTAATTAAGGTTCTAAATGGTGCATATCGGTTGGAGTAGAAACTAAAAAAAACGAGCCTGGTGATCTTTGCTGGTTGAATGTTGTTCAATATAAAAAGGATTAAGCGCGGCGAACAATTGCCACCTTTATCCCCTTGTGAATGTGTGATCAGATATTGCATAGAAAAAGTCGTTTAGAATAAGGCAGAAATTGCAGCAAGCTCGTTGTTCTACTTTCAAGATGTCGAGTAGAGAAGTTATAGGCGATGTGGATCCGTAAGAATGATCACATTCTTTTGCTGATTAGTATTAAGCTGGATCAGAGGGGGTATGAGGTGCGAATGAATTGTCATAGCACACAACACAATTTCGGCCATTGTGTTTTGCACGATAAAGCGCTAAATCTGCACGTTGGATAAGAGGGTCTAGACTAAGATCGTCCTTGTTTGCATAGCTCACGCCACCGCTAACGGTAATCGTAAACTCATGACCAGAGTAACGAGTATTAATTTGCGATACTTCAATGCGTATGCGTTCTGCAAATTCCATGGCGCTAAGCTTATCAATTTTCGGCATAAAGATGGCAAACTCCTCGCCACCCATGCGGGTAAATATATCGTTTGGGCGTAATAACGCTGCTATCACCGCGGTGAATTTTTTAAGTGCCCAATCACCTGTAGCATGACCAAACTGATCATTGATATTTTTAAATAAGTCCAAATCCATTAACAACACACAAAATGGCTCTCTTGCAGTTTGTGCTTCTATAAATTCGTTTTCGGCCAACTCCTGGCCTGTTCGGCGATTAAAAATACCCGTTAAACCATCACATTGCGCTTGTTTCATAAATTGGTTACGTTGCATCCATGCTGAAATAAGTAACAATAATAATCCAACTGAAACGCCCACAAGTAAGGTTGAAAACATGATTGATGAACTCTTTTCTTTCATAAAGAGATCTTTTTGTTGCATCAATAACTCATGATCCTGAATTAAACTGGTGTTTTCTCGGTTTTTTTCAACACTGTCAAAACGAGCCATTTGATACGCATTTTCCTTTACTTTTTGCTCGTTTAAAATCTGTAAGCTCAGCGCATTTGCTACCACTTGGTATTGATAAGCTTTATCAAATTGCCCGCGTTTACCCGCCACCAGCGACAAGGCTTCGTTAGCCCGCTTTTTCACTAAAAGATTATTGGGCGCTAAGGGCAACTCATTCACTTTTTCAGCAAAAAATTCAGCCTGTTGAAACCTGTCTAAATAAAAATACGTCATGCCTAAGTAAGCGTGTATTTCATTAATTTCAACCTCAAATTTAAACTTTTGATATCCTTCTAATGCGGTTACATAGACAGGATCTTTAGCAATAAACCTATATTTTAGATAGAAAAAAGGCCTTATTTATGATCTGATAATTGTCGCCAAACAAATCAACATGACCAATAAATAAAGCCGATGACAATTATCACCTTA
>NZ_BMII01000006.1 GCF_014641855.1 Shewanella inventionis
GATAATGCGGATAAAAACGCTGCTAAAGTGGTCCTAAATCGCTATTTACGCGAATTAGAGCAAGCGGCATAAGTAATTAATCAGGTTCGGGCAGAGCCGTAGCGTCTGTGAAGTGAATTGCATTAGCAATCAGCAGCAGAAAGTCGATGATAAAGTAATTTATTATCGCCTGTATTCAGGAATCCCCGTCATTCATGGCGGGGAGCATGTCAATCAAACTATGTTAAGTGCGAAGAGGATAAACAGTAGATGGAAATAAGGTTTACCCAACTGAAATGCAGTTCATCGAGTGTTAGTTTAGTCATTGACGAATGGCTCATTGCGTCGCAGCAATCGTGGGGGATATTTAGCACAGAGGGTGATGTGGGCGCCACATTAGGCCAATTATTAACCCAACAGCCTCATGAAAAAAGTATCGATTATAGTGGCAAATTTGAAGGAGGCGATCCTTCAAAGGTGGCTGTCGTATCGCTACTGGAGCAGCAGTCATTACTCGAGGATATTTTAGCGTTTGATGACAGTGAAACACTTGGCTACTGCGATCCTAAAACCACAGTATTTGGGGTGATTTATGCTCAATGTCATGACAATGCATTAACCCATCAATTATTGCAGCAACTCGATTTAACCCATTTGAGTCAAAGCCATTTTACTCACTTATCAACAGGTGAGGGGCGCCGAGTGATGCTGGCGCGAGCAGTGGCAGCACAAGTACCGTTTTTGGTATTAGATGAGCCATACGCAGGGCTTGATGTAGAGCATCGCAAGACGTTAACGACCTATTTACAACACTTATCGCAAACCATGCAAATCTTGGTGGTGGTGTCGCGTGAAGAGGATATGCCCGACTGGATTGAGCATGTTGCGTTGTTTAGCCATGGAAAGTTAGACAGCGTGATGACCAAGGCACAGTGGGATAACCATCCGGTTATTAGCCAATTAACCGCACAGTCTGGGCAACAAAGTGAAGCCTTATTGGCACTTATCCGCCGTCATCGTCACAGTGCCAAGTTTGCCGCCCCAGTATTTGAACTGCATGATGGCCGAGTGGCTTACTCAGATAAAGTGATTTTTTCTGGGGTGAATTGGCGTATTGATAATGGCGTTCATTGGCAAGTTAAAGGCCCTAACGGCTGTGGTAAGAGCACTTTGCTTGGGCTTATTTTTGGTGATCATCCACAGTGCTACAGTAACGACATTGATATTTTTGGTAAAAAAAGAGGCTCTGGTGAGAGCATTTGGGAAATAAAACAGCATATAGGCATGGTGTCGTCGGCTTTACATATGCAATATCGTGTCAATTGCAGTGCGCTAGATGTGATTGTGTCGGGGTTTTATGACTCAATAGGCTTATATCAAAAACCGACACAGCAACAAGTGGCGATTGCCTCCGAGTGGCTAGCAATTTTGCACATGGGCCATTTAAGCAAAACAGCATTTAAACAATTAGAATATGGCCAGCAACGTTTATTGCTAATCGCCAGAGCGATTGTAAAGCAACCTACCTTATTGATCCTCGATGAACCCTACCAAGGCTTAGATTATTTAGGCAGAAGGTTGATTAAAAACTCCCTCGAATTGATAGCAAAAGAGCATTTGAGTCAGTTGCTTTATGTGTCACATTATCAACAGGATAGCCTTGATAGTATTAAGCATTTTATTGAGTTTGTACCAGATGAAAACCACCAGGGTTATCGTGCTTTGGTGAGCGGCCCGAGTATCGATTAACCAGTACGACTTACATAGCGATTAAACAGTCAGCTAGCAGTCGACTATCAATCGACTATAAATCAACTATCAGTTTACGATCTGCCTGCGATGAGTCGACTATCAGTTAACAAAAGTTGGCTGTTTTTGTTTTCTTAACTTGGTTTTTCATTGAAAACCACCAGGGTTATCGTGCTTTGGTGAGCGGCCCGAGTATCAATTAACCAGTACGGCTTACAAAGCGATTAAACAGTCAGCTAGCAATCAACTATCAATCAACTATCAATCAACTATCAATCAACTATCAGTTTACGATCTGCCAGCGATGAGTCGGCTATCAGTCGGCTATCAGTCGACTATGAGTTAACAAAAGTGGGCTGTTTTTGTTTTCTCAACGTGGTTTTCTCATTATTAAAAAAAAATTGAAAATGTTTCAATTTTTACCCTGTATATGGTGATTAATTATAAGCGTATGATGGCGACTTAGAGATTAACCCTCGTATTTAGCTTAAAAGGTTGACTGTTATGCTTCTTGATACGCCCATTTGTGATTTTGGCTGGAAAGCACCCGATTTTACGTTAAAAAATCCTAATGGTGATGTGTTTACCATGAGCGAACACTTAGGGGAAAAAGGCTTGTTGATTATGTTTATTTGTAATCACTGCCCGTATGTTAAAGCCATTGCAGCGCGTTTGGCTGAAGATACCAAGCTATTGATGGCAGAAGGCATCAATGTACTTGCAGTGATGTCAAATGACTACCAGGCATTTGATGCAGACTCGCCAGCCAATATGCTGCGTTTTGCCGAGCAACACGGTTTTACATTCCCGTATTTAGTCGATGAAAACCAACATGTTGGTAAGCAGTATGGTGCAGTGTGTACCCCAGACTTTTTTGGCTTTAATGCACAAGGTGAATTGCAATATCGCGGTCGTTTAGACGATGCACGATTACAAGATGATCCCAATCGTGTTCCTGAGCTGGTCAATGCGATGCAATTAATTGCCGCAACGGGTAAAGGGCCTAAACAACAAACAGCCAGTATGGGCTGTTCGATTAAATGGCGCTAATGCCCTTGAATAATGCTTTGTCAGCACAATATTAGCACCAGGGCAAAGTACTTAGAATTTTTGTTAACTATTTGATTGATTTAACCAGTCATATTTTATTTATTACGGAGCATCACATGACTCACGCTATTATTTCTGATTTAGAAAAACGTTACACAGCAAAACGTTACGATGCGACTAAGCGCGTATCTGCTGAAGATTTAGCTGTTATTTATGAAGCAATGGTGTTGTCACCATCATCAATTAACTCTCAACCATGGAAATTTATCGTGATTGAAAGTGATGAAGCAAAACAACGTCTTCATGACTCGTTTGCAAATAAGTTCCAGTTTAATCAACCACATGCTAAAGCGGCATCTCACACTATTTTGTTTGCTTACAACCCTAAGTATACTCGTGAAGATTATGCCAAAGTGATTGACCAAGGTATTACCGATGGCCGTACTAAGCCAGAAGAGCGTGAAGGTGCATTTGGTGCGTTTGCATTTGTGGATTTAAACACAGATGAAGCAGGTAACAACGCAGCCTGGACTAAATCACAAACTTATTTAGCACTGGGTAACACCATGCACACCTTAGCACGTTTAGGCATTGATTCTACGCCGATGGAAGGTGTTGACAGCGAAATGCTAGGACAGATTTTTGCAAAAGAATTAGACGGTTATGTGTGTGACGTTGCATTAGCATTTGGTTATCACCATTCAGATGAAGACTATAACGCTAAGTTACCTAAGTCACGTTTAAAAACTGAGCAAGTGTTACAAGTAGTGTAATTGTAAAACGGTAAAATCCCCATAAAAAGGGGCATAAGATTGAGTCTTATGCCCCTTTTTACATCTCACAATGTCATTCTTTAACGTAAACAATGGCCGCGATTAAGGCTAATAAGCTTGTCTAAAATATGCTCGCCGGCCATGCGAATACCATTATGTTCGTACTCTGATGTGAGCCAATATTTAAGATTACCCACTTGTTTAGCAGTTTCTAGGCTGTACTGCATCTCTACAAACATGTCTTCGCTGTAAATTGCTGCAGCCACAGGCACCTTGTTGTTTGCGAGTTTTTCAATATCGTACAACGCAGGCCAGTCTTTTTTAGCGGCAAGTAAATTGGCCGCTTGTTGTAATGGCTCAAGTTGCTCAAATTGCGAGAACATCCACGGGTAGATCATTTCGCCTGTAAATAACACAGGTTTACCCGGGCGATAGTTAAATTGCGGGTACTGATCTCTAACCCTGTGTGCAGCCCATGCCGAGGCGTGTTGTTGGCAATATATTGACTCGTGCAATAGCGCAAAAATGGGGTTAGTGTTGTAGTCGAGAAATTGGCTAAATTGATGCAAAAACAATGGGTTTACATCAACACCATGGGGCGTATCAATTAACGCTTGTTCTAACAAATAATAAACGGCCTCTGGCCCTTGCTCCATGCCGAGATTAATACCTAATAACTGTAACATTTCAACGGTTAATAGTTCACCAGTAGCAAGGTAGACTTTGTTTTCGAATAAGTGTTTAGCTAGGTTGTCGACTAATACTCTGGCATCACTAAAACGCGCAAAAAAGTCGTTATTTTTAGCGATAACACGCTGATAGGTGGCTTGATAGACTTCATCTGCAGTGCGGGTTAATGATGGAATACCACCAGTAATGTAAGCTTCTTTTAAGCCTTCTGGCGCGGCAGATAAATAATGCAACGCACAAAACCCACCAAAGCTTTGGCCTAAAATGCTCCATGGCTCACCAGGTGATAATTTAGTGCGAATGTATTCTGCATCGCGAATGATATTGTCGGCTCGGAAAAAACTTAAGTAGTCAGCCTGATCGGTTGCACTCATATAACTTAAGCTGGTGCCATTTATTGGGGTTGATAAGCCTGTGCCACGCTGGTCGAGCAGTAAAACGCGATATTCTGTTAAAGCGCGTTTTATCCAGCCAGTATTGCTCAGCGGTCTAACAGCGCCAAAACCTGGGCCACCTTGAAAAAACACTAAATAGGGTAGTTGCTTATGTTGATTTTCAACGCTTACAAGTTCACGGACAAAAACCTGAATGTGTTTACTCGGACTGTGTTGATAATCAAGTGGCACCGAGAAAAAATGTTTACGGGTTTTGATGTCTGCTAGAGTGCTATCAATTTGCATACATGTCCTACTAAGTCATTGGTTTTATATTGGGATACACCATGGTCTATGTTTGTTCCCAATATACAAGTTGATTAGCTATAGTGTACATCATCAATACAAAGCGTGATGCCTATCATATAAAATATGTATCTAGATCAACTCTGCTTAAGTAAAATTAACGCATAATAAACATATGAGCATAAGCCCGAGGTTGCCGATGAAGTATCAAATTATCCCCGTCACACCTTTTCAGCAAAACTGCAGTGTTATTTGGTGTGAAAAGACGTTAAAGGCTGCTGTGGTTGATCCCGGTGGTGATATTGATCGCATCATGGCAGAAGTGAGCAAGCTTGGGTTGAGCGTTGAAAAAATTTTACTGACACATGGGCATATCGATCATGTGGGCGGTGCGGCAACCTTAGCGAATAAGTTGTCTGTGCCGATTATTGGCCCACATGAGGCCGATAAGTTTTGGTTAGACAACTTAATGAAACAAAGCCAAAACTTTGGCTTTCCTCGTGCTGAGGCTTTTGAGCCTTCGAAATATTTAAATGATGGCGATGAAGTCAGTGTTGGTGAGCAAAAGATAAGCGTGCTGCATTGCCCTGGCCACACCCCTGGCCATATAGTGTTTTTTCATGCTCCGAGCGCGTTAGCCTGGGTGGGGGATGTGTTGTTTAGAGGCTCAATTGGCCGCACTGACTTTCCGCAGTCCAATCACCAGGACTTATTACATTCTATTACCACTAAATTGTGGCCATTGGGTCATAATGTCAGCTTTATTCCTGGCCATGGGCCTATGTCGACCTTTGCTGATGAGCGTCAACATAATCCGTTTGTGGCCGACCAACTGTTTGGCTAAATGACAGTCCATTTCTTTGTTGCATTGCCTTAGAAGGGAATAACCATTATTTCAACAATGCGCCTCAAACTGAACAGTCTGAGCGACTCTGATTGGTCACATAATTAATGGAAATGGTATAAAACATAAATTGAAACCATTGAATCTTTGCATTGTAAAGACAGTCTGTTAGCTTAAGAGACTGCGTTTATTATGATGGACTGTTTTCATGGTGCAACACCTTGTAGATTTACTCGATGCCTGGTTACCGACTTATCAAGAGGACTGGGTGCTTGCGGTGTTAACACAGGTGCAAGGATCTTCATACCGCAAACCTGGCGCGATCATGTTGTTCCATCCCATGGGGAAAAGCCTGGGTATGCTTAGTGGTGGCTGCCTTGAAGCCGATCTTCGTCGTCACGCTCAGCGTGCAATCCAAACCCAGCAAATATTGCAATTAACCTATGATGCGACTGACGAGTCTGATACCAGCTATCAGCTTGGCTGTGGTGGTATTGTGAATATTATGATGGTGTTGCTCAATAAAACGAATAATTACCTTGGTTTGCTTAAGGTTCATGACGCGTTAATGCGCGGTGATAGCGGTGTTTATCAGCTCAGTCTTGCTGACGACGGCGCTCCAAGCCATGCCATTACTGGGCAATATATAGAGCAACATAGTTGGCCTTCAGCCAAGATCAACTTAAACCGCAAAACAGAAAAAGTCATTCAGCAACACAATACAGTATTAAATATTCCGCTTAGGCCACCGGTGCATATTGGTATTTTTGGTGGTGGATTAGACGCTCAACCCCTTGCGCAAATGGCCCAAACAATGGGGTGGAAGGTGACGGTTTTTGATGAACGAACCGCTTATGCCCGCACTTATGATTTTCCTGGTTGCCAAATAATTAAGCACCCAATTACCAACATTTCTCAGGATATCCTAACCAGTTTAGATGCCGCTTTTGTTATGAACCATAACTTACAACTTGATGCTAAAACCCTAAATGCACTAAAGCCATTGGCATTAGCGTATATCGCATTATTAGGACCTGCGCATCGCCGAGACAAAGTATTTGGGATTGCAACGTTAAGCCTTGCTGATTTTAGCGGTTACTTTGCCGCGCCTGCAGGGCTTGCATTAGGCGGGGAGTTACCCGGTTCGGTTGCGTTAAGTATGTTATCTCAGTGCCATGGTGTGCTGTATCAGGCTAAATTAACTCGACTTGATAGCGTGATGGTATAACGATGATGCTTACCGAGATTGAGCTATTATGACTGAGCAATACACTAACAAGATCGCTACGGTGATTTTGGCGGCAGGTGCCAGTAGCCGGTTTAATGGCTGTAAAATGATGGCTAAAGTTCTAGGTGAAAAAAGCCTATTGGCCCACAGTGTTGAAACGCTTAAACAGGTTACTCAAGCAGCAAACATCGCCCCAGCGGCAGTGGTGTTAGGCGCGCACATTAACGATGACATTATGACGATGACACAGGGCGCGGTGCGTATTATTAATCGGCAATGGCAAACGGGGTTATCTAGCTCTGTTAAGTTGGCCGTGAATTATGCGATTGAGGCTAAATCAGATGCATTATTACTGGTATTGGCCGATCAAGTTGCGATTACAGCAAATGAGTATTTACGCTTAATTAATGCTTTTTTACAAAATAAGCAAACCTGTTGCAGTTTTTACCAACAAGATGTGGGTGTACCTGCTATTTTTTTAGCGCAAGATTTTAATGCATTAATGGCCATAGAAGGCGACAAAGGCGCTAAACGCGTGTTGAAACAACATGCAAAAAATCAACATTTAACTATTTTATCTATCGATAATGCCGCATGTGATATCGATACCCCAGCCGATTTAACGCGTTGGTTAAGTCAATGCAATAAGCCAGATGTAAGCGAATGCCCTAATTAAGGAGTGATTATGACAACCCCTACCCAAAAGTTAATGGTTAATGGAAAAGACTTTACCTTAGACGCAGACCCCAATATGCCGGTGTTATGGGCTTTACGAGATATATTAGGTTTTACCGGTACCAAGTTTGGTTGCGGTGCGGGTCTGTGTGGCGCCTGTACTATCCATGTAGATGGCAGCCCAATGCGCGGCTGTTTAACTAGCCTTAAGCAAGTGCAGGGCAAGCAAGTTACTACGATTGAAGGTCTTGAAGCACAAAAGCTTAAACAGGCATGGCTTACACATAATGTGCCTCAGTGTGGTTATTGCCAGGCGGGGCAGTTAATGTCTGCTGCGGCGCTGTTAAAAACCACTGCAAAACCTACAGATGCGCAAATTGATGATGCCATGTCGGGCAATATTTGCCGTTGTGGAACGTATCCGCGTATAAAAGCGGCCATTAAATCTGCGTCGGAGGCCTAATCATGACAACATTTACCGCAGTTGAAAATATCAGTCGTCGTAACGTGCTTAAGCTCTTTGGCGCCGTTGGTGGTGGCCTTGCCTTAGGTGGGACCAGTTTAGCCTGGAGCCCTATGGCGCTGGCACAAGACAAACAAGCCTTAATGAATTTATTTGTCGCCATTGGTGAAGACAACAAGGTGTATTTAACCTGTCATCGCTCTGAAATGGGGCAAGGCATTCGTACCGGGATCCCACAAGTATTAGCGGATGAGCTTGAAGCCGATTGGGACAAAGTGGTTGTGGTGCAAGGTTTAGCCGATAAACGTTATGGCAGCCAAAACACCGATGGCAGCCGCAGTATTCGTAAGCATTACTTACGTATGCGTCAAATGGGCGCAACGGCTCGTACCATGCTAGAACAAGCCGCAGCAGTGCAATGGAATGTGCCTGTAAGTGAGGTGTATGCCAAGGCGCATAAAGTGCACCACAAAGGAAGTAAAAAGTCTTTATCCTATGGCGCGCTGGCCGTTGCAGCATCTAAACTTACTATGCCTGCGTTAGATAAGGTGACGCTTAAACCAGAAAGCGAGTTTATTCATATTGGTAAGTCGCACACGATTGTCGATATGGACGCCATGCTCACAGGTAAAGCCAAGTATGGTTACGATATCAAGCTCGATGGCATGTTATACGCCAGCATTACCCGTCCGCCAGTACTTGGCGGTGATGTAGTCAAACTGGATGACACAAAAGCGCGCAGTATTGCGGGTGTGGTGGATATTATTACCTTGCCTGTGCCAAAAGGTGCGCCGTTATTTCAGCCCCTTGGTGGGGTTGCGGTTATTGCCACGAATAGCTGGAGTGCAATTGAAGCGCGCAAAGCCTTAGCGATCACCTGGTCTGAATCAATCAATGACAGCCATGATTCTGATGTTTATTTAAAAGCGTTGGTTGAGCGGGTTAAACAGCCTGGTAAGGTGATTCGCCAATTTGGCGCGTCGGTGACAGATTGGCCTGCAGATAACACGGTGAATGCGGTGTACACCGTACCTTATTTAACCCATGCCATGATGGAGCCGCCCGTTGCCACTGCAAGTGTGACGGCCGATGGGTGTGAATTATGGGCATCGACACAAACACCACAAAGCACTCAACAAAATGTAGCGGGTGCACTAGGCCTTACAGAAGAACAGGTAAAGGTGAATGTTACCTTGTTAGGCGGCGGTTTTGGTCGTAAATCAAAGCCCGACTTTAGTGTTGAGGCCGCAGTGCTATCACAAAAACTAAATAAGCCGGTTAAAGTGTGTTGGAGCCGTGAGGATGAGATCCAAAATGGTTATTACCATGCGATTAGCGCGCAACTGTATCAGGCTAAAGTTGATGATAATAAGTTACCGACAGCTTTGCTTGCGCGTACTGGGTTTCCGGCGATCAGTTCGACCTTTGCTGAAGGGGTTGAATATCCGTCAGATGGTGAGCTCGATTTAGGTTTTAGTGATGTGCCGCTAGCCCTTGAACACATTCAACTTGAAGCGGTTAAAGCCACTGCCCATACCCGTATTGGTTGGATGCGCTCTGTGTGCAATATTCAGCATGCGTTTGGTATAGGCAGTTTTGTGGATGAACTGGCTGTTAATGCCAATAAACCCTGTATCGATATGTGGCGGCAATTATTGGGTAAAGCCCGCATTGAAAACTTTGAAAACAACGGTTTTAAATACGGTAATTACGGCGAAGAGTTAGCCGATCATCCTGTTGATGTTGGGCGCTTTCTTAAGGTGTTAGATACGCTTGAAACAGTACTCGCTAAGGCACCTAAAGCGGCTAAAAACCAAGGTTGGGGAATGGCGATACATCGCAGCTTTGTCAGTTACGTTGCTGTTGCGACTTTGGTTGAGGTAGTTGATAACCAACTTAAGGTGATTAAATCTATTGCGGTAATGGATGCCGGTACTGTCGTGAATCCTGATCGCGTTCATTCGCAGTTAGAAGGCGCGGTGATTTTTGGACTAAGCCTTGCAATGATGGGCGACATTAGCTTTAAAAATGGCAAAGTGGTGCAGTCTAATTTTCATGATTATCCGCTGCTGCGATTACCTCAATGTCCAGATATTGAAACTCACATTGTGGCATCTTCAGCAAAACCTGCCGGTGTTGGTGAGCCTGGCGTACCACCAGTGGCACCAAGTTTAACCAATGCTATTTTTGCTGCTACCGGCCAACGCTACCGTGATTTACCGTTAAATAAGGTGTTATCAGTGTAGTGTGAATTGTGAGATATGTGAGCATGAACACTTAAGTTTTATCAGTCTAAGTCGATAATAATTAAGCAAAATGCCTAGGTGCAATTCTAGAAGCAATTCTAAACCCTAGGCATTTTACTCTAGCCTTTTCTCATTAATGTTATATTCAGCTATGGTTTAGCTTGCGGTCATTGCCTTAGGAAGCGTAACGATGAAACAAATCCAGTTTAGAAAAATTGACGCAATCATGATTAAGTTCAGCCTGAACGGTAAATTTTGGATTGTGTGTTCAATGGTTGCAGCCATTACTTGTGTGATTGCGTTACTTAATTATCAACACGCGACAAGGCTAATCACTGAGGCATCTCAACAAAGAGTTAATGCCAGCGTGCAAAGTTATGCTGCGGTTGCCAATAATCAAAATTTATTGGGCACGCAGTTGCAACAGTTTGCTACAGATAATCAGCTACAACTGTCTACTCGAGATAATTCTGGCCGCAATGGTGACACAGTGAGTGCATCGGCAAGTGTGGGTAATCAATATTTAACTCAAAGCCAACATGTTGTTGAGTGGGAACAAGCGCAGCTAAGTGACGCGCAATTTATGCTGATTATTGCCTTGGTCGGTTTATTACCCCTGTTTCAACTCAGTTACTGGATCTCAACCTCGTTAGGTGGTGGTCTTTGGGAAATGTACATGGCCATTAAACGCTTAGCCGATGGTGATTTAAGCTTTAGGCTTAATTTTTTTGGTACTGATGATTTTAGTTTAATTGCCAGAGACATAGACCGTTGTGCTGACAATATGAGTGAAATGGTCAAGGCCATACGAAATAATGCGCAAACGCTGGCAACCGCAGCCAATGAATTTACTAGCCAGGCCAACACCAATAAAGATCTTATTGATCAACAACATCATTTTTTAGATGCCGTGTCTCATGCGATGGAGCAAATGACCTCTGCCATTGCCGATGTATCACATCATGCCGGTGAAACATCATCAAATACCCAACAAAATGCCAAGCAGATGGCACTGAGTCAGAATAAGATTAATGATGCAGTTCAGCGAGTTAATTTTTTAACAGAACGCATTGCTGAGTCATTTGCGTCAGTTGAGCAATTGTCTCGCGAAGCCACTCAAATTAATGAAGTGGTGACCACCATTGAAAGTATTTCTGAGCAGACTAACTTGTTGGCATTAAATGCGGCGATTGAAGCTGCAAGGGCTGGCGAACAAGGCCGTGGTTTTGCTGTTGTTGCAGATGAAGTGAGAACGCTTGCAGGACGTACTCAACAGGCGACGGTTGAGATCCAGAAAATGATTGAAGGCTTACAAAAAGGCACAAAAAATCTCACTGGCATTACCAATGTGATTGTTGAACAGGCTCAGCAAGGTAGCTCAAGTATTAAGGCTGTAGGTGATGATATCACCCATATGACCGGCTCAATTAACGCGGTGTTCGATATGAGTAGCCAAATCGCTACCTCAGCAGAGCAACAAAGTATGTCTGCTGGTGATATTTCATCTCAAATTAATCACATACGCCAACAATCTGAAACCATCAGCCACTCTGCCAAACAGTCATCGGTATTAGCAAAAGATCTTAATGAATCATCAAAAGGATTAGCATCAATATTAAGCCAATATAAAATTTAACTTGGTTGCAATAATGTGATCATTGTTTCTACGCAATATCTGATCACTTATTTATTCTGATAGGTAATATTTTTTTTAAGTTTGCGTGCCGTTAATGGGCAGACTTGATAAAAAGGGTAAAAAAAATGCTACACCGATATTGGCGTAGCATTGTATACATCATTCACGAGTTAACTAAGGCTTAACTTAACGTGGTCCAAATAGGCGCATGATCAGACGGTTTGTCGATACCGCGTAAATCATAATCAACATCAGACTCAAGCAAGCGAGATACCAAAGATTGGGTCACTAAAATGACATCAATACGAAGCCCTCGGTTATCATCAAAGCCTTTACTGCGATAATCAAACCACGAATAACGCTCAGTGCGACTTGGGTGCAAGTGACGAAAACTGTCAATAAAGCCCCATTGTTGCAGGCGCGCTAACCATTCACGCTCTTCTGGCTGAAAACTGCATTTGCCGGTTTTTAACCAACGTTTTGCATTGACATCGCCTATGCCGATGTCTAAATCGGTGGGTGAAATATTAATATCACCAATAATTGCGATGTCTTCGTCTGCTTGATGGTGCTTTTCAAGATGCAGCATCAAATCTTGATAAAACTTACGTTTAGCAGGGTATTTTGTTTCATGGTTAATATTTTCGCCTTGTGGGAAATAACCATTGAATACGGTTAATATACGGCCATTATCTTGCTTGAACTGACCAATGATTAAGCGGCGCTGGGCCTCTTCATCGTCGGTATCAAACCCTTTAATAATGCTAATCGGCTCTGCTTTTGACAACATGGCAACGCCATAGTGGGCTTTGCCACCATGGTAATGTACTTTGTAACCCATTGCTTCAACGTCGGCGACAGGAAACGCTTCGTCGTGGACCTTGGTTTCTTGCAGGCCAATAATGTCAGGTGAGTGGCTGTCGATAAGCGCTTGCAATTGATGCAAGCGTGCGCGTAAACCATTAATGTTAAAAGAAACAATCTTCATTAAGGCAATACTCGTTTAAATGGCTTAACGATCACGCTTTTATAAACACCTGCACCAATATATGGGTCAACATCGGCCCATGCTTGCGCTGCTTCTAAAGAGGGGAAATCAGCCACCACTAATGAACCGGTAAAGCCTGCTTCACCTGGATTTTCGTTGTCTATTGCTGGGTGTGGTCCTGCAGTTAGCAAGCGGCCTTCGTCGGCTAATGCCTGTAGACGCGCTAAATGCTCTGCACGCACTGATAAACGTTTTTCTAGGCTATTTTCTACGTCTTGAGATGAAATCATGTACCACATATTGACGGCTTCCTTTTTGAAATTCGAATGGATGATCATTGACCATCATCTGGTTTAGTTGGGTCATCTTGCATATGTTTATAAAGATAAACAACGGTTATTACAGTGTTGATTAGGGTTAGGGCTGTAAGGCCAAACACTTTGAAATTAACCCAGGTTTCAAGCGGTAAACTAAAAGCAATATAAATATTAGCGAGTCCACATAATACAAAAAAACTGACCCAATACCATGTGACCTGGGTCCAAATTTTGTCGTCGACTTTCATTTCTTTGCCTAACATGCTTTTAAGCGCAGGTTTTCCCATGACTTGTGACACAATTAACCCTATTGCAAACAATGCATAAACAATGGTGACTTTCCATTTAATAAAGGCGTCATCATGAAAAAACAGGGTGAGTGAACCAAACACTGTGACCATTGCAAATGTTGCTAAGTGCATTTTTTCTATGTGTTTATACAATAGGTAAGTGACAACTAATTGAATGGCGGTTGCCACGATTAACACACCGGTTGCGGTGTAAATATCATAAAATTTGTAAACAGCAAAAAAGATCACTAAGGGTAAAAAATCTAACAGTTGCTTCATAAATATCTCAGACAGAATGGGTTTAAAAAACCACAGTTGTGGTTTATCCAACGATACAATTAAGGGGTGATTGTACATGAGCTTAGTAGGTTTATGAACCGTATTAGCTGCTTGGAATGTGTTTAGGTTCTAGGGTTAGCCACATTGGCTTTTCGTCGAGTAGTGCAGCGGTTTTTTTTGATAAGTTTGGGTTGTGTAGTGTGATTTCTATTCGTTTATCTAATTGTGATTTCTCAATCATATTTTTGGTGATTGGGTGATGGTAAAATAGCTGATCAAAACTGCCATCTGCAATTGATTTTCTTAGTCCATATTCAATACGCTGCGCGAGAGGGGCGTTGTCTTTTCGAACAAAAAAATAAATAGGTGCTGGGTATTTCAGTAAAAACTTTTTCTCTAACACAAGGTCTGGATAGCGAGCTAAGTCTCGCCATGGTTCATGTATTGACCGTGGGTAATAGTCAAAACGTCCTTTTAGCAACATGTCGATAAGATGTTGATCGTTGCCCCTAACAACGTTAAAACCGTTGCTGTTCAGTATGTCGACATCGGGCCAATCAGCACCTTGGCCTATTAAGGTTTTTTTGATTTGCGCCAAGTCCATTTGTTGAAATTTATCGTGATCGTTTTTGCGAATAAGCCCAATGCGATAACTCATTAGCCCTTTGAGCAATGGGATATATATGGCTTGTAGCTGCTGCTCTCTTTCTATGCTTGTCATTGTCCATACAACATCAATCATATTATTGTCGGCAACCATTTTAAGGGCACGCCCTTGATTCATTTCAATCATGACAGCATTTAATTGATAGTCACCATATTGATCGCGACTGTTTTCTAAGGCGAGCTTAAGTAAGGAAATAAAGTAAGCTTGTTTGGGATTTATACCACCAATGGCAGCATTGTAATTGATAGTGGTTATTGGGGGAGGGCTAACCTCATGCGCATAAACACGGCACATTAAACATGCTAAAGAAAGCGTTAAAATTTTTATCAACCAATTCATCAGCTCACCTCCATGTCCATGTTATAGATTAGTATGGTTGAATATAGTAAATAAAAAAAGGAGCAAACTATTTGCTCCTTTTTATAGTGAGATAAAATACATCTTAAGTTGCAGCTTTCATCTCAGTTGTAAATGCTGCAAGCTTAGCCAAAAGTGTGGCTTCGTCATGTTGGTGCGCTTCAATTATTTTAACCACTGCCGACCCTGAAATTGCCCCAGCTGCGCCTGCGCTAATAGCTGCACGCACTTGCTCTGGTTCTGCAATACCAAAACCCAGTAATGGTGGTGGCGCATTAAACTCAGTAAGTTGAGCTAATATTTTTTCAATCGGTTGGCCCGCTTTTGATTCGGTGCCCGTAACACCAGCACGCGAGAGTAGGTAAGTATAACCTTGGCCATGCTCACTGACTAACTTTAAGGTATCGGCATCGGCATTAGGCGGTGCAATAAAAATCGGCGCAATACCGTGAGCTTTAGCTGCCTGACTAAAAGGGGCTGACTCTTCAACCGGCACATCGGCAATTAATACAGAATCAACACCAGCTGCTTGGGCTTTGGCGTAGAATGCATCAATACCATTAGCAAACACTAGGTTAGCGTACAGTAATAATCCTATCGGTAAATCAGGATGTTGCGCACGAACTTTTGTGATGAGCTCAAAGCAATCACTGGGAGTGGTGCCTGCAGCTAATGCGCGTAAATTGGCACCTTGAATAACCGGGCCGTCTGCGAGCGGGTCTGAAAACGGAAAACCTAATTCAAGTGCGTCTGCACCGTTATCTACCAAGGTTTGAATAATTTTTAACGACAGCTCTAGGCCTGGATCGCCAATGGTCACAAAGGGAACAAAGGCACCTTTTTGTTGTGCTTTAAGGGCTGCAAATGTTGTTTGATAACGGTTACTCATTGCCGCTCTCCTGTTGCTCTTTTTTGGCTGCAAATATGTCTGATACGGTGAAAATGTCTTTGTCACCACGGCCTGATAAGTTAACCACTAATATGGTTTCTTTGGTGGCTTCTTTGGCTAACTTAACGGCGTAGGCTAGCGCATGGGCAGACTCTAATGCGGGGATAATCCCTTCGCTTCGAGCTAGCTCTTGGAACATGTCTAATGCTTCATCATCGGTTGCAGACTCATAACGAGCACGGCCAATGGCATTTAAATGTGCATGCTGTGGGCCAACAGAGGGGAAATCAAGCCCAGCTGACACTGAGTATGACTCTTCAATTTGCCCTGCGCTGTCTTGCATTAGCGGTGACTTCATGCCAAAGAAAATACCGGTTTTACCGTGTTTAAGCGGCGCGCCATGCATTGGGGTGTCGATACCTTTACCGGCAGGTTCAACGCCAATTAATTCAACTGATGGCTCATCGATAAAGTCGGCAAACATGCCTATGGCGTTTGAACCACCACCCACACAAGCGATCACGGCATCAGGCAAGCGGCCTTCTTTTTCAAGTATTTGCTTTTTAGTTTCAGCGCCAATCATACGCTGGAACTCACGCACAATTGTTGGGAAAGGGTGAGGCCCTGCGGCTGTACCTAATAAATAATGCGCTTTGTCGTAACTTGCAGACCAGTCGCGCATGGCTTCGTTACAGGCATCTTTTAGGGTGGATGAACCCGAGGTCACTGGGATCACTTCTGCGCCCATCAACTTCATGCGGAACACGTTTGGTGACTGACGCTCAACGTCTTTTGCGCCCATATACACTTTACATTTTAAGCCTAAAAGTGCACAGGCTAGGGCGGTGGCAACACCGTGTTGCCCTGCACCGGTTTCGGCAATAATTTCTTTTTTACCCATGCGTTTAGCAAGTAAAGCCTGGCCTAATACCTGGTTGGTTTTATGTGCACCGCCGTGGAGTAAATCTTCACGTTTTAGGTAAATTTTTACCATCGGGTTTGGACTTAAGTTACGGGTTAGGGTTAATGCTGTTGGGCGGCCCGCGTAATTTTTTAATAAATCGTTAAATTCAGCATGAAAACTTTCATCTTGTTGTGCATCAATAAAAGCCGCTTCAAGTTGCTTTAATGCTGGTACTAAAATTTGTGGTACGTACATACCACCGTATTCGCCGAAATAAGGGTTAAGCTTGAGCTCGGTCATAAATGTTCCCTTTGTATAATCGTGTTATCGCTAAAAAATGTTTTGTAAACAATAAACTAGTTACGTCGCAATTGGGTAAAGGCGGCAATCAGTTTTTGATGATCTTTATGACCAGGTGCTGATTCTACCCCAGAGTTAATATCTACCCCATAAAAGCCTTGCTGACTGGCTCGATACACATTGTCTGGCGTTAAACCGCCAGCCAACATGGCATCGGCTTTATTGTCGATATTTGCTTGCCAATTAAAGGTTTGGCCTGTGCCGCCAAATTGCTCGGCTGATTTGCTGTCGTATAAATACTTGTCAGCCCCTGTTGGTTTGTGCGCCACTTCACCTGTTTGGCTATCGATTGCAACGGCTTTCCAAATTTGTGTGCTGAGCTGTTTTTGCGTGAGTAATGCGCGCAGGGCATCAATTTCAAGTTCGGTTTCATTGCCGTGTAATTGCACCGCAAATAGCTTTAGCGACTGGGCAAGGTTTGCTATTACGTCAGGCTGTTCATTAACAAACACGCCGACCATGTTGAGGGCGATGTGTTGTTGCTGCATTTGGGCAATAAGTTCTGCTGCTTTTTCTGCGCTAACGGCTCTTGGCGACTTAGGGTGGAAAATCAATCCACCAAAAACCGCGCCGGCTTTTGCTACCGCGGCAATGTCGTCAATGCGAGTTAACCCGCACACTTTATTATTGCCGTAAATCAATTGCCGACAGGCTAAATCGATATCGGCTTGCGCCATGATAGAACTGCCAACAAGATAACCGTGTACCAGCGGATTTAAACGGCGAGTTTGCTGATGGGTATAAATACCTGACTCACTAATGACCACGCGATCTGCAGGAATAAGCGGCGCTAAACGTTCTGTGGTGGCTAAGTCGGTGCTCAAGTCACGCAAGTTTCGGTTGTTAATGCCAATAATCGGGGCGTTGAGTGCAATGGCACGATGCAATTCAGGCTCATTACTGACTTCGGTTAAGGTATCAAGTTGATATTTAGCCGCTTCGTTAGCTAGTTGGCGATATTGGTCATCATCAAGCACTGATAGCATTAATAAAATGGCATCGGCCCCTTGGTGAGCAGCCAGTTTTACTTGGTATGGGTCTACAAAAAAGTCTTTACAGATAATGGGTTGAGTTACTCTGGCGCGCACACGAGGAATGTAGTCCATGTCGCCTTGAAAGAACGCTTCGTCGGTGAGTACCGAAATCCCAGCTGCGTATTGCGTGTAAATGTCGGCAATGGCTTCAACATTAAAATCTGCGCGAATAAGGCCTTTTGAGGGACTGGCCTTTTTACATTCTAAAATATACTGTGCGTTGGGCGCTTTTAAGGCATTGTATAGGCTGCGATCAGATATCTTAGGTTGTAAACTGGCTTCAGGAAAGCGCAGTTTCAGGGCCGCAATATGGGCAACTTTGGTATCAACGATGCGCGTTAATACGTTACTTTCAGGGTTACTCATTGGTTTCTCCAGCTTGGCTTGCCGCGGCTAAATCAGTTAAAAGTGTATAGGCTTTGCCTGTTGCTAAGGTGGTTAAGGCTAACTGTGTGCCTTGCGCTACTGAGTCGCAAATACCGCTCACATATAAGGCACACCCTGCATTGATGGCAACGGCGTCACGGTGAGCAGTCTGGCCTTGGCCTTGTAAAATCGCCTGAGTTATCAGTGCATTGTCACTTGGTTCGCCGCCCGTAAGTGCATTAATATCAGCGCGGGTTACCCCAAGGTCTTCAGGAGTGAGCTGGTATGTACGTACAAGACCGTCTTTTAGTTCTGCAACGTGGGTAATATCGTGCAGAGCCACTTCATCTAGGCCGCTACCATACACCACCATGGCGCGTTTTACACCAAGGGCATTAAGCACTTGAGCTATCGGTTCTATTAACTCGAGTTTGTACACGCCAAGCAGCATTGCTTCAGGCTTAGCTGGATTGATTAATGGCCCAAGCACATTGAAAATGGTGCGGGTTTTTAATGCCGCTCTTACAGGTACTGCATGTTTTACACCGCCATGGTAATGGGGGGCAAATAAAAAGCATAACCCGAGTTTATCTAAGCATTGGCTTGCGGCTTCAGGCGTCATGGTTAGGGCGATACCGCAATGAGATAATAAGTCAGACGAGCCCGATTTGCTCGACACGCTGCGGTTGCCATGTTTGGCCACTTTAGCGCCAGCAGCTGCAGCTACAAAGGCCGCGGTGGTTGAAATATTAATAGTGTTATAGCCATCGCCACCCGTGCCGACAATATCGATAATACCGCTTTCAATCGATGCCGCTGAGCGAGGGAAAGGCTTGGCGGCTTGTCTTAACGCATCAGCAGCACCGGCTATTTCGTCAATGGTTTCGCCGCGCATTTTTAACGCGACTAGCATTCCTGCCATGGTGGCCGGTTCCATTTCGCCTGTAATGATGTGGCTAAATAATTGGGCGGTTTGTTCGCGATTAAGTGGTTGGCCTTGATAAAGGATGTCGAATAAAGGTTGTAAGTTTGCCATTATGCGCCTCCATTTACTGTGTTGTCTTGAGTTAAATAGGCCAATGTTTGGGTCAGTAATTGACTGCCTAAAGTGGTTAGTATTGATTCTGGATGAAACTGAAACCCTATGGCTTGATGCTGTGGGTGTAGCAGTGCCATTGGCATGTCGTCGGTGGTGGCTATCACTTCAAGGCAATCGGGTACACGGGTGGCTACTAGGCTGTGGTAGCGGGCAACTGGCAGCGGCGAGGGTAAATTTGCAAATACGCCTGTGCCATTATGAATGGTTGGGCTGGCTTTGCCATGAACCACAAAAGGTGCGCGCTCTACTTTGCCACCGTAATACTCGGCCAGCGCTTGATGACCTAAACAAATACCTAATATGGGCACTTTGCCTGCAACTTTACCGATTAATTCCATCATGCAGCCCGCTTCGTGCGGGGCACCTGGGCCTGGTGATAATACCAACGCCGCTTTACTGGTTTCGTTAATCAGTTTATCTGCTAAATAGTCGGCGCTTACATCGTTACGGTAAATTAATACTTCACAACCTAAACTGCGAAATTGATCTACGAGGTTGTATGTAAATGAGTCGAAATTGTCGAGTAAGTATAATTTCATTTTGCTGCTCGGTTGTGCGGTCGTGTTGCTCATAGTCCACCTCCCATTTTGATGGCAGAAATCACTGCCTGGGCTTTTTGACGGGTTTCATCTGCTTCGGCTTGGGGATCTGAGTCAAATACCACTCCGGCACCGGCCTGAATATAAGCAACGTCATTTTTAACAAAGGCTGAGCGGATAACAATACAGGTGTCCATGTCGCCTAAACCGTTAACATAACCCACAGCCCCGCCATAACTGCCACGACGGGCTTGTTCAGCTTCGCGCACTAATTGAGATGCACGTACCTTTGGCGCACCGACTAATGTGCCCATGTTCATACAGGCCTGGTAAGCATGCAATGCATCTAAGTCCAGACGTAATTGGCCGGTGACTCGACTGACTAAATGCATCACGTGGGAGTAACGGTCTACTTTAAGTAATTCAGCCACTTTACGACTGCCACTTTGGCTAATACGGGCAATGTCGTTACGGGCCAAGTCGACCAACATTAAATGCTCAGATAGCTCTTTTTTATCTAAACGCAGCTCAAGTTCAATGCGGCTGTCCAAATCAAAGTCGATTTCACCCTGGGCATTTTTTCCGCGCTTGCGGGTACCAGCAATTGGATACACTTCGACTTGATTGCTGGCCGCGTCGTATTTCAAGGCGCTTTCTGGTGAGGCACCAAATAAGGTGAAATCTGGGCCGCGGAAATAAAACATGTATGGGCTTGGGTTGGTCAGTCTTAAGGCGCGGTATGCCCCTAATGTATTTGGGCAAGGTAAGCTGAAACAACGAGACGGCACAACCTGGAAAATATCGCCCGCGACAATGTGCTCTTTTAAATCCACGACTGTTTTTTTGAATTGCTCGTCGCTGATATTGACTTGTGCTTCTGCGTTAATTGGGGTTAGCGCCGCGACTTCGTTTAGTTGAGTGCATTTTTGGCTGACTTGAGCCACTTGAGTTTGTAACTGTGCTGTAATTGCAGGGTTTTGATTAAATTGATGACTCACGATATCGGCTTGCTTGGTTTGGTGGTCAATTAAAATCAAGGTTTCTGCAAGATAAAATAAGTAGTCAGGGCAATCGTTATTGGCATTAGGCGCTGCTGGTAATGGCTCAACTGTGTCAATTAGGTCATAAGCCAGTACACCACCTAAAAATAAGTCTTCAAACTTTACAGGGTTGTTTGTGTGAATGTGCTGCACAAACATACGTAAACCATCAAGCGGCGATGTCGACTTTAAACGTGCGTCTTCGTCTTGTAACTCGGTGGCTTTTTGTAAGGTGACGATTAATTGATTAGGTTGGTGTTGCAAGCTTGCGTGGCTAAAAAATGTGGCAATCGGCTCGAGTAAGCTGGCGCCGTTGTCGGTTAATGCACTAAACGTCAGTTGATAACCGTCACAGCGGATCATCATTGCAGCATGGGTTAATACGATGCTTTTAAGGTGATCTTTGCTTTCAACTTCTGCTGATTCTAGCAGCATGGTGTGCGGCGCGTTGTGTGTTACATGCTGATACAGATTGAGTGGATCTGTATGGTAGGTTAATGCATTTTTTTGCGTCGTAACCTGAGCGATTTGATATTGTGTTGTCACTATGCTGCCGCTCCTTGTGGATGTTTATTCATTGTTAAGTTCGCCTTGCTGCTGTTCAACCCTTCATATTTTTATGGGCTAAATAACAAGAAAGCCCACATCTCTGCGGGCTTTCTGGTAAAATCTTGTCTCTTAAAAATGAGCACAACGCTTCACACCACCCGTTAATTTGGGAAGTGCCACCACCAAGTAATGTGTAATGAAGCTAATGTATGTGTCATTGTTAATCGCTACGTTATGCTGCGTGTTTTGTGCCTATAGGAAAACCCAGCTGGGCCTTAATGTCAATTGAATATTTCTCAAAAATAGTCAAAAAATGCATATCACAACAAAGGCTGGTTATTTATTGCACTTAAATGGCAGCGAAACGCCAAAAATAGTTGTTATTAACTGATAATTATTCATTAATCCCAGCAGTATTTTTATTGGTATTCTTGTACAATAAACAAATGATTACAGACACTCTATTGGCCGATCTCCACAGCCACACAACCGCCTCAGACGGTCAACTGACACCAACGCAATTAATCGCTCGCGCTATTGAAAAGGGCGTTGAGATGTTTGCTATTACCGATCATGATACCGTGGGTGGCCTTGCTGAAGCGCATGTTGCTAACCTTGCACATGACACACCGTTAAGCTTAATTAACGGCTGTGAGATTTCGACTCGCTGGAACAGTTATGATATTCACATTGTTGGCCTCAATATTGACATAACCCACAGCGGATTATTAGATTTTTTAGCGCATCAACGACAACTGCGTGATATTCGAGCACAAGAAATCGGCGAACGACTTGCAAAAGCGGGTATTGACGGTGCGTACGAAGGCGCAAAAGCCATTGCGGGCGATGCGGCATTAAGCCGAGGCCATTATGCCCGTTGGTTAGCTGACAATGGTCATGCCAGTGATATGCCCAGTGTGTTTAAACGATTTTTAGCTCGTGGCAAAACCGGTTATGTGCCCAATAATTGGGGTGATATGGCCAGTGCTATTGCACACATTCATCAGGCGGGCGGCCTGGCAGTGTTAGCACACCCAAGCGGTTATAAGTTGTCTGTTAAGTGGCTCAAGCGTTTAGTGCGTGAGTATGCCGAGGCGGGTGGCGATGCAATGGAGGTGGTCTTAGGGCAGCAAACTCTCGACGATCGCAACAACCTTATTGCACTGAGTAAACAGAATAATCTGCTTGGATCTGTCGGCAGCGATTTTCATTTTCCTAGTAATTGGATTGAACTAGGCAAAAACTTATACCAACCCCAGGGTGTTGAATGGGTTTGGCAATCACAAAATTGGATGGAACGGACATGAGTCAATTTTTTTATATTCATGATGAAAACCCACAAGCACGGTTAATAAATCAAGCAGTGGCGATCCTTAAACAAGGTGGGGTGATTGTATATCCTACTGATTCAGGTTATGCATTAGGCTGTATGATTGGCGATAAAAATGCCATGACGCGGATGGTGCGTATTCGTCAGATTGAAAACGACACTAACTTTTCTTTGATGTGCCGGGATTTGTCTGAGTTGGCAAATTTTGCTCGAGTAGATAACCAAGCCTATCGTTTACTTAAAAGCTGCACTCCTGGGCCATACACCTTTATTTTTAAAGCGACAAAAGAAGTGCCGCGCCGTTTACAGTGCGATAAAAAACGCACTATTGGTATCCGTGTGCCAAACAACTTGATTGCATTAGCACTGCTTGAAGCGCTTGATGAGCCCATGATGAGCACCAGTTTGGTGATGCCAAACGAGCAGTTTGCTGAGTCAGATCCGGAGCATATTCGCGATATTTTAGAACATCAAGTTGACGGCATTATCCATGGCGGTTATTTGCCAGAAAAGCAAACCACGGTAATTGACATGTCAGAAGATGAAGTGGTTATTCTTCGTCGGGGTGCTGGCGATACCAGTGCATTTGAATAGGCCACTGTTCATTTTGAGTCTTAAAGGATAATCATGCAAGGCAGCCAACAAAGCCTTCCGTTAGCGGTGGTGCGTGGTCAAGCTATACAAAGCATGCCAGTTGATTTGTTTATTCCACCAGAGGCACTCGAGGTATTTTTAGAAACCTTTGAAGGGCCGCTGGATTTGCTGCTGTATTTAATTCGTAAACAAAAGCTTGATGTGGTTGATTTACCCATTCAGCAAATTACCCATCAATATTTGGCCTACATTGAAATTTTAACTGAAGCGCGTATTGAGTTAGCGGCAGATTACCTTGTGATGGCGGCCACCTTGGCGGAAATTAAGTCACGATTATTATTGCCTAAAATGGCTCATGAAGACGACGAGGAAGAAGATCCTCGAGTGGTATTGATAAGGCAATTAAAAGCCTACGAAGTCATTAAACAAGCGGCTGCCGATTTAGATGAATTACCACGAATTGATCGCGATGTATTTCAAGCCTCGGTAGCCGCAGCGCCAGGTATTAAACCTGTTGTGGTGCCGCCTGAAGTGTCTTTAGCAGATATTGCAAGGGCATTTGGCGAGGTGTTAAAACGTATTGATGCCAATGAAAATCACCACGTAAAGCGTGAGCAGTTATCAACGCGTGAGCGCATGAGCCAAATATTGTCTATGTTATCGAGCACTGATTATATCGGATTTGAACGTTTGTTTGACGTAAGTGAAGGCCGAGCGGGCGTTGTTGTGAGCTTTTTAGCGTTAATGGAATTGGTAAAAGAGTTGCTGGTGGAGCTGGTACAAAATGAGCCGTTTTCGCCTATTTATGTTAAAGCGTTTTAAATTTATCTTTATTTTATTTACCTTGTAGCTTGCTCAAGGTTGTTATCTATTTGCCTGCCGAGTCTTACGCCATGAATCAAATTAACGACATTCAACTTAAGCAACTTATTGAAGCCAGTTTATTTGTTTTAGGCAAACCGTTATCAGTTAAAGCCTTAAAAGAGACGGTGTTAGCCGATTTTAGCGTGTCACGCACGCGGATCCAGCAAACTCTTGATGAACTGCAACTAGATTATCAAGACCGGGGTGTGCAATTAGTTAAAGTAGCTAGTGGTTACCGTTTTCAAACTCAAGAACTCCTCAGTCCCTTTTTACAACCTTTATGGCAAGAAAAAGCCCCTAAATACTCACGTGCTACTATGGAAACCCTTGCCGTAATTGCATATCGCCAGCCGGTGACTCGTGGTGATATTGAGCAAATTCGTGGTGTTGCTATCAGTAGTCATATTGTTAAAAGTTTACTTGATCGCCACTGGATTAAAGCCGTTGGCCATAAAGAAGTGCCGGGTCGGCCAGCTTTATATGCAACAACTAGCCAGTTTTTAGATTATTTTGGGTTAAAAAAGTTGGCCGATTTGCCCGCGTTAACGGATATGGAATCGTTACACGCCTTATTCGATAAAGCCAGTATTGCCTTAGATGACGATGAGGACATAGACGAAGACAAGGTGGCGATTGAAAATAACAGCAGCCTTGATGTAAACGATAACATTATGATTGATAAAAATAAGCCAACGACGTTGAATTAATTTTCTGCCATCGTTGAGCAGCTTAAAGGGTCTTTGTTTTATACCAATCAGGATAAATAAGTGATTGGTAATTGCAGCGAGCTAGTTGTTCTATCTTTATAATGTTTAACGACGTGATAAGTGACGTTAACCAGTAACAATGATCACATTGTAGTGCCGATTACTATTATATCCACACTTGAGTATGTTGATCTGATTTTTCGTGAGGTTGCTCAGGGAGTTCATTGAGCATGTAGTCAAGTAAACGCTGAGCGGTGAGACTTAAAAATCGACGTGACGGATACACTAAAAACACCACACCCACATAGGGTTGGAGTTCATTAAACAAACGAATTAACCTGCCTTGCTCTACATCGTCATGACATAGCCCCTGTGGTAAATAACCAATACCGCGACCTAATCTTGTTGCTTCATATGCGAGTTGAATACTGTTAGTGCATAAATTGCCCGTAACGGCTTGCATAGCATCGTTGGCCAGTGGCACTTCGCTAAAGGTTTTACCATTAGGAAAGCGAAACAAAATTGAGTTGTGTTGTTCTATGTCCGTTATGGTGTTGGGTGTGCCCGCTTTGGCTAGGTAGTCTGGGCTGGCAAAAAAACACATCTCTTCGCTTAATATGGGTTTGGCGACCATATCCAGTTCGGTAAAGGTTTCGTTCACCATAAAAGCAATATCAATATTATTGCGAACCATATCTAAAGGTTCGGTGCTGGTGATAATCTCGATTGAAAGCTTAGGGTTTGCGTCCATGAAAGCAAATATCTTGCTTACAATGTTCATTATCTGCGGAACAGGAAACATTAAAATACGGATGTGACCGCTGAGTTCGGCTTTATTGTCGGTAATGTCGGCAATGGTTTGATCTAAATCAGCTAACATTAACAAGGTTTTTTCGTAAAAATGACTACCCGCAGAAGTCAATAATATCGAGCGACTTAAGCGATGAAACAACTTAATATTCAATGACTCTTCTAACGACAACAACCTGCGGCTGACGGTCGATTTTGGCAAGTTAAGTAAATTTGCAGCTTCCAGTATGCTGCCGGTTTCTACGATTCGGTGAAATAAAGCAATATCTTCGGTTTTCATTGATTAGGCTCTAGATTATTACGAACTTGTCAAACTCAAATTATGGGATTGATACTCCCAAACAAACCCATTTATTGCAACTGATAATCAGCGTATTGTTAGCGTACATTTGTCAATTTTTACCTCCTGCGGACTTATTATCATTATATTGATGTCCGTCGTGTAACTATCACCAAGGATTTTTCGATGAAACATCACTCAATGTTATGGTTAACATTGCTTGCTACTGTGCTTATTGCGGGTTGTTCTCAAGCAGAGAAACCTCCAGAGCAAGAAGTCATTCGTCCTGTTAAATTATATGAAGTGTCGGAGTCGGCGGCTAATCAAATACATAAGTTTCCTGCTAAAGTGACCGCCAATAGTCGTGCTGAATTGTCGTTTAGAGTATCTGGGCAATTAGTCAAACTTGATCTTGTTGAAGGGGAGCAGGTTAAAAAAGGCTTTTTATTAGCCATGCTAGATGACCGTGATGCCAAAAATAATTTGATGACGAGTGAAGCCAATTACGAGTTTTTGTCAGCAGAGTTTACCCGTAATCAAGCCATGTTTAGCCGTCAATTGATATCTCAGGCAGAATTTGACAGCAGCAAAGCACAGTTAAAAACCGCTAAAGCGGCCTTAGAAGCGGCCAAAGATCAGCTAAGTTATACTCGTCTTGAAGCGCCATTTAGCGGCACGATTGCTAAGCGCATGGTAGACAACCATCAAATTGTGCAAGCTAATCAAGGTATTTTAACGCTACAAAATAATCACCTACTTGATATCAGTATCCAGGTGCCTGAAGCCATAGTGGCAAAATATGCACAAAAAGTAACCCACTCTCTAAAAGCCAAAGTGCGTTTTAGTGCCATGAACGATAGAGAGTTTGACGCTCAATTTAAAGAGTACTCAACTCAAGTTACTCCTGGTACGCAGGCTTATGAGGTGGTGTTTTCATTAGAGCAACCTAAAGATGTGCAATTGTTGCCAGGCATGAGTGCTGAACTGGTTATTGTTCAAAGCGCGAATGATCATGGTGCCTTTACTGCCATTGTGCCAATCACCGCGGTTGATAAAGATGACAGTAACGGCATGGTGACTGTTTGGAAATTTGACGCGACAACAGGAGAGGTGAACCCGGTAGATGTCACTATTGGTCGAGTCAGTAATGAAGGGGTAGAGGTGTTAACCGGCTTAAATAAAGGTGATTTGATTGTGGCTGCTGGAATATCACAATTGGCTACAGGCATGAAAGTGAAACCTTTACGCTGGCAGCGAGGAGTATAAGCGATGAGTGTTGCGCAGTACTCTATTAATAATAAAGTCATTAGCTGGATGTTTACACTTTTGCTACTTATTGGCGGCAGTGTGGCATTTACAGGGCTTGGGCAATTGGAATTTCCTGAATTTACCATCAAGCAGGCGTTGGTTATTACCGCATACCCTGGCGCCTCACCTGAGCAAGTAGAAGAAGAGGTCACGCTACCGCTAGAAAATGCTCTACAGCAGTTAGATGGGGTGAAACACATCACCTCAATCAACAGTGCGGGATTATCACAAATTCAAGTTGAAATTAAAGACAGCTACGACAAGCAGCGTTTACCACAAGTGTGGGATGAAATGCGCCGCAAAGTCAGTGATACCCAAGGATCATTACCACCAGGTACTGGCACACCAAAAGTGATAGATGACTTTGGTGATGTGTTTGGTATTTTGCTTAATTTATCGGGTGATGATTTTAGTAATCGCGAGTTAAGCAATTATGCCGATTATTTACGTCGTGAATTGGTCCTCGTGCCTGGCGTTAAAAAAGTGTCTGTTGTGGGTAACATTACTGAGCAAGTTGTTATCGAAATATCGCAACAAAAACTGTCTGCCCTTGGGTTAGACCAAAATTACATTTATAGCCTGATCAACAACCAAAACGTGGTGTCTAATGCCGGTAGTATTGTAATAGGAGATAATCGAATTCGATTACACCCAACCGGTGAGTTTAGCTCTGTTAAAGAGTTATCGCGTCTGGTGGTGAGTTCGCCGGGCAGCACTGAGCTGATTTACTTAGGCGACATTGCTCGCATTGCCAAAGAGTTTGATGAAACCCCCAGCGTGATTTATCACAACCGTGGTCAGTTAGCTCTGAGCTTAGGGATATCATTTTCAAGCGGCGTCAATGTGGTTGAAGTTGGCGAAAGAGTCAGTGAGCGCCTGGTGCAACTTGAGTCTCAACGACCCATTGGTATGGCATTAGATACAGTTTATAACCAAAGCCATGAAGTTGATAAAACGGTTCAGGGTTTTTTAATTAACTTACTTGAATCGATAGCAATTGTTATTGCTGTGTTGTTGTTATTTATGGGCCTACGTTCAGGTTTATTAATGGGGCTTATCCTGTTACTGACCATTTTAGGTACTTTCATTATGATGAAAGTATTGGGAATTGAACTACAGCTTATCTCTTTAGGCGCGCTGATTATTGCGCTAGGGATGCTAGTCGATAATGCCATTGTGATCACCGAAGGGGTACTCATTGGTTTACAGCGTGGCAAAACGCGTTTAGAAGCCGCTAAACTTATCGTGTCGCAAACACAGTGGCCGCTTTTAGGGGCAACGGTTATTGCCATTATTGCCTTTGCGCCTATCGGATTATCACAAAATGCCGCTGGAGAGTTTTGCCGTTCGCTATTCCAGGTGTTAATGATTTCATTGTTCATTAGCTGGATTACGGCGATTACCTTAACGCCATTTTTTTGCAATGTGATGTTTAAAGATGCGAAACCCGGCGATGAAGAAACAGATCCTTATAAAGGGTGGTTATTTGTTGCTTATCGCGGCACATTATCAATTGCTCTGCGCTATCGCCTAGCATCTATTCTATTAGTGTTGGTTATGTTGGTGTCGGCCGTGGTGGGTTTTGGGCACATTAAAAATGTGTTTTTTCCGGCGTCAAACACACCCATTTTTTTCGTTGATGTATGGATGCCAGAAGGCACCGATATTAAAGCGACAGAGCGGTTTGTATCGCAAATAGAACAACAATTGATGCAAGAGGACCAGAAGAACAATACCGGCATGGTGCATTTGTCTAGTGTTATTGGGCAAGGCGCTCAACGGTTTGTGTTACCTTATCAGCCAGAAAAGGGCTATGCCGCATTTGCACAACTGATCATAGAGATGAAGGATTTAGAGGCCGTGAAAGCATACATGCCTCAAGTTGAACGCGACTTGGCGCAACATTTTCCGCAGGCTCAATATCGTTTAAAAATGATGGAAAATGGCCCGTCTCCAGCGGCTAAAATTCAAGCGCGTTTTTATGGTGAAGACCCTGAAATATTGCGTGCATTAGCGACCCAGGCTAAAGCAATTTTTAATGCTGAGCCTGCAATGGATGGTGTTCGTCATGATTGGCGTAACCAAGTACCGGTGATCCGCCCGCAATTACTCAATGCTCAAGCGCGTGAGACCGGGATCAGCAAGCAAGATTTAGACAACGCCTTACTGCTCAATTTTAGCGGTAAACAAATTGGTTTATATCGCGAAACCAGTCATTTATTACCCATAGTGGCAAGAGCACCAGCCGAAGAGCGTTTACAGGCTGATAGCTTATGGAAAATGCAGATTTGGAGCACAGAAAACAATACCTTTGTCCCTGCAACACAGGTTGTCAGTGAGTTTACTACTGAGTGGGAAAACCCATTAGTAATGCGCCGCGACAGGATCCGCATGTTAGCTGTGCTTGGCGATCCTAAGTTGGGCTCTAACGAAACGGCAGACTCTGTGCACCGTAAAGTAAAAGCACAAGTAGAAGCCATCGAACTACCCGCCGGTTACCGTTTAGAGTGGGGCGGCGAGTATGAATCCGCTGGTGAAGCGCAAACGGCCGTGTTTAGCTCAATTCCACTGGGGTATTTGGCGATGTTTTTAATTACCGTATTATTGTTTAATTCGGTAAGGCAGCCTTTAGTGATTTGGTTTACCGTGCCACTTGCGGTGATTGGAGTCTCGGCAGGGTTATTGATATTTGATGCTCCATTTAGCTTTATGGCGCTGCTTGGTTTGCTCAGTTTATCTGGCATGGTGATTAAAAACGGTATTGTATTGGTTGAACAAATCAACCTTGAACTTGATGATGGCGCCGCGCCAACGAATGCACTTGTGCACTCATGCGTTAGCCGTGTACGCCCTGTGATGATGGCTGCAATTACCACTATGCTGGGGATGATACCGCTGATAAGTGATGCCTTTTTTGGCTCAATGGCGATTACCATTATCTTTGGTTTAGGCTTTGCGTCATTACTCACTTTGGTTGTATTGCCCGTGATGTACAGCTTATTGTTTAACATTCGATTTGAGCGCCAAGACTTTGCCCGAGGCTGATCTTGTCGATAATGAGTGATTAATCTGCCGAGGTATTCACTTGCCTCGGCGGTTTTTTTTGCTCGTTTGTTACATTCAGCGTATAATATTGTCACTTTTCTAATTGTATGCGTCAGTGGCGGGTACAATCCTAAAAAGACAATAAAGCAAAAGTAATTAACTATTTGCTTTTTATAGAATTTCTTAAAGAGTCCCCGCTAATGAGTGAAAAATTGCAGAAAGTCTTGGCCCGTGCAGGCCATGGCTCCCGTCGTGAGATGGAGGCATGGATTGCTGCAGGCCGAGTTAGTGTAGACGGTGAAATTGCCGGTTTAGGTGATCGTGTAGAGGCTGATGCCAAAATACGCATTGACGGTCGTGCAGTTTCATTAAAGTCAGCTGACGATATTGTGTGTCGTGTGCTGGCTTACCATAAACCAGAAGGTGAAATTTGTTCTCGCAAAGATCCTGAAGGCAGAACAACTGTGTTTGAACGCTTACCTAAAGTGCGTGATGCCCGTTGGGTGGCCGTTGGCCGTTTAGACATCAATACATCAGGTTTATTGCTATTTACCTGTGACGGTGAATTAGCCAATCGTTTGATGCATCCATCTAATGAAGTTGAACGTGAATACGCGGTGCGTACTTTTGGTGAAGTACCAGAAGCGGCAGTGCAGCGCTTGCGTACAGGTGTAACCTTAGAAGATGGTCCAGCGCAATTTGATACCATTAAAGCCGCTGGTGGTGAAGGTATTAACCAGTGGTGGCATGTGACCCTACGTGAAGGACGTAACCGTGAAGTGCGTCGTTTGTGGGAATCACAAGACGTGCAAGTAAGCCGTTTGATCCGTGTGCGTTACGGCCAAGTTGAGCTTCCAAAAACGTTACCTCGCGGTGGCTGGATTGAATTGCCTATTGAGCAAGTCAATTATTTGCGTCAACTTGCCGGCCTTGAACCAGAAACTCGTTCACTGCTTGGTACTGACAAACACAGTGTTGCCCGTTCTAAAGTAAAAAGTGCTAAAATCCGCCGCGCTGTTCGTAAGCATAAAGTGGGTTCAAACCACGGAAAACCTACACGTCAACGTGACTAATCACTTGATGTCGATATTTTTTAAAAGGTCACGAAAGTGGCCTTTTTTATTGGCTAATAATGAGAGATTAAATCTCTGTAATCCCACTTGTTTAAAGCCTAAACTCAGATATGATCGGAACCATTAATTTAGGTTTTACCGTATAGCTTCTGTATGAGGCTAGGGTATTGTTGAGAGTGATTAGACAAGATGAAAAAACTGTTTGCTGGTTTGTTAGTAACATTAGTTGTAGGTTGTGCATCAGCACCGAATTGGGAAGGGATGTCTGAGCGCGAAATTAGCCAATGGAAATCAATTGGTTTTGATGCCACTCAGGCTCAAAACTGGCGAGTGCGTGGTTTTGATGCAACCGAGGCAAACGGGTGGGTTCAAGCTAACTTTAGTTTAGATACCGCAACGATTTGGGCAAAAGAATCGTTTAACGTTGAAGAAGCGCAGGTATGGTCTGAAGCAGGCTTTGATATTGAAGATGCAGTGACTAATCGCAGTAAAGGGCTCACACCCGTTAGAGCAAATTAATGGTATGAGGTTTTTTAAGCGTGACCTTGTTGTTAACTCACTCACTTTGTTCTAATTTAAAACAAATTGACGAATTTTAAAGCGTTCAGTTAGCTCGAGATAATATTTTTGTTGCTTGGCCTAAAAAAATCAGTAAAGTATGCACCAAGTTAAACGGGACGCGAAAAACGACCTAGTTTAACCCGCTAAAACACTGAATTTAGTGCATTGATATTTGATATCAAAACACGAAAAGTTTTGCCCGAGTGGTGGAATCGGTAGACACAAGGGATTTAAAATCCCTCGCTGAATAAGCGTGCCAGTTCAAGTCTGGCCTCGGGTACCATTATAATCTCTAGTAATAGAGAGTGGTGTAAAAAAGCCTCAACATTAGTTGGGGCTTTTTTATATCTGTAATTTGGGTCTTATCGTTAGCTTTAACGTTTAAAGTTCAATTTCTAAGTCCCTCGGGTTCTGGTAGAACAGCAAGCGTGCCACTCTTCGTTACGAGAATAGTCTGGCCTCGGGTACCATTCTTATAGTAAGAAATTACATACGCAAGTATTGTGTAAAATAGCCTCAACATTAATTAGTTGGGGCTTTTTTATATCTGTAATTTTGGTTTTATCTTTAGTTTTAACGTTTAAAGTTCAATATCTAAGCCCCTCGTGCTCTGGTAGAACAGCAAGCGTGCCACTGTTCGTTACGAGAATAGTCTGGCCTCGGGTACCATTAATTACTAAGTTCCTTGCGCTTAGATTTAACATTAGTCGTCGAGGTTTATCAAAACCATTGCAGTAAAAAGTTGCTGATATTTTGAACCGATAAAAAATTCAAGCCGTATAGCAATTCGTCATAACATTATATGAGGAGTTACTAACATGAAACGGATTTACCCAATTGCAGTGTGTTTATCGCTGATCGGTTTAACAGCTTGTTCTGACGATGATGACAAAGTGGTCACCGAGCCTATGATGAATTACTCCCAATTAAGAGTGATTCATGCTGGTAGTGATGCCCCTATGGTCAATGTATCTATTGATGGTAACCAAGTACTTTCTGGTGTCGATTATGCGATGTCCAGTGGTTTACTTGAGGTGACATCAGCATCATACGACATCGATGTAGATGCCATTTTAGCTGATGGTACAACGTTGACTGTACTTAACACTTCCTTAATGGCAGAGCCGGATATGGAATATACGGCCATTGCACTGGGGAAAGTGGCTGATGAGACGTTATCATTAAAACTTGTCAGTAATCCGGTTGCTGACATTGCAGCTGGTTATGCCAGAGTGCAAGTACTGCATGCCGCGCCTTCAGTTGACCTTGTTGATGTATATGTTACCGCGCCTGGTGATGATATTAGCGCGGCCAGCCCTACGGTTTCTGCAAATTACATGCATGTCAGTACTCAGTTAGAAGTGCCCGCAGGGGATTATCAAGTGCGCATTACGGCATCAGGTTTGAAAGATGTTGTTTATGACTCAGGCACGATAGCATTAAGTGACATGACGGATTACTTTATCAGTGCGATCCCCAATACGTGGTCTGGTGACGCCCCAGTGGCACTGCATGTTGCGCTTGCTGATGCTGAAGTGATTGTAAATGATGTTAATAGTGGCAGCGATATAAGAGTCGTTCATGCTGTGGCTGATGCACCGGCGGTTGATGTGTTTCTTGATGACGCCACAGAGCCTGCTGTAGATATGTTGTCATTTGGCAATGCAACAAATTATGTCAATGTCTTTGAAGGTTCACACACTGTGACTGTAGCCGCAGACGCTGACAATGATGTTGTCGTTATTGATGCTGCATCGGTGTCACTCGCATTAGCTAAAAGCTACAGTGTGCTTGCCGTTGGCTCATTAACAGATAATGCCATCGAACCTCTTGTTTTAGATGAGCTGACTCGCCGAGTTGCTACTGAGGCGAAACTATCGGTTGTTCATGCTGCTTATTCAGCGCCTGAAGTTGATGTTTATTTAACAGACACCGCAGACATTACAGACGCTACACCTGTGTTATCTAGCGTACCTTTTAAAGCATCATCTGGCAGCCTTAGTGTAACCCCTGGTACTTATAACATTAGTGTGACTGTAGCTGGCACTAAAACAGTTGCAATTGGGCCTTTAGAGGTCACATTAGACGCGAGTGGCGTCTATGCTGTTGCTGCTGTCGATAATGTGGGTGGCGGAGCTCCATTTGGTGTGATTTTATTGGATGATTTTACTGCGATGTAACATTTATCAAGATGGTCTTTGAAAACGGCTTGTCGCACTGGGGATAAGCCGTTTTTGTTGCCAGATGAACAGAGCCTGTGATGGTCAATCAGGCCGTATTATTATTCAATATTTGTTTTAAACTTGGCGAAGCTTTAAAACTGGGTTGGTTAAACCCTTCTATTTCTATGGTTTCACCTGTTTGTGGATTACGGCCTATTTTGGGTAAATGGAAGCGTAATTCAAATGTACCAAATTGGGGGATGTAAATTTTTTCGCCTTCTGATAAACCTTGATGAATAACCTGTAAAATTTGCTCAAGTTGTCGCCTTGCTACAGTTTGTGAGATATCCATTTTATGGGCCATGGATTGAATGAGTTGCTTTTTATTCATAACGTTTCTACTGCTTGACTGCGTTGGGCGCCCGTTATAGCAATTAGGGATCAGTGTTGAAAGTTGTCTGTAGATAAATTCATGTTAAACGACTATTTTTTAAGTAGATGGGTATTTGTTGAACGCTAAAGTAACCCTTTGGTATTAACTTTTGTTGTGAAAATGTTTCTGCCATTTCACTGTGATGGTAAACGTGACAATATAAAGGTGTCGAAGGTGATGGAGTGCAGCATGCTGAGTCAATTTACACGACCAAGACAAGCGAGTGTTATGGGCATTTTATTGCTTTGTATATCCTCATGCGTATTTGCAGACAACACCACTCAGTATGACAACCTCATTCAACATTTACAGTTGCAATACCTTGCAGAACCTACAGCACAGCGGGCGCAATATTTAACCATATTGCAGACTGGGTCGGCGGCCGAACAATTGGAATACATTGATATTATTCAGCGCAGTGTCGCGTCATTTTGGCAACAAAAACAGGTTCCATTAGCATTTGATACCTTAGACGAAAATGCGTCTGTGGTCGCAAAAAATATCGCATTAGAGCCCGCCGTCACCGATTATCTTGGCGTGGTTAATTATCTACGAAAATTAATGTGGTTAGCTGAAACACAAACATGGCCAACCATTGCTCCTGAAGGGTTACTTCGTCCTGGGGATGTGCATCCTAGTATTAAACAAATCAGTCAACGTTTATGGCTGCTGGGAGATGCGAATGAATATCTTGCAGATGAGTTAGTGTACCAAGACACTTTAGCCCAGAGCGTAAAACGTTTTCAGTCACGACATGGTTTAACATCAGATGCTGTTATAGGCCCTAAAACCTTATTTTGGCTAAATCAAACACCCCAGCAGCGTGCAACACTGCTCGCAAAAAGTTTTGTTGAGAAAACCACTTACCTAAGTCAATTACCACAACCTTATTTATTGATTAATATTCCGGCTTTTCAAATGGTGTTAGTTGATAATGATGAAGTTGTGCTGGCGTCGAAAGTCATTGTGGGTAAACCCGCTAGGCAAACACCACTCATGACAGGTCAAATATCTAATGTGATCATCAACCCAACCTGGACAGTACCACGGCAACTTTTACGTCATGATATTTTGCCGCAAGTTAAAGTAAATGGTCATTACTTTAAAGATAGGCATTTTGATGTGTTTGATTTTGATGGCAACTTAGTGATTAAAACGCCTCAGCAATGGCAGGTGGAGGCCGCTGGTCGTTTTCCTTATCGTGTCGTGCAGCGTCCCGGCGGCGATAATGCTTTAGGCCGTTATAAATTTCATTTTAATAATGATCAAAGCATCTATTTGCATGATACACCAACAAAATCATTGTTTGCGAAGGCTGACAGAGATTTGTCATCTGGTTGTGTGCGAATTGAAAAAGTACAACAGTTGGCCGACTGGTTTGCGAAGCAATTAGTGATTGATAAGCGTACCTGGCATCGTTTACAAAAAGATTACACGACCACTCAATGGTTTGCGTTATCGGGTACATTACCGGTACATATGGTGTACTGGCGTGCCTGGGTAGATGATGCGCATATTGCTCAGTATCGTCATGATATTTACCAATTAAGCCCAGTGGCTCCTGCTAACTTACTAAGCCAAAAAATGCGCCCACAGGCGATTGTGCAATAGCGATTACGATTACCCGCTAATTGAATAAACTGGCTTTGATGAATAAAAGTTAATCATTTGCTATTAATGTCTAACCATCTGAGCCATATCACGTCTTCGAGTTTTGTCTTTGTTTATTATCCCATCACAAATAACCTTACTTGCATTTTTAGCCATTAATGTTTAATTTACTTGTCAATTGGGTAAAAAAACAACAATAGCTTGGTTGCTATTGTGATGACGAAATCGGGTTTTAACTCGATATGTTATGTAAACGAATAATGTTAAGTGGTGTAAAAATGACAATTGAGTGTCTAACTCGTAGACAAATATTATTAGGGCTAAGTGGTGTTGCTGTCGCAACCATGTTACCTAATACCGCACAAGCCAGCCGTTCGACTCATGGCGTTAAAAATCTTCACTTTTATAATCGACACACAGGTGAAAGAAGCCAAGGCAGTTTTTGGGTTGATGGGCAATATCAAGCCGAAACCTTATCAGAATTTAACCAGGTATTACGTGATCATCGCCAAAATGTAGCGGCTCCTATTGATAAGCGATTATTTGAATATCTGCATAAATTACAGCTTACCTTAGATAATCAAGACGAAATTCATGTTATTTCAGCTTATCGTTCACCAAAAACCAATCATATGTTGGCATCTAAAAGTAAAGGTGTTGCTAAGAAAAGCTACCACATGAAGGGAATGGCGATGGACATTGCTATTCCAGGCGTAAGCACTAAAAATCTTCGTGATGCCGCTGAGTCATTAAAGTTAGGTGGTGTAGGGTTTTACCCAAGAGATGGCTTTGTGCATATTGATTGTGGCCCGGTTAGGCGCTGGGGTTAATTAAACACAGATTTGCTTGTGAGATAGTTGTTGCTGTGGTAACATCCGCGCGCTTTATTTGAGTCATTGTTGGTCGAAAACAATGACGCCTTCATACTTTATTATTTATTAAGTGAGTGACTAATGTCTTACACAATTAACGCACAAACCCGCACTGAAATCGGGAAAGGTTCGAGCCGCCGCCTACGTCATGCTGGTCAAGTTCCTGCAGTGATCTATGGTGCTGGTCAAGAGCCTGTTTCTATCAAGTTTGCACACAAAGATATCATCAACATCCAATTAAACGATGATTTCTACACTTCTGATTTAACTATCGTTGTAGATGGTAAAGAAGTTAAAGTACGTGTACAAGCTGTTCAACGTCACGCATTCAAGCCAATGATTGAACACGTTGACTTCAAATTTGCTTAATCGCTAATTTGAAAAAAAGCGCCTAAGGGCGCTTTTTTTGTGTCTTAAATTTAGGCTAAAACCTTAAGTAGCACCTGGATCCCCAATAAAAATATCTGAGGGCGGAGCCTAGAACCTAGTCGATTTCGAAACTGTAGTAGATATCTAATGACTGGCTCAAGGTACTTGATACACTCTCAAGATACAGTTGTGATAATAAATAATAGCGTACGGTCATTTCATACCCTGGGTTAAATACCCCAACGCCATACTTAATCATAAGATCGTCGCCAATATAACCACTAACAGCGACTTTACCATCATCGTTTGTGTCGAGTTGCACATTAGAAAAACCAAATTTTTCAATTAAGCCCGTTGCTGTATTGCCTATGCTACTCATGGCGCCGCCATCAAATTGTGCACCTAGGCTTAAGGCGGCTCCCATCATGAGCGAGTTACTTTGATCATTTGACGTTGAGGTAAACCCTTTCCCAGTTAAGATATAAGAGAGGACTTCTGCCTGTTCTTTGGTCGGGCTTGAAAACAAGGTTACCGCTGGACGCATTGGCGTTCCGGTGACTCTCACACCTGCGGTAATATCTTCATCTTTAATGTCTTTTGTTGCTTCAATGTTGAGGTTAGGCGCTTCTACTGGCCCTACAAATTGCACTTCACCTTTGTCAATGGTTAGCGTTTGCCCCATAAATTTATAGGTGCCTTTGTTTACTTTGATGTCACCAAACAACATGGGCGGTTTAAAGGCCTGTTGTTTCAATACGAGGTTACCTTCAAGCTTACCTTGCAAGCCCATGCCATCGATGGTGAGGTTTTTACCTACATTAACATTAATATCGGCAATAACGGCATACGGACTAGTTTTGACAACTTGTTCAGAAATTGAATCATTAAAAACCACGTCATTTGATACTGCGACACCGCCTTCGGCTAAGGGGACTATTTTAATTTGGCCTGACGGTATGTTCACTTTACCTTTAACTGCAAACTGTTGTCGGTCGAACGTCATGTTAAGATCGGGAGAAACATTCAAAATGGCCAACGGAGGTTGGATAACGGCCAGGTCACTGCCTTTTACGTCTATATCTCCACTAAATTGACCTTGTGGCCAGGCGAGCGTGCCTTGAGCGACAACTTGGCCATCGCCCATGTGCCATTGGCCATTGAGTTGTCCTTGTTGGCCTTCAAGGGCTAATGATAAATACAGCTTGTCAATTAGGGTTGGATTTTTTGACAGCGCAAATGCCCCGTCACTGAGTTTGATGTTGCCTGACACACTTGGATCCATTAACGATCCTGCTAGCGTTAATCGGCTAGACAATATGCCTTCTAGAGTCGCTAGCCGTGGGAAAAACTCACCAAAGGGGGCGAGGTTTAATTCATTTATATTAATATCACCTTGCAGGGTCCGGTCTGGTGTAATGTTAACACTGAGCTGGCTTTGCCAATTGGCGATCCCTGCTGAGTCAAAACTTAAGGTGCTGGTAACCTGTTTTTCATCGAGAGAGGCATGAAATAGCAATTGTTGATAGTCAATGCTAACAGGTTTCGTTTTCGCTCTGGTTAAGGTGATGTTGCCCGGCATTAAGGTAAATTGTAAATCTGCTGTTGGTTTTTTTCCTTTATTCCAATTCACCTGGCTTGTTAAGGCAGCTTGGCCATTCCAATTCAGTTTTTTGGATAACACAGGTGCAAATAATTGCCCAGGATTACCACTAAAGCTGATATTGGCTTGGCCTGTGCTCCCTAAATTGACCTCGTTTACTAAACACAGTGTGTTGTGTGGGTGCACTAAACAAAAACGACTAAGGTTACCGCGCTGTTTAATCTGGTCCCAATTGAACTTGATGGGTGTGTCTTGTCGCCATATGCCGAGTACATTTTGCAGGCTGAGTTGGGTAAACTGCCCATTAAACTGTTGTTTCTCGAGATTACTATTACTGAGCAGCTCAGCATTTAGTATTAAGTCGCCCAAGGTTGTTAATGAAGTTTGTTGCTTGAGTTGGTCGCCTTCACTGAGCAGGGTTAATTCACTGAGCTTGTTGTTGTTCCAAAATAGTAGGTTGTTTTTAAGCTCAACTCGATAACTGTGTTGTTCAAATGGACGATAGTTTGCTAGCAGCGTCATGCTGTCTATTTTACTGCCGTTATAGCTGAGTTTATTGATTTGCGCGTCAACATCGACTATTGGGTTTGCGCTCGTGCCGTTCACATCGACTTTTGCGAAAATATTACCCCGTCCGCCAGCTAGCCATTGGCTTAAATCTGGTACGTTTAACTCAGCGTCGATATCCCATATGGTGTCAGCGGTGCCATTTATCAGTAAATTAGCGCCTAGGGCATTCGCTTGAAGGTTATCTGCATTAATTGCTAGGGCCTGATTGACCTCGATGTGGCCTTGTAAATTTAATGGGTAGCCATTCAACCTACCGGTTAAATTGGCTTTATCTATAGCGACTTTCCACTTTTTATCACCCACATTCCCTTGGCTGCTAAACGTACCGCTGAATTTACTTTTAACCGGGTTAAATTGGGTGAGATAGTCAATATGCTGTAATTGAATGTTATCTGTGCTGACGTTGGCTTGCCAAACAAGGTTATTTTTGTAAGACAGTTGCCCATCAAGATCGATGTTACCTGCAATAGATTGAATATTAAGCTTGTTAACGGTCAGCTTTTGTTGGCGATTATTAATATCGGCCACAATGTTTAGATTAGGATGAAAAGGCGTAGTGAGTTGACCCTCAAATTTAGCCACTAAGTCGTTTAGATTACCTTTACTGTTTAATTGTTTAATTTGAGCAATATAGTCGGGTTTTTGCAGCGGCCACTGTATGTATGTGTCTTCAAGGGTAACCTGGTAATTAAGTTGCTCAGTGGTGAGATTAATTGTAGACGCTAACTTAAAACGATTTTTGCCTTTTGCTAACGCGATGATATTGAGCAGGCTTAAATCTTGTGTTAATTCAAGCCTTAAAGATTGCTTCGTTAACCCAGGCAGCTCAGTAACTTGATCTATGTTTGCTTGGAGTTTCAAGGTAAGTGGGTAGTGTTCGACAAAGGCAATATCACCAATAATATTGGCATTACCATAGTCATGTGTAATGTCGAGTTGAGTAATACCCAGTTGATATTGATTAAAGCTCGCTGCCAGGATGATGTGGCTAAAATTATCTTGGCGCTGGCCAATATTGAGTTGGCTATTGGTTGCCTCAAATTGCTTAACCTTGATTGGAAAAGGCATGAAAACTTGCGGTAACTTTGCCAGAGGCCATTCACTGTCTTGTGACTGAGGTGTATCACTGGCGTTATCATCATTTATGGGGATATTAACGATTAACCCCTGGCTTGTTAGGAACTCAACGTGCAAACCACTGTCATTCCAAATGGCTTCTGTTGCAAGTTGGTCAGCGTGATAACTCATGTCATTAACAGTTACATCGACCTGGTCAAGCGTTGCCTTGTTAACGCTAATACTGATAGGCAGTATTAGTTCTTGTGGTTTTTCATTTGTTGGTTCATCTAGGTGAGGAGTATCAATCTCGCTGGTTGGGATCTGTTCAGTAACAATATCGACATTGACTTGACTCGCTGATAGGTTTGACACGCAAACCTGCTTATTAATAAGGCAGCTAGGTACCCAGTCAAGTTCTACATTTTTAGCATAAACCTCGATCCCGTCCATTTGCCAAGACAATTGGTGTAATTTAAGCGCACTGTTCAGCGTACCCGATTGATATTGGGCACTGACATTGCTAACAAATTTATCAACCAAAAATACTGTCACTTTACTGCCAAAAGGCGTGCCGATAGACACGGCAAATAGCATTAACATAATTAATGGCACATAAATTAGAATGCGGGTGTAAAGCTTAAAGCTGCGCCACATTTTTACACCAAGACTCAATGGAGCAGGCTGCTTTGGGGCAGGTTGCTCGAGGCTTGAATGTTCAGTTTGTTGTTGCGACTTATCTATCATAAATCAGTCCCCATCGTTAAATGGAAACGGTATGAACGTGCGACAGTTTCGGTTTCTTTTAAACCAAAACCGAGGTCAAGCTTGATTGGGCCAATTGGTGAAATCCAATGTACGCCTCCACCAACAGAAACCACGGGTTCAAGTTGGCCGGTATCAAAGGCATTACCTGCGTCAACAAAGCTAGCGACCCGCCAGGTTGGAGTGAGATAGTACTGGTATTCTATGCTGCCCACGGCTAAGTAACGACCACCGACCACCTGGCGTGACAAGCCATCATCACTGTTGGTGTAGTCGATGTAAGGACCCAGTTCCTGGTAGCTGTAGCCTCGAATGCTTTGATCGCCACCGGCAAAGTAGCGTAGCGACGGCGGAATTAAACTTATGTCATCTTCGTCAGCGATATTGGCGCCTAAGTCCACGCGTGCAACAAAGCGATGGTTATCAAATAGTGTTTCAATCCATTTGAAGCGTGCCTGTAAACGCGCTAATCGAATGGTTGACCCCAATGATGGGTCGGCATATTCCAGACTGTATGTTTGCCTAAAGCCCGATTTGGGATCTAACGTATTATCGCCGCGTATAGTTTGAGTTAGGTTATAGCCCATTAAATAAAAACGTGGATCATAGTCTGTGTCTTCTTGCTCATAAAATTCGCGAATAGACTCAACAGAGTAGCCGTATAACCAGTTACTTTTAGATCGTTTTTGTCTTGAAAGGCCTATCAAGTATTTTTTAGATTCTAATTGACCTGTGTTGTCGAACGAGCGACTTTCTTCATCATAATCTTGTGTTACCCCGTAAGTGTCACGCAGTATGCCTAATTTTACCTTTAGTTGATCATCTAGTGGATGACTGAGCGGAATGGTGTATGTGGTTAAAATTTTAGGCCGATCTGGTGACCACTCAGCACTGGTTTCTTGAAAATGGCCATAACGGTTTATTTGCGGTGTTCGCCAAGTTAATCTCACTCTTGGTTCAAAAGTGTCATCGGTGCTGTTGCCTATGTCTGCACCTAAACCCACTTCAATCAGGTGGCTTGGTCTTGGGCTTAATTCCACTTTGATCGGGATTAAGCCATCACTGATTTTGTCCACTTGAGGCAATACTTTAATGTTACTAAAGTAGCCCGTATCCAGTAGGTTGCGGTTAAATTCAGTTAATTGCTGGGTAGCATAGGGGGCATCTGCTTCAAACGGGATTAACGCGTCGATGACATCATCGTTTAAGGTGTTTCCTTCAAAAGTAACATCCCCAAATAAATAGCGTTTACCTGAGTCAAATTGCAAGTTGATTTGTGCGGTATTGATGTCTCGATTAATGCTGATTTCAGACTTAGTGTAATGACCATCGAAATACCCCCGAGCCAAGGCTAAGGTCACTAATTGCGATTTTAATGCTTCATAAACACCATGGTTGAGCGTATCACCTGGCTTAATTTTGAGGCTGTTTAACCATAATGCAAACCTATCATCTTGAAGCATTTCACCTGTAAAGTTGATGTCCACCCACTGAATAATTACCGGATCACCGGTGACGATATTGAGATTAAGCTCCCAAGGACCTGAATCAGTTTCTTTTATATCTATGTCAACTATTCCGTGATAATAGCCCATTGATTCTAAAGCATCTTGTGTATTGTCATCGACGGTAAATAAAAAGGCTCTGCGCTGCACGTCAGATTCAGGAAGGGTGCCCAAATGGGCAATAATGTTATTCTCAAGCTTTTTGTTTACCCCTTCAATTTTCACGTTTAGCCAGCTATTTTCTGCCAGCACAACGCCTGACATGAATAGAGCCAAAGAAAAAACAATTAACTGACTGAATGTAAATCGTTTAGTGCACAAATTAGGCAAACTTTCCAAAAGTGGTGCGGGTGATGTGTATCACCATAATTAAGTTACTATTGTCGCTATAAAGACGAAAAGTCGCAACAATATCATTGTAATAAGTCAGATAAATGGTTACAAAGATATACGTGTATCAAGGACTTGCCGATCATGAATAAATTATATTTAACCTTTGCCCTATGTTTAGGCCTTAGCGCTAATAGCCTACTCGCTCAAGAACAAAGCCCGATCACCATTGCTATTCATGGTGGTGCTGGCACCATTAATCCTGAAAATTTGACCGAAGCACAACAACAAGCATACCGAGATAAGCTGACAGAAGCGGTTAACAGCGGCTATAAGGTATTAGAGCAGGGAGGCGACAGTGTTGATGCGGTTAAAGCCGCCATTAACATTTTAGAGAATAGCCCATTATTTAATGCTGGCGTTGGCGCAGTGTATACCTTTGATGGCGGTCACGAGCTTGATGCCTCAATTATGGACGGTAATACCATGAATGCAGGTGCCGTTGCTGGGGTAAAACACATTAAAAATCCGATTGATTTAGCAATATCCGTCATGCATAAATCTCCCCATGTCATGTTGTATGGCGATGGGGCAGAGGAGTTTGCCTTAACCCAGCAATTTGACTTAGTGCCTAATAGTCATTTTGATAGCGCGCATCGTTATTCACAATTGCTTGATGCCAAAGCCAGTATTATGAAGGCCGAACAAGCTAACGGTGGTGATTATCAAGCGTCGGTTAACCACTTAAAGGAGCATTATAAATACGGCACAGTTGGCGCTGTTGCGCTTGATAAAAAAGGGAACTTAGCGGCTGGCACGTCAACCGGCGGAATGACGGCGAAACGCTTTGGTCGTATTGGTGATTCGCCCGTGATTGGTGCAGGTACTTATGCTGAAAACGGCGTGTGTGCGGTATCGGCAACAGGCCATGGCGAATATTTTATTCGCTACCATGTTGCTGCAGACATATGTGCCAAAGTTAAATATCAACAACTAGGCATTAATCAGGCTGCTGATGAAGTGATAAATCAAACACTGTTTAACGCTGGTGGAACCGGCGGAGTTATCGCTATTGATAACCAAGGCAATGTAGCAATGCCATTTAATACCAGTGGTATGTACCGCGCAAGTCGTACACAAGGACATGCTGTAAACGTGAAGATATGGCGCGATAAATAATCAACCCAATAAAAGATGAAGTTTTAGTAACATAGGCGATTAAGCTAATCGATTAAATTTACTTTCCAGTTGAGTAATTTTGACTAAACTTAACAAGTAGCCTCAACTCTGGATAATAAATGCATTTTAAACAGCTCTTTGTACCGATAACCTCAAATTTACTTGCAATACACCAACTATTGACCTGTAAATTGACCTAGCTGTTAGCACAAGCTATTAGTACAAGTTATTAGCACAAGTGTTAAGTTTGAATGTATGGTTTGGAGTGATTGATAAAATCATGGTTGTTTATTCATCTCCTAACCAGAGCTGAGGTTCAGTAACAAAACAAATGCGACGTTATTAGACGCTACTTATTTGTGCTTTGGGGGTAATATGGATTCGATAAAAATTAACGATCATATGGATAGACATCCAGTTTTATTAACCGCTAACATGTCTCTTGCAATAGCGGTTGAGCAATTATTAAAGAGTAATAAAAGTGGTGCGCCAGTTGTTAGTGCTAGCGGTGAATTAGTTGGATTTTTATCGCAGCAAGACTGTTTAGCTGTCATGCTAAAAAGCAGTTATCACTGCGACATGACAAGTACAGTGTCTGACTGCATGAAAAGCCCTGTATTAACCGTTTCACCGGATGAAAGTATTTTAGAATTAGCCGAGCAAATGTTGGGTGCAAAACCTAAAATTTATCCAGTAGTTAATGGCGGTAGAGTGGTTGGTACTATTAACCGCACCAACGTATTAAAAGCGATGAACACTTATATGCAGCAGTGTTACTTATCTCCGGCATAACAATCGTTAAAATCATTACCATTATGCTGTTTTCCTTGCTAGGATCGCTTTTTTTCGATGTAAGCAAGGGAATCAGATTTGAATTCGGACCTTCACCCGCTATCTAAGGCGTATCTTAATCTTTGTTATCAAACCGATGCGGCTAAAATCCGTCGTCGTTTATTTCGTATTAATAAAGAGCCCGAGTCTGAAAAAAAATCTCAAACCATAGCCAAGCTTACCGAGGACGCAGAAAAGGCCTATGCTAAAGCGCAGCAACGTCTGCAAGATCGGCCTGTTATTAGTTACCCAGACGAGCTCCCCGTATCGCAAAAACGCGAAGACATCGCTTCTGCCATTGCCAATAATCAAGTTGTAATTGTGGCTGGTGAAACGGGCTCCGGTAAAACCACTCAGTTGCCTAAAATTTGTTTAGAGTTAGGGCTAGGCACTCGTGGACTTATAGGGCACACACAACCGCGTCGTTTAGCTGCTCGCAGTGTTGCTAATCGTGTTGCCGACGAGCTTAATAGCCCATTAGGTGACGTGGTTGGTTTTAAAGTGCGATTTGCAGATGCGATAAGCGAAAACAGCTATATAAAGCTGATGACCGACGGCATCTTGCTGGCTGAGCTAACATCAGATCGTTATTTAAATCAATATGATGCCATTATTATCGATGAGGCACACGAACGAAGCCTAAACATCGATTTTATCTTGGGTTATTTAAAGCAAGTGCTGAAAAAGCGCCCAGATTTAAAAGTCATTATTACCTCCGCCACCATCGATGTAGATCGTTTCTCTAAGCATTTCGATAACGCCCCAGTTATTGAAGTGTCAGGACGCACGTTTGCTGTTGAAACACGTTATAGGCCATTGGTGCGCGATAACGATGCCGACTTAGATGTTAGCGATGGCATTTTTGCTGCGGTAGATGAACTGATAGCCGAAGGCCCTGGCGATATTTTGATCTTTATGAACGGTGAGCGCGAAATTCGCGACACCGCTGATTTATTGCGTAAACAACAATATCGCGATACCGAAATACTACCTTTATATGCTCGTTTGTCTTACGGCGAACAATCGAAAGTATTTAAAAACCATATTGGTCGGCGCATTGTATTAGCCACCAACGTGGCCGAAACCTCATTAACCGTGCCTGGGATCCGCTATGTGATTGACCCTGGTACGGCACGTATTAGTCGCTACAGCTATCGCACTAAAGTACAGCGCTTGCCAATTGAGCCGATATCGCAAGCCAGTGCCAATCAGCGTCAAGGCCGATGTGGTCGTGTTGGTCCGGGTATTTGTATTCGCCTATACGATGAAATGGACTTTATTCAGCGTCCTGAATTTACCGATCCTGAGATTTTACGTACTAATTTAGCCTCAGTTATTTTGCAAATGTTGGCCATTGGTTTAGGCGACATTGCCGGTTTTCCATTTATTCAGCCGCCAGATCAAAAACACATTCGTGATGGCTTTTTATTACTAGAAGAACTACAAGCCGTTAAAAAGCAACGTGGTGAGTTAGTATTAACCCCATTGGGCAAAGATTTAGCTAAAATTCCACTTGATCCTCGTTTAGCCAGAATGGTTATTGAGTCAAATAAGTTAGGTTGTTTACATGAAACCTTAGTGATCACCTCTGGGTTGTCTATTCAAGATCCCCGTGAGCGTCCGATTGATAAAAAACAAGCGGCCGATGAGTGTCATCGACGTTATGCTGATAAAGACTCCGACTTTGTCAGTTGGATAAAACTGTGGGATCACGTTAAAGACCAAAAGCATGAACTGTCGGCGAGCCAATTTAGAAAACAATGTAAAGATGAGTATTTAGCCTATTTACGTGTTCGCGAATGGCAGGATTTGTATACCCAAGTTAAGCAAGCCGTCCACGAACTTAAGTGGCGTGTGAGCGACAATGCTGCAAGTTATGAGCAATTACACAAAGCCTTGTTATCAGGTTTGCTCAGTCACATCGGTTTTAAAGGTGAAAACAACGAATATTTAGGTGCCCGTAATCGTAAGTTCTTTGTGTTTCCTGGATCGCCATTAGCCAAAAAAGGCCCTAAATGGATTATGGCAGCCGAACTCACAGAAACATCGCGTTTGTTCGCCCGTTGCTGCGCCAAAATAGAGCCTGAATGGCTCGAGTCTTTAGCCAGTCATTTAGTGAAAAAGAACTACCTAGAACCCCACTTTGAAGCCAAAGCGGGCAGTGTAGTCGCGCTTGAAAACCAAGTGCTATACGGCTTAACCATCGTTAATCGTCGCCGGGTGCAATATGGGCCAATTGATGCAGTTGAGGCGCGTGAGATTTTTATTCGTAGTGCATTAGCAGAAGGGCAATTACAAACCAAAGAGGCCTTTTTTGTTAATAACCAAAAACTGCTTAACGACATTGAATCGTTAGAGCATAAGTCGCGTCGCCGTGACATTTTGGTGGATGAACAAGTGCTAGTGGATTTTTATGAGCCTTTAGTTCCGGCGGGTATTTACAATGCGCCACTTTTTTTCGCCTGGTGGAAAAAAGCACGCCAAGAAACTCCTGACTTACTCGATTACAGCCAAGCATTATTAATGCAGCGTAGTGCTGATCATATTTCGGCACTGGACTTCCCTGACGTGTGGCATAAGGCCAATTTGGCCTTGCAAGTCAGTTATCATTTTGAACCAGGCAATGTCGACGATGGTGTGTCGGTGCACATCCCGGTAGCGCTGATAAATCAAATCGACGACAGTGACTTTGATTGGTTAGTACCAGGACTGCGTGAAGAAAAGCTGGTGGCCTTGATTAAGTCACTACCGAAAAATTTACGCCGCAATTTTGTGCCTGCCCCCGATTATGCCAGGGCCTGTTATCAAGCAATGAAACCCTTTGAATTGCCAATGATAGAGTCAATGTGTAAGCAACTGCTGCGCATGAGCGGTGTGCGTATTACTGCTGATGACTTTGACTTAACCCAATTAACTGAACATCTTAAAATGAACTTTAAGATTGAAGATGATAAAGGTGGTTTAGTGGCTCAAGGCCGAGATCTAGAAACGCTAAAAGGGCAGTTACAAGGCGTTGTAGCCAAAGCTATTCGTAAAGTGGCAGACAAAGGCATTGAACAGGAGGCCATCACCAGCTGGACATTTGGTGATTTACCGGTTCAATACCAGCAGCGTAAAGGCAACTACGAAGTTAAAGCCTACCCGGCCCTTATTGACAATAAAACGGATGTGTCGATTAAGCTTTTTGATGACGAGCACGAAGCTAAGCGTCATCATCGAGTGGGCTTACGCAGGTTGTTGCTAATCAATATTCCGTCGCCCGTTAAGCATTTACAACAAGCGTTACCCAATAAAGCCAAATTGGCCATGTACTTTAACCCGTTTGGGCAGGTACAAATATTAATTGAAGATATTATCAATGCGGCTGTGCAGCAGTTACTTGATCAAAAGCAATTAGATATACGCAACGAGGCACAGTTTGAACAGGCTAAAGATTGGGTTCGTCAGGAGCTTAATCCTACCGCTGAGCACATTGCATTACATGTTGAGCAAGTTTTAACCATTTACCAGCGAATTAAAAAACGTTTAAAAGGTAAAATCAGTTTAGATATTGCATTTGCAATGAGTGATATTCAAACCCAGTTAGACAGCTTGGTGTACAAAGGATTTGTGGAAGATTGCGGCTGGCAGCGATTACCTGATGTTGCCCGTTACCTTAAAGCAATCGAAAACAGGTTAGAAAAACTGCCCGTTGATCCCACTCGTGACCGTCTACATATGCACAGTATTAGTAAGGTGCAAGAAGCGCTGACGGCACAACTGGCTAAAGTGCCTCGCTCTCAACCTGTGCCAGAGCTATTGGTTGAGGCCAGGTGGATGATTGAAGAATATCGAGTGTCGTGCTTTGCTCAAGTGTTAGGGACGGCCTATCCGATCTCTGAAAAACGGATCCTTAATCATATTAGTCAGGTTTAGTTTATGAGTTTGGTGAGTCTTTGAGCTCAGCCCTAAAACCGATGCCATGCATCGGTTTTTTGTTTCAAGATGAAAGTCTTTCAGTTTTTTATCTGTAAAACACTGTTTTTTGCATTTTTAAGCCGATTTAACATTCAAAACTGAAAGTTTTTTGTAATTCTCATTTTAAAGTACACTCAGTATTGATATACTCCCCAACAAGAAGAAAGTGATTGTGCTTTTCTCTGTAAGGTAAATGTCATCCCATCAGCATGCTGTGTTATTGGCGCTAAGTCACAAACAGTATGCTGTTGAAATAATAAGACAGGCCTCCCCCCTACAAAACGACCTAAAAAGATTGGAGTGATTATGGAAGTTCATGAATACGAAAATGCTTACTATCAAGTAAAAGATGACGTGTTAGAGTCTTTACCTTCTGACGAAGAGTAAGATGATTGAACGAGCATATTGATGTGTCAGCAAGAAAGTGGCGACATTAAATACTCCGACACCGAAAACAAAAATAGCAGCCTAGGCTGCTATTTTTATTAGTGAAATACTTAATTTTCTAAATTATACATTACTACTTTCAATAGTTGTGTGTGAATGGCGAAATGGATTAATGCCAATCAGCACTAGCCTTCAATTCTGCCTTTTTCAGGTAAGATTTCTACAATGACCCATGTACTGCCTTTTTTATGGAGGCGTATTGTTCGATCGTCAACCCACTGTCTGCCGCCTTTCAAGCCTTCCATTTTGACAACGACCGTGACGTCATCAGTAAACTTTCTGAAAAAGTCGATATCAATTTCATCAATCGACATCGTCACTTGTTTCATTGATAAGCCGAGAACATGACGTTGAACCGCTGAGGCAATGTGATAGTGATCCATGACTTCTTGAATATCTGGTGCAACAAATTGCTTTGCTTTTTCAACATCATTATCTACGTAGATAGCTTGAAAAAAACCAAGAGAAACTTGCTCAGGGCTGAGTTTAGGCTGTGCATTGGGGTCTGTTGACTGTTCACATGCACTCAAAAAAAAGACGAATAGTAGGGTAATTAATGTTATAGGTTTTATGGAAATCATTAGTCGATAACTCTATATTTTTGAACGTTATTTTTACCCTGGGCCTGTATTGACCTTTCAAGGTTGTTTTTGCCGCCAATTATTGGCCATGACTCACTGCGAGGTCGAGATGTTGTCTTGTAGGTATTCTACATAAAAAGTCGATAACACTGTAAAATGGCCGAAAAGCCAGCCCAATGCAGGTTAACAATGTTTTACTCTTTGTTGAGCGATTCTATATTTAACAACTAGTGCTTGTAGGGCCAGTAGCAAAACTCTCTTCAATAAACATGCTTTTAACTTAAATAGCACTCAACCAGCAAAGATCAACAAACCCTAGTATCTCGATTTATGACTGGACTGACAAGCTCAGAAGTGGTTTTAAAACTTAGGCGTTTAAAAGCTGAGCAATGGCTAATTTCACTATCACTGTCTTATGCTCGTTTGTTGATATCACAAGTGTGGTTGTCGCATTGTGGTAAGTCGTTTGTTGAGAGGGGTGGCTGTGTTTATTACCACTGATTTGAGTCGGTATCATGATGTAAGGCCGCAATGAGGGCAAGCATGTTAATATTAGTGGTGCGTAAATTAAACAAACAAAAGCTAGATTTTGCGCAGTTAGTCACTATTTATGTGGGTTAGCGCCACATTTACTTGACGATTCAAACAACGCGTGTCATATATGAATACATCGTATATGAATACATTAGTGAATTAGATCATATTTGATCGTTAAACAAATACGCTAAGATTAACCTTGATGCTTGTCGTTGTAGTTTTATAACGAATACAGGCGTCAAAAAAGTTAATGTTATCCACAGATTCTGTGGACAAGATTGTTGATGACTGTTAGTTGCGTTTGTAACGTCATGATAATATTGTTTTTTATTTTGTGGTTAAAAATGCCGCTTCTGTAGTTATGCCTCATTTATTCACCTATTAGCCTCAACTTTGCTTAAGTGTTAGTCAATCATGTTGAGCTTATCAATTGTTCAATATCTTACATTTAATTCTTAACGTTACAGTGATAACAAGGCCGCTGCTAATAGCGAAAGTGAATTGTTACTGTCTTGCTCTGCTGTGGAAGTGGTATTCATGACTCAATAAAAAAGCACTGATTAACCATCAGTGCTTTTTTGTAGTCAACTTGCTACTTATTACTACTTATTGCTGTTTTGCGATGCTTGAATCGCCGTTAATGCGATGGTGTAAACAATATCGTCTACCAAGGCGCCACGAGATAAGTCGTTAACCGGTTTAGCCATACCTTGTAGCATAGGGCCAATACTGATCAAATCGGCACTTCGTTGTACCGCTTTGTAAGTTGTATTACCCGTGTTTAAATCTGGGAATACAAACACAGTCGCTTTACCTGCTACAGGGCTGTTAGGCGCTTTAGATTGTGCTACGTTTGGCATCACTGCCGCATCGTATTGCAATGGGCCATCAATCACTAAATCAGGGCGTTTTTCTTTTGCAATGCGAGTCGCTTCACGAACTTTATCCACATCAGAACCCGTGCCAGAGTTACCCGTTGAATAACTGATCATGGCAACGCGAGGTTCAATACCAAATGCTTTGGCTGATTCTGCAGATTGAATGGCGATGTCTGCCAATTGTTCTGCATTTGGATCTGGGTTGATTGCACAGTCGCCATAAACTAACACTTGATCAGGCATTAACATAAAGAAAATGGATGATACTAGGCTTGAGCCTGGTGCTGTTTTAATTAACTGTAGCGGTGGGCGAATGGTATGAGCGGTTGTGTTCACGGCGCCAGAGACGATACCGTCAACCTCATTTTGAGCTAACATCATAGTACCTAATACCATGTTGTCTTCGAGTTGTTCGCGGGCAACCACTTCGGTTAGGCCTTTGCTACGGCGAAGTTCAAGCATAGGTTCTACGTATTTTTCGCGTGCATTTTCTGGCTCGATAATTTCAATGCCGTCACCTAAAATCACATCTTGCTGCGACGCCACACGTAAAATTTCTTCACGGTTACCAATTAACACACAACGTGCAATACCACGATCGGCACAAATCGAGGCCGCTTTTATGGTTCTAGGCTCTTCACCTTCAGGAAGTACAATGGTTTTACGAGCTGCACGAGCAAGCTCGGTTAGTTTGTAACGGAATGCTGGAGGCGACAAACGGTGTTCACGAGGTGAGTCTTGAGTGACGCTCTCGATCCAGGTTTGATCAATATGACTTGCTACGTATTCTTGCACTCGTTCAATTCGCACCGCATCGTCAACGGGCACTTCATGATCGAATCGTTGAATATTGAGCGATGTCTGCCAGGTGTTAGAGTCGATTAAAAATACTGGTAAGCCCGTTTCGAAGGCTTGCTCACATAATTTCATTACTTCTGGTTCAGGCTGATAGCCACCCGTTAGCAATAGTGCACCGATTTTAACGCCATTCATGGCGGCTAAACAGGCTGAAACAATCACATCTGAACGATCGCCTGAAGTCACTAATAATGAATTGGCTTTAAAGTGAGTCAACATGTTTGGAATGCTGCGTGCACAAAAGGTGACACGACGCATACGGCGAGTGTGCATTTCACCAGCGTTGATGATTTTAGCATTTAAATGTTTTGCTAAGTCAGAGGCTCTTGGTGAAATAAGCTCTAAATTATATGGCACACTACCTAAAATGCGCAGCGGACTCTTGCCCGGTAATTGAAACATACCAGAACTGTCGGTCACATTAGTTTGCTTGTCATCAAAGACGTCTGATAAGTCAGGACGCGTACGACCTTCTTCGTCAACGGGTGCACCAATTTTGTTGATAATGGCACCGATAAGACGCTTGTTTTTTTGCCCACCCCAAGAGTTGAACGCAATTTCTAGGCGGTTCATTAACCCATTAGGGGTGTCGACACCCGGAGTGGCGATAAAGATAACATCGGCATCAAGTGCTTTTGCGATTTCATAGTTGATGTCGTCTGCAAAAGGGTGGCTACGAGTTGGCACTAACCCTTCAATCACTAGTGTTTCTGTGTTGCTTGCGCACTCTGCTGCACGAGCAATGATTTGCTCCATTAGCACGTCTTGTTGCTCAGATCGAATTAACGCTTCAGCATGTTCCATGCTGTATGGTTCTAATGGATTGACGGTAGGCGATGTACTCAAAATGGTGGTTGAGCGTTCTGGACCTGTGTCACCTGAGCGAATTTGGGCAATGGGTTTAAAAAATTGCACCTTAACGCCTTTGCGTTCTAGTGCCCTAACCATTCCTAAGCTAAGTGACGTTAAACCAACGCCCACGCCAATCGGAATTAGCATAATATTACGAGACATGAAAACCTCTTAAACTTTGTTGTTCAATAAAACAGTATCGAATTTATTTTGCTGCAATTAACTTGATTGCATCTTCGGCAATAACCCATTCTTCATTGGTTGGGATAACCATTGCAACCGTGCTACCCGCTTTGGTAATCACACCTTGTTGGCCAAAGCGAGCGGCTTTGTTCAGTGTGTCGTCAACGTTAAAGTTAAAGATTTCAAGCAAGTTAAGCACTTTTTCACGGATGAGATCTGAGTTTTCACCGATGCCGCCAGTAAAAATAATCGCGTCTAAACGGCCTAATGGCACTGTGTATGAAGCAATGTATTTGGCTAGGCGATAGCAAAAAATGTCTAATGCTAGTGTCGCGCCTTTATGGCCATCTTGGTAACCTTCTTCAATGCCACGGCAATCATTTGTTAGCTCAGAAATGCCTAATAAACCGCTTTGTTTGTTGAGCAGGTTATTCACTTCATCTAGGGTGTAACCCAATTGTTTAACTAAATGGAAAATAATTGACGGGTCTAAGTCACCACAACGCGTACCCATGACTAAACCTTCTAATGGAGTTAACCCCATTGATGTATCGACGCTTTTGCCACCTTTGATAGCCGTTACAGATGCGCCATTGCCTAAATGAGCACAAATCACATTGGTGTCTTTTATGTCTTTACCTAATACTTTTGCCGCTTCTCGGCTGACAAATAGGTGGCTAGTGCCGTGCATGCCATAACGACGGATACCGTGTTCGCGATACAATTTGTAAGGTAGAGCATAGACATAGGCTTTTTCTGGCATGGTTTGATGAAATGCTGTATCAAACACCGCAACTTGTGGCAGGTCAGGAAAAGAGGCAATAGCAGCGCGAATACCAATTAAGTGCGCAGGATTGTGTAATGGTGCAAGTGACGCGCAGTCTTCAATGCCTTGGATCACTTCAGGGGTGATAATCACAGAGCGAGTAAATTTTTCACCACCGTGTACGATACGATGACCAATGGCTTTAATTTGGGCGGCCAATTGCGGTTGTTGGGCTAAGATTTTATTAACGATAAATTCAACCGCTTCACGGTGTGCGGTGAACGCGCCAAGTTTGGCTTCGTTTTTACCACCATTAAATTTCCATTTAATGCGCGAATCTTCTAAACCAAAACATTCTGCAAGACCAGAAATTTGTTCATCGCCTGATTGAGCATCAATGATGGCAAATTTTAATGATGAGCTACCGCAGTTGAGGACGAGTACTAATTTATCTGACATGTTAACGCCTTTTAAGTCAATGAAGCTAAATGAAATAATAAAATCCATTTTGTGTAACGTTGAATTCAATCGTTACCCTGGGTGTATCTCCACGAATTGTGTACGCTATAAACTAGTGTATTTAGAACAATTCTCTGTATTATGCTAATGTAAAACCCTTGTACTCAGTTGTTTAGGTACCTTGATTGAACATGAATGTAATAACGTTATTTATAGATGGTCGCCGTTATATGAAGACCTGGCCTATGGTGCGACAATTGGGGTTATATTTCCCTGAATATCGTGTTGTCAAAGCCACACAATTAGCCATCATTGTGATGCCAATTTTGGGTTTGTTTGCCGCAGTCAGTCAGCTTTATGTATTGGGCTGGGACTTTTTACCGCAAGCCATCACTGTATTACTATTTTTTATCAGCTTACCTATCCAAGGCTTGCTGTGGTTAGGATGGCGAGCGCGACATCCTTTGCCGTTGTCATTATTTGATTGGGGCAACCGGCTCAGTTCAACCTTGACTGAAATGGGCGTTGCTTGCCAACCATTAAGCGCTAGAGCCTGTTATTTAGACATGGCTGCTATCTTAAAATTGGCCTTTGAACGTTTAGACCGAAGTTACTGGGAAGAATTATAATTCATCCTGTAATTAAACGGTCGCTAATTTACCTTAAAAGACCATAATCTAGTTTAATATGTTGCTTTTATGCCTCTTTCTAAAAAAACATGTTGCAGTTGTTGCAAAGTCTTTTCACTCGGTGCATGAACATTCGCCAATGCATATTCTTCACCAAAGGCTTGCCACTTGTGCTCCCCAAGGGCGTGATAAGGGAGTAATTCTACTTTTTCAACATTTTGCATAGGTTTAATAAATTCAGCTAATTCAATCGCCGACTCAACATCTTCTGTAAATCCAGCCACTACCACGTAGCGTATCCAGGTTTTAATACCGCGTTTGGCAAGGTATTGAGCGAATTGCAAGGTACGATGATTACTGACTTTGGTTAAATCGATGTGTTTGGCATCATTCATTTGTTTGATATCAAGTAGCACCAGGTCAGTATTGTCGAGCAGCTCGTCAATGACGGGTTCATATTTACGAACAAAACCATTGGTATCTAAACAAGTATGAATGCCTTGCGCTTTACATGCTTTGAACAATTCACTGACAAATTGTGCTTGGAGTATTGCTTCACCACCGCTGGCGGTGATACCGCCACCACTGGCATCGAGAAACGGCTGATAAGCAATCACCTGAGCCATAATCTCTTCAACCGACATAAGCTTTCCACCCTCTAGATCCCATGTGTCACGGTTATGGCAATATTGGCAGCGCATCAGGCAGCCTTGCATAAATGTGATATAGCGGATACCGGGTCCATCAACTGTACCAAATGATTCCACTGAATGTATGCGACCTAACGTCATTGGGGTTCCTTAATGTCGAAAAAAAGGCTGTATCGAAATGTCGATACAGCCCATTTTAGCAGAGACTACAGACCTTTAGTGAAAGTACGTGTAATGACGTCTTGTTGTTGCTCAGGTGTCAGTGCGTTGAAGCGTACAGCGTAACCTGATACACGGATGGTTAATTGTGGATACTTATCTGGATTCACAATCGCATCTTCAAGCATTTCACGGTTCATCACGTTCACGTTTAAGTGTTGACCACCTTCACGATTGGCTTTGCTGGCAAAATAACCATCCATTAATGATGCCAAGTTGGTACGGCGACCTGAGTCATCTTTTCCTAATGCATTTGGCACAATTGAGAAGGTATAAGAAATACCGTCTTGAGCGTGAGCAAATGGCAGCTTAGCCACAGACGTTAATGAAGCAATCGCGCCATTTTCATCACGGCCGTGCATTGGGTTAGCACCTGGTGCAAATGGGGCACCTGAGCGACGACCGTCTGGTGTGTTACCGGTTTTCTTACCATAAACCACGTTAGAGGTAATGGTTAAGATAGACTGCGTAGGAATGGCATTGCGATACATTTTCTTATCGCGAATTTTAGCCATAAAACGCTCTACTAAGTCACAGGCAATGTCATCAACACGTGGATCGTTGTTACCAAATTTTGGATAATCACCTTCGATTTCAAAATCTACGGCAATACCGTCTTCATCACGAATAGGTTTAACTTTTGCGTATTTAATAGCAGACAGTGAGTCAGCTGCAATGGATAAGCCTGCAATACCGCATGCCATGGTACGGCGTACATCACGGTCATGAAGGGCCATTAATGCAGACTCGTAAGAGTACTTGTCATGCATAAAATGAATTGCGTTTAGTGCTGTCACGTAATGTGTCGCTAACCAATCCATTAAGCCGTCTAAACGAGACATCACATCGTCAAATTCTAATACGTCACTGGTAATAGCATCTGCTTTAGGCGCAATTTGGATTTTAAGTTTTTCGTCAACACCGCCGTTGATGGCATAAAGCATGGTTTTGGCAAGGTTAGCGCGAGCTCCGAAGAACTGCATGTGCTTACCGACAACCATTGGGCTTACACAACATGCGATAGCATAGTCGTCTGACTCGAAGTCCGGACGCATTAAGTCATCGTTTTCATATTGAATTGAGCTGGTGTCAATTGATACTTTAGCACAGTAGCTTTTAAAGCCTTGTGGTAGTTGAGTCGACCACAATACTGTGATGTTTGGCTCTGGACTTGCACCCATGTTGTAAAGAGTGTGCAAGAAACGGAAGCTTGATTTAGTCACCAGTGTACGACCATCAAGGCCCATACCTGCAACAGACTCTGTTGCCCAAATTGGGTCGCCAGAGAATAATTCGTCGTATTCTGGAGTACGTAAAAAACGAACCATACGCAGTTTCATTACGAAATGGTCAATCATTTCTTGCGCTTGCTGTTCTGTGATTAAGCCGCTTTTTAAATCACGTTCAATGTAAACATCAAGGAAGGTTGAAGTACGGCCTAATGACATTGCCGCGCCGTTTTGGCTTTTCACTGCAGCAAGATAGCCAAAGTACGTCCACTGAATTGCTTCTTTCGCGTTTTTAGCTGGAACAGAAATATCGCAGCCGTATTTAGCGGCCATGGTTTTCATATGACCTAAAGCTCGATGTTGTTCTGCGATTTCTTCACGAAGCTGGATAACACTTTGCAAATCCTCACCGGCTTCCATTTGAGCTTGTAAAGATGCAAATTGGTTAAACTTGTCTTGCATTAAATAGTCGATACCATACAACGCGACACGACGGTAATCACCAATAATACGACCACGACCGTATGCGTCTGGTAATCCGGTTAATACGCCAGATTTACGACATGCCATGATTTCAGGCGTGTATACATCAAATACCCCCTGGTTGTGGGTTTTACGTAATTCTGAGTAAGTATATTGCACGTCAGCGTTTAGTTCGCGACCATAAGCTTGGCATGAACCTTCAACCATACGAATGCCGCCATTAGGCAACATGGCGCGTTTTAATGGTGCATCTGTTTGTAAACCAACAATCGTTTCTAGATCTTTGTTGATATAGCCTGCGTCGTGCGAGGTAATGGTTGACACCATATCAGTATCAAAATCGACAGGTGCGTGAGTTTGGTTTTCTAACTTGATGCCTTCCATCACTTTATCCCATAGCGATAAAGTAGCATCGGTTGCGCCAGCTAAGAATGCTTCATCACCCTCGTATGGCGTATAGTTTTTCTGGATAAAGTCACGTACGTTAACTTCTGTTTTCCAATCGCCAGCTACGAAACCTTCCCACGCATTGGCAAATAGTTCGGTTTTATCTGTCATTTACTTAACCCTCTGGTTGTTTAATTACGGATACCTTTCAAGTAAAACAAGCGCTGTTATCCGTTAAATGTTTGCATTCTAGTGTCTAGGAACATTCGCTAGACTGAGTCGTTTACCGCTTCTGCGACATTCTTGGCAATCGGTATGCCTAACTCACTTTAATGACGCTTCAGATCTAATAACCGGCAATGGTTTTAAATTGGTAAGACCATTTATCCACCCAATAATAATAGCACAAGCCATAGGTATTTTCGGCACATTTCGTTATTGGATTGGTAAAACTGTTAACTGGTTAACAATACCGTTTTTTATTTGGCGTTAAGCAGCCAATAAAAAAAGCGAAACATGATCTGTTTCGCTTTTTTAGTGGTTTTTTGAGTGAGGTTTTATTATAGCAGTGCAGGGATGCCTTCAATCATTCCTACGGCAAGCATGGCGGCTAAACAAATCACAAATGCAAGGCCTGGGATCACAATTCGGTCAGCAAATGATAATGTTTTAGGGCGCTCTTTATCGCCAATCAAACCATTGTTATCAAGTAGCATTGTTAGTGCCCAAGCAAGTACTGGGTTGGCAACAAATGAGGCGAAAATACAAATGCCGGCAGCTTGACTGCTGGTGGTATCTTTTACCATTTGTAAACCCGCTTCAAGTAGCGGTAAAAACACACCGACTAATAGCGCAATAGACATTACAGGGCGCCATACGGTGATATCCATTGGGTAACCTACAATCGCCACAATAATACATAAACTACCGAGTAAAATTGCGCCTGCTGGAATAGGGCGTTTAGCGATAGCCGCAGGGATCATGTATGTTCCCCAAGATGAAGTAATGTTACCGCCACCTACAGCTGTACCAACCATCTGTCTGATTGAGCATGTGGTCATCGTGTCGTCCACATCCATTAATACTTTTTCTGCACCTTTAGGGTAGTTGAGCTCTTGGAAAATACGGTGACCCAAAAAGTCAGGTGACCACATTGCGACAGCTAAAATGGCGAAAGGTAGAGAGGCGATAAAGTGGGCCATATTAGGTAAGCCCAACATCCAGCCGTGTTCTGTAGAGCCCCACCAGTAAACGGGGTTTAAATTAGGGATACCAGGTGCGGTAGTAAATTGCAGATCAAGCCCTGCGCCCAGTCCAAATGCTAACGCAATGGCAGCAATCGAACACAGCGGAATGGCTAACCAACGTTTGCCAAACTTAGCTAATGACGCATAGATGATGACGTTTATTACCAGGATGATAAAGGCTACATACCCTAATGAATAATCTAAGCTGTGTTTCGCTTGTAAGCCGCCAGCCCAATCAAACAACGACCCTATTTGACTCTTAGCACCCATAAAGCCAAGAAACACCAATAAGCCGCCAGCAACTCCACTACTGGTGAGATTAACCAGTTTTGAACCCCCTTTGAAATAGCTTAATAACAAGCCGAATATACCGATAAGGATTGCTAAAGCTAACGGATGAGCACCAGCAAGGGCGATGGTGCCAATGAGCGGGATCATTGGGCCGTGATTTCCGCCAAGGTTTGCACGTGGATTAATTAATCCCGAGCTGATAATACAAAACAATAATGCAGGAATAAGCATTTCTACGCGCACAATTTGAATGGCAAATTCAGCCCCCAGATTGACATGCTCCCACTTTTCACTGAGCCCTGCCGCCCATGCAGCCATTACCGCTGAGTACATTACTGTAATACCAATAGTACCTGCGATGGCTGGGACTAAGTCTTCCCATTCAAAGCGAAAGTCACGCCCAGGAAGGTTAAGTCCCCAGCGCCTTGGTTTCATTATTTTTAATTCGTTTTCTAAGTAGGCATCGCGCGTTGCAAATTCACTGGCTGGGCGGTGAAGTTCACTGTAACTCGCTTCATTGTCTGGTGTGGCTGCTTGATTGCTTGTATCTGACATAATTTCTCATTCTCCGAAAAGAACAGGTTATTTCATCAATTGATGAAGTTGAGTGTGTTCCATTGCAGTGATGGCGGTTGGCCATTAAGTTAGCTAGCCAATGAGCTTAATGCGCTCAGATCACCTTACTCGACTGCGATGCATTTTCATCAAATTGCGCCACAGTGATGTCCTTATAGTGTGTGTTTTTCTTGGTAAGACCAATTTACCTGTTAATTTTAGCATAGGCCGTGCAGACCATCACTTGCTATCAAGAAAGTTGATGTTTTGTTTATTCGAAGTGGGAGCTGGTTAACAAATTGAAGCTAATATTAGATCAATAAATTGCATTTATACGGGATGGTGTCGTTTGTTTTTTGTTCAAATCAAGGTTGCAGGGTAATGTTGTTATTTGATTGGTGATGTAAGGTTGCTTCATTACCGCGCCCAGCACCGAAAACAAGGCGATGCTCTGAAGCAAATATCTTCAAGTTGATTTGGTATAGCCAAAGTTTACAGGCACCGAAACGAAACGAGCATAGTGTCATAAGCAATCATATTACAACATTGAATGACATCGGATTTCATTTGATGTAAAAGCATATCATTGTCAATTACATCATCTGTATTTAACAGGGCGCTGCGCTGTAAACGGCCTAAAAAACTGTGGTGTTGAACCTGGGTATGGTGAATGTCTTTATCGAGTTCAATCTCAATATCCCATTCTGCAAACGCCATTTGAATTTCTTGTTCAAATTGCTTTTGCATCAATATATTATCGCCATCAGCGTCAGCTAAATTGTCAGCGGTAAATTCATGGGTTATTACCAGCTCAAATTGAGCAAGCATATCCAGCATATTGTTATGAACCATGTGGATCTCCTATCCAGTGATAGTATTTGTGATTAGCATACTAGCTTGCTTTACAATGGTATTTTTGCTGCATGTGCTTTACCGAGTGTGTTGCAATTTCAGTGAATACCGTTAGGTTTATATCTGATAATTTATTGATGTAGAGGCACGATTTACCTAATTTATGCTTGCCTAGCTTTGAAAGTAATTGTTGGTATGCTTCAAATCCTGGCATGATATACACCACTAAATGTTGTTTACGCGGTGAGAAGGCTATGACGGCAGATTCGCCTTCTCGGCCACTCTCATATTGATAATGATAGTGACCAAATCCAATAATGCTTCCCATTAAATAGGGTTTATAACCCGATGCGCTTTCAAGTAGTGATAACAGACTATGTGCATCTTTCTGCCTGGCCTCATTATCTAGCTTTGATAGGAAGAGTTTAATGTCGTCCATTTATTTATCCTCTTGCAGTATCGAAAAACCTAATTTTTTAGAAGGGTAATCGCATTTGTTGCCGTTGCATGTGTTCATTTAGTCATCAATTTTACGCCATATTTACGCCATAATGTTTACAAACAAAGCCCACTGAAACTGTGTTTTTTATTTAGATTACCTACACTTTTGCACTGTCTGTGCATATCCGTTGAGTGGTTTTAATTTTTGATTCAGTCATTTACCAGTCGTTTATTGTGGGTCTAAATATCTTGTGCTGGCATAGTCGATATAACGCTTTTTGGATATTGTTTTATTAATGCTATTTTTTAGCTAGTCGTTTGGCCTCAGCAATAAGGCAGGCTCTTAACGGATTATCACCCGTATCTTGACGCCATATAAACGACAAATGACGATTTAAATTAAGCTCTGGTGTGTTGAGCACCACCAACTCACCTTTAAATACGTCTTTTTCAATATCTAAATAGGGCAGGCAGCTTAAATAGACTCCATTTTTAACAAGTGCTTTTAATAAACCGACTTGTTCATATTCTTTCCACACGTTGAGTTTATCAATCAATCCGTGAATTGCTGCATCAAAAATGCGTCGTGTACCCGCACCAGGTTCTCTTAATACCCATTTAGCGAGCTCTAGCTGAGACAGGCTGGTTTTAGGGTGCTGAGCGAAGGGATGGTGGGGGGCTGCAACAACGACAAGGTGGTCATCTATCCACGGTTCTTGATGAAGTCGACTGTCATCAATACGTCCTTCAATAATGCCTAAGTCAAATTGGTAATCTAGTACTTCTTTGGCAACATGATCACTGTTTTCTACCGCGAGCTCTATCCTGAGTTCAGGAAAGTCATTATCAATGTTACTGATAAGTTGAGGGAGTAGGTGTTCTGCTGCAGTTTGGCTGGAGCATAGCTTAACGGTGCCGCTGATAATATGTTGGTCATGTAGGCCGAGGGTTATTTGTTGGGCATCTTGGAGCAACTTTTGAGCTCTTGGGCGTAACCATTGCCCCCAGTGACTCAAAATTAATCGATTTCCTTGACGTATAAATAACGGACGTCCCAGTAAATGCTCAAGTTGACTTAATGACATACTCACAGCAGATTGGCTCATCGATAATTTTTTGGCCGCCGCACTAACACTTTCTAGGCTGGCCACTGCGTCAAAAACAGCGATTTGTTTTAATGTGAAATGCATACATTACCTATTGATAGTAAAGCCAATGAGCCAATAGTCGGTCATTTTGGCTATACGGTATAGTCATCAATGTGAGTTTTGTGGCGAGATTAGCAGTAATCCAAGAAACAGGCGGGCTTTACCCCCATACATACAAATAAAAAAACGGCATCAAAAGATGCCGTTTAAAAGACAGAACTTATAAAAACATCATATCAATGTTTAAAATTTATAAGTTGCTGTGGTGTGGAAGAAACGACCTACGTTGTCATACGCTGAGCTTGCTTCTTCAGTACCTGTAGTACCGTAAGGTAAGTCACGGTTAAATACGTTGTCGATACCAAACTTCAATGTCACGCCAGAGTCAAAGTTATACGCCACAGATACATCACTGATGTAGTAGTCGCCATAGGCCATAGCGCTGCTTGGGTTTGCATTGTTATCTAATGTGTAGTTAGTGTACAAGTCTACCGCTTGGATATAACGAGTTCTCCAGGCATAGTCCCAGTTATTGATCGCATAACCTACACTTAAGTTAGCCTGCCACTTTGCATAACCAGCCGTACCAGCAAGCTCTTCATAAGTGTCTGGCTCATCTTGGAATGAATAATCATTACGCTTAAGCAGACGAGTCGCAATCAGGTTAGTTGTTACGTCACCTTCAAAGGCTTCAAAGGTGTAGCGAATATCAAAGTCGATACCAGATGCTTCAAGTGAAGCGATATTTAACGCAAATTGTCTAATTTGGGTAATTTCGCCAGTGCTTGAATCACGAGTAATCAAACTGCAGTATTCGTTGTTAATACCTGATGTAGAGTCTACACAACGGTCAAGAATATCTTGAGCACCTACAGCGCTAATGGCGTTTTCGATTTCGATATCCCAGTAATCAGTGGTAATAGACAAACCTTCGATAAAGCTTGGTTGATATACCACACCTAAGGTGTAACTTGTTGACTCTTCTTCTTTTAACTCTTCATTACCGCCACTTAATCCTTCAAGTGTTTTGTCATCATAATCTGAGTCAAAGCTGCTTGAAACGCCTAATGCGGCACAGTTTGCTTCGCGAACAGAGGCATCACTTAAGTCATTTAGGTTTGATGTGCGGCAAGGGTCATCAACACTAAAGAACGTTTGACTCGCAGCGCCATAAAGCTCACTGATGTTAGGTGCACGGATTGCTTCAGAGTACGTAGTACGAACACGAACTTCGTCGTCGACTTCCCAGCTTAAGCCTGTTTTCCAGGTAGTGGCATTGCCAATGGTGCTGTAATCAGCAAAACGAACAGCTAAATCAAGATCTAACTGACGAACCATAGGTAAGTCAGCTAATAACGGCACTGTCATTTCGGCAAAGACTTCGCTGACGTCAAATTCGCCCTTGTCTTCACCCAATACGTTGAAGAAAGTTCCTTCAGCATTATCAGGTTCAAAGATTTCACTTTGTTCTTTACGGTATTCAACACCGGTAGAGAACCCAACATAACCCGCTGGCATTTCAAACAAACCAGAGTTTGTCATAGTGCCACCTAATACGGTCTGCTTAATCACCGAGGTACCGATAGAGGTGGTATTAATATAATCAATGGCTTCTTGGCTAGGAGCACCAAACCCAAAAATATCAACAGCCACACAGCCAGCAGCTCTTGCTGTTTCATCGCGACATACGGCTTCGCCATCAACTAAAATTGAATCAAGCGCATTGGCGTAATTGCTATAGACTAAGTTGTTTTTGTTAATACGCTCAAGATCAGTTTGGCCATAAACAGCGTAAACATCGTAATCCCAATCTTCTAAAACAACACCTTCCATACCTAAAACGTAGCGTTGGGTTTCACGGGTATCATCTTCGATACGTACACCTAAATCCGTCATAAAGCGACGAACGTTGATCGTGTCTACGTCATTAGCTTGCATTAAGCTCGCAAGTTCTGGGCTAACAAAGGCATTATCTATGCTGACATTGTTAACTGAACTACCAAAGAAAAATGCAGGTTGTCCTTCGTCAGTTGACTGACTATTAACGTATTTGCTTTCAAAATAAACGTTGTGATCATCGTTTAGTTGGTAGTTTGTTTTGAAGTTAATATTGTAACGTTCAAATTCAGGCTGCAAGGTAACAAACTGATTTAAGTTAGTGAAGTCACAATCGGCACAACGAATACCATCAACGTTTTCGCCCAAGTACACATCTTTCATTGAACCGTCAGCGTTAAAGGTTTTCCAACCATCTAAATAAAACGTGCCGGCATTACTGATGCTGTAATGACCTGCATTTGGCGTTAAAATTTTATCAGGATCAGCTGGGTCGTTATTATCTACGGTGCGGCTTGAGTTGGTTAAACTGGCAAACGATGTTGCAGTTTGCTCGCGGTCATAAGCGGCTAATTCATCTTGTGCACTGTACTCAACGGCAAAAGCAATATTACCATCGCCTTGCGCAAAATCGGTACCGTAAGAAAGAGAGAAACGATCTTTATTAAAATCGCTGTCATCAGCCCAGCCTTTTGTGGCAGAAACATCTAAACCGTTAACATTTTTCTTTAAAATAAAGTTAACCACGCCTGTTACCGCATCAGCACCATAAATTGCAGATGCGCCACCGGTGATCACTTCTACTTTATCAATCCACACACTTGGGATGGTATTGACGTCAACAGATGAAGTACCCGCAGAGCTTGATACATGGCGCTTACCATTAACTAGCACTAGGGTTCTAGCAGTACCCATGCTTCTTAAATCAAGTAAGTTAAGTCCAGAAGTACCAATAAAACGACCAGAGTTTGCCAATGAGTAGGTGTTGCCTAGTGCAGGTAATTGGTTTAGCGCTTCACCAATGTTAGTTACACCTGTTGATAACAATTCGTCACCGGTAATAACAGTTACAGGTGTTGGCGCGATTGCACCTTCACGAATAATGCGTGAGCCCGTAACAGAAATACGTTCAACATTTGATGCGTCTGTTTCTTCTGCAACAGCATAGATTGATGTGGTGGCAGACAAGGCTACACCACTGATTAACGCAATGCGAACCGCACTGGCTAATTTTGAATTAACTTGCATTTATCACTCCCAGAAATGTTTTTTATTATGGTGTAATTGTTGTCAATATATTGCTGAGCAAGTTGACATAACATTACACGTACATGGATATAACCATTAACGAAATAAAAAACAACACTGTAAAGTTTAATCGTTTCCAGTTAAGAGTTAACTTATGTCGTTATTTTTAAATACAAAAAATCAACAAGTGGGCGACTTAAATACAAATTTGTAAATTATTGCATTTACAAAAGTTGATATTGTTATCGAGGTGTTGGTAAATAATGTTAATAATAAATTCGCAGACGGTTTTTTAATCTAATATTGTTGATGATATGTAATTTAAATTTATTTAAAAAATAAGATGAATTTATTTAATAATGGGATATTTAACGATAAACGTGATGATAAATAGCACAATGGCATATTGCATACATTATATAAAAATAGGTTAATGCCATTACGCTTGCTGAGAAATTTCAACCAAAAATGTAATCCAGGTGTTGGATATGCAATTTTATTGATTGTTTATGCATCTCAATATATAAAAAAGCCAGCAATTTTTTGCTGGCTTTTTAGTGATACCGATAAGGTGTTTGAGCTAAACCCAAACAATTGTACGCTGGTATGTGGTGTATTTACTGTACGTTTTCGCTATCGCCAAATTCACCAGCAAATAATACTGATGATAAATAACGCTCTGCAGCCGACGGTAGAACAACCACAATGGTCTTGTCTGCAAATTCTGGTAACGCAGCAATACGGTTTGCTGCAACAACAGCAGCGCCTGAAGAAATACCCACTAAGATACCTTCTTCTTTCATTAAGCGGCGTGCCATTTCAATAGACTCTTCGTTAGTGACTGCTTCAACACGGTCAATAATCGATAAGTCTAGGTTGCCCGGAATAAAACCAGCACCAATACCCTGAATTTTATGAGGGCCTGGTTGGATCGGTTGTCCTGCTAATGCTTGTGCAATAACCGGTGAGTCAGCGGGTTCAACAGCGACTGAAGTAATGGTTTTACCTTGTGCTTTAAGGTAACGGCTTACACCTGTTAATGTGCCACCTGTACCTACACCTGCAACAAATACGTCAACAGCACCATCGGTGTCATTCCAGATTTCAGGGCCGGTGGTTTTTTCATGTATCTCTGGGTTAGCAGGGTTACTAAATTGTCCAAGTACTAAATATTTTTCTGGCGCTGATTGGCGAATTTCTTCAGCTTTATCAATCGCGCCTTTCATGCCCTTAGCGCCTTCTGTTAACACTAAGTTTGCACCTAGGGCTTTGAGTAACTTACGGCGCTCAAGGCTCATCGTGTTAGGCATGGTTAATGTTAATTTGTAACCGCGAGCAGCAGCAACATAAGCAAGTGCAATACCTGTGTTACCTGAAGTCGGTTCTATTAATTCGATGTCTTTGGTTAGCAAACCTTTTTTCTCTGCATCCCAAATCATGTTAGCGCCAATACGACACTTAACACTGAAGCTTGGATTACGTGCTTCTACCTTTGCTAACACCTTGCCATTACTGACACGGTTTAAACGAACTAACGGGGTATTACCTAAAGTGTATGAATTATCTTCGAAAATTTTGCTCATGGATTATTTGCTCCTATGGTTGCATCAAACAATCATAATCAGATAGACAGGATTTAGAAGTGAAAGTTTGTTCTTCTTTATTCTTTTTAGTTATTAGCGTTTATGCTGTTATACTAAATCAGCAGTTATTGCTGGGTTATTGGCCTTTTAGGCTAAATAATGCTCAATTGATGGTCTGACCATTATGCAATTTTAATTTAGTATGACGAAAACAAAATATAAAATACTAGAATAGCTGCAATCAGTTAATTCAGCTCGCGCAAAAGCAATAAGACAGATGCAGAGGGTAGTGATTGTAATGACATCATTATACTTAACTCACATCAGGGGACCGTCTTGTTGCTAATGAGCATTAACTCTCTTACTCACAAATAATGGTAGAGCAAAATGAATAAAGTTGTGATTTCTGGTAGTGGTTTGTACACACCACCGCATAGTGTGTCTAATGACGAATTGGTCACTTGCTACAACAGTTATGTTGATCAATATAACCAACAACATGCCGCAGAGATAGAGGCGGGGACGACAGCCGCATTGGCATACTCTTCAAGTGAGTTTATTGAAAAAGCATCAGGCATTAAAAGCCGCTATGTGATGGTTAAAGACGGTATTTTAGACACCAATATCATGATGCCATTAATAGCCGATCAACCATCTGAAGCATTATCCATGCAAGCGGAAATGGGCATAGCTGCGGCCAAACAAGCCTTAGAACAGGCAAATGTTAACCCGGAAGATATCGATTTAGTGATTGTTGCCTGTGCTTATACCCAACGAGCCTATCCAGCCATTGCCATTGAAATTCAACAAGCCATGGGCACGAAAGGTTTTGCCTATGACATGCTAGTGGCATGTTCATCAGCCACCTTTGCAATTGTGAATGCGGTTAATGCAATACGCGGAGGTACAGCAAGTCGTGTGTTAGTGATTAACCCTGAGTTGACCTCACCACAAATTAACTTTCGCGATCGTGACAGTCATTTTATTTTTGGTGACGTAGCCACTGCTGTGGTGGTTGAGCGTGCTGATCTAGCAACATCGACGAATGCCTTTAGTGTGTTATCGACTCGTTGTGTAACCGATTACTCAAGCAATATTCGCAGTAACTTTGGTTTTGTTAATCGTTGCGATCCAGCAAATATCAACAGTGCTGATAAGCTGTTTCATCAACAAGGTCGTAAGGTGTTTAAAGAGTTACTGCCGATGATTTATCAACACCTTGATGCTCAGTTTGTTGACGAGCAAATAAAACCTGAAGAGTTTAAGCGTTTATGGTTACACCAAGCTAACATTAATATGAATTTGTTTGTTGTGAAAAAACTGCTTGGTGATAATGTTGAACCAACACAAGCACCTATCGTTTTGGATGAATATGCCAATACGGCTTCTGCTGGCTCTGTGATTGCTTTTCACAAATATAACCAGGACTTTAAAACCGGCGATTTAGGCTTGTTGTGTTCATTTGGTGCTGGGTATTCGATTGGCAGTATTGTATTAGAGAAGTGTTAATTTATTTAATAATCAGATAAAAGGGCAATGTATTGAGAATATTGATTGTTGAAGACAGTGAAACGATATCTAAAATCTTAAAACATTTAATTGTGCAAGATCTTGGTTATCATGTTGATATTGCACCAGATATGGCCAGTGCACTCACGTTGTTGGAGCAGCATCAGTATTTTGTTGTCGTTGCCGATTTGAACCTACCAGATGCATCTAATGGCGACATTGTGCGTCTGGTGTTATCTGCTTATAAAACACCGTGTATTGTGTTAACCAGCAACCTCGATGCTGATCAGCGGCGTGAAATTTTAAAATTAGGTATTGTTGACTACATACCAAAAGACAACCGTTACAGTTATCAGTATGTGGTAAAACTTATAGATAGGTTATATCGCAATCAACAGGTAAAAGTGCTGGTAGTGGATGATTCTGTTGTTAGCCGTAAGTTTGTGCGTATGTTGCTTGAGCATCACCTTTTTCAAGTAATAGAAGCTAATGACGGTGAAGCAGCGCTTGCCATACTAGAGCAAGAGGATGATATTCAACTGCTGATCACCGATTACAACATGCCTATCATTGACGGTGTTGAGTTGATCCTGCGTGTACGTGAAAAATATAACCGTGAAGATATCGCGATTATAGGTTTGTCTAATGACAATGACGAAAGTTTATCGGCAAAGTTTATTAAAAATGGTGCAAATGACTTTTTACAAAAGCCATTTGTTCATGAAGAGTTTCATTGTCGGGTGCTCAATACGTTAGATTCGCTCGATATGATGCGAAATTTATGGAGCAAGGCAAACCGTGACTATTTAACTAAAATTTATACTCGGCTGTATTTTTTTTCCGAACACAACAGCAAAGATTCTGAAAACGCTTTACTGTCGGTGGCATTATTAGACTTAGATTATTTCAAAAAAATTAACGATACCCATGGCCATGATGTTGGCGATCAGGTGTTAATTGAGTTTGCTCAGCGTCTAGACAATGCATTTGGATCTAATTTTACGGTTGCCCGGTTTGGCGGTGAGGAGTTTGTGGTGGCATTTAAAGGATTAGATGACATTAAAACGACTACCTTAATGGATAAGTTTAGAGAACAATGCGAAGCTAATCCTATGCAAACCACCGCGGGTGATTTAGTGGTTACGTTTAGTTGTGGTGTTGCAACGAGAAATAATGAAACACTGGATCAAACATTACAACGTGCCGATGAACTCTTGTATCAAGCAAAAACGGCGGGGCGTAATCAAGTGATTAGGGCCTGTTGATACCAAAAGTTATCCCAAAACAATAATGCCGTTGATGTAGTTCATCAACGGCATTATTGTTATTTGGACGGGAAAATTTTGTTATAACAACCAAGCGTAACTTACTTTCATGAAGTAGGTTTTTTCATCTTGAGTTAATGAGTCAATATCATCATTTGCTACAAATGCATCAGAATAACCAAGGTAAAATACACTTTGTGGATTTAATTTGTAGCCATACAACAACTCGTTACCAAGATCTTGATAGAGACTATCGGGCTTTTGGTATAAATATAGCGCTGGATCGCGTTCAATGTGGGTATAAACCGTACTGAAACGAATAAAGCTGTTAAGTGTGAGTTGCCAATTTAACCGTACATCACTGAGATTTGCCGTAAACAAACGGCCATCATCAACATCTAATGTTTGATAACGGTGTGACACATCAAGAACTAATGATTCAGTTAACTTCCACTCAACACCGGGATTGAACATATTAACAGTTGCAGAACGATTGTTGGCAAAATCAATATCATCACCTAAATACATGTCGAGCTCTAATTTCAGCGAGCCGATAGGGGTTAAGTTGGTGTAAAACCAAGCTAATGTTTCGTCAAACATGGTGGTATTGTTGTCAATATCACTGATACTTGGGTTATGACGTCTCCCAACGCGTTTACGCTGAACAATACCTGAAGCCATATAGCTTTGGAGTCCACCTTCAAACTCTATAAACATTTCGGCTTCTTGTTCGAGTAATTCATGATTTTCGCTATGGCTGATATCCCAGTCGCCGCCAAGTTCTATTCGATTAAAAAAGTTGTCTTGTGGATACCACATGTAGCCACCGCCAATAACAAACTTATTGACATCGACTTTGTCGATAAACCCTAAGTCTGCTCTAAAATCACGGCCAATAGACTGATATTGGCTCGAGGCATACCAATTACGGCGTTCATGCAGATAAGTCACATTTAACATTCCATCATCAAACTCATCTTCTTTGTTGGTGCGCAGTACACGCTCATTGAGTGCACAATTACCAAATTGACAGTCAGCAAGATCTTGGTTGCAATCGTTGTTATTGCAAAATTGCGTGAACAAATCTTCAGGGTAAGCCGTTTGTGAGTGTGCATACTGGGCGGTCAGAGTGTCTTGCTTAGTGGGCTGATATTTAATGTCGGCGCTGGCTAGATAGTTATGGTAGTCATTGGCTTGTTTTAATGTCACTAAACCACCAATTGAAAATTGCTTACTGGGGTCAAAGCGATATCGAGTTGCCACATTATGGCTTTGCTCATCAATGACAGCGATATCTGAACTTAAGTTACCGGGCACCAAAAACTGACTTTGTTCATCATTTGCCGCCAACATGGCAAAGGTATGATCATCGGTTTTGCTGGTGAGCTTTATTCCATAATCGGGTGAGCTAATGTTGCGAGTGTGCAGTAACTCAAGTTGCGTGTCGAAATAATCTTTATTGTCTAAGAAAAACGCCCGTTTTTCAGGAAAAAACAATGCAAACGTATTGTTAACATCTAATTGACCTGCATCGGCTTCAATCTGTGAAAAATCAGGATTAATAGTTGCATTAAGTAAGGTTGTTGGTGTTATTCCCCATCGTAAATCAACACCAGCCTCAACATGGGTTTTATCATCCCAAGGGCCTGCATTACTCGCGTCTCGTTGGTTATTTTGGTTTGCAACTAGTGATGGCGTAATTTGCAAGTCTTTACCTTGAGTCGCCCCTTCAAGGCCTGTTGCAGTGCCTAGTTGACACAGCTGGCAAGACACATTTCGGTCAATTTTATGGGTCGAGAAACGGTGAGTCTTGTTTCTTGGATAAAAGCGGATAAGTTCGATGCCCCATGTTTGTAAGGGGTGGCGGTCATCAAAGTTAAATAAACGCAGCGGCAGTTGTATTTCAACCTGATAGCCTTTATCGGTTAATTTGCCTTTGCTGTACCAAATACCATCCCAGGCGTCACTTTCTTGGCCTGTCAGTTCGTTTTCAATTGAATCACTTTGTACGCCATAGGCATTGATAAAAAATTGATAGGCTAAGCGGGCATTATTAAAGGTATCAAGCTTAATACCCACCATATCATCTCCCCAAGATTTATCTCTATCCCTGAGGTTTACCCTGATCTGTTCGGGTGCGGGGTCATGTGCGATAAAAGCAAAGTATAAGCTCGATTTTGAGGCAAACACTTTAGCGGAAGTCGTCACTGGTGCGGCAATATTTTCGCCTGGTGAGGTTTCATATTTAAGCGTAACTTCTGCAGCTTGTTGCCATACCGCTTCATTGAAATCGCCGTCTATTTCAACTTCTTGATTAATTGTTGGAATAGTTAAATGAAATTGTTCACTTGAACCGGCAAAACTCAGCGGTGTGACACCAGCAGACAAGACACACGCCATTAACATTCCACGCAAAACGTTACTCACAGTCACTGTTACTCTTTAATTGTTATTTAGGGCTATTGTCGCAAAAAAGTGTCTTTAGGGCAGGTCTGACTTGTGAGTAAAGTATCAATGAATTGTTACAGGATGTTGGCGTGACATAAAAAAGCCTGTTCAATAGAACAGGCTAATGGTCATCCAAACATAAAGTGTTTTAATCTGGAGCGACAAGTGGATTTTTGTATGCGTCACGGTATTTATCAACCCACATCGCGGTTGCACCACAAATAGCCACAGGCATCACAATAAAATTAACAATTGGGATCATTGAAAATAATGTGACCGAGGCGCCAAAGCTATAGCTTGACCCTTTGGTATTTTTAAGCGCGAATTTCATGTCATCAAAACTGACTTTATGGTTGTCAAACGGATAGTCACAATACTGAATAGCCATCATCCATGCGGTAAATAAAAACCATAAAACGGGTGCTGCTGTTTGGCCGATAACGGGTACCCAAAACAATATCAAAAACAGTAATGCTCGTGGTAAGTAGTATTTTAACTTAGTCCACTCACGACCAAGGATACGCGGTAAGTCCTTTATCATGTCTACAGAAGAGCCGGTATTAACATTTTTACCTGTAAGGTGTTGTTCTACTTTTTCGGCGAGCAAACCATTAAAAGGCGCCGCTAACCAGTTCATCACCGAGCTGAAAACGAAAGACATAACAACTAACATGGTTAACACCGCTAATGGCCATAAAAAGAAATGTAACCAAGTTAAATAGTCAGGCAACTGAGCGTTCATCCAGTCAAAAAGTTCAGATAGCTGGCCGACTGCAAAATACATTGCACCTGCAAAAAGCACTAAATTAATCATTAACGGGATAAATACAAATGAGCGTAATCCCGGCTTTTTAATTAATTGAAAGCCTTGCATAAAATAATTTACACCGCTCTTTTTAACGGCTTGAGTGTTGTTTATCATTAAATACGCCTGTTTTGTGTCTTATAACATTGATTTTGACTAGCCAATGATAATAAAACAAGCGATAAACTGTTTCAAAAGGATAAAAATCGTTACAAAATGCAGCTCAATTGCTAAAGTGAGCTGCTTTTTTCTTTTAATGCGTACCTGAACTGGCAACATGAGATTAAAACAAATAAAACTTGCTGGATTTAAGTCGTTTGTAGACCCAACAAAAATCCCATTCGATAATGCGCTTTCTGCCATTATTGGCCCTAATGGTTGCGGCAAATCAAATGTGATTGATGCCGTGCGTTGGGTGCTGGGAGAAAGTAGCGCTAAAAATTTACGTGGCGATTCGATGACCGATGTGATTTTTAACGGTTCATCTTCACGTAAACCCATTTCTGTCGCTGGCGTTGAATTAGTTTTTGAGAACTCTCAAGGGCGTTTAGCAGGACAATATGCAAGCTATCAAGAGATTTCTGTTAAGCGGCAAGTCAATCGTGACAGTGAATCGACTTATTTTTTAAATGGCCAAAAATGTCGTCGCAAAGACATTACTGATTTGTTTATGGGTACCGGGCTTGGTCCACGCAGTTACGCCATTATCGAACAGGGCACTATCTCTAGGTTAATTGAATCTAAACCGCAAGAGCTTAGGGTTTTTATTGAAGAAGCCGCTGGCATTTCGCGTTATAAAGAACGTCGCCGTGAGACTGAAAATCGCATTCGCCATACCCGAGAAAACCTTGAGCGTTTAAATGACATTCGAGTTGAACTTGGCACTCAACTCGATAAATTATCACAGCAAGCAAAAGCAGCATTACAGTATCGCGAACTTAAAACCCATGAGCGCTTGCTCCATAGTCAGCTATTGGTTATGCGTTATCAGGAACTGCTGTCCCAAACAGATACACTTGATGGCGAACTGACCTCGCTAAATAGCCAATCAGAACAACTGCAAGCTACATCACAACATGCCGATACCAGCTTGACCTTGCTCAAACAACAACTTGCTGAATTAAGCGATGCAGAACATAAAATAGTTGAACACTTTTATGCCACGGGCAACCAGATTACCAAGCTTGAACAACAGCTGAAACATCAGCAGCAACAAGATACACAGTTACAGCAACAAATAAGTGCTTTAGAGCAACAATTAGCCGTTGGTGAGCAGAAGATTGCGACGCTAAACGATAATTATCAACTTTTGCTGACTCAAGCAGATGCACTAACACCGCAATGTGAACAAGCCCAAATGGCGCTTGAGTTCATTGATGAGCAGCTTGCCGTGATTGAAGAAGCCTGTGATGAGCAACAATTGCAATTAACTCAATATGCTGAAACCTTGGCATCGAATAAAATGCAATTGGCGTTGTCGCAGTCAAATTTCACTCACCAGCAACAAAGTTTGCAGCAGGACGAACGGCAAAAGCAGCAATTGGAGCAAGAGCTTGCAGCGCTAACTTTGCAAGACAATCAAACCCAATTAGCCGATACACAAACGCAACTGGCTCAAATTGATACGCAACTCGATAACGCACTTCAAGAGCAACGCGTGCGTGAGCAACAAGTTAGCGCAACCCTGCAGGGGGCAGAGCAGCAACGTGAACAATATCAAACGCTAAAACAAACGATTACGCATCGCCATGCTCGTTTACAGCTTATAGAGGAACTACTTGCCGCCCACACACAAACCGCAGGGCAGCAACTTTGGCAAGTGCTTGACGTGCAACCAGGTTGGGAAAAAGCAGTCGCTATGGTGTTGCATGGGCTGAGTCAATTTCCGGTATTGAGTCACGAAGAATCTTCAACTAACCCAAAGCCAATCGGGTTTACTCAAGGGCACACAACAAGCAATATTGCTTTTAAGACCGAGGTTAATCTCGCACCTTGGCTCAAATCAGTAACCTGGGTTCATACACTTGATGAGGCAAAACGACTTTTGCCACAATTAAGTGAAGATAGCTATTTAGCAACCCAAGATGGTTATCTTGTGGGGCAGGGTTTTGTGTTAAATCAAACCCAAGCTGGGCAGTCTGCTATTGTACTTAGTCAAGAGCGGATTGAATTGAATGAGCAATTACTCGAGTTTGAAAGCCAGTTGAACCTTTCTCAACAAGCCTTAACAGCAAGTACACAACAAGCCGCAGAGCAACAATTACAATTAGGCCAGCTACAACAAACGTGTCATCAATTGCACATTAGCCAGACTAAATTGCAGTCCATTTTGGCTAGCTTGCAGCAGCAACAACATGATAAACACCAAAAACAGCGCAAATGCCACGACGCCTTAGTTCAGCTTGAGCAGGCTTACAATGATAAGCAAATGCAAATAGAGGCCTACGAAGAGCAAATCGTTGCTCAAGAAGAGGCGCTGTCGATTGCCATAAACCAACACGAAGTGGCTCAACATGCTTGGCAAAACAGCCAGGCAAAACTGCGTGAAACCAAAACACAGCGTGCACAGGCGCTTAATCTGCTCACACAGCACCAGGCTCAATTACAAAAACAGCAGACTCAGCAGGCGCTGAGCTCTCAACAATTGCAGCAACAAACTGAAAAACAAGCAGAGCTGTCAAGTCAATACGATCAGTTGCAACAAATATTACAACAGAATCAGCAGCAACGTGGTGAGCATCAACTGGCACAATTATCGGCTCAGCTGACACAAACACTTGAGCAGCAGCAAGCCCTCCAGCTACAATTGCAACAAAACCGCGCTCAACAGGCTGAGTTACAAACCAGTTTAGATAGCTCAGTATTGATGCAAAAACAACAGCTTGTAGCGTTACAGGACTTGACTCAAAAGATAAGCGCGTTAAAGTTACGTCGTGAGGGTTTAAAAGGGCAGGCCAATGCACAACTGCAATTATTGCAAGAGCAGCAAATTCAGTTGCAACAGGTCATTGCCGATATGCCAGAGCACGCAAGTGTTAACGTATGGGCAGAGCAGCTTGAAAAGGTAAAACAAAAAATAGTTCGCTTAGGGGCGATTAACCTCGCAGCAATTGAAGAATTTGAAACTCAACGCGAGCGAAAAGCATATTTAGACAGCCAAGACGATGATTTAAATAAAGGGTTGTCAACGCTAGAAGATGCCATTAGAAAAATAGATAAAGAAACAAAAAGCCGCTTTAAATCGACATTCGAAGCGGTTAATCACGATTTAGGGCAGCTATTCCCTAAAGTGTTTGGTGGTGGTAGAGCGTATTTGGCGCTCACTGATGATGATTTACTTGATACTGGCGTGACTATCATGGCACAGCCGCCAGGCAAGAAGAACAGCAGCATACATTTACTTAGTGGTGGAGAAAAAGCCTTAACCGCTTTATCATTAGTCTTTGCTATTTTTAGACTAAATCCAGCACCTTTTTGTATGTTAGATGAAGTTGATGCACCTTTAGATGATGCCAACGTCGAACGTTTTTGTCGTTTGTTGCAAGAAATGTCTCAAAGTGTGCAATTTATTTATATCAGTCACAATAAAATAACGATGGAAATGGCTGATCAACTCATTGGCGTTACTATGCATGAACCGGGCGTTTCAAGGATAGTCGCAGTGGACATTGAAGCCGCAGTTGCCTTAGCCGATGCGGTATAAATTAGAAAGACAGGGATACTAATGAAAGATCTACAACTGGTGTTGTTTGTACTAGGTGCGATTGCAATTATTGCAGTGTTAGTGCACGGTTTTTGGTCAATTAGAAAACAACAACCTAAAGCAATGAAACAAAGTCCAATGGCCGGATTTTACAAAGACCAAGCGCAACGTCGTGACTCAGAAGGGTTCGACGCTGATGGCATTGGTAAAGTGCGTGTACGTAAAGCCGACGAAGTTGATGAACCGGTAATCAAACCGATTTTAAAAACAAATCTAGGCCAAAAAACGGAACATTCAGATCCAATCCCAAGCCATACCCCTTTGCAAGATTCATTACGTCGCACGCCTGAGCCAGCAAAGCAGCCTACTCAACAAGCTTTGTTTACAGATGAGGAAACCACACCTTCAGTAACTGTTGCTCCGTCACTCGTGCAAAATGTGAGTTCAGCAATGAGCTCACCTAAAAAGATTTTTAATTCTGCAACGAGCACTGGCAAGTTAGAAAGCTATACCGGTAAACCATTACCGGTAAGAGCTGAACCGGTGAAAGCTGAACCTGTTAACACACAATCGGCTAAAATTGAGCCTAAAGTGCAGCAACAAACGCTAAACACAGCCCCTGAGCAGATGGCTACACAGGAAACCCCGGCAAAAACGACTCAAGCAAATGATCCTGTCGAGCCTACAGACGTGCTCGTGCTGCATATTGTTGCAAAGCAAGGCCAACAAATACATGGTGCGGAGTTATTGCCTAGTTTGTTGTCACTTAATTTTAAATTTGGTGATATGGATATTTTCCATCGCCACATTGATAATGCAGGTAATGGTAATGTATTGTTTTCATTAGCCAATATGTTAAAGCCTGGTGTGTTTGACCCAGACAATATGGAGCAGTTTGTTACTCAAGGCGTGGTGTTGTTTATGACATTGCCTGCTTTTGGTGACCCCATAATGAACTTTACCATTATGCTTAACTCTGCTTATCAGATTGCTGATGATTTAGACGCAGAGATCCTTGACGGCCAACGTCAGCCTTGGTCTGACGCTATAAAGAAAGATTATCTTAGACGAGTAAAAGCGGCGCTATAATATTATCCGCTTATTCTCAATGCTATAAGGCCGCCGCAGCGGCCTTAATTGTTTTATCCTTATTATTTTGCCAGTAGTGCCTCACACTGGCTAAGCAAATGAAAGTACATACTTGTATGATGACGGATACCCAAATGCACGAACTTCAAACTGAAATCGATCAACTCACTCAGGCAATTAATCAACATAATATTCGATATTACGTAGACGATGCACCGTCAATTCCCGATGCAGAATACGACAGATTAATGAAACGTTTGATTGAGCTTGAACAAGCCCATCCGCAATTAGCGTTACCGGACTCGCCCAGTAAAAGAGTGGGGGGGATTGCGTTACAAAAATTTGATCAAATCACCCATCTAAAGCCGATGCTCAGTTTAGATAATGCGTTTGAAACCGATGATTTTGTTGCATTTAATAAACGTATTGCCGACAAAGTGGGTGCAGTTGATTATGTTTGTGAGCCTAAGCTTGACGGTTTAGCGGTGTCGATTACATATCGTAACGGAGTACTTGAACGTGCAGCTACTCGTGGCGACGGCTCTGTGGGCGAAGACATCACACAAAATGTGCGTACTATTCGCGCTATTCCCCTTAAGTTACGTGGTGAAGGCTTTCCGGAGTTAGTTGAGGTTCGTGGTGAAGTGTTTATGCCTAAAGCGGCATTTGAGGCGTTAAACCAACGTCAAATGGCTAAAGGCGATAAAGTATTTGTTAATCCTCGCAATGCCGCTGCGGGGAGTTTACGGCAATTAGACAGCAAAATTACCGCATCTCGCGCCCTAGGATTTTACGCCTATGCACTTGGCGTTGTCGAAGGCGAGTCTCAAACAATGCAATTGACTCATTATGGCCAATTGAACCAACTAAAGCAGTGGGGATTACCGGTAAGCCTAGAAGTTAAAGTCTGTGACACCCTAGAAAATGTATTTACATATTATCAAGATATTATGTCTCGTCGCAGCCAACTTGAATATGAAATCGACGGCGTAGTGATCAAAGTCAATGACATAGAAAAGCAGCAGACGTTAGGTTTTGTTGCTAAAGCACCACGTTGGGCAATTGCTTATAAATTCCCAGCACAAGAAGAAATGACATTACTTGAAGCCGTTGACTTTCAAGTGGGCCGCACAGGTGCAGTTACCCCTGTAGCCCGTCTAAAACCTGTGTTTGTAGGTGGGGTTACGGTATCAAATGCGACATTACATAATGCTGATGAAATAGCCCGTTTAGGCGTAAAAGTTGGCGATACAGTGATTATTCGCCGTGCCGGTGATGTGATCCCGCAAATTGTTGCCATTGTGCCAGAGCAACGTCCAGATGATGCTCAAGACATTGTGTTTCCGCAGCATTGCCCAGTATGTCAAAGTATTGTGGAGCGCCTAGAAGGTGAAGCCGTTGCCCGTTGTAGTGGAGGATTGTTTTGCGAAGCTCAGCGTAAAGAAGCTATTAAACATTTTGCCTCACGTAAAGCATTAAACATTGATGGTTTAGGCGATAAAATTGTCGAGCAGCTGATTGATAAAGAATTAGTCAAAACCCCAGCAGATTTGTTTTCGCTTACCGCTTCAGCCATCACCATGTTAGATCGAATGGCGATGAAGTCTGCCACCAATATTGTTAATGCCATTAAGCAGGCAAAAACCACCACTTTAGCGCGTTTTTTGTATAGTTTAGGTATACGTGAAGTCGGTGAGGCAACAGCAGCTAACCTGGCGCAACATTTTGCTGAATTTGACAAAATTCGCACCGCCAGTGTTGAGCAATTGCTTGAGGTGAGTGACGTTGGCGAAGTGGTTGCAAGGCACATAAGCCAATTTTTTGCTCAACCACATAATATTGAAGTAATAGAACAATTACTCGATGCAGGTATTACCTGGCCAAAGATAGAGCAAGCCGATGAGTCACAACTCAGCCTTAAGGGACAAACTTGGGTACTTACCGGAACCTTAAGCCAACTCAATCGAAATGACGCTAAAGCACAATTACAAGCACTTGGCGCGAAAGTTGCGGGTAGTGTATCTAAAAACACAGATTGCCTAGTCGCAGGGGAAGCTGCTGGGTCAAAGCTTGCAAAAGCACTAGAATTACGTGTTAAAGTCATAGACGAACAAGGACTCCTAGACTTACTTAATGCCAGTCATTAATCTGATAAAGATAAACATTGAACTAATGCCTATGGCCGCCGATAAGAGTAAATTGTGAATTTTAGTCATATAACCTGGCTTGACGATCGCGGCCATATAAAACCGCCATTATTTTTATATTTAATATTGGTGTTTCTGGCCAGAGGTTGGTGTATTTTTATTGCATCACTCACTCAGTTTAATGACCGCTCTGGTTTAGTAAGGTTGTTTTATCCAGAAAAAACCGACTTTATTTTGGCCTTAGTTGCGGGGGTTGGAGCGGTATTTATTTATGGGTTGATTATTGCTGAGCGTAAGCGTAGTTGGCTAATATTAAGGCCATTATTTTGTAAAAGTATCTGGTTTTTATGGTTTTTACTTATTTTAGATGGTGTTTTTTTACTGCAACGAATAGTGCATGATGATTATTTATTTAAACTGGGTTACTCATTAGATGCGCTTTTTTTATTTTGGTCTGTGATTTATGTACTAAAATCAAAGCGGTTAAGTTACTACTTTGCTGATTGGACAACCGAAGATAACGACAGCCATCAGCCAACAAAAACACAATAACGACAATGTTAGCGTAATAATGACATTATCACTCCAGCTGGTATGGCAAATGTGAAAGGATCACTACTTTGGCTAAAGCAGAATTAACACAAATACCCGTTTCTGAAATGGTGATTGGTTTAACCGTTAAGCTGCCGTTGTCGTGGACCAGCCATCCTTTTTTTCGCAGTAAAGTAAAATTAGAGCAACAAGTTCAAATCGAGATGATAAAAGGGCTCGATGTCGATTTTGTTTATGTGATAGACGGCCATGATTTATTGCCGGTAGTAGAAGCACCAGTTGACGTTGAATCGCCAGCAGAAGAGCAAACCCAAGAAGTAGATTACCGGCCATTGGCTAAAAAAAGCATGCGAGTAAGTCAGCAACGCTTTATCAAGTGCGTTAATGACAGCCGTACCGTGTTTAGTAAAGTGGTGAGCGATCCAGAAGGTGCTTATCGCGAGGCTGCAACACTAGTAGAGAGCTTGGTTGAGCACCTATACGAAAGTGATACGCCACATTTAACCCTAGTCAGTAGTGGTGAAGCCGATGTGAGTGTGACCCAGCATGGTATTTCTGTTTCGGTTTTGTCGATGATGATTGCCCATGCACTTGCATTGTCTAAAAAAGAAGTGCGCGATATCGCCCTGGGCAGTTTATTTCATGATATTGGTAAACTTAAAGTGCCAGAAGAAATTAGGCGCAAACGGGGAGAATTATCTGATGTTGAAACCAACTTTTTAAAGAAGCATCCTAATTTTGGTTACGACATGTTAACCCGAAGTGGGCTCTTTCCTGAAGCCATTCTTGATATTGTTTTACATCATCACGAATACATTGATGGCAGTGGTTTTCCTGATGGCTTAACTGAAGCTAAGTTATTAATGACGACTCAAGTTGTGTCGTTAGCTAATGACTATGAAACCTTGTTATCTAAATACCATACCCCTCAAATAGCGCTGGGAATTTTATTTAAAAATCACAGCAGCAAACATAGCGATAAATTAATCTCAGTATTAGTTAAAATCTTAGGGATCTACCCGCCCGGAACCATAGTGCGCTTAACTGATGACAGTATGGCTAAAGTGATGATGACTACCGCAGATGTAAAACAGCCTCATGTTTGGGCGTGTGATAGCACAGGTGGCAATCCTGGTTTTAGATTTTTAATTAACGAAGATGTACAAGTTAAAGAAGTCATTAAGATAGATGAGTTAACAGAGGGCGCCACTAAAACGTTGCAAACTAACAACCCCATTAGCTTTTACTTTAATCATTTTAGTCATCAAGAGAATCAATGAATACAATAACAGTTATTGGTTGTGGTTGGTTTGGCCTACCTTTTGCCAAACACCTTATAAACCAAGGCTTTCAAGTTAAAGCGTCAAAACGACAAGTCGACGATTTAGTCTCTTTACCGCAATTAGGTATTGAAGCTTACCAGTTGGATTTGGCTAATGTCAGCCATGATGCAAAAAACTCATCGTTATTTGATGCAGATGCCATTGTCATTAATATTCCACCTGGGCTCAAACGTGGCAATTCCGATTACCTTCATTATTTAACAACACTTAAACAGTTAATGGGTGCAAGGCTGTATCAAAAAGTGATTTTTATTAGCACGACGGGCGTGTATCCCTCTGATGATCAAACGGTCACCGAAGCTGATGCCAGCGCGTTTAACGATACTGCCAGTACCTTGCTGCAAGCAGAAGCCATATTTGCCACTCTGCCTAATAGCTGTATTGTGCGGTTTTCTGGTTTGGTGGGTCCTAAGCGTCATCCAGGACGTTTTTTTGCTGGTAAGTCAGATGTTAGCGGCGCTAACGTTGCCGTTAACTTAGTGCATTTAGATGATTGTATAGCCGCAGTGAGCCTCGTATTAACCAGCTCAAATACATTGCCCATTTATAATGTTGCAGCGCCAATACATCCTACTCGTGGTGAGTTTTATGTTGCAGCAACAACCCACCTTGGCTTAACCGCACCGCAATTTAATTTACAGCATCAACCGAGCAAAGTGATTGATGGTCAATTAATTTGCCGAGATTTAGGGTTTCAATATCGTCATCCTGATCCACTTAAAATGCTTGATGCTTGCTAAACGGTCATAGGCTATAATAGCGGGCATATTTTGATTAAAAGGCAATTATTGTGACGACTCAAACTCAAGCGTTTGCATTACTTCCAGATGATGAATTCGTAGAACTGTACAAAGTATTAAAAGTACAAGGCTTAGTAAATGGTGGTGGCGATGCAAAGCATGTTATCACTGAAGGTCAAGTGACCGTTAATGGCGAAATTGACACCCGTAAACGTAAAAAATGCATTGTAGGTGATGTTATTTCGTTTAACGGTGCAAACATTGAAATAGTTGCGGCGCAATAAAGGACAAATACATGCAATTCCCTGATGATGATAACGGCCAAATGTTAGCAGCAATGGCTGAAGCCGGCATTGATTTAACCCAATCACTTGAAGTTGATTTCTTTTTGGTATTTGACGATCAGCGTGATGCTGAATCAGCTATCGAAGCCTTAACTCAAAGCGACATGAAGGGTGAACTAGAGCTTAACTTTGATGAAGAAAGTACCAAGTGGGAAGTGATTGTTTGCCTACAAATGGTGCCAGAATATGATGCTCTTGTTGCCAAAGAAACCGAGTTAAATAGCTTTGCACAAGAGTTTGACGGTATTTCTGATGGTTGGGGCGTAATGCAACATCAGCATGGCGACGATGAGTTTGCTGATGACGATGATGACCACGAATGCAGTGAGCATTGTCACCACTAATAATATCTCGTTTCATCATGTATTGATTTATTTTCAATAGATAGAAAAAGCCGTTAATGCTCGCATTAACGGCTTTTTTATTATCAACCAATTAATCCACTAGTCAGCTAACGAATCAACAGGCCGATAAGAAAAGCTATTCTTTAATTTCTTCAACGACTTCTTTGGTTTCTCGGCCAATGGCTTTTACCGTGTCGCGTGTACCATGACCAATTGCCGTCGTGACCTTTTTGGTTGTGTGGCCTATTTCTCTGCCAGTCTGTTTTAATTCTGCGCAAGCGGATAAGCACAGCACCATGCCTAAGGACACTAAGATTAAAATGGCTTTTTCATTCATTGTAGTAACCTGCTAATTTGTAGGTGTTAAATACAATCTAAAAGATGGATTTGTATAATATATCTCCAATCAACCAGAAACAATGATAAGTAACTGCCCATAAGGTTTACATTACTGCTTTAGCTAACCACGGTTAATGGTTAAATCAGAAATATAGCCATGCTGCGTTGCCACCAAGGCATTTTTTAGCATCAGCGCAGCTTCATCGGCTGTCATAAAGCTTGATGTGTCAATATCTTTACCGCTGGTAGACCAAAAATCGGTCGCCATTCCGCCAGGGTAAACCGCAATCAACTTCATTGGGCAACCTTTTAGCTCTAACCTTAACGACTCAACTAAGCCTTTTACCGCCCATTTTACCGCACAGTAAGTTGACTCATTTGCTTTGCCGGCGAGGGCTGCAGTCGACATCACCACCACAACATTAACCTTATGATCGCGATAGCGACTCACAAGCTCACGTAATACTAAAATACTGGATGTGAGGTTGTTGCTAATGAGCTGATCAATAGCTTGTGGGTTTTGTTGTTCGATAGGGCCAAAGTAACCACTGCCAGCACAATGAATGACTGTCGTGGGTGGAGTCGATAATTGTGAAAATAATCGACTTACATCGTCAGCAACACTCAAATCTGCAACTTGGCTGACAACTTTGTCTTGCTGTGCTGGGGTTAGTGTCGCGGTCACTGCGGCCAGTTTTTGTTTGCTACGTCCGCTAATGAGCAGTTGGCAATCGTCGGCTGCATAGTGTTGAGTAAGTGCAGCACCAAGGCCGCTGCTGGCACCTGTAATGACAATCATCGTAAATCCTGAGGCAAATTTCATTAAGCTGGTCACTATACCAATGCCTATGCAAACTGCAATCGTGGATAATTGTTGATGCATTCAATAAACGTGAATAAATTAACAGAACGCTTTGTATTTTGACGTTAAAGATTGTCTAATAACGCCTTGCTCATTGTCATACAGACAACACATTTATCGCGAAGAACGAGAACCTCCATGTTTGAACTCACACTCCAGCTTGCCGTTGTTTTATTTGCTGTTGCTTTAATTGCCGGATTTATTGACTCCATAGCCGGTGGTGGTGGCTTATTAACAATACCCGCATTAATGTGGGCTGGTCTGCCTCCAGCTGCTGCATTAGGTACCAATAAGTTGCAAGCTTGCGGGGGCAGTTTTTTTGCCAGTTTGTATTTTGTGCGCAAAGGCATGGTTGATTTACGCAGTATTCGGTTATCGTTGGTATGTGCTTTTATAGGAGCCGCAATCGGCACTATTTTTGTGCAAATGATTGACGCTAAGCTGCTTGAGTTAGTGCTGCCATTTTTAATATTAGCCATAGGGTGCTATTTCTTATTTTCTAAAAAGATCAGTGAAGATGATCGTCAACAAGTTTTCACCCCCACTGTGTTCGCCTTCACTGCTGCGCTTGGTGTTGGCTTGTATGATGGATTTTTTGGCCCAGGCACAGGCAGTTTTTTTGCATTGGCTTTTGTCTCTCTTGCGGGGTTTGGACTGGCTAAAGCTACAGCTCACGCTAAGTTATTAAATTTTGCGACTAACATAGCATCATTAATCTTCTTTTTAATTGGTGGCCAAGTCGTGGTGGTGTTAGGGCTTATTATGTTGATAGGGCAATCTATAGGCGCAACGCTTGGCTCACGCTTAGTGGTGACTAAAGGTGTTAAAATTATTAAGCCGTTGGTGGTGATAATGTCACTGGGTATGAGCCTTAAATTACTCTGGTCGCAATACATGTAACAGGGCAGCAAACTGTTCATTAAAGTTAGTTTTCATTAAAGGGATGTTATGCGCATTATTCACACATCAGACTGGCATTTAGGGCAATATTTTTATGGCAAAAGCCGTGCAGCAGAGCATGAAGCTTTTATGGCGTGGTTACTTGATCAAATTGATACTAATCAAGTTGATGCCCTCATTGTAGCCGGTGATATTTTTGATACAGGAACACCGCCAAGCTATGCTCGCGCGTTATACAATCAATTTATTGTTCAGATTCAACAAACGGGTTGCAAGCTGATTATTTTGGGTGGCAACCATGACTCCGTATCAACGTTAAATGAATCACGGCATCTATTAGCTTGCCTTAATACCACTGTTATCCCTGGGGCGTTTGAGCAAGTGAGTGAACATGTATTACCGCTTAAAAGCCGGCAGGGAGAGCTTGGCGCCATTTTGTGCGGTCTTCCTTATCTTCGCCCTCGTGACATTGTGTTGAGTGAGTCTGGTGAATCATCAACAGATAAGCAGCACAAGCTAGGGGCTGCCATTAGTGATTTGTATCAGCGCTGCTTTGAGCAGGCAACCGTGTTAAATGCTTCACTTTCATCACCCGTGCCAATCATTGCAACAGGCCATTTAACGACAGTAGGAGCCAGTACATCAGAGTCGGTTCGAGACATTTATATTGGCAGTTTAGATGCCTTTAATGCGGCGCATTTTCCGCCTGCCGACTACATTGCCTTAGGGCACATTCATCGCCCACAAGTGGTGGCAAAATCTGAACACATTCGTTATAGCGGCTCGCCAATAGCGTTAAGCTTTGATGAGTTAACAAGCCAAAACGATGCTAAAAAATCCGTATTTTTGGTTGAGTTTACTGATAATAAACTTGCGCACGTTACGCCGCTTATGGTGCCAATGTTTCAAGCGATGCAGGTGTTAAAAGGTGATTTAGACAGTATAGCGCAACAATTAAATACGTTTGCTGCAAATGCACAGGGCACGGCAACAACTTGGTTAAGTATTGAAGTGTCGCAGCAAGATTATTTGTCTGATTTGCAATCACGCATTGCCGACATGACTCAAGATAAAGCCGTTGAAGTATTACAACTTAAACGCGCTAGAAGCCAACGACAACAACACATTAAGCAACTTGATAATGAGACCTTATCAGAGCTCAGTGTGAATGAAGTCTTTGCAAGACGATTAGCGCAAGAGCAGTTTGATACTCCCTCACAACAAGCTCAGCTTGCTCGCATGAAGCAGCAATTTAGCCAGGTTGTGTCGGAAGTAGAGTCAGAAATCAATCAACAAGACTCAGCTGCCAGCCATGTACTTCACGAGTCAATGGATCAAAAGCGTGAGCAAGAAGGTCAAGCATAATGAAAATCTTAAGCCTACGTTTTAAAAACATTAATTCACTAAAAAATGAATGGAAAATCGATTTTACCCAATCACCGTTTGCTGAAAATGGCTTGTTTGCCATTACAGGCCCAACGGGCGCAGGTAAAACAACCATTTTAGATGCAATTTGTTTAGCGCTATACCACCGCACTCCGCGGTTAAATACTATTTCAAAAAACACAAACGAATTAATGACCCGTGGCACAGCTGAGTGTTTAGCGGAAGTTGAATTTGAAGTAAAAGGTGTCGCATACCGTGCTTTTTGGAGTCAGCGCCGATCACGTGATAAAGCAGACGGCAATTTACAAGATGCTCAAGTCGAATTAGCCTTACTGAGTGATGGAAAAATTCTTGCCAGTCAGATTAAACGTAAAACAGAGTTGGTAGAAGAAATCACCGGGCTTGATTTTGCGCGTTTTACTAAGTCGATGATGTTATCTCAAGGACAGTTTGCCGCCTTTTTAAATGCAGAAGCCAACGAGCGAGCAGAATTATTAGAAGAACTGACTGGCACAGAAATATACAGCTTAATTTCAGCTCGAGTGCATCAACACTTTAGCGATGCCAAAACCAATTTAAAGGTGTTAGAAGCCAAGCTTGGCAGCGTAGAGCTGTTAGATGACACTCAGCGTGCAGCACAAGAGATACAAATTAAACAGCTGGATCAATCATTAGATGCGCAGCAACAGCAGCTTTCTAAGCTCAACGAATTATTAACCTGGGCAGACAACACTACACAAGCTAACAACAACCTTGCTCAGGCTAAAGCGCTGCATCAGCAAGCACTGTTGCAGCAACAACAGCACAGTGAAGCACTCGCTCAACTAGCGCATAGCGAACCGGCTCAGCAGATTTCTCCCTTGTTTGACCAACAAGTCTTAGCGCAAACCAAAGTGGCCAATTTAACGGCACAAATAGCTACGTTGACACAACAAACGCAGCAAGCGGATACCGCGTTAACCACTTATAAACAGCAACATAGTAAAAGCCAGCAGCAGCTTAATGAGGTTAGCAAAGCACATAACGCACTACTGACTTTAATCGATAAGCAAGTCCTGCCTTTAGATCAACAAATTGCCCAGCTAAGTTTCCAATTATCGCAAGTGACGTCAAGCCAGCAACAAACAGAGCAGCAGCAACAAGAAGCGATTAAACAACAGCAAGCATTATTGGATCAACAAGCGACATTAACAGCCGCTAAACAACAAATAACCCAGCAACTTGACAGCCTGCCTCAAGGGCAAGAAGTGGCCAAAAAATTTGCCGCATGGCAAAACCAGTATCAGCAGATTATACAATTAAGTCAGCAAGGTGAAGGTGTTAAGCAACAGTTAGATAAACAAAAGCTGACCCTAAATGAAACCGAAAAAGCGTTAACACAGAGCGCTCCTAAAATAAGCCAAGCGCAGGCTGATTTCGCGCAAACATCGGCACAACACACGGCCAGCCAAGGTGCATTAACCACGTTGTTAGCTGGGCAAGATGAAACGAAGATAAATGCGCAATACCAACAATTATTGCAGCAACAAACTCATCGTTATCAGCTAAGCCAATTGTTTATCCAGTTTGAACAACAACAGCAGCAATACCAAACCTTAACCAGTCAATTGGCACAGATTGACGAAGAGTCATTAGCAGTAGCTCAATCGCTTACCGCAGTAAGAGCCCAGTGGAGTGATAAAAATCTGCAATACAAAGATGTGCAAATGTTACTGCAACAAGAGCAGCAAATTGCCAGTTTGAGTGCACAAAGAGCCAAGTTAAAAGCAGGTGAACCTTGTGCACTGTGCGGTTCGACCGAACATCCCTTGATTGAGAAATATGAAACACTCAATGTAACTGCAACTGAGTTGCGTGCCCAGCAGCTACAAATCGAATTAGATGCGATTAAACAGCAAGGGGAAGAGTTAAAAAACCAGCAAACAGCGATGCAAGTGAATCAAGAGCATGTTCAAAAACAATTAAGTCAGGCTCAATCGCAAATACAAGCAACACAAACACAATGGCTGCAACAAACACAAGCACTCAATGTTTCTCTGCCTTTAACATTGCAATCTAACTCATCCTTAGCCGCTTATCTTGCTGATGCTGAAAATAAACAACAACAGTTAGCATCGACCATAGAGCAGATTAATCAAAGCCAGAAAACCTTACATCAACATCAGCACGCTTTTGTACAAGCAGAGCAAGCGCTCAGTAAACTGATAAACCAGCAAGAGTTATTGCAACAACAGCGAGAAAATGTGCAGCAGTCGATGTTAGCGCAGCAGCAACAGCTGGAAGCGTTAAACCAGCAACAAGCAGACATGATTGAGTTAGTGACGTCACACATTAATGCCTGCGGCCTTAGCGCCCCTGATATAACTCAAGCTACAAACTGGTTAGCACAATTGCAACAGCAGCTTGATGCATGGACTCACGCGCAGCTACAGGCGGTAGAAAACCAGCAAGCGTTATCAATTACCACTGAAAAGCTTGCAGCAAGTCAGCAACAGATAACGGACATCACCGCGAAACTAGCATTAATCACAGAACAAGTGAGCCAAGCTCAAGCTCAGCTCGATAATGTCAAAGCACAGCGCCAAGCCATATTTGGCGACAAGGTCATTGACGATGAAAAATCTCACAGTCAACAAGTATTAGAGCAGGGACAACAAACTTTAGCGGCGATAGAGCAACAAGTGCAGCTTGCCGATAAACAGTTAACCAGCTTACAAGCACAACAGCACAGTATTACTGTGCAGGCTAACGATGCCACGGCAGAATATCAACAATTACAGCAACAATGGCAAACTGCTTTGCAAGACAGTCCATTTGCCGATGAAGCTGCTTTTAAACAAGCAAGGTTGACGCCGCAAGCGCGACAAAAGTTACAACAACTTAAACAACAACTCGACAATGACATTGTTAAAGCAAACACCATTGTTGAGCAAGCCAGTTTACGCCAAACCGAGCTCGCCGAACTTGGCGAGCAAAAACAATACCATGGTCAACATGTTCATGAATCTCAGCAGCAACAACAAACCATAACAACACAGCTCCAGCATGATAAACAGATGCTGTGGCGATTAACTCACGAGCTTGAGCAAGATGCGAGCAAACGAGCTGGCCAGCAACAACTGCTAATTGAGTTGGCCCAATTGCAACAAGAATACGATGACTTGGCTTGCTTACATTCGTTAATAGGTTCACAAAAGGGCGATAAGTTCCGTAAGTTTGCCCAAGGCCTTACTTTAGACCATTTAGTCGCTCTGGCGAATCGGCAGCTTGAACGGCTTCAAGGACGCTATTTATTAGAGCGTAAAGAGTCAGATGCGCTTGAGCTACAAGTGCTAGATACCTGGCAAGGTGATGCCGTTAGAGATACCCGAACCTTGTCGGGGGGAGAAAGCTTTTTAGTGAGTTTAGCCCTTGCATTGGCGCTTTCTGATCTTGTTAGTCATAAAACGAGCATTGACTCACTGTTTTTAGATGAAGGCTTTGGTACTTTGGATAGCCAAACATTAGATACCGCATTAGATGCACTCGATAATTTGAACGCCTCGGGCAAAATGATAGGTGTGATTAGCCATATTGAAGCCATGAAAGAACGAATTAGCGTGCAGGTAAAAGTGAATAAAATGAATGGGCTTGGGATCAGTAAATTACAAAATGAGTTTGCTGTTAATGCAACTTGATCGGCTTCAAACTCCCGTAATTACTGTAATCGACCGCAAATTAATTATTAATTAAATATCATTTTTTATTTGTAATATGACTATTTTTTGATATAAAAGAGCGTTGATATGCATTTTGAGTGCAAAAGTCCTTGTTTTAAGCAGTTTTACCGGACGGCGTAGTATCAAGTATTGGGCCATATTTATGATAAAAACGATGTGACAGCAGATGGTTAAACTCCTTGTGCTTAACTTCGCAATAACAATTTGCAGTAAAAGAAAAACAATAAATATAAAGCGTCATCTTTTAGGGTGGATTAGACATTGCTAATGAGTAAAATTATGGGCTATCAAAGGCCAGATATAAGCTCGCTGAGCTTACCTAACTTGCATAAAAAGTTATTACTAGCAAGTGTATTTGTTGTCGGTGCAGCGTTATTATGGCCCACACAACAAGAGTTTTCATCACAACGTATTCCAGTGGCTATCGACATAGACTCGTTACTGCCACACATAGCACAACAAAATCAGGTTGCTACTTCCACTCAACAAAATACCCCTATTTTAGATAGAGTGATTGAAAGCGGTGATACCCTTAGCCATTTATTTGAACTGGCCGGTATCGACCAACGCACCATGTATAAAGTGCTAGAAGCAGACTTAGAAGTACTGGCCTTAGATACATTATTACCGGGTAACCGTATTCAGTTTTGGGATAACGCCAATGGCGAGCTTGAAAAGTTAGAATTGTATTTTAACCCTGCTCATCAAGTGGTGTTTACCCGTTTTGACGATGGCAGTTATGAAGTAAAAGACATCAACATTGATGGTATTTGGCAAAATCGAATTGTCGGTGGTGAAATCAATGGCTCGTTTTATGTTTCGGCAAAAAATGCAGGTCTAAGTGCCGCTGAAATTCAAAAAGTAGAATCATTACTTAAGTCTAAACTCAACTTTTCACGCGAGCTGCGTGCAGGTGATACATTTTCTGTACTGGTAAATGATCAGTTTGTAGAAGGCGAGCCAACAGGAGTGACATCAATAGAAGGTATTCGTATCAATACCGGACGTCGCGATATTACCGCATTTCAAAATACCGATGGCAATTTTTACGACATTAACGGTCAAAGTTTGGCGCCAGCATTTCAGCGTATTCCTTTAGACCGTAAAGTGCGGTTAACCTCACACTTCAATCCGGCGCGTAAACATCCAATTACAGGCCGTATTCGCCCACACAATGGCACCGACTTTGCGACACCGATAGGCACCAAAGTCGTTGCCCCAGGTGAAGGTGTTGTCACTATGGTGACTAAGCATGCGTTCGCGGGTAACTATATTGTGATCGAGCATGACAATAAAGTGCGTACGCGCTACTTGCATTTGTCGAAGTTTTTAGTCAAAAAAGGCCAACGTGTAACGCGCGGTCAAGTGATTGCATTATCGGGTAATACAGGTGCATCGACAGGACCACACTTACATTATGAATTTATTGTCAACGGTCGCCCAGTGGATGCAATGAAAGCCAATATAGCAGAAGCCAAAGTGTTGCCTAAAAAGCAATTACAGGAGTTTCAGGCATTAGTGCGTAGCAGAACCATGATGATGGATTTAGGTTAATCATTAGCGACTAAATCATCAAAACGAATAAAAATGCAGCTATATTAGCTGCATTTTTTGTTTGAACACGAGCGTTTATATTGCCTCTTTGTACATTGCTACACTATCTGGATTGGGCATTTATAGTACAGCGATGAGATTTCTCTAAGTTTCTACTTTTCGATGGTATGAGTATTTATAGTAAGCTCCCCAATACGGTTGCTACCCACGGTTATCAAGATTTTCAGGCTGATTGCTTTAAAATCCATAGGTAAAACAATGAAACAGAATATCGTGCATATTGCACTAGTGATAAAAGATTACGATGAAGCAATCGATTTTTATGTCAATAAATTAAACTTTGAGCTTATCGAAGATACTTATCAGCCGGAACAAGATAAACGCTGGGTTGTTGTAGCACCGCCAAACTCTCATGGCGCGGCGATATTACTGGCTAAGGCGTCTAAGCCTGAACAGCAAGATTTTATAGGTAATCAAACCGGTGGTCGTGTATTCATCTTTTTGAATACCGATGACTTTTGGCGTGATTACAAGCGGATGAAATCGATAGGTATTCACTTTGTACGTGAGCCACAAGAGCAAGACTACGGCACTGTTGCGGTGTTTGAAGATTTGTATGGCAACCTATGGGATTTACTTCAGTTAAACCCCAATCATCCAATGGCAAAAAGGTAAGATTAGTTTTATCTTGGCAATGCTATTTATCAATTGTCATTTAACTTAACTTGCAAGTTGCTCGCTGAGTTTATTGTTTTACATTGTCCGCATCCACCTCGGTTCTTGGGTCCATTTCATATGCGGTTGGGCTTGCCATATCGGTGACGGCACGAAAGCTTTCTTTTGTTGCCAGTGTTGAAGGGGCAATATGGCTGCGACGTCTTAATAATACGATAACGAAGAAAATCGCCAAACAAGAACTGGTAAAAGCATATAACCCCTTGGCGCCTAATAATCCCATAGCAACTGAAGCTATGGGGGCACCAATAGCCGACGATAATCCCAGAGTGATGAGCATAGCGCTGCTTATTTCAACAAAATCTTCAGCGGTGGCGTTGTCATTCGCATGGGCTAAGCATATTGCATATAGCGTCATACAGGTTCCTCCCCAAAAAAAGGCTGATATCGCTGCAGGCCAACCGCCAAAAGTCGTGACAATGTAAGGAAGGGTAACAAACACTAGTGACACCATGGTGCCACCTAATGCGGTAAACATTAAAACACTGCGTCTATCAAACCTATCAGACAATTTACCCAGCGGTACTTGAAAACATGCTCCGCCAAGCACGGTGGCAGATAAAAATGCACCGAGTTGAATGTTGTCAAAACCATTATCTTTAGCATAAATAGGGGCTAAAGCCCAAAATGCACCTGTGACAAAACCAGCAACCACGGCGCCAATCAATGCAACATGAGAGTGGAGCCACACCTTTGGCATATTTAACTTAACCTGCTTTACCACTGCTGGTGCAGATGAACGTGTTAATGACACAGGTATGATGGCGATAGAGATAAAGATGGCTGCGAGACCGTATAGCATCGATTCTCGCTCACTACCTAAATTGAACAGTTGTTGACCACACATCACCATGATTAAATTGAGTGTGGTATAGATAGACAGTATTGTTCCCCTATTACTGGCTGTAGACGTGCCGTTTAACCAGCTTTCGATGATCATGTATAGGCCAGAAATCATTACTCCTATCAAAAACCTTAACAACATCCAACTATAAAACTCAGGTAATAAAGGAAACACTAAGATGACCACTGAGTAGCATGTAGCTAATACCGCAAAACTTCGAATATGACCAACTCGTTTAAGCATATAGGGTGTGGCTAAACAGCCGGAAACAAACCCTAAAAAGTAGCCAGATCCGGTCAAGGCGACTTGTGTATCGCTAAAGCCTGATTCACTGGCTGCGATGGGGAGTAAGGTCAATAATAATCCATGACCAAGAATTAAAAATGCATTCGATATGAGTAATGCTGAAAGTGGGATTAACGCGTTTAACATGTTACTCCAAAGGCTACTATGTCATATGCACAGGCATACGATGAGCCACTATTTGTGGTACTTAATTCAGGTTTTCTATGCGGACTTTAATCCTATGTGTTGCTATTTGATTCTATTATTGCGCCAATCGACTATGAACAGCGTGCTAATGAACGACTGTTGCTGTTAGATTAGCTTATCAGCATCATCAAGGTTGGAAGATTTATACCAAGTATTAAGATTATTTTTTATTCAATATTATCAAGCGATTAGTTTGTGACTGTCACGATGAATTTAACTTAATAGCACCAACTCGGTAGGTGTTTTATTTGTGTTGCACTTATATTGAACAAACTTGAATATCACAAAGTGCCAAAAAATTAGGGGGAAGCGATGGATCTCAATCAAGTAACATTACCTGTATCGAATATGGATAAGGCGGTGGCGTTTTATCAAGTTTTGGGGTTTACCTTAATCGTTGATACCCCACATTATGCGCGCTTTGAATGCCCGATAGGGCAGAGTACCTTTTCGCTATCATTAGAGCCTGAACCGACGATGAATGGGGTGGTGATTTACTTCGAACATGCAGAGTTAGATTGCTGGGTAAGTGACTTGCAAGCAAAAGGGATTGAGTTTGCTCAGCTACCCACAGATGAAGCATATCTATGGCGAGAGGCGGTTTTGTTTGACCCAAGTGGCAATAAACTTAAGCTTTATTGGGCGGGTGATAATCGTTTAAATCCACCTTGGCGAGTTAAATCTTAAAATGCCTTCTGTTTGGTTTAGTCAAATCTGTACCTTAATTATAAGGTGACTGGCCTGCTTCTTCTGCAACTAGCCACACACGCATATCAAATTCGAGTTGGTGATAGTCTGGCAGCATAAAAGTACAAAGTTGATAAAAAGCTTTGTTATGATCTTTTTCACGCAGGTGGGCGAGCTCATGTACCACCACCATTTGCAGCAGTTCAAACGGGATATATTTTAAGCGTGATGAGATACGGATTTCATTTTTAGCTTTTACTTTGCTGCCCTGGCGCCGATTAACATAAGAATGTAGCCCAAGTGCATGGTGGCTGGCATTAATTTTGTCGTCAAAAATGACTTTTGCTAATGGATCAGACTGACGCAAATAGGTGTTTTTTAACCCTATCGTCATATCATATAAAGCTTTGTCTGTACGGATGTCGTGTACACGCGGGTAGCGACTTAAAAAGTGTGCGCCCAATGCATTGCTATCAACCAATTGACGTATTTGCTCAACGATGTCTTGGCGATAACCACTTAAAAATCGTAATGCACTGAGTTCACTTTGCCGCTGTTTAATGTCGGCGCTGGTGATTAAGGTGCTCAAGTCTGTTTTGGGCTTGAGCGCTTGGCTTGCCGATTTTAGCGGCATTTTTGGCGGTGCTTGGCGATTTTTGGGTTTGCTGTCTGGCATGGGGGCAACTTGGGAGGCAATTAAATTTGAGTGGTAATGTAGATGATTAAGGCGTTACTAACTATTGCAGTAACGCCATAATGTGGCGGTTTATGCTTTACCAAAAATAATGCGGTTATGTTGAACATAAGCCACATCAAACGCATTTTTTTGAACACGTTTTAAGTCAAGTGATTCAAAATCAACTTGCGGCGGATTACGTTTTAACTGTTCTTTAATGGCAACCGGTGAAATGAGGCTTACCGGCAGATCAGTGATTTGAATGGCGGCTTCAAGTTTAAAGCTAGTGGCACTGCCGGCTAACTTTCCTTTTTGTTCACGTTCAATAATGGCGATGTGATCGACTTTATAATCTTCCATTAATTTATGAAACGCAAAATGAAACTCGCGAATACTTTCTGTTTCGTTAGAGTTTGACACGCTAAACGACACTTTACGGCATGCTGGTACGTTGAAGGTTTCGCCTTCATAAGTGAGCAAGCTGATAATGGCTTCGCCGCCTTTTAATTCTACACCACAAATTTTCATGTTAATCCTTACTGTTTTTACACACACCTGCTTTACGCTGATGTGTCGTTGTTCAATGGATCACGCTTAAGCGCAATCCTAAATGTTGTGCGCGTTAAAGTGTTTATTTAGTCTTCAGCGCTGTTATCTTCTTCAATAATTTGGATCGGTTTAGCTTTACGGCGCATCGGTGCGTCACCTACGTCAACACTGGTGATAAAGCGTTTATCACGCTTAGGTGCCGCTTTCGCTTTTTTAGCCGTTTTTGTTTTACTGGCCGTAGCACGCCCTTGTGGCGCATTGTTTGTTTTGCCTGTTGCCGGTTTGTCTTTGAGGCCTGTAAATTTAGCTTTCATGCCTTCGATTACTGTGGGCTCAAAGTTTTTACGCAAAAACAGCTGCACTTTTTTAAAGCTGTCCCAGTCTTTAGGGCCAACAAAAGAGATGGCATCACCTTTAGCACCCGCTCTACCTGTACGGCCAATGCGATGGACGTATTCTTCGGCAAATTTTGGCATGTCAAAGTTAATCACTAATGACACGTTAACTAAATCAAGCCCGCGAGATGCCACATCAGTGGTGATCAGTATTTGCGACTGACCACGTGCAAACTGATCCATAATGTGATTACGTGCAGATTGCTTTAAATCACCGCTCAATGCCGATGTTGCAAAACCTTGTGATGCCAGTAATGTGGCTAATCGGTCTGTATCAGAGCGCGTTGCGGTAAACACAATCACTTGCTTGTGTTGTTCTTGGGTTAAAATATGCTGCAATAACGCTTGTTTGTGGTCTAAATGGTCAACCAAAATAATGCGTTGTTCAATGTCTTTGTGTTCTGAGTACGACTCACCAATAGCAACGTGACTCGGAGACTTTAGTAAGGTTGCTGCAATGTCGTTAATGCTATCGTGATCTAAGGTTGCAGAAAACATTAAGGTTTGGCGACGTTTATGATCGGCCGCGTCATTAATGGCTTTTAATTGTGGTGCAAAGCCTAAATCGAGCATACGGTCAGCTTCGTCAAGAATGAGCAGTTCAAGACCGTTTAAAAACAAATGACGTTGTTGTAAATGATCCGCAATCCGGCCTGGGGTTGCCACAATAAAATGTGGGTCTCTTGCGAGGGCTTTGGCCTGGTCGTTAAAGTTTTCACCACCGAGTACGCTAATGGCTTTATATTGGGTGTTGGCCACTAATAAACGTAGCTGACCGTACACTTGTTGTGCCAGCTCACGCGTAGGCAACAAAACCAAAACACGAGGATCTTTTTTCGACAAGGCTTTCGTTGAGATTATACGTTGCATGGCCGGTAATAAAAACGCGAGGGTTTTACCCGAACCGGTTTTAGACGAAGCCATTAAATCTTTACCAGATAAGGCAATGGGCAGTGCTTGCGCTTGAACATCGGTAGGCGTGGTAATGCCAAGGTGCTTTAAACTGTCAAGCAGGCGCTTGTCCAATTGAAAATCGGTAAATTGCAAAGGTAAATCCCCTAAAAAATGTTAGCCACGGATTATAGCTGTTTCACTGTGCTATAGCCAACAAGAGTCGCTTTAGTTATGCTATTTTTTAACATCTTAGCTTTGCATTGTATTTGCACATTAAAGATGTTGATTGAATGATAATCATGCCTCGTTTGAAAGGAATAAATATGACAAAGCCGACCGTAGGATTAGTGTTAGGCAGCGGAGCCGCAAAAGGCTGGGCACATATTGGCGTGTTAAAAGGATTAGCATCGTTAGACATATACCCAGATAAAATTGCGGGTTGCTCAGTGGGGGCACTTGTTGGCGCTGCTTATGCTAATGATCATTTAGATGAACTCGAAACCTGGGTAAGCGGCTTTTCTAGCTGGGATGTACTTGGGCTAATGGATTTAGGTTGGCGTAAGGGGGGCTTAATCAGCGGGCAAAAAGTGTTCGATGTGCTGGCTAATCGCATTGGTGATCTCAATATTGAGCAATTAAATAGGCCGTTTGCGGCAGTGGCTACCGATCTGTATTCTGGCCAAGAAATATGGTTTAGAGAGGGAAATTTACGCCATGCTGTAAGGGCATCGTGTTCTATGCCTGGCTTTTTACCCCCAGTGCAACAAGATAACCGTTGGTTAGTTGATGGTGCGGTGGTTAATCCTGTGCCCGTTTCGTTGTGCCGGGCAATGGGCGTAGATATTGTTATTGCGGTTGATCTAAATGGTCATCGTCGTGGTCACATGCACATGATGCCTGAACAATTAAAAAGCCGTGAGCCTAAAAAATCTCAACCTGTTACTGAAAAACCACAGTTAGAGTCTGGCTTTATGGATTTGTGGGGCAAAGGTAAAGATTATATGAGTGACCTAACGGACAAGTTTTCCCTTGGTGGCGGTAAATCTCACCCGGGCATGATAGCTGTTATGTCTCAGTCGATGGACATTTTAGAGCAAAGACATAAACGGTCGCGACTAATGGGCGAGCCACCAGATATTTATATCGTGCCTGATGTGGTTGATATTGGCACTATGGAGTTTCATCGAGCCAAAGAAGCGATTAAAGCCGGAGAAGTTGCGGTACAAGATATTGCCCATTTACTTAAGGCGACGTTGTCGAGTCGTTAATATTTTGCAGCAGGTTATTGCTTAATGTATGGCCTGCTGTCGCTTTTATTTTTTCACTACGGTTAACTGCAATTTGTCTTAATCTTTACCAGTCTGCTTTCTTATGATCTGGATCAAAGAAACGTATCCCGTTATAGCGCCTAATACACACCATATAGTGTTGTTTATTTATTTTGTGCCAATATATAGTGTTTTGCGGCATTTATAAAAGGTGGGTCGTATGCTAGTTGTGGTGAAAAGGGATGGATGCCGTACTGCGTTTGACGCAAGTCGCATCAAAGATGCGGTGTTAGCTGCAATGGATTCTGCGGGGCAAGCAGATGATCAATATGCACTGGAATTAGCCAAAGCTATACAGCTACAGATGGCCGAGCGCACGCAAGTTGATATACATGAGCTACAAGATGCGGTTGAAAATTTATTAATGTCGGGGCCGTTTAAGTCTGTTGCTCGTCATTATATTGAGTATCGCCACGATCGCGACAAACACCGTGAAGCTAAAAGTAAGTTAAATTGTGCTATTCGTGGTTTAGTTGAGCAATCTGACAGTGCTATTTTAAATGAAAATGCCAATAAAGATGCCAAAGTGATCCCAACTCAACGGGATTTGTTAGCCGGCATTGTGGCAAAACATTACGCCAAAACTCACCTATTACCAAAAGATGTGGTCGCTGCCCATGAAAAAGGCGAGATTCATTACCACGATTTAGATTATGCGCCTTTTTTCCCAATGTTTAACTGCATGCTCATTGATTTAGCGGGCATGTTGACTCATGGTTTTAAAATGGGCAACGCTGAAATAGACACGCCTAAATCAATTTCTACTGCTACAGCCGTTACGGCACAGATTATTGCCCAAGTGGCCAGCCATATTTATGGCGGTACAACGATTAACCGCATTGACGAGGTGTTGGCTGAGTTTGTACAAAAAAGTTATCAAAAACATCTTGCTGTGGCTAAAAAATGGCAAATAGCTGACGAAGCGGGTTTTGCCATGACCCAAACCGAGAAAGAATGTCACGATGCTTTCCAATCGCTAGAATACGAAGTGAATACGTTGCATACCGCTAACGGACAAACTCCATTTGTGACCTTTGGTTTTGGTTTAGGCACATCATGGGAATCGCGGTTAATTCAAAAATCTATTTTAACAGTGCGCATGGCGGGTTTGGGCAAAAACCGTAAAACGGCAGTGTTTCCCAAACTGGTTTTTGCTATTAAAGATGGGGTTAATCATAAAGCCCAAGACAGTAATTACGACATTAAAAAGATGGCGCTGACCTGTTCTAGTATGCGTATGTATCCCGATATTTTGAATTACGATCAAGTGGTGAAAGTCACGGGTTCATTTAAAACCCCAATGGGATGTCGCTCATTTTTGGGTGCCTATGAAGAAAATGGGCAGTTGGTTCATGAAGGACGCAATAATTTAGGGGTAGTGAGCTTAAACTTACCTCGTATCGCGTTAGAAGCAGGTAATGATGAACAGCGCTTTTATCAGCTACTCGATCAACGTTTATTAATCGCGCGCAAAGCGCTAGATACCCGCATTGCGCGTTTAGAAGGGGTTAAGGCGCGAGTGGCTCCAATTTTGTATATGGAGGGGGCCTGTGGTGTTCGCTTAAAAGCAGATGACGATATAAGCGAGATTTTTAAACACGGTAGAGCCTCTATTTCATTAGGTTTTATTGGGTTACACGAAACCATCAATGCTATTTATGGTCACGACAAGCATGTGTTTGATGATGCCGCATTACGGGCAAAAGCGGTGGCGATCATCAGTAAACTTAAGCAAGCGACTGAGTCGTGGAAGCAAGAAACCGGTTACGGCTTTAGCTTATACAGCACACCTAGTGAGAACTTATGCAGTCGCTTTTGCCAGCTTGATACGGCGCAGTTTGGGGTGGTTGCTGGGGTGACAGATAAAGGCTATTACACCAATAGTTTCCATTTAGATGTTGAAAAGAAAGTTAACCCGTTTGATAAAATCGACTTTGAACAACCTTATCCGGCAATCGCTAATGGTGGGTTTATTTGTTACGGCGAATACCCCAACATGCAACATAATATTGAAGCGTTAGAAAATGTGTGGGAATACAGTTACAGCCGAGTGCCATATTATGGCACGAACACGCCCATTGATGAGTGTTATGATTGTGGCTTTATTGGTGAATTTAACTGTACCAGCAAAGGGTTTGTGTGTCCTAAATGCGGTAACCATGAACCCAGCCGCGTGTCAGTGACTCGCCGTGTGTGTGGCTATTTAGGCAGCCCTGATGCCAGGCCATTTAACTTTGGTAAGCAAGAAGAAGTTAAACGCAGAGTGAAACATTTGTAATGCATTACAGTGCATACCATAGTGTTGATGTTGTTAACGGTGAAGGTACCCGCTGTACGTTATTTGTCAGTGGGTGTGAACACGCTTGTAAAGGCTGTTATAACCAAAGCACTTGGCGACTTGATGCTGGCCATGTGTATACTCAAGCGCTTGAAGATCAAATCATTACAGATTTAAACGATGACCGCATAAAACGCCGAGGCTTAAGTCTTAGCGGTGGCGATCCGCTTCACCCAGCTAACGTGGAAACCATTTTACATTTAGTTAAGCGGGTTAAGCGTGAATGTCCCAATAAAGACATTTGGCTGTGGAGCGGTTATCAGCTTGCAGAGTTGAGCGAGGCGCAACAAGCAGTGGTTGCACTGGTTGATGTATTAATTGACGGAAAGTTTGAGCAAGATAAAGCTGATCCCGCGCTATTGTGGCGCGGAAGCAGCAATCAGATAATCCACCGATTTAGTCGTTAGTAATCCCAAGTTGATGGCGATAACGCTTAGTGCGTTGTTTGGTTTTAAATTGATCGACCACTAAACTCCATAGTGCTGAGTCGTTTGTTTGCGGTGTTGCTCCTTGGCTCATGCGGCGAAGTTGGCGTTTAATTATGGCCATGGTGGCCAATCCTGCCAGGGTTTTATTTTGCCAATCGACTCGAGGTAATGTTGGGCTAAAGTCTGGCTGTGTTTGCCATAAGTTGGCTAAGTTAGGGTAAAAAGCCAATGCACTGGCAATACCACACATTACAAAGCCGGCATCGAGCACTTGCTCTGCAATCTCCTTACGGCGTATGCCACCTGTGAGCATTAATGGAATAGGCGACTTAGCCACTAATTGACTGGTTAAACTAAGAAAATATGCTTCACGGGCGAGGGTACGTTCATCGGCACTTCGTCCTTGCATAGCGGGTGCTTCATAACTGCCGCCAGATAGCTCAACCACATCGACGTGATATTGGGCCAATAGATTAATGACTTGCTCTGCATCTTCTACATCAAATCCACCGCGTTGAAAATCGGCTGAATTAAGTTTTACTGCAATATCAAATGTGTCGCCACATCGTTGTCTTATTTGCTTAACCACGTCTAATAAAAGTTTGGCTCTATTTTCAAGTGTGCCACCCCATTCATCGGTGCGTTTGTTGGTTAATGGCGATAAAAACTGTGCCAGTAAGTATCCATGTGCAGCATGGACTTGCACGCCGTCAAATCCGGCCTGTTGTGCCATGCTTGCTGTTGTTGCAAAACGTTCAATTACATCTGTAATATCATCATGATTCATTGCTTTAGGCTGCGTAAACATTGAAGAATGCTTGCCTAAATCTAATGCGATGGCTGATGGGGCCAGGTTTTTACCGCCCATAGCCTTAAATACTTGTCTGCCTGGGTGGTTAAGTTGCATCCATACTCGGGCGTTGTTTTGCTTGGCAATACTGGCCCATTGTGTAAAAGGAGCTAAATCACTGTCGGCCTCTAACGCAACGCCCCCAGGACCTGTCATGGCATAACGGTCAACCATAACATTGCCAGTAATTATTAACCCTACGCCACCTTTTGCCCATGCATCATAAAGCGCAAACAATGCGCTGTCGGGTTGTTGTTTTGCATTGGCGAGGTTTTCTTCCATGGCGGCTTTGGCAATACAATTAGGGATAATGCCACCATTAGGTAAGGTATATGCGCTAAATAAACGGTTTGTCATGAAATGCTGTCCATTTATGGTATTAAATAAGGGAATTAAGTGAATTGACCCATGCCAGACATCATAAAGTAATACCATCACAACACCAAACAGGCCCTAGGGTCTGTTTGGTGTTGTTGAGAGAAGTTGATTAAATACGGTAGGTTACCGTTAACTTAGCATTACGTTCTTCGCCTGGTAATCCACCTAAGAACATGGCTTTTTCGTAGTATGATTTATTAAATAAGTTATTGAGATTTAATTGAATTTTATATCGTTCAACATCATAACTAATTGCAGAGTCTACAACAGTATAGCTTGGGACGTATCCGTCAGGAATGCCGAACGAGCTTGAGTTGGTGCTTCGCTCGCCAACATGCTCAGCACCAAGACTAATCGATACAGGTGCAGGTAAACCAAACTCGGCTGCATAAGTCACCCAGGTGCTTGCTGTTACGTAAGGTACACCTTTTTGATGTTGACCATAATCGCTACTGTTTGGATTTTGGTTGTCTCTTGCATCTTGATACACAGCATTAATGTTGACCTTCCATTGCTCACTTAAATAGGCGTTTAAGTCCATTTCGACGCCTTTGGTGTCTTCGCTGCCATCGTAAAAATACGGATCAATATCGGATGTCGTCGCGCTACTGTCGTAATCTGGGTTACTGTAGGCAATATTGGTACGTGAAGATTTAAAAAACACTAATGATGCCAGTAGCTGGTCTTCAAATGCTTTAAAACGTACGCCAAGGTCGTTACTGATTGATTCAGAATCATCTCGGTCGGCTTCTGTGCCTGTTACATCGCCCAATACACTGTAGGCTGTTCGACCTTTAGAGTGATTAACAAAAATAGAGATATCATCAGTTGGCATGTACGTTAAACCAAGGTTGTAAGTAATACCGTTGTCTGTGGTATCTGCTTCTGGCTGTGGCTCTGCCAGGCTACTGCTATATCGAGAATCGACGCCTAAATGCTTATAGGTTTGCCTGATCTCATTGAAGGCAACACCCACTCGGCTGGTAAAGCCTGCACCTAAATATCCCACATGCTGCACTCCAAGCCCCCATGCACTGACTGACTTATTGTAATTACTGGTCACTAGAGGGTCGTAATCTTCAAAATCACCTTCGGCCCAATTAGGATCGCGGATATCATAAATATAGGGGAGCGTTCCTTGGTAGCTTACGTCACCGTTACTGTCTTTTAATACGTAATCGGCATCCCATATTGACGACTGTTTAAATCGAATTGTTCGGTCTTCAAAGTTAGCGTTAACCAATAATTCGTTTTCAATGTTGCCAATGTCAAAGTCGTAACGCAGATCGGCAAAATATTGCCATGACTTTTCATCTGCTGTGACTTTACGGTATTCCTGACGACGAGCTGCATAGGGATACAGTACGTCATCTTCAACTAATGGTGCACGGGGATCTGCATTAATGACACCATTGCGTTGCCAGTAAACGTAATTATATGCACCTGTTTGGCGAGCAAAACCCGTTTCATAATTACGATATTGCAATTGCTGATTTAAGAATAGGTCGTCAGTTAAGTATATGTTGTGGGTAAGTTTAAAGCGTAATTCTTCGCTTTCGTTATCTTTTGCCATCGGGGAAATCAAACCATTATGGCCAAAGTCGTAGGGGGTTTGGCCATCACTAGCACTGAGCGAGTCTGCAAGTTGTTGACGCTGCTCATCGGTAAGTTGCACGCCACTGCTGGTTGGGTCGTTAACCAAATCTTCCCATGTCACTTCGTCAGCGGTTTTACCGTCAACCGATGCAGCGTTATAAATACGAATAGGGTGACCAATGGAGTCGACAGGAATAGCGTCTTTGATATAGGCAGTAGAGAACATCAGATTTTGACTGTCATCTACAACAAATTTTAATGAGCCGTAGACTTCATCTCTGTCTGTGCCAAGATCGCGATAGCCGTCACTGCGGGCGCTTTTTGCAACCACGCGATAGGCAACATCATCGGTTATGCCTCCCGTACTGTCGGCCATTAGTGAATAGCTGTCCCATTGTCCAACTTCGGCTTCAATAACATGTTTGCTTTCAAACTCTGGTTTTTTTTCGATTAAGTTAATCACACCGCCAGCGCTACCCATGCCGTATAAGCCTGTGGCAGGGCCTTTTAATACTTCAACTGAATTAACATTGGTGAGGGAGCGGGTTGGGTTAAATGTATTGCCAAGGCCGGCGCCGCCGTACATGCCATCAAAGGTGTAATTGGCTCCTAAACCGCGGATGACAAGGTTGTCGCCAATACCATAATTATTACCTGCTTGGGTCACGCCACTGATGTTACGCACTAGATCTTTCATGTTACTAATGCCCTGCTCATCAATGAGTGCTTCATCAACAATGACAACCGCCGCGGGAGTCTCCATCAAAGACATGTCTGATTTTGTTGCTAAACCGGAATTCATCACTACCTGGTTTTGACGACCGTATACAGTAATACGTTCATAGTCTTGTGCAGTGGGTTGCGTTTCAGTACTCGAGTCATTAGGTGTTTGCGCGTGTGCATAAATAGGAAATAAAATACTTTGGCAAGCAAGAGCAAGTAAAGATAATCGTAGCGATGTCATAGTGGATACCTCGTTTAATGATTTTGCGAATGATAATGATTATCATAAAGATTGCAATTGAATTTGAGTCATCATGTGGCAAAAACGCTAACAAGAAGTTTATTTGCGCTATTTTTAAGCTGATTGGCTGCAACATCATCATAACCTGTTGCATAAGTTGTTAATTTTTATAATGGAGTAGCTTTATTGTTAGTTATTTGTGATTTCGGATGCTGGCGTTTGTAATGCAATAACTGGTTTGGATCAGGCGTAAAAGACAAGACAGCAAAACCTCTAATCGATTTTTAAAGGTGGGTTATCTTTGTGGGAAGAAAAATTGTCTTAGTAGCCATATATGCGTAGTTTGGTTGTCGCATATTAGGTAGGTTTGGGTATATAATCTGCATCCGAAAAGGTGTTGTGAGGCATAGCTAAGTATCGCTTCTTCAATAACACACTAAAGTATTTAAGGTAACCAAATGAATTTAAAGCAAGAACTGCAAACATTAAATGACAAATTAGATAAGTTTCGTCGCAAATTAGCCGCGGCAGAACAGCGTGGTGATGCCACGGTTGTCATGCAGTTTAAGAAAGAAATTGCCACTGTCACTAAACGTATTGCCAGTGTAAAAGGTCAGCAAACTCGCGAGTTAAGCAAAGAGAGTGTTGCATTAAAAGCGCTTGGTTTTAAGCGTGCAATCACAAAAGCAGAACAGGCTGACATGGGTAAGTTGACTAAATCGGTTAAAGGTTTAGTTGTTGTGCACCCTTTAACGGCTCTTGGTCGTGAAATGGGCATTAAAGAAGTCACAGGCTTTGCTCCTACTCAGTTTTAATATTTTCTTTTACAGTTAGTTGTCGTAAGGTTAATTCATGTCGATAAAATATATCGCAACATCTAAATTACCCACTCCTTGGGGAGTGTTTGACATGCATGGTTTTGAAGAAACCGCTACAGGTAAAGAACATGTTGCGTTGACATTTGGTCAGCTTGATCCCACACAAGCGATGTTAGGTCGTATTCACTCAGAATGTTTAACGGGTGATGCTTTATTTAGTTTGCGTTGTGACTGTGGTTTCCAATTACAATCAGCGATGCAATCCATTGCCGAGAAAGGCCAGGGTTTTTTGTTGTATTTGCGTCAAGAAGGTCGTGGTATTGGCTTATTAAATAAAATCCGTGCTTATGAACTACAAGACGGCGGTGCTAACACGGTTGAAGCCAATGAACGTTTAGGCTTTGAAGCCGACATGCGTAAATACGACATGATAGCGCCTATGCTTAAACAAATTGGCGTAGAAAAAGTCAGCTTAATGACAAACAACCCTCGTAAAGTGATGGCCATGCAAAATGTGGGCATTGAAGTGGTTGAGCGTATACCATTGCAAGTGGGCAAAAACCGTTATAATGAGTCATATTTAAAAACCAAGTCTACTGAGCTTGGCCATATGATGTCTGAACATCATTTCAACGATGAATAGGAAAAACGAACCGTAATCTTATGGCAATGAAACCCGAGCGTCATCTTTGGCTTTTGGATTTATCACCATCGACTCAATCAAGGTTTTCTTTTTTGGCACCAAACCGCCTCGTTTTATCAGTCTGCGCTTTCATCGGCTATAGCATAAGTTGTCATGTGTTAGCCGATGAGCTCATCAGTTCAGAACCCGACGCTTCCCATTATGCGTTTGCTAATTATCTTGGCAGTGGTGTTTATCGTACGTCAGGCCAAAGTGCTGCCGTGGTTAATGTCCCTTTAGGCTTTGATTTAGAAGGGTCCGACAGCCATCTTCTTAAGTTTCGCTTATCGACTTCGTTTGGTTTTTTTGACTACTCTTTTAACGACTTGCCTGGTGGCAGTTTGCCTAAAAGTGTTGGTACACTGACCGTGACTCCCGGCATTGAATATCATTGGCTGGTGGACGAGAAATTGACTCTGGAGTCGTATTTTGATCTCGGGTATGGGCATAATTTCTCTACACACAGCCATGTGGGTATTTACTCAACAGGGCTGTCGAGTTTGTACCGCTTTGGCCCTGCGGAGTATAACCCTGTGTGGGTTAACCGCATTTATTATGCTGGATATAAAAGCAATCAAAATGACGGCACCGAAGGCTACTCAGTATTAAAAACCGGTGTAGATGTTGGGGTTAATTACGGTTGGCAGTGGGATGATATTTGGGTTGAGCCTCGGGTGTTTGTTGCAGGCCATTGGTATTTTAATCAATTAAAATTTGTGACACCCGTCGGCGAAGATGTGCTGACATCCTACACCTACGAAATAGGCACAACGTTGGCTTTTTCTAAACCGTTAACCTTTGCGGCCATTGGCCTAGACAGTGTCGAAATTGATCATTTTGGTTTGAGTTATCAAGTTGGCGGCGGGCTTAAAGTGTGGCGCTTAATATTTGGGTTTCCACTGTAAAGTAAGTGCTATTAATCAAACTGTGTTATTTCTATCCAAAAAGTGCTGAATTATTAGCACTTTTTGTCTAAGTTTTACCGATCAGGATAAAAAAATTATCAGAGATTGTTGAGTTGTCACATAATTAATGGAAATGGTATTAACCTTTGCCCCAAATATCAGCATTGACGGGCTTGGTCGGTTCAGCTGTTTTCGCTGAGGCTGATTTGTTAACTGGTTTAGATGTTTTTACGCCATGTTGAACCTTGATGGCGGGTTTGCGTGTGTCATCTTTTGGTGGTGGAAGTGGTAACTTATTCGTTTTAAGGTACAAGTATTCAACTTTGTCACGCGCCCAAGGTGTTTTTCGTAAAAACTTCAAGCTTGATTTAACACTTGGGTTATCTTTAAAACACATAATGTTGATTCTAGACGCTAATTCTTCCCAACCATATTTTTCAACCAGTTGGGTGACGATAGTTTCTAGCTTTATGCCGTGAAGTGGGTTATTTGCTTGTGTCATGGACCGTGCGTGCTCAATAAATTTGTCACTATTATACCCACATTAATGGCAAAGAGATATCAACACAAAACGGCAGCCAAGGCTGCCGTTTGTCATGAGAGGGAGAAAGTTATTGTTCGTTAGCTAAGGTGATGTTGTCTTCATCATCTGAATCAATATCGCCTTTACCTTTAGTTTTAATGATAATCAGCGCTGCAATTATTACTGTTGTGACAATACCGGCAAGGGTAGAAACGGTCATAGGCAAGCCTGCACCCAATGTAGATGAGTTCAGCATAAAGCTAATCACAACACAGGTCATAAACATCGCGGGTACAGAACAAATCCAGTGGAATTTATTATGCCGAAGTAAGTAGGCAGCTGCTGTCCATAGCATCAATACTGCTGTGGTTTGGTTTGCAACACCAAAATAGCGCCAGATAATACCGAAATCGACTTGAGTTAATACTGCACCGATTGCAAATAAAGGTAGAGCCAGCAAGAGGCGCTTTGGTAATTCAACTTGTTTGATGTTGAAGAACTCAGCCAAGATTAAACGAGCAGAGCGAAACGCGGTGTCACCAGATGTGATTGGAAGCACAATGACACCAAGAATAGCCAAGAAACCACCAAATGCACCAAGCAATCCGTTAGATGCTTCATAGACGACGTTAGCTGGGTTGCCTGCCATACCAGCATTAAGCCCTTCAACACCGCCAAAGAATGATAAAGCAATGGCACACCAAATCAACGCGATAACACCTTCACCAATCATGGCACCAAAAAACACAAAGCGACCATTTGATTCGTTTTCAACACAACGAGCCATTAATGGAGATTGGGTTGCGTGGAACCCTGATACTGCACCACATGCAATCGTAATAAATAGTGCAGGCCATAATGGCATGTCGTTAGGGTTAAGGTTAGTAAAGAAGTCACCCATTTCAAAGCCAGGTAACATAGTATGCTCAGATGACAGCATCAACGCGACAGTCAATCCAAGTGACATAAAGACTAAAAGTGCGCCAAAAAATGGGTAAAAACGACCGATGATTTTGTCGATTGGCACAATTGTGGCCACTAGGTAATAAACAAAAATAATGCCAACAAAGATGGCAACATCAAAGCCAGTCAACTTGCTTAGAAGACCTGCAGGTGCAGAGATAAATACCACGCCAACAAGTAATAGTAAGATAATGGCAAACAAATTCATAAAGTGTTTGGCATTTTTACCCAGGTATTTACCGGCTAAGTTAGGTACCGATTGCCCATGGTTACGAACCGATAGCATACCTGAGAAGTAATCGTGGACGGCACCAGCAAATATACAACCCAATACAATCCATAACATGGCAGCAGGACCATACAAAGCACCTAAGATTGGGCCAAAAATAGGACCCACACCAGCAATGTTTAACAATTGAATTAGATACACTTTACTCTTTGACATTGGCACGTAATCGACGCCATCAGTTTGAGTAAATGCAGGTGTTTTTCTTTGGGTGTTGATGCCGAATACTTTTTCGACAAAGGCCCCATAAATAAAATACCCACCGATGAGTAAGCCAACACAGAGTAGAAACCAAGTCATTTTTATATCTCCCCTTTTATTTAGTATCACAATTGTAAAGTGTTTAGGCGATTTAAAGGGGAGCATTGCAGTGACAGGTAGAATTGACTGCTTAAGCGGCAAATAGTGGGGATGAAATGTGTGGCTAGTTAAAAAGCGTGCGTTGCATCACTTAATTATATTGTCTATTGAAATCCAAGTAACTGTTTGAGCTCTTTAAGATAACGGCGTGATACCGGTACGTGAGTGCCACTGTGTGTTGTGACTTCAGCGCCAGTGTCGGTGATTTCTATTTCAGATATGGCGTTTGGCGACAACAGGTATTGTTTATGACAACGAAATAACGGCGTTTTTTCCTCAAGGGCTTTTAGCGTGAGCTGGGTGTGGGAAAACCCTTTACTTGAATGCACATGAATACCGCCCATATCACTCACAATAAATTCAACATCGGCAGTAGCGATAACTTTGAGTTTATTGCCTGTGTAGCACGGCAAGTGAGTGAGTTGGCTAGGTAATATATGTGTTATTGATTGTGGCGCCATATTACTGCGCACTTTATCTAGAGTTTGATTAAAACGATTTTCATCAATCGGTTTTAACAAATAGTCGAATGCATTGTTATCAAACGCTTTTACGGCGTATTCATCAAAAGCGGTAATAAATACGATTCGCGGCATTTGCTCTGGGTTTAACATGGCTATTAATTCCATGCCGCTGATCCTGGGCATTTGAATATCCACGAAAATTAAGTCCGGCTTTTGCTGGTTTATTTGCTGCAGAGCTTCGATGGCATTACCGCATTGGCCTAGCACGTTAAAGTCTGGATGTTTCTCGAGTAGGTAGGCCACTTCTTGGCGGGCAAATGGCTCATCATCAATAATTAAACACCGGATCATAATGTGCTCTTTTCAAGTGGGATACGAACCTGTACACACGTAAATTCTTCATCTTGGCTTGTGACTGTTATTCCATATTGTGTCCCAAACAGATTTTGTAGGCGCTTGTGTACTAAGTTCATCCCTAGACCTTCAGTATTGGATGCAGGGCTATACAGTCCTGCATTGTCGATGACTTTTAGGAGTAAATCATTGCCATCTGTGTTTGCTTCAACGTTAATTATTCCTGCTTCAAGCATGCGAGATGTTCCATGTTTTACTGCATTTTCAATTAATGGTTGCAGGGTAAAAGCGGGCATTTTGTGATGGTGATATACCTTGGGTATAGTAATACTTACCTTGAGTTTATCGATAAACCTTGCATGTTCAATGGCGAGATATGCATCAATGTGTTCGAGTTCATCGGCTAGGGTGACAAGTCCTGTTGTGCGTGTGAGGTTAATCCTTAAAAATTGTGACAATTGTTGTAGTAACTTTTTCGCCATTTTGGGATCACGATTAATAATGGCACTGATGGTATTTAAGGCATTGAATAAAAAATGAGGGTTGACTTGGGCTTGGAGTAACTTAATTTCTGCCTGCATTAACAGGCTTTTTTGTTGTTCAAAGCGTCCATATAGGATCTGATTTGATAATAATCTTGCTATACCTTCACCTAGGGTACGATTGATATTTAAAAACAGTTTGTTTTTAGGTTCGTATAACTTAATGGTACCTACCACTTCATCATTACTGCGCAGTGGAATGACCAAACTTGACCCCAAATTACAGTGTTTTGAAATTGAACAGGCATAAGTTGTGTCAACGCCATCGGCAAACATCACCTTATTTTGCGATATAGCATCTAAGGTGATCTTAGAAGAAATCGGGGTATTGGGAAGGTGGTGGTCTGCGCCAGTACCGATAAAGGCTAATAGTTTGTGTCGGTCTGTAATCGCGACAGCGCCTACGCGGGTTTCTTCTATGATTATTTTTGCCACTTTTTGGCTCGATTCTTCATTAAACCCTTTCGATAAAATGCCAACACTGCGCTCGGCAATTTTTAAGGCATTGGTTGAAAAGCTCGAGGACAGCTTATCGAACATGGTTTTTTGATCGCGCACTATGCTCATAAACATGGCCGCGCCTAATGAGTTAATTAACAGCATGGGAGGGGCAATAACATAAACCAATGCCCATGCTTGCTCAAATGGCTTTGCAATCAATAAAATAAGGCTCATTTGCAGCAGTTCGGCCACAAATGTCACCATAAAAACCCAGGCAGGGTTGTATAAGGACTCTTCTTTTCCTGCCTTTTTTAAATAATAACTGTATAACCCGGCTAGCAGCCCTTCTAAGGTGGTTGAAATAGCACACGCGATATCGGTAAATCCGCCCATAGAATAACGGTGCAACCCACCGGTGAGGCCGACAAAAAAACCTGTCACTGGGCCACCAAGTAGCCCGCCTAGTACCGCACCCATTGCCCGTGTGTTGGCGATAGCGCCAGTGGTTTGTTCGCCAAAATAGGTGGCCATAATACAAAAAAGTGAAAACACCACGTAAATAAAAAATTTGTGGGGTAAGCGTTTTGAACTTTCAGCAAATAGCTTAAAGAGCGGTGTTTTACTGACTAAATAAACAATAACCAAATACACGCACATTTGTTGCGTGAGTAATAAAATCAACGACATGAGTTCTCTCAAGGTAGCCATATCGGTTAGGTATCCTAACCGTGGTTTTGTAATGCTGCTAATTTAGCAGGCGTGAATAATATTAAGGGATATGGCGTGTGGTTAACGTGACGACTTACTCAATATGGTTAATTGGGCTGTGTCTTGTTGCTGATAAAATTCATCTATCAGTAATCGGAGGATTTTTGATTTGGCAACTTTAGTGGTTTTTGCGATTTCGTCGAGTTGAGCAATGCTTTTTTCGGTGAGTGTAAATGTGGCATGGCGATAAATTTTGGTGCTCTTTTTATCGAGCCCCTTTAGAAATTGTGCTGTAGTTTGGCTGGGCGCAGTTTGTCCAGATGATTTACCTAATGCATAGTTGTTAGCATCTTCAATAAAATCATCTACAGACACCTTTTTACGAGGGTCATTTGGTTTTTTGCGTTTAAGATCAGTTAAACTCATAGCGATTTTCTGGTGGTATAGCAAAAAGCTCATCAGCAATTGAGCGGATTTCCTCAGCGGCTTTGCCATCGGGTTCGATTTCAAGCACTGATGAACCGCTTTCTTCACTGTCATCATAAATATTACGGCTAAAGGTGACTGAATCTAGTGCTCGCAAACCAAATGATTGCACGACTTCTTTGGCTTCTAAAATACGTTTAACTTGTGAGGGCAGTGCAGGGCATTGAGTGATGACAATTGTGGCCACCATCTTGGGGTTAACCATTTTACAGGTGCTGAGCATGTCTTCCATGTGTGGTAAGGTTTTTAAATCTCGACGTTTTGGCCTTAATGGAATCACAACATACGTTGCAACAGACATTGCTGCCCGCATCGCTAGGTTGTCTTGGCCACCACAATCAACAATGACATAGTCGAAACGCTCGTCAAGACTTAATAAATCATTACGAATTTTACCGTACAGTTGAATGCAGTTAATGGCTTTGAGGCTAGGGTCATTGTTGCGAGCTTGGATCCAGTCAGAGGTTGTACGCTGTGGATCACAATCTACCATGAGTACATTAGCATCAAACTTTTGAGTGATATAAACCGCAAGATTTTGGGCTAAACAGCTTTTACCACTGCCGCCTTTTTCTCCACCAACAAGCAATATCATGTCTGGGTCCTCTCAGGTTTAAGCTTAAGTAACATAGCCAATCAGTGATGTACTTTTTATGAGTATAGAGCAGCCCCGTAAGACTGCATAACATATTCAATAAATTAAATTAATTGAAGTGCTACATGGTAACTATGGGGCGAGCATTCTGTACACCGACATACTTGCCCTTTAATAGTGTTTTGCTTTGGTGTGTTTTCGTTGAAGGTAATTGCGATTAAGTCACCTACTTTAAAGGCAGATTTATAATCCAATAAAACCCCTTTTCGGGCTAAGTCGATACAAATACCATAATCCTGGCAAGACTCACCTTGAGCGCTTATCCAATCTAAACGTATGCGCTCAGCTTCCATATCGACTCGAAGTGAACCACGTTTTTCGTCAAATCCTGTTGGCTCTTGGCCCATGTTGTCGCTCCTTGAAAATCAAAACACTAATAATGGCTATTTTTGCAGCTTGCTACTACTCATTCTATTGTTTGCTTCAGTCTATTACTTGCTACTGTTGCTACTAATTGCTTGCTACTGTTGCTACTAAGAGTCTATTGCTTGCTACTATTAATCTTATTGTTAGCACAATTACTTGGTTAAGCAAGGGCTAAGGTGAAGTTAATATGGTTTCGACTCGGTGGTAATCACGTGATGTTAATTGTCGTAATCTTGATTTTTCGGGTAAGGCATTTTTAACTGACCCCATCGAATCACAATAACGGTACACGCTAATAAGATAGTAGATAACGATATGGCCAAAATACGCCAATCTTCCATGCCTTTCATGTCTAAAATTAGGTATCGCGCTAATGCCACAATGGCAATGTACAGTGGCATGCGGATTGGCAGTTTGCCTGACTCAATGTAGTTAACTACCATGGCGAGCACTTCAAGATAAATAAACAGCAAGAGTAAGTCGGCTAATTCAACGGTGCGAATATGGATCATATGAAGGATTTCTTCGCCGATGGCAAATAAGGTAGCTAGAGCAATAATAAAGAGGACTAAATGTTCAATGCTCTTTAAGGATTTAATGCTTAAGTCTTTAGCTTTATATAATGGCATAGTTGATATCTGTCAGTTGATGAAGCAACATTATCGGTGACTTAAGCTCATTTGCACAGTGATCAAGTTCAACTTTAGTTTATTTCAGAGATAAAAAAAACGCGAAGGGCATAAAGCCATTCGCGGTTTTTAATTCTGTTTTGTCCAGGAGATATAAGCTTAGCGCTTTAACCCTTCGTTTAGTAACGGACGCATGGTTTTAACAAGCTGCGTGGTCACTTTTGGACTACCTGCAACAATATTACCCGATGCCATGTAGTTATGTGCACCCATAAAATCGGTTACAGTACCGCCAGCTTCACGACAAATTAAGTCGCCTGCTGCGATGTCCCATGGCTTAAGGCCAATTTCAAAGAAGCCATCTAAACGGCCAGCAGCAACGTAAGCAAGGTCTAACGCGGCAGAACCTGTACGACGTAAATCTGAACACATTGGGAAAACTTCAGCCAAAATAGCCATGTAGCTTTCGGTATGTTGACGCGCCTTGAAAGGGAATCCAGTACCAATAATGGTATTGCTAAGGTCGTTAACGTTAGTCACACGGATCCGGAAGTCATTGAGTTTTGCGCCTTTACCGCGCACAGCAGAAAACAACTCTTCACGAACCGGGTCGTAAACTACAGCAACTTCAATTTTGCCTTTATATTGAACTGCGATAGAAACCGCAAAGTGAGGGATACCACGAACGAAGTTGTTGGTGCCATCCAAAGGATCTACTATCCAAATGTAATCTTTATTGTCGCCACGGTTTTCACCGCTTTCTTCGCCCACAATCGTATGATCGGGGTAAGATTTACGAATTTGATAAGTAATAGTTGCTTCTGCTTCCTTGTCTACACTAGTCACAAAATCATTAATACCTTTACTACTAACCTCAACACGGTCAAGTTCAGTATAGGCGCGCATAATAGTTTGGCCCGCAGCGCGTGCAGCGCGCGTGGCAATAGTCAGCATCGGATGCATTGCAATCCCCTGGATGTTAAAGAACGAGTAAAATAGCGCCAGCATTATACTTAATTTAACGATTATATCAAATGCAGATTTTCATATAACGTAATAAACAACGACTGTGTTAAGATACGAGCAATATTTTTTGTTAAAAGAAAGTCGTAAATGCTCAGTAATATTCGTGTTGTTTTAGTTGGAACATCTCATCCTGGTAATATTGGCTCTACTGCCAGAGCAATGAAAACCATGGGCTTATCAAATTTATACCTTGCGGAGCCGCGCGTTGAGCCTGATGGTCAATCAATTGCGCTTGCTGCAGGTGCCTCAGAGATATTAAAAAACCTTACCACAGTTGACTCATTGCAAGATGCTATCGCAGATTGCAGCTTAGTGATTGCCACTAGTGCACGTAGCCGTACTTTAGATTGGCCAATGCTTGACCCAAGAGAGGCTGGTCAAAAGCTCACTCAAGAGTGTTTAAATGGTCCTGTTGCCATTGTGTTTGGTCGTGAGAATCATGGTTTAAGCAATGAAGAGCTACAGCAGTGTACTTATCATGTCGCGATACCTGCTAATCCAGAATACAGCTCGTTAAACCTAGCGCAAGCAGTACAGATTATTTGTTATGAAACCCGTGTGGCGCATTTAGCTCAAACTGAAGCGCCAGTCGTGACCGAGGAATACCCGTTAACCGTTGAACTCGAACGATTTTTTGTGCATCTAGAGTCAACCTTGTCTAAAACCGGGTTTGTGATAAAAAATCATCCAGGTCAAGTGATGACCAAGCTTCGCCGTTTATTTACTCGTGCGCGTATTGAATCGCAAGAAATGAATATATTGCGAGGCATTTTGAGTTCTGTTGATAAAAAAATGGACCAACAAGATTAATCCCTAAGGAATACACCATGGGCGTTATTGCTAGAATTAAAGAAGATATCGAATCGATTTATCATCGCGATCCTGCTGCAAACAGTACCCTTGAGATTTTATTTAACTACCCGGGTATGCATGCCATTTGGATCCATCGTGTGAGTCATAAATTGTGGTTGGCTAAATGGCATTTTACTGCACGTTGTTTATCGACGTTTTCGCGTTGGTTAACCGGTGTTGAAATTCATCCTGGAGCCACGATAGGACGACGCTTTTTTATTGACCATGGTATGGGGGTCGTTATTGGTGAAACCGCCGAAATTGGCGATGATTGCACGCTGTATCACAGTGTGACTTTAGGTGGTACCACCTGGCAAGCGGGTAAACGCCATCCAACATTGGGCAATAATGTGGTGATTGGTGCTGGCGCTAAAGTATTGGGCCCTATAACAATGCATGATGGTGCGCGAGTAGGTTCGAACTCAGTGGTAGTAAAAGATGTGGCAAGCGATCACACTGTAGTGGGGATCCCCGGTAGAGTGGTTGCATCACCCACTAACCAGTCAAAAGAAAAAAACGAGCGCCGCACCGAAATGGCCAAAAAGTATGGCTTTGATGCTTATGCTGTGTCGCCTGATAACCCAGACCCTGTAGCAAATGCCATTGGCCAAATGCTTGATCACATGCATTTAATGGACTCTAAAGTTCAGGAGTTATGCCAGGCGATTCAGCAAATGGGCGGTGATGTGTGTACTAAAAAGTTGCCAGAATTGAATGTAGATGCCTTTGATGAAGCTGAACGAAATGCTGCAAGTCATCGTAAACAAGAGATAGACCAATTTGACCCGAGCATTTGACGATTTCTAAGTCATTGTAGATTCAGGTCAAAAAAATGGCCGATATTGCGATTAATTACCTTATCGGCATTGAATCTTAGCGGATAAAAAGGTTAAATACCCCCGCGAAAAATGAAACCTTTTGTTATAAGAAATACCATAATACCTGAGTATTTTAGTAGGACTTATACTTGACTAATTTAGTCGGGTATGGTCAAATTACTGCATACTTTTTGGGAGCAGTACAAGTTATGAAACTTACATCAAAAGGTCGCTATGCAGTGACAGCTATGTTAGATGTTGCTATTCACTCAGCTGCAGGCCCAGTGCCGTTAGCCGATATTTCTGAAAGACAGGGTATTTCTTTGTCTTATCTTGAACAACTCTTCGCAAAGTTGCGTAAACATGGCCTAGTGTCGAGTGTTCGCGGACCGGGTGGTGGTTATCGTTTAGGCTTAGAAGCCGTCGATATTTCAGTGGGTATGGTCGTGCATGCCGTTGATGAATCTGTAGACGCCACTCGCTGTCAAGGACAAGGTAACTGCCAAAGTGGTACACGTTGCCTGACCCATTCTTTATGGGGCGACTTAAGTAAACAAATTTCTGAGTTTTTAGATGGTATTTCGCTTGCTGGCTTAATGCAAAAACGAGATGTTCAATTTATCTCGCTTAAGCAAGACGAAATGCAAAAGGAACATAGAGTGAGTTTGTAACTCTACTGTGTTGATTGATAAATAATTATTATTTGTACGTTGTATGTAGCCTCATCTGAGACTGCTAAGTACGGAGTGTGTTATGAAGCTTCCTATCTATTTAGATTATGCCGCAACAACCCCTGTAGATCCGCGTGTCGCAGAAAAAATGGTGCAACACATGACAATGGACGGTGTGTTTGGTAATCCAGCATCTCGTTCACATCGTTATGGTTGGCAAGCTGAAGAGGCGGTTGATGTTGCGCGTAATCAAGTTGCCGATTTAATTAATGCAGATCATCGTGAAATTGTATTTACCTCTGGCGCGACTGAATCAAGTAACCTTGCGATTAAAGGCATTGCTCATTTTTATCATAAAAAGGGCAAGCACATCATCACTAGCAAAACTGAGCATAAAGCGACATTAGATACTTGTCGTCAGTTAGAGCGTGAAGGTTATGAAGTCACCTACCTTGAGCCAGAAGCTAACGGCATTATTCCGATGGAACGTTTAGAAGCGGCCATGCGTGATGACACCATTTTAGTTAGCATTATGCATGTTAACAATGAAATTGGTGTGGTTCATGACATTAATGCCATCGGTGAGTTATGCCGTTCAAAAGGCATTTTCTTTCACATGGATGCTGCGCAAAGTGCCGGTAAATTACCTATCGATGTGCAAACCACAAAGGTTGATTTAATTTCGATTTCTGGCCATAAAATGTATGGTCCTAAAGGTATCGGTGCACTTTATGTTCGTCGTAAGCCTCGTATTCGTCTTGAATCGCAAATGCACGGTGGTGGACACGAGCGTGGTATGCGCAGTGGTACTTTAGCAACGCATCAAATTGTTGGTTTAGGTGAGGCTGCGGCTATCGCTAAACAAGACATGGCTGAAGACAGCGCACGTATCACCCGTTTACGCGACAAGTTATGGAACGGCATCAAGCACATTGAAGAAACCTATATCAATGGTGATATGGACCAACGCTACAGCGGTATCTTTAACGTAAGCTTCAACTTTGTTGAAGGTGAATCACTAATGATGGCGTTAAAAGACCTGGCCGTTTCTTCAGGTTCAGCTTGTACTTCAGCCAGTTTAGAACCGAGCTACGTTTTACGTGCTTTAGGGTTAAATGATGAAATGGCACACAGCTCAATTCGTTTCTCAATTGGTCGTTTTACTACCGATGAAGAAATTGAACATGCTATCAAAACGATAACTGAATCAATCGATAAGTTACGTGAAATGTCTCCTCTTTGGGAGATGTTCAAAGATGGTATTGATTTGAACCAAGTTCAATGGGCACATCATTAATCGTTTAACGACAAAGATTTAGGAGCAATATCATGGCTTATAGCGAAAAAGTAATCGATCATTATGAAAACCCACGTAACGTTGGTTCATTTGACAAAAACGATCCATCTGTAGTGACCGGCATGGTGGGAGCACCTGCGTGTGGCGATGTAATGAAACTGCAATTGAAAATCAGTGCAGATGGCATTATTGAAGATGCAAAATTTAAAACCTACGGTTGTGGTAGTGCGATTGCATCAAGTTCACTGGTAACCGAGTGGGTTAAAGGCAAAAGCGTTGACGAAGCAGCAACCATCAAAAATGCTGATATTGCTGAAGAGTTAGCATTGCCACCGGTTAAAATTCATTGTTCAATTTTGGCAGAAGATGCCATTAAAGCGGCAATTGAAGAGTATAAAACCAAACAAGCTAAGTAATGCCTGGAGTATAGATGGCTATTTCAATGACACCTGCGGCGGCAGACCGAGTAAAATCGTTTCTTGCTAACCGTGGAAAAGGCTTAGGTTTACGCCTTGGATTGAGAACATCGGGTTGTTCAGGTATGGCATATGTCATTGAGTTTGTTGATGAACTCAATGACGATGATGAAGTTTATACTATCGATGGTGTCAATATCATCATCGATGCTAAAAGCTTTATTTATCTGCAAGGTATTGAACTGGATTTTGTTAAAGAAGGCCTAAATGAAGGTTTCCAGTTCAATAACCCGAATGCAAAAGGTGAATGTGGTTGCGGTGAGAGTTTTACCGTTTAACCCTTAACTTTTGCCGTTTTATCGAAACAGTAAGCATGATATCTGCCAATGAATTATTTCGATCTGTTCAATTTAGAACCTGCCTTTGATATCGACACCGCCTTACTTGCAGAGCGTTACCGCGAACTGCAAAGGGCGGTTCATCCTGATAAGTTTGCTAATGATTCTGAGCAACAGAAATTGTTGTCGGTTCAGCGGACCTCGCAAGTCAATGACGGTTATCAAACCTTAAAAAATCCTTTGCGCCGTGCAGAGCACATGTTGAGCTTACGGGGCATAGAATTAAGCCATGAAACCACAACACTTAAAGATGGTGCATTTTTAATGCAGCAAATGGAGTGGCGTGAAGCATTAGAAGATATTCAACATAGCCAAGAGCCCCAAGAGCTAGTTGATGAATTATATGACTCTTTTGCTGAATTCGAAGCGACGTTATCCAAAAAATTAACTTCATTGCTCGCATCAAGCGATGAGGCTGATGCATTATTAGCTGCAGATCAAATTCGAAAGTTAAAGTTTATGGCAAAATTGCAAGACGAGTTAGCCCGTATTGAAGATGACTTACTGGACTAGTTCGTTAGACTTACATTCAAATTTAATGATTAGCGCTGCTAGTCAATAACACAACAAGTTGGAACACTATGGCACTGTTGCAAATTGCAGAACCTGGCCAAAGCGCCGCACCACACCAGCATCGTTTGGCTGTGGGGATCGATCTTGGCACCACTAATTCATTAGTGGCAACAGTCAGAAGCGGACTGGCATCAACCTTAGCTGATGATAGCGGTCGTCACTCATTACCGTCAGTTGTGCATTACTCAGATGAGTTAGTTCAAGTTGGCTACGATGCTCAAGCTAAATCAGCGTTAGATCCGCAAAATACCATCGTTTCAGTGAAGCGTTTTATGGGTCGCAGCCTTGCTGATGTGCAATCAGGCGTGCATAAACTGCCTTACGATCTCCAGGCGAGTGAGAACGGTTTGCCTGTATTTAATACTCCAATGGGCCAAGTTAACCCTGTACAAGTGTCGGCAGAAATTTTAAAGCCATTAATCGCACGTGCAGAGTCAACCTTAGGCGGTGAGCTTCAAGGGATTGTGATTACCGTGCCGGCCTATTTTGATGACGCTCAACGTCAAGGCACAAAAGATGCCGCTGAATTACTTGGCGTTAAGGTGCTGCGCTTACTCAATGAGCCAACTGCCGCAGCGATTGCTTATGGATTAGATTCTAAGCAAGAGGGCGTGATTGCGATTTATGATCTCGGTGGTGGCACGTTTGATATTTCTGTACTTCGTTTAAATCGTGGCGTTTTTGAAGTGCTTGCAACCGGTGGTGATTCTGCGCTTGGCGGTGATGATTTTGACCATCTGTTGGTGAGTCATTTACAACAAGCATGGAATATTACCGAGCCTAATAATCAGTTAGCGCGTCAGTTACTCATCGAAGCACGCAGAGTAAAAGAAGCATTAACAGAAAATGACGTCGTTGATGCAAGTGTTGTGATGGATAATCAAACATTAACGACCTCAGTTGATAAGTCATTATTTAACGAACTGATTGGCGCGTTAGTGAAAAAGACCATTAGCAGTTGCCGCCGTACTTTGCGTGATGCTGGTGTGAGTGTTGACGAAGTGATTGAAACCGTCATGGTAGGCGGTTCAACTCGTGTGCCATTAGTACGCGAGCAAGTAGAAGCCTTCTTCAAAAAAGCACCACTGACCTCAATTGACCCAGATCGTGTTGTGGCCATTGGCGCGGCAATTCAAGCTGATATTTTGGTGGGTAACAAACCAGAATCTGACTTGTTATTGTTAGATGTTATTCCATTATCGCTTGGTATTGAAACCATGGGCGGATTGGTTGAAAAAGTCGTGACCCGTAATACCACAATCCCGGTTGCCCGTGCGCAAGAGTTTACCACGTTTAAAGACGGCCAAACGGCAATGGCATTTCATGTGGTACAGGGTGAGCGAGAGTTGGTTGAAGATTGCCGTTCACTCGCGCGGTTTACCCTACATGGTATTCCTGCGATGGCTGCTGGCGCTGCACATATTCGTGTAACCTTCCAGGTAGACGCCGATGGATTGCTCAGTGTCACAGCGATGGAAAAATCAACCGAAGTAAAAACCACTATTCAGGTTAAACCTTCTTTTGGTTTGTCTGACACTGAAATTGCCACCATGCTAAAAGATTCGATGAAGCATGCTAAAGATGACATTACTCGACGAATGCTTGCAGAGCAAAAAGTTGAAGCGGCGCGTGTGATTGAGTCATTAAATGCCGCATTAGGTAAAGATGGTGATTTACTTGATGAACAAGAGCGTAAACAGTTAACTGATGCGATTGCGTTACTTGACGCTACCGCACAACAAGACGATGTTGATGCCATTGAGAAAGCAATTGCTAGTCTTGATGAACAAACTCAAGATTTTGCGTCACGACGCATGGATAATTCTATTAGAGCGGCGCTAAAAGGGCAGTCGGTCGATAACATATAGGTGAAATAATGCCACAGTTAGTATTTTTACCCCATCAAGAGCTTTGTCCAGATGGCGCAGTACTTGAAGCAGAAGTTGGTGAGACCATTTTAAACGTTGCACTACGTAACGGTATTCACATAGAACACGCTTGTGAAAAGTCATGCGCTTGTACCACATGCCATGTAATTGTACGTGAAGGCTTTGACCAACTAGAAGAAAGCGATGAGCTTGAAGATGACATGCTAGATAAAGCATGGGGTTTAGAGCCTGAAAGCCGCTTGTCTTGCCAAGCTAAAGTGGTTGATTGTGACATGGTGATAGATATTCCTAAATACACCATTAACATGGTGAGCGAAGGCTAAACCATCGCCAGTTATTGTACAGTTTTAGTATAAAAATGAGAGTCAATCATCAAGATTGACTCTTTTTTTATTTCTGGTCATTCCTGTCATTGATTTTAAATAAACTCAGCGTATGATGCGCGAAAATTCCTTTTCTGGAGCACTCTGTGCGCATCGCAATACTGTCTCAAGGCCCGCAATTATATTCAACCCGTCGCTTAGTCGAGGCAGCTGTCGCCCGCGGACATGAAGTTAAAGTAATTAACCCATTAAAGTGTTACATGAACATCAACATGACTAAGCCTAGCATTCATATGGCGGGTAAAGATCTTGGCCATTTTGATGCCGTGATCCCACGTATTGGTGCATCTGTCACTTTTTATGGCTCTGCTGTGCTGCGTCAATTAGAGATGATGGGCGTTTATGCGGTAAATAGCTCAATTGGCATTGCGCGATCGCGTGATAAATTACGTTCTATGCAATTATTGTCTCGCAGAGGCATTGGTCTGCCTATTACTGGTTTTGCTAATAAACCAAGTGACATTCCTGATTTAATTGACATGGTTGGTGGTGCGCCGTTAGTGGTTAAATTACTTGAAGGCACACAGGGTATTGGCGTAGTGCTAGCTGAAACACGTAAAGCCGCAGAAAGCGTACTAGAAGCCTTTATGGGCCTTAAAGCTAACATTATGGTGCAAGAATATATTGCAGAAGCTCAAGGCGCGGATATTCGCTGTTTTGTATTAGGCGATAAGGTCATAGCCGCAATGAAACGTCAGGCTAAACCGGGGGAATTTCGCTCTAATTTACACCGTGGAGGTAGTGCGACCTTAGTTAAATTATCGCCTCAGGAGCGCTCAGTTGCATTACGTGCGGCTCGTACAATGGGCTTAAATGTTGCTGGCGTTGATTTATTACGCTCTAACCACGGGCCTGTCGTGATGGAAGTGAATTCATCGCCAGGGCTTGAGGGTATTGAAGCTGCGACACAAAAAGATGTTGCAGACGCCATTATTTGTTTTATTGAAAAAAATGCAGTTAAAACCAACAAACAAACTAACGAAATGGCAGTTTGTTAATATAAATGACCTAAATAAATGCTGAAATGTTATTGCCTATGCTGATAAGGCTAGGCATTTTCAGTTTAATTACGTATAATCCGCGCGAATTTTTTAAACTTGCTCACATTAAGGAAGCTAGTTATGGCGATCGAACGCACATTCTCAATTATTAAGCCAGATGCAGTTGCTAAAAACCACATCGGTGCAATCTACAACCGTTTTGAATCAGCTGGTCTAAAGATCATTGCTTCTAAAATGGTTCACCTTTCTAAAGAACAAGCTGAAGGTTTCTACGCTGAACACAGCGCACGTCCTTTCTTTGGTGCTTTAGTGTCTTTTATGACTTCTGGTCCAGTAATGGTTCAAGTGTTAGAAGGCGAAAATGCAGTACTAGCTAACCGCGAAATCATGGGTGCAACTAACCCAGCTGAAGCTGCTCGTGGTACTTTACGTGCTGACTACGCAGCAAGCATCGACGAAAACGCAGTTCACGGTTCTGATGCTGTTGAATCAGCAGCTCGTGAAATTGCTTACTTCTTCAGCGCTGAAGAAGTGTGCCCACGCACTCGTTAATCTTTGCTAGCAAGAACATCGAAAAGGAGCCCTAGGCTCCTTTTTTGTTTTTAATCTCTGCTCAGGTTTATCTACAGCGGTATAGGCACAAAATGCCTTCATTAGAACTGTTTAGGCTTCTGTTACACAAACTGAATTACAGTCTCCCAGTCAGTAACATCCTGCAAGCACTATGTAAATGCAATATTCAAATCTAATATCAACATGTTTATTCATGCTTATCTTTCAATATCTAATATCTAATATCTAGCCTTGAGCATCTAACATTCCACATCTAGTATTCTATAGCCAGTAGCATCTAACACTGAGCATTTGATACATTTTAGCCAGCATTCAATCGTCACCCCTAATACCAGTATCTCGATTTTCTTGGCAACGACGTTGTTTTTTCCATTTATAATTGTGTTACTCACTCATAAGGCTATTGGACAGGTTAACTGACTAGTTTGCTTTATTGAGGGCTTTAGCAACTGCAACGTTCGATCGTTCAATTAACCACTTTACTTCCCCGGAGTTATTGAGCCTAGAAGAGATGTTTTCTACCCGCAAAAATGTTATCAACTTGTTTTTTTACTTGTCATTTTTGAGTGATAAATGAACTCTTAGCCGCATAGTGTGTGAAAATTGATGTATTAATACACGTTTTTTTGGCGTTGATTACCTCTTAAGTAAACTGTTTTCAGTATTTATTGACATGTTTTGAATAAAAATAAGCGTATAGAATACGTTATAGTCTATTTGTGAATAAATAATCATTCACTATTTATGTTAAATTTTCTGCTATTTTAGTTCAAAACAAAATATTTAACTTAATTTACAAAAATAATGATAGATACAGGTTATGAACTTTTGTTTTTATATTGTTAACTATGTTTTCTCTTTGTTTCTTTGCTGGTTTTTTATTGTGCTTTATTGGTTTTTTATTTGCGTTTGTTTTTTGATTTTAATATTACACAAAAATAACATAATGCGCCAAGCTCTTTATAAGTTGCTGTTTATGTTCATTTTCTTTAATTCGTTTTTAAAGTCAAATTAAAAGTTTGATTTACACAACTTTGCAAAGTTGCTTGTATCCCTCCCTTGTTGACGAAAGGTTTTTTATTTCTTAATAATGTTTTTAGTAATTGGCAAGGCCGATTGCTGCTCATTAAAAATATAACAATTTGATTTATTTATTTTAAGAATAGGGAGTTTTTTCATGAGTTCAGTCACATTAACTGCTAAAGCTATTCGTCGCAGTTTATTAAATGTAGCAGCAACAAGTGTCGCGACCACTGGGTTATTTTCTTCAGCGGTCATGGCGGCCGATAAGCAAAAAGTGGAGCGTATAGAAGTCACGGGTTCACGTATTCAACGTCAAGATATGGAAACAGCTTCTCCAGTAACCGTTATTTCTGCTGAAGCGATCCGTGCTGAAGGTTTCACTTCTGTTGATGAATTGCTTCAAGCTCAAACATCTATGGCTGGTGCAGCTTTAGGTTCAAGCTCAAATAATGGTTCAGATGGTGTCGCACAAGTTGATTTACGCGGCATGGGTTCGCAACGTACGTTAGTGTTATTAAACGGCCGTCGTATGGTTAACTCTGGTTCTGGTGCTGATAGTTCTGTGGATTTAAACTCTATTCCTGTGGCAATGATTGCACGCGTTGAGATTTTAAAAGATGGTGCTTCAGCGGTATATGGCTCAGATGCGATTGCAGGTGTAGTTAATATTATCACCAAAAAAGATTTCGATGGTTTCCAATTAGATTTTAACGGTAGTACCTCAAGCGAAAGTGATGGTGAAACTGGAGAATTGAGCGGTTTATATGGTTTTAACACCGATGGCGGCAACTATACCTTTGGCGTGGCCTATTCAAAGCGTGAAAGCGTGATCCAATCAGACCGTGATTGGACTGAACCAGGTTACAGTTCATATATTCCGACAGGTTCGCTTGATGGTATGGTGCAAAATGAAGCGGGTGAATGGGAAGCTCGTTCAACAGGTTATGACTATACAACGAGCAGTTATTATCAAACACCAAATGAGCGATACAGTTTATTCGCCAACATGGTACAAGAGCTAGATAACAACATGGTATTAACTGCTGATGCGCTTTATACCAAGCGTAAATCTAATCAGCAAATGGCGCCGCAACCGGCTTCTGTCATGCTAGATGTGTGTGAAACAGATTCTGACAGCTCATGTGTCACGTTAACCGATGCAATGACTGATGCGGGTATTGCTGCTGATGATACTGGCCGTGTTGAATATCGTCGTCGTATTGCTGATGCCGGCCCACGTATTTACGAGCAAGATACGGATACTTTCCGTATTTCAGCAGGGCTTGCAGGTGAGTTGGATATCAATAACGGTATGAATTGGGATCTCGCTTATACCTATGGTAAAAATAAAGCGGATTCAACCGTTAAAAACTCCATCAATGCCACCAATCTTTCTGAATCAATTTATGCAAACCAAGATGCATGGTTTAGTGGTGATGCATTAACAGACAGTATTGTTGATGACATAAGTTATACAGATAATGCCGATGGCGGTAACGAACAAAATGTCTTTTCTGCTGGTTTAAATGGCGATTTATTTGACGTAAGTGCGGGTGCCGTTGCCTTTGCAATAGGTGCTGAATACCGTTACGAAAGCGGATATTACAATCCAGATTCTGTTACAGTAGCCGGTGAAGGTACTGCGGCTCAACAAGATCCAACAAGTGGTAATTACAATGTTTTCTCTGTTTTTGAAGAGGTAAGTGTTCCTTTTACAGATAAATTAACCGGTGAGTTTGCTCTTCGTTATGACGATTACTCAACATTCGGTAAAGCGTCAACATGGAAAGTTGGCTTAACCTATGAAGCAACAGATGATTTAATGCTTCGTGGTGTAGCGGCCACAGGGTTCCGTGCTCCTAGTATTAGTGAGCTTTACGGTGGTGATACAGGATCTTACGATTACCTAGAAGATCCATGGGGTAATGAGCAAGACTCGCAAATATTAGTTCGTTATACATCAGACGACGACTTAGAGGCTGAAGAGTCGGACTCTTACACCGCCGGTGTTGTTTACTCGCCAAGTTATGTCGAGGGTTTGTCGTTAACGGTTGATTACTGGCGCTTTAAGGTAAAAAATGCAATTACTCGCTTGGATGTTCAAGCCGGTCTAGATGCTTGTTATGCTGACGCCGCATCAGATTCTTGTGAAATATTTAACATAGGAACTAACGGTGACTTAACAAACTTGACTAGCTCTCTAACCAACGTAGGTAGTCAAGACACCAGCGGTATAGACTTGAATCTTGCATACAGTTTCAGTGCGTTATCGTTGGATTGGAAAATCAATAATGATACCACCTACTTACTGAATTTTGAGCAAGAAGGTATAGACTACACCAATATCATTGATGGTAACTTTGGTGCATATGCTGAAGTGCGTAACAACTTTAATATTCAAGCGGGTATTGATGATTGGAGTGTTATTTACTCGAACCGCTACATTGGTGAAATGGAAGACTTAGGCACGGGTGATGATGTAGATGCAGTGCTTTATCACAATATTGCGGGAACTTATCATGTCTCTGACATGGTAACGCTTAGCGCTGGAATTAAAAACATCACAGATGAAGAACCATCAGACGTATCAAATGGTAGCGATGGTGGTACGGTGCCTGAAGTGTACGACACCATTGGTCGCCAATACTACGGCGGTGTGAGCGTTAAGTTTTAATAGTTGCAACAATAATCAATGCTAATAGGTACTATTGGCATATTAAAAAGCCTACTGAAATGTAGGCTTTTTTGTATCTGTATTAAGTCGAACGATAGATTTTTAATGATAGATTTTTAATGATTCAACCTAAGTTCTAACCTATGTTCATTTAAATATTTTTGCTGGCAGGAACTGCATCGTTGTTCGGTTGGATCGGTATTTAACCTAGTTGATTCAATATCCATTTCGCAATCAGAACATAGTCCATATAGGCCTAAATCGAGTTGGCATAATGCGGCATCTAGCTTCATCAGTTGTGTAAATAAATCGGTATCGGCTAATTTCACTTGTGATAAAAAATCGATAACATCCCCCAATGACGCGTTATTTGCCAGCTGGCTCGCATCGGGAGATATATCTTTAATAATCAGAAATAACTCGTGCCTCAACTTGAGTTCAAGTTGCTGTAATTTTTGCTGTATGTCCTGATAATTGTGCAACTGGATTAACCTTAACTGATAATGCCACTAGAAATTCTATTCTAAGCACAAAAAAAGAGTAGGTTATGACGAAGATCAATTCTGAGGTAGATTTTTGTACTCAGGCCCAAATGATTCAGCCTGAGTCAATGTTGTGATTATCGCAATGGCTTGCTAGCTTAACGATTGATGTGTTTGCTGCAGCACTTTGACTATCTCTTCAGTGGTTTTATAGATCCTTAACTCTCGGAACAATGCATCCGCTTCGGGATATTGACGATTTAGGTAACTAAACCACTGTTTTATCCGTGAAGGATAATAATCGGATTTACGGCCATTGAGCTCTTTTTCTGTGTACGCCATTAATAATGTGAGTGTTTGCAGCCAGGTATAAGGTGCAGCCCCCGTTTTTATTGTGTCACCTAGATTAGGTAATGATATGGCGCCGCGGCCAATCATCACACTGTCGCATCCCGTGACATCCATACATCGTTTTGCATCCGCGGCATTCCAGATTTCACCATTTGCGATAACAGGTATAGGCAAGCGCTTACGTACTTCAGTGATGTATTCCCAGTATGCTGGCGGTTTATAGCCGTCGGTTTTACTGCGGGCATGAATGGCGAGCTCAGATGCGCCGGCTTCATAAACCGCCAGAGCATTTTCCATGAACAATGATTTGTCTTCGTAGCCTAGTCGGATTTTGGCTGTAACAGGTTGATGGCTGGGCACCGCCTCACGCATGGCTTTGACAATGTTGTAAATATTGTCGGGGTATTGAAGTAAAACCGCACCGCCTTTACTTTTATTAACCGTTTTAGCAGGGCAGCCAAAATTAGCATCTACACCATTTGAGCCTAATTCAATCGCCCGGATTGCATTTTGTGCCATCCACTCAGGTTCTTGGCCAAGTAATTGGACACGCACAGGCGTACCGGAAGGGGTTAATCCATTATTGAGCAGTTCTGGACACAATTTGTAAAAGACTTTTTCCGGTAATAACTGGTTTACGACTCGTACAAATTCAGTAACAACTAAATCAAACGGATTGATGGCTGATAAAATATCACGCATATGGTCATCAACCACACCTTCCATTGGAGCTAAAATAACGCGCACGGTACACCTTACTGAAGAAAAAAGTGCGTCATTTTACCGTGTTTATTGGTTGATAACAGCATTAACCTTAATTATCTCAATGTGTATGCGGAACTTAATAGTTAACTTTATATTAATCATAGGCATAAAAAATATCTATTCGTTTAGTCCTATTATTATCCCGCTTCAAGTGGTGTAACCTTTGTGCTATTTTGTGTGTTCCTAGCAAGTTTATTTATTACCAAAAGTGAGTTTTTTCACAAATTGTCAATTTTTTTGCAATAAAGTTCATCTACTACAGGTCTCTTTAAGCAAGCCGGCAATGATGTTGGTCAACAATACATAATCAAAACACGAGGAAGACAATAATTATGAACTCTATCAAACAAACTACTGTAGCTGTTGCGTTAGGTGCTGTTGTAATGACTGCTGGTTTTACTGCTGATGTACAAGCTAACCCATTTGGATTCGAACAATTAACCGCTGGCTATCAATTAGAGGGTGGTGAAGGTAAATGCGGTGAAGGTAAATGTGGCGGCGACATGAAAAAGTCTGCTGAAAAAGCTGCTGAAGGTAAATGCGGTGAAGGCAAATGTGGCGGCGACATGAAAAAGTCTGCTGAGAAAGCCGCTGAAGGTAAATGCGGTGAAGGCAAATGCGGCGGCGACATGATGAAGTCTGCTGAGAAAGCCGCTGAAGGTAAATGCGGTGAAGGCAAATGCGGCGGCGACATGAAAAAGTCAGCTGAAAAAGCCAAAGAAGGTAAATGTGGTGAAGGTAAGTGTGGCGGTCAGAAGTAATAAGCATTGGATAATGTTCATGCTTTTTTGACACAATTAAGGCCTGGGTTTCAGGCCTTATTTTTACCTTGTTTTTATGGTTAAGGATGCACTATGTCTAGTTTTCAATATTCTCCATCAACTCAAGCGAGTGTAGGCTTAGGTTTACGTCGCGAAATGCTGGATGAATTTTGCCAACAGGTGCCATCTGCCATCGATTTTTTTGAAGTGGCACCAGAAAACTGGATGACCTTAGGCGGTAAATTTGCGCGTCAATTTTCGCAGCTAACCCAAGAGCACCGGTTTTTTTGTCATGGATTATCTTTATCCATAGGCAGTCCTGAAGCATTAGATACTCAGTTTGTCAAAAATATTAAAGGGTTTCTTGATGCGCATAAGATTGATATTTATTCAGAGCATCTAAGCTACTGTTCCGGTAAAGGGCATATGTACGATTTAATGCCAATCCCCTTTACCGACGATGCGGTGATCCACACTGCAAAACGCATTAAGCAAGTTGAAGACATACTTGAACGCCCATTTATTTTAGAGAATGTGTCCTTTTATGCGGCGCCCGGTGCACAAATGAGCGAGCAAGAGTTTGTTAATGCTGTGCTGCAAGAGGCTGATTGCAAATTGCTGCTCGATGTGAATAACATCTACGTTAATGCTATTAACCATCAGTATGATGCAAATGATTTTTTAGCAGCCATGCCAACCGATCGCATTGCTTATTTACATATTGCAGGGCATTACCAAGAAGATGTCGATTTGATGGTTGATACCCACGGTGCAGATGTTATTGACCCTGTATGGTCTTTATTACAGCAATGTTATCAATTGCATGGGGTTCACCCAACGTTACTTGAGCGTGATTTTAATATTCCTAAAACAGAAGTTCTCCTAAATGAAATCAATCAAATTCATCAATATCAACAACTTGCCTTAGAGCATTCGTCTGCATTGAGAAAAACATGATGAACTTTATTAAGTTGCAACAACAATTTATGGATTATATTCGCGATCCCAGTTTACCCCTTCCTGAAGGGATTGAACCGAGGCGGATGAAGGTGTATCGGGAGTTATTTTTTAATAATATTTCAGGGTTTGTATCCAGTGCATTTCCGGTTTTAAAAACCCTATATAGTGAAGAACAATGGCAAGCATTGATCCAGCAGTTTTTTGTTACCCATGACTGCAAAACGCCCATTTTTGTTGAAATTGCTGGGGAATTCTTGGCTTTTTTACAACATGAGTACACTCAATCAGAGCATGATCCTGTTTTTATGCTGCAATTGGCTCATTATGAGTGGTTAGAACTGTGCGCTGCTGTGGCACCAGATACACCAAAATCTCGACTTATTACCACTGATGAATTCAGTGACGTTCGTTTGGGTTTGGCTACTCATGCAAAAATTGCTCAATACTCGTTTGATGTTCAACATATCAGTGTTGACTACCAACCCATAGAACCGACCCAAGAAGCCCATTTCTTTTGCGTGTACCGCAACGTTGACGACGAAGTTGCATTTTTAAAGCTCACGCCATTAAGTGCCCAAGTACTTGCTTATATTGAGCAAATGGCTCATTTGAAACAAGGTGTGTTGCTCGAAGATATTATCGTCTGGTTAGGTGAGCTTTATCCGCAAATGGCTGCACAAACATTACAGTCTGGCTGTGTTCCATTAATACAACAGCTCAGCCAAAAGGGGATTATCATTTCATTGGCAGACAAATAATAGTCTTAATAAAATTAAGGTTTTTATTTTAGTAATATATGTCTAGAATGAGCCACTTTTTGTGATCTGCTTCACGCAAAATGACCGTATTAATGACCAGTGTTAAGCTGATTATCACATGTAAATTTTGTTAGCAGTGACACCCACGACAAATTTCAATCTAGGAAATATCATGAGTCAGCCGTTTAAAGACCCGTTTAACATTGTTTATTTTATTGGTTTTATTTTGGTTTTATTAATTCCTACATTACCCGCAAGCCTTTCGTGGTTAAAAGTGACTGGATTAATTTAACGATTAATTCAGATTAATTTGTCAAAATATTGCCTTACTAAACCACTCTGATAGAGTGGTTTTTTGTTTTCGGCAAGGGTGGTTATGGCGTTAAAACGTGGTTTTTTCCTTATTATTGGCTTGTGCAGTTTGGTATTAGGTTTAATTGGCATAGCCTTGCCATTATTGCCTACCGTGCCATTTATCTTACTGTCTGCTTTTTGCTTTGCTCGTTCAAATGACCGCTTGCACAATTGGTTGGTCACACACCCCTGGTTTGCAGAGGGGATTGACCAGTGGCAATCTAAACGCGCATTAAGCCGACCTTTAAAACGAAAAGCCATGATAATGAGCACGTTGAGTTTTGGCATTAGCATTATTATAGTGCCGCTGATGTGGGTTAAGATCATGTTGATATGCATGATGTTAGTTTTGCTCTTTTTTCTGTGGCGGATCCCAGAGTTAGAATAATAAATCGCCATTTTATGTATGACGGTTGCAACTGAACCTAAACGGGCATAAGATCGCAGCAGAATTTTTATTAGAGTCCACCAATGACGTGGACTTTTTTATTGCGTAATCACTTTAAACAGAGTTAATTCATTATGATGAACCAAGACAGTTTAGCGCTTATCAAAAACAGCATTAAAACCATTCCTGATTATCCAAAGCCAGGCATTATGTTTCGTGATGTCACGAGTTTGTTGGAAAGTGCTGAAGCCTATAAAGCGACAATCGCAATTTTAGTCGCCCATTACCAATCAAAAGGGTTTACTAAAGTGGTTGGTACTGAAGCCCGTGGCTTTTTATTTGGTGCACCATTAGCACTTGAACTTGGTGTGGGATTTGTTCCTGTGCGTAAGCCTGGCAAATTACCGCGTGAAACCATTAGCCAAACCTATGAGTTGGAATACGGTAAAGATACGCTAGAAATACATACAGATGCCATTAACGCGAACGATAAAGTGTTGGTTATTGATGATCTGCTTGCCACTGGTGGCACCATTGAAGCAACCGTTAAGCTGATCCGCCAATTAGGTGGTGAAGTAGCACATGCCGCATTTGTGATTTCATTACCTGAAATTGGTGGTGAAAAGCGTTTACAAGATTTAGGCATTGAAGTATTAAGTTTGTGTGAGTTTGAAGGCGAATAGCTTTTTTAATAACTGCTAATTAATTAGGCAGTTAACTCAATGCACATACATCAAAAGCCAGTGCAACAATAGCATGCCAGCCTCTGGCATGTTATTGTTATCCCTCAAATGGGATTGACTCCCGATAGCTCTGTGTGGGGAATTTCATGTCTTATCAAGTGCTCGCCCGCAAATGGCGACCTGCAAAATTTGAACAAATGGTTGGTCAGTCCCATGTATTAATGGCACTGACAAATGCATTAAGCCAACAACGTCTTCATCATGCGTATTTATTTACCGGCACCCGTGGGGTAGGCAAAACCAGTTTGGCGCGGCTATTTGCCAAAGGCCTTAACTGCGAGACGGGCGTTACTGCCAATCCCTGTGGTGAATGTTCAAGTTGTGTTGAGATTGCCCAAGGGCGTTTTGTCGATTTAATCGAAGTTGATGCAGCGTCGCGTACCAAAGTTGACGATACCCGTGAGTTACTTGATAACGTGCAATATCGTCCTTCTCGTGGTCGTTTTAAGGTATACCTCATTGACGAAGTTCACATGCTGTCACGCAGCAGTTTTAATGCATTATTAAAAACCTTAGAAGAGCCTCCTGAGCACGTAAAGTTTTTATTGGCGACAACAGACCCACATAAGCTACCGGTAACGGTATTGTCTCGCTGTTTGCAATTTAATTTAAAAAGTTTAACGCAACAACAAATTAGCCAGCAACTTGAGTATGTTATTACTCAGGAGCAATTGCCATTTGAGCCGCAAGCGTTAAATGTGTTGGCTAAAGCTGCTAATGGCAGTATGCGTGATGCGTTAAGTTTAACCGATCAAGCTATTGCTTTTGGTAGTGGTCAGGTAATGCTTGAACAAGTGCAAACCATGCTCGGTAGCATAGATGAGCAGCACGTTATCGCGTTATTAAAAACACTTTGTGATGCAGATGTGGGCCCCTTAATGCAAATGGTGGCAAAAGTACTCGCTTTTGGTGCTGATGCTGAAGAAGTGCTTCGCAGTTTATTAGAATTATTACATCAAATTACCCTAACTCAATTTGCGCCTGCCGCTGCTCAACAGTCTCTGTTTAGCGAGCAAATTACAGCCTTTGCACAGCAATTATCTCCCGAGCAAGTGCAGCTGTATTATCAAATGTTATTAAATGGCCGTAAAGATTTAGCCTATGCACCAGATCCTAAATCAGGGCTTGAGATGGCATTATTGCGCGCAGTGGCCTTTACTCCTGAAAAACAAGTAAAAAGATGGGTCAGTAATACAGCCGCAACTATAGACTTAACGCCATCAAAAGAGGTCACAGATACAAGCCCAAAGCCTAATACTGCAGAGCCTGCAACTGATGAGCCCTCACAGACAGACTCTACAGTGTTAACGGTTAATCCTACAGATAAAACCTCTGACGCTCTCAGCGATACCAGCAAAGATGACGCTGATGTGAACAATGATAGCTCCCATGGGCTCAGTTCATTACCAGATCCCAGCCCCATAGTTGCTGACTCAGTGGATGATGAGCTTGATGATTGTGATGAGGCATTGGTCGCTGAGCAGCAGGTGGTATTGAGCCAAGCGGCGAGCTTTGGTTTTAATCGTTTTGCGCAGGGGCAAGCACAACAACATAAAACTGATACGCCAACAGTCGTTGTAAATCATGATAGCAGTGAAGCTAACCCCACTGACTCACCAATGAGTGCGAGTAGCGACACTGATTATCAACAAGATGGTTTTTCAGCTGATGTGGATGGCTACTCTTTCAGTGATTATCAACAAGATGATGATTATCAACCTTCTGATCATGATGACTACGTGGCATTCTCAGCTCAGCATGAGTCTTATCAGGCGGACTCACCGGTAGATTATTCAACAAGCCATTCACAAAATCAGGCGTTATTAGACACACAGCCTCATACTGAGTCAAAGGCTGCACAAGCCAAAATGACATCAGAGTCAGGGGATGCGTTAGACTTTTTAAATGTGGTTTTAGCCACACGCGATTCATTAATTAAAGATCTTGGCGCGCTACAGCAAAAAGAGGCAGAGGCTGCAAAAGCGCCTGTTACAATAAAATCAACGAAAATACCTAATGCAGCTAAACCAACTGCAACAGTAGATACGCCTAACATGGGTAACTCAAGTGCAAAAGCGCCTGATGCAGTTGTTGATGAATGTGAGACATTGCAAGATACAAACTCACATCGCCCCGAGTTAGCCGACACATTGGCCGATGACGACGCAGAAGTTAGTCATAGCCTTGGCAGTGATCATTACGACAGGCCGCCTTGGGTTAAGCCTGGGGCAGGTGAGCAAGTCACGCCTTTTACAGATGCCGTTTTGCCTGCTGAGATCCTATCTCAGGAGCTAAACTCAACATCAAATACCACTATCACCTCTCAGATCATCGATGTAGACAGTGCAAAAGCCGCTGAATTACCGAGTAATCAAAAGGCAGTTGTTACATCAGCAACGCCTTCGGTTTTTAAGCCTCATCGTATCGAAGGTCATGAACTGGATTTACATTGGTATAAAGTGATGACGAATGTATCAGTTGGTGGGCGTGTCAGGCAGTTAGGGGTGAACGCAGTGTGTCAGGGGCAAAGTAATTCCTTAATACTCGTGTTAAAGCCTGATCAAAAACATCTATCTGCGCCACAGGCAATTGATCAATTACAAGTAGCCTTGACCGATTACCTACAGCAACCCATTGAAGTTAAGATTGAAATTGGCGTTGTTGCTCAGCGTGAAACCCCTTTAGAATTGCGCAAAAGGTTTCATCGTGAATTGATCGCTCAAGCTGAGCAATCCATTTTACAAGATGATAATACTCAGTGGATGATCCAACGATTATCTGCACAGTTAGACAGTGATAGTATTGAATATCCCCCAGAGCAATTGGCACAAATTGCCGAGGATATTGCTCAAATCAGTGTTCAATAGTTATTTGAATCGGTAATTTAGCTTGAAATGAACATATCTTCATCTCAAAAATGCATAGCTTAGATTGCCAATCGATTTTATTTCAGTAAGATTAGCGCCACTATGGCGACTTGCTAGCAACCTTAATTAGAGAGAGACGACTATGTTTGGTGGAAAAGGCGGTATGGGCAATTTAATGAAACAAGCCCAAATGATGCAAGACAAAATGGCAAAAATGCAAGAAGAGATTGCACGCACAGAAATGACGGGTGAAGCGGGTGCTGGCTTGGTTAAAGTAACCATGACAGGTAACCACAGTGTGCGTAAAGTTGAAATCGATCCAAGCTTAATGGATGACGACAAAGAAATGCTAGAAGATTTAATTGCAGCAGCATGTAATGATGCTGCCCGTCGTTTAGAAGAAAATCAAAAAGCGAAAATGGCTGAAGTGACTGGCGGTATGCAATTACCACCAGGAATGAAAATGCCGTTTTAATCGTTGTTTTGAACAATACCTAAAAAAGCTCAAGCATAAATGCTTGAGCTTTTTTGTTATGCGTCTGAGTCAGCCGTGTCCAATAGGGCATAACCTTGGGCTTGGTAATCATTAATGCATTGTTGAAATTTGTTTTCGAGTTTGATTTCATCAAAAAAGCCTAAGGCATACGAGTCGCATTTCACTTTCATTTTTTGATCGTTTATCAAAATGGCTTCTTTTTTCAATTCTGCAAATCCATTGCATAAGCTATGTCCACAAACTTGAGGTTAATAAAATAACCCAGCGCCACAGCGACAATGATAATAATCAGTTTTTTCATAATTCGTCCTTAATATTGTTAATGATCCTATTAGTCATTCAGTGAGCGCTTACTGTTCAATGTAGTATGTTGCACTATCACTGGATATAAAATGAGCAAGCCCTGTTCCAAATATAAAACCACATTAAATCATTAGTTTAATGGTGTTTGTTACAACGTCGGTGGTTTAGTTAAGCGAGTATATGGTTAATCTGACCAATTATTATGCTAAATGTGTCACATGTCTTAGCCTTTGTTGCCGCTATTTGTGATCAAGCTTCACTAGTCAATTTAAAGTATCTAATCCTTAACTATAAGTTAAAAATATTTGACATCTCGTGATGATGACTTATGATAAGAAAAGTTAAAAATTTTATACATAAAGTAATCTGAGGTTAACATGAGTAATAAACAGAAATGGATCCAATGGTTACAGGAAACCAGCTTTAGAGAATTGACGTTATCGGTCGATTTTTTAGTGACAGGCTACATTGGTTACTTGTATGTAAACGCATTGGTCAATGCTAGCCCTGAGCAATTAGCTTCTATAGAGTGGCTTTCAAGCTTATTGCTGCAAATTGTTATCTATTCCATCGTGTTGATGGTCATCAGTTACATTGTACTGGCATTTATTAGCGACGATGAGCTATCTCGACCGATGGACGTGCGAGAAAAGCAAATTAATTTGGTCGGTTATAAATACAGTGCCATCATTTTACAAGTTGGGGTGATTTTAGCGTTAGTTCAATATAATATCGCCGCCCAAGGTGTTGAGTTTATGCAATCGAATGTGCCGCATTTACCACTACATATTTTAGTGGGTGCATTCTTATTGGCCGAGTTGGCGCATTACGGTGTGCAGTTGTATAAGGGGCGAACAGGAGACATTTATGGGTGATCTTGCTGACGATAAACTGGGAATTTCAAACTCCATCCGTACCTTACGTTTTTTACATAATGAAATGACCCAAAAGCAATTGGCCGACAAAATCGGAGTGACTAGGCAAACTGTGATGGCGATTGAGTCGAACAAATATTCTCCCACACTTGAGGTGGCATTTAAAATTGCTGAAGTGTTTGATTTACCACTCGATCAAGTCTTTACATATCGTTCTGGTAAATAAGGTTACACGGTAAAGTGTGTCATAATAATCTCTTTGGTGTTTTTAGTCTTTGCATTAGCGTGCGGTAGAGACAATAATCGCACCTATTTAGATAGGTTAATGAATGTAAGCAATGTTTGTAGTTCAGCAACGATCTGCAAAATGAGTGAGTTATTATAAGGTGTTCGTGATTTTATGAAATTTAGTCCTTTGGTCGATGAGTTAATTCAGTCTTTGCGTGGTTTACCTGGTGTCGGTCCAAAATCTGCACAGCGCATGGCGTTCCAATTGCTTGAACGAGAGCGAAAAGTGGGATTAAAATTGGCCGATTCATTACAAAAAGCCATGTCTGAAGTGGGTCATTGTCAAAGTTGTCGTACGTTTACTGAACAAGAGCTTTGCCCGATCTGCAGTAGTCATCGACGAGTTAATGCCGGTATTATTTGTGTTGTTGAAACCCCAGCAGATGTGCTCGCCATTGAGGCTGGTGGACATTTTAATGGTCGGTATTTTGTGCTGCTAGGGCATTTATCGCCACTTGATGGTGTAGGACCTGAAGAGTTAGGGCTTGCACTATTAGAGCGCCATTTAGCATCTGATGAGGTCAGCGAGCTTATTTTGGCCACAAATCCAACCGTTGAAGGCGACGCCACTGCACACTTTATTGCTGACATGGCAAGACGTCATAAGGTGGTTATTAGCCGTATAGCACATGGCGTACCGGTTGGCGGAGAGCTTGAATACGTTGATAGCACCACATTGGCGCTATCATTTAACGGACGAATTCCCCTTTAACCTCCCATCATCATGAGCACGACCTGCCAATATGGTATTGGCAGGCCAGTGTATATTGTCGATATAGATACACTATTTTTAAGAATTTTCGGGCTTAATTGATCGTTTGTATCGAAAAACGTACTCTTGTTGGTGATTTATTCGACATTAAAATGATTCTCCCCTTGAAAACAATTTAAAGCCCCCCATTTCTTGGTTAACGAAGTTTTTTATACGGGTCGATAGTATTCAATCCGTGTTGTATTAACGTAACACCAAGGGAAATTATTCATGTCTCAACAAGAAACTCATGGTTTTCAAACCGAAGTAAAACAACTATTGCATTTGATGATCCACTCTTTATATTCAAATAAAGAGATTTTCTTACGTGAATTAGTCTCAAATGCGGCCGACGCTGCTGATAAATTGCGTTACCTTGCGCTAACCGATGACGCGTTATATGAAGGTGATGGTGAGCTTAGAGTACGTGTTAGTGCCGATAAAGAAAAAGGCACAGTAACAATTTCTGATAATGGTATCGGGATGACCCGTGATGGTGTTATTGAACACTTAGGCACGATTGCCAAGTCAGGCACTAAAGAGTTTTTTAATAACTTATCTGGCGAAGCTTCAAAAGACTCGCAACTTATTGGCCAGTTTGGTGTGGGTTTCTACTCAGCTTTTATCGTGGCTAAAAAAGTAGTTGTACGCACGCGAGCTGCCGGCCATGCTGTCAATGAAGCGGTATTGTGGGAGTCAGAAGGTGAAGGCTCATTTAATGTTGAGACCATTACTAAAAACACTCGTGGTACTGAAATTACACTGCATCTTCGTGATGAAGAAACAGAGTTTGCCGATGAATGGCGTCTACGTTCAATTATTTCAAAATATTCAGATCATATCTCCATTCCAGTAGAGATGTTTGAACCCGGCCAACCCGAATCAGAAGGTGAAGACGGCGAAAAGATTGCCGCGACTGAAGGTACTTGGAAGCCAATGAACAAGGCGACAGCGCTTTGGACACGCAATAAATCTGATATTACTGATGAAGAATACCAAGAGTTTTATAAGCACATTTCTCACGATTATACCGACGCATTAAAGTGGTCGCATAACCGCGTAGAAGGCAAGCAAGAATACACGAGCTTGTTGTATATTCCAGCTAAAGCGCCTTGGGATTTATTTAACCGTGAACATAAACACGGCTTAAAACTGTTTGTGCAGCGTGTGTTTGTTATGGACGATGCAGAGCAATTTATGCCGACATATTTGCGTTTTGTTAAAGGCTTAATTGACTCTAAAGATTTACCATTAAACGTATCGCGTGAAATTTTACAAGATAACCAAATTACCAAAAACCTACGTCAAGCGCTTACTAAGCGCGTGTTAGGTATGCTAGAGAAACTGGCTGAAAATGATGCTGAAAAGTATCAATCATTTTGGGCTGAATTTGGCCAAGTGTTAAAAGAAGGCCCAGCGGAAGACTTTGCCAATAAAGAACGCATTGCAGGTTTATTGCGCTTTGCCTCAACAAACGACAATTCAGCGGCAACCACTGTGTCGCTTGACGCCTACATTGAGCGCATGAAAGAAGGCCAAGATAAGATTTACTATATCGTGGCAGACAGCCATGACGCTGCCGTAAATAGCCCTCACTTAGAATTACTTCGTAAAAAAGGCATTGAGGTTCTCTTAATGTCGGAGCGTATCGACGAGTGGCTAATTAATCACTTAACTGAATTTAAAGGCAAAAAACTTCACTCTGTCACAAAAGGTGATCTTGAATTAGGTTCACTTGAAGATGAAGCAGATAAAGAAGCGCAAGAAAAAGTGGCTGAAGAAGCTAAACCTTTAGTTGAGCGTATTAAATCGGCATTAGGTAACAAGGTGTCGGATGTTAAAGTAACCAGCCGTTTAACTGATACGCCTGCCTGTGTGGTTACTGGTGAGGGGGAAATGTCGACTCAAATGATCAAGTTGATGCAAGCTGCAGGTCAACCTGTACCTGAATCAAAACCGACATTTGAAATTAACCCGACTCACCCATTAGTTGAGCGTTTAAATAACGAAGCAGACGAGCAACTATTTGCAGATTGGTCTAACTTGTTGTTACAGCAAGCCTTGCTTTCAGAGAAGGGCAGCTTAACGGATCCTTCGGCATTTATTAAGCTCACCAACCAAATGTTAATGGCCAGCTTTAAATAAGCTAACCTAATATAAGTAAAAGCGGACAGTCAGTCCGCTTTTGTTTTTGCAAGATAGCGGGGGCACTATGGACTATCTGATTAATTTAACCAAAGAAAACATTCAGCAAGTTGTCGATAGCTCAATGCAAAAAATGGTGGTGTTGGCATTTTGGGCACAGCAACAACCACAAAGCGTGCAAATGCTGCAAACACTAGAGCAATTGGCTCAAGCTCAAGCGGGTCGATTTATTTTGGCAAAAGTCGATTGTGAAACCGAAATTGAAATTGCCAATTATTTTCAAATTCAAAATTTACCCACCACATTAGTGCTAGATAAAGGCCGTCCTATTGACGGTTTTGCCGGGCTGCAAACCAAAGAGCAAGTCGAGACGTTACTTAACAAACATTTACCGCCGATGTGGATGCAAGAGTTTGAGGCAATTAAACAATTGTTAGCAGAGGGCGCATTAACTGACGATGAGTTAGTGCAATTATCTGTGCAGCTCAAAACGGTCTACACCGACTCACAGCAGTCTGCAGAGGTTGCGTTAGTCATGGTTGACGTGGCTTTACAACAAGGTTTATTAGCCGATGCCAAAAGCCTGCTTTTAACTATTGGCCTTGCGGATCAAGACAGCTACTATCACAATTTGATGGCAAAATTGGCACTCGCAGAAGATGCAGCCGATACTCCTGAGATCCGTCAATTACAACAAAGTCTTGCTGAGCAACCCGATAATCTGGATGTGGCAGTGTCGTTAGCTAAAGCGCTCAATATCTCGCATCGTAATGAAGAAGCGCTCGAGTTATTGTTTGCTATTTTGCAAAAAGACTTAGGCGCATTAGATGGCAAGGTTAAACAAGTCTTTATGGAAATACTAACGGCTATAGGGCAGGGCAACACGTTAGCCAATCAATATCGCCGTAAATTGTATACCTTGCTGTATTAAACAAACTGACGCCTTTTTGTTACAAACCTTATTAGATATAGGTCTAATCTCATAACAAAAGCGCTATTAAAAGTGCGGCATATGTGCGAAAATCGCCGCCCTAAAAAGAACATAAACTTAAAGAGGACTTTTGAGATGCGCATTATTTTATTGGGTGCCCCAGGTGCCGGTAAAGGTACCCAAGCTCAGTTCATTATGGAACAGTATGGTATCCCACAAATCTCAACCGGTGACATGTTGCGTGCAGCCGTTAAAGCGGGTACTCCATTGGGCTTAGAAGCCAAGAAAGTAATGGATGCAGGTCAATTAGTGTCTGACGACCTTATTATTGGTTTAGTGAAAGAGCGTATTGCGCAAGATGATTGTGTAAAAGGTTTCCTACTTGACGGTTTCCCTCGCACAATTCCTCAAGCTGATGCAATGGCTGACAATGGTATTGAAATTGATCACGTGATCGAAATTGATGTACCAGATGAAGAAATCGTTAAGCGCATGAGCGGTCGCCGTGTGCATCCTGGCTCAGGTCGTGTTTATCATGTTGTGTTTAATCCTCCTAAAGTGGAAGGTAAAGATGATGTGACTGGCGAAGAGTTAGCAATTCGTCCAGACGACGAAGAAACCACAGTGCGTAAACGTTTAGGCATTTACCACGAGCAAACTAAGCCATTAGTTGATTACTATGGCAAAGTGGCTGAGCAGGGACGTACTCAATACAATAAATTTGATGGTACTCAATCTGTTGCTAAAGTCAGTGAGCAATTAGCAAGCGTATTAAAATAATCGCGGTCTAATACTGAATAAAAACCTGCTTCGGCAGGTTTTTTTATCGTATTTTTTTGAGTATCTAATCCTTTATACAGAAAAACAAAAATAACTATGATAAAATCTGCCGCCATTTTCGCAGAGGGTGACTTTTCAACGTTGAATGTCGCCAAAGGCAATTAATTTCACACTTAATTTCACACTGGCAAGGATGCTAAGCTATGAGAGCCCAATATGAAGTTTCCTGGTCAACGTAAGTCAAAGCACTATTTTCCTGTAAACAGTCGTGATCCATTATTGGCTCAACTTACTCAGCAGCCGCAACCATTTTCGACCTACATTTGTGGAATCGATCAAACGCTTGTTGATATCGAAGCAAAGGTAGAAGACGAATTACTCGAACGTTATGGTTTGCCTAAAGGTAATTCAACACTCATTAACGATGAACAAGCTCATAACCTTTATCATGAATTGAAATCAAATGAGATGATTAGTGATGAGTTTGCTGGTGGTACTATTGGCAATACGGTTCATAACTATTCCATTTTAGCTGACGATCGCTCAGTATTATTTGGTGTAATGAGCCAAAACATTATGGTTGGTAGCTACGCGTACCGCTATTTATGTAACACTTCATCGAAAGTCGATTTAAACTACTTACAACCTGTAGATGGCCCAATTGGACGCTGTTTTACGCTGATCTCAGACTGCGGTGAGCGCACTTTTGCTATCAGCAAGGGCGCTATGGATAAGTTAACGCCAGAGTTTATTAACAAAGAAGTGGTTCAAGGAAGTTCAGCTTTAGTGTTAACAGCATATTTAATGCGTGCTAGTGAAGGTGATGGTATTACCGATGCCGCCATGACGGCGATTGAATACGCTAAACAAGCCGATGTGCCTGTCGTGTTAACATTGGGGACGCGTTTTTTAATTCAAGAAGATCCCACCTGGTGGCAAAACTTTATTCGCGATCATGTGACCATTTTGGCCATGAATGAAGATGAAGGCGAAGCCTTAACAGGCTTTAAAGATCCTTTGTTGGCCAGTGAAGCCGCGCTCGAGTGGTGTGATATGGTATTGACGACGGCAGGCCCAATCGGTCTTTATACCGCAGGTTATGCAGAAGACAGCGCTAAGCGAGAAACCAGCCATTTATTATTACCAGGGGCGATTCCTGAGTTTAATCGTTATGAGTTTTCGCGTCCTATGTTAAAAGCTGATTGCGAAACGCCGATTAAAGTGTACGCGCATATTTCGCCTTATATGGGTGGACCAGAGCTTATTCGTAATACTAATGGGGCTGGAGATGGTGCATTATCAGCATTGCTTCATGATTTATCTGCTAACACGTTCCATAAAGCAAATGTGCCTGGTTCGAGCAAGCATAAGCGCGATGGTTTATGTTACTCTTCATTTTCGCAAGTGTGTAAATACGCTAACCGTGTCGCTTATGAAGTATTAGCTCAACACAGCCCTCGTTTATCTCGTGGTTTGCCAGAGCGTGAAGACAGTTTAGAAGAATCATACTGGGAGCGTTAATTTCGCTTGAGTTAAAAAAACGATAATGACGATTCATTATCGTTTTTTTTTGCTAGGAGTTTATTAAAATAGTCTTTGCTCAGGTACAATTAACGCGTATCACAATATTCATAAGCTTTTAAAATCAGCCATCAGGAGCGTCACGTGAAAGGACAAATCTTAAGAGAGATGCATGTACTTAAGGCTATTGAGCCTGAGTTTGAAATTCAGCGCCGAGTTGCATTTATCAAAGCTAAATTAAAAGAAGCACATACCCACAGTTTGGTGTTAGGGATTAGTGGTGGTGTCGATTCTTCATTAGCAGGTCGTTTATGTCAGTTAGCGGTTGATAGCTTGAACCAGGAACAGAGCGACATTGTGTATCAGTTTATTGCTGTGCGTCTGCCATATCAAATTCAAAAAGATGAAGATGAAGCGCAATTAGCCTGTCAATTTATTCAACCGTCTAAACAAGTGACAGTGAACATTGCAGAAGGCGTGCTTGGTGTACATCATGCTACTTTGGCAGGTTTAAAAGAAGCCAATATTGCATTACCAGATGAAAACAAAGTCGATTTTGTTAAAGGTAACGTTAAAGCCAGAATGCGCATGGTGGCTCAGTATAATATTGCAGGTATGGTTAACGGCTTAGTGGTTGGCACCGATCATAGCGCTGAAAATATCACCGGCTTTTACACTAAATTTGGCGATGGCGCTTGTGATTTGGCGCCTTTGTTTGGCCTAAATAAACGTCAAGTGCGTAAGTTAGCAGCCTTTTTAGGCGCACCAGAATTACTGGTAAAAAAAGCACCAACGGCAGATTTAGAAGACAACCAACCCCAACTAGAAGATGAAGTTGCCCTCGGGTTGACCTATGATCAAATCGATGATTTTTTAGAAGGTAAAGAAGTGCCTAAGTCTGTTGAAGACAAGTTAATCGGAATTTATAAACGCACTCAACATAAGCGTCAGCCAATACCGACTATTTACGATTAATCGTGGGATATACCGGCATTGGCAATAATCTGTCTCGTTGTTTCAATCAGCGCATTAGAATATTGTCGGTAATCTAAGTAAGGCGTCAGTAAACAAGTTTGCTGGCGCCTTATTTTGTTAGTTTGAGCAACAGCATGTCCTGCTTGAGTATCTATTCCTAAACGTTGTTGGGTTTCTTTACCGCACACGATATGCCATTGCTGTGTACAAAGATGCAATGGGGCTGTGTTGGGCTCCACAATCTGTATTTGGCAGCTAAGTCGCCTACCTAGGGATGGCTGAGTTAAGAGAGTATTGGCTTGTGTGCTATCACAAAACAGGTTTGCCCTTATGGCTTTCCAGGCGGCGCCGTTATTCAGTGTAATGTCGGGCTCTACGCTGCAAATTTTGGCCATAATAGTGAAGATTTTACGCCAGTGATTACCATTTAAGGCCATTAATTGTGCCACAGCATCGGGATGTGTAGCCTGCCAATTCGTTGGCGTTATAGGTGGTGTGGGCAGGTAAAAAATAACGTCTGCCGTTTGTGGTCCTAACATCATAATGTGTTGCCTGTTTCTCACGCAGTTATCAGGTTTAATGGACTCGTTTAATGGTAAAATTATGCCATAGGATTGGGTATAGAGTTAGATTATTTAAGGAAGGCTATGCGCACCATTGTGATTGGCTCAACAAAACATCTGTTATTTGCCGCTCTTTATGGGGCGGTTGGTATTGCTGTTGCCATTATTTTTACTGCGGTGTGGTTTCTTAACAATCGTCCTGATTTATCTTTATGGCATACCACTCACTTAACCCATGAATATCATCAACAATCTGGTTTAACTAGCTTTAAACAATACCTGAGTTTAGAAGATAAATTATTTGCAGAAGTCGATCGTAAAATTTATCGAAAGTATCAACCAAAAGTGGCCTCTGCGCTCAATCGCTATGAACGCCATAGCTTGTCTGATCCGGCCTTATGGCAACAAAACTGGAATCGTTCATTTGAGTGGGAAAACCCTCAAGCTGAGTTTGGGATCTTGCTACTGCATGGTATGTCAGATTCGCCATATGTAATGAAGCACATCGCGGAGCATTATCAGTATCAAGCTCACATAGTTGGATTAAGATTGCCCGGCCATGGCACTGTGCCTTCAGGGCTTACTGACATTACTTGGCCAGATTTGGCGGGTGCAGTTTCGTTGGCAACAACGCATTTGGCAGCAGAACTGCCTGGTAAACCCATCTATGTTATTGGTTTTTCAACTGGTGCAGCATTAGCATTAAACCATGAGCTTGAAAATATCAGTCTTAATAAGCCGACAAGTTTTGCGGGAATGGTATTTTTATCCCCTGCGGTAGGGTTGGCACCTATTGCTGCCGGTGCATATTGGCAAGCCAAATTGGGGCGTTTATTAGGCCAGGATAAACTGTATTGGAATAGCATTCAAACTGAATACGATCCATTTAGATATCAATCGTTTGCAGTTAATGCAGGTGATGTTGTGTACCGGTTAACATTACGCAATCAAACATTACTAACAGGGCTTGACGACAAACAATTTAACGCCATCCCAGCCATATTAACGTTTCAATCTGTGGTGGATGATACTGTGTCGTCGATTTCTGTCGTTGACAAGCTGTATCAATACTTGCCTGAAAGGCGCGGGCATGAATTGGTGCTGTTTGATGTCAATCGAAATCATAACCATAATCAATTATTGATGCAGGATCCGCTCATTCCGTTTGCCCCTTTTTGGGTGACATCTCCCTTACCATACCGGTTAAGTTTGCTGGAAAATAACTCTCATGCCAATAATCAGGTGCAGGTGAGAGAACTGACACATGTATCAAAGGCAAAGGGTGCTGAGATCCATGAACTTGATTTAACCTGGCCAAATGAGGTTTATTCTTTATCACATGTTGCGTTAACTTTTCCGATTGAAGATAGCTTATATGGCCCGTTAGTGACTGACGAGTCGGATAAAATACAAATAGGTAGAGGGATCTATCAAGGAGAAAGAGGGATATTAAGTGTGAGTGCAGCAGACATGTTACGCCAAAAATGGAATCCATTTTATCCATACATGATGGGGCGAATGGACGAGTTTACTCAACAACGCCCATCAATCTAGGCCGTTTACTCTGTCATTATATTAATCACTGTTTTATTGCGGCCGTCTTGTTTAGCTTGATAAAGATTATCATCTGCCACTTTAATCCATTTGTCTAAGTCTATGGAGTAATCCGCATTCGCGGTAATGGCGCCGATACTGACAGTAACGTTAAATGACCGTTTATCCTCAGGGGATACCATGCTAAGTTGTGCTAACGCTTCTCTAAAACTGTTTAGATGATGCTCAATATGTAATGCATTGGTCAGGGGGAGCATTAATAAAAACTCTTCGCCGCCGTATCGAGAGACGATATCGATGTCGCGTTTAAAGTATTTTTGCAGTAATTGGGCGAATATACGTAAACATTCATCGCCAGCTAAATGACCATAGTTGTCATTAATGTCTTTAAATAAATCCAAGTCTAATACTGCTACGGTAATCGCTTGATCGCTGCGTAAGCAAAAATCCAACAGCTCATTAAATTTTCGTTCAGCATAGCGTCGGTTATACAGGCCAGTTAGCGGATCTCTGTCAACGAGTTCTTTTAGCTTTTTATTTGCCGTTTCTAATTCTTCAGTTCGTCTTGCTACTGTTTCTTCTAACTCTACTTGATGGTCTATTAATTGTTGCTTACTTGCCAGCAAACGTTGATACAGGCTAAATACCTCTTTTGGTGAGTTTTCATCAATACTTGGCAGTTTATGTTGCCCCGATGCTGATGGGCTAAATTGACTTGCAACAGCTTCTAACGGCACGGTGAGCAGTGCGCTGAGTTTTTTTGATATATAAAATGTACACATCAGCGCTATCAGTAACATTAAAAAGCTATTAAACATTTGCTCTTCTGCGAGCTTAAGCAGGGGAGAAAACTCTTTTAAAATATACACAGTCCAGCCATTGTCTAATGACTGATGTGCATAAATATATTCAGGCACAATTGATTCAGGTCGCTCAATGTTGATCAGTTCAAGATTGGTGCGATATACGCCGTTATTGACAACAAATTTAAACTGCGACAATGAGCTTAAGCCCAATTTTTCTGAGGCATATATGATTTGGTTTTGTTCATCGACCATGACAACAGATTCATCAATGGCATATTCATTATTTTGATCAACGTGTGCAAAGTGATTTAAATCAAGCGAACCCTCTACTATTCCGGCAGTTGTCGTGTGATGTTCATCGGTATAAAAAGGGGCACTCATGGCGATAATGGCGTCATTGCCAAAGCCTCTACCTTGAAAGACTGATGATACAAATAAACGATGATTGTAAAATGATTCGATAAAGTAATCGCGATCATTAATATTAATATTGCGTGTTTGATTGTTAGAAAGCAGTCGAGATACTGGGCTTGCAGCAATAATCTGAGCTTGAGGGTTAGCTATCAGCATACTGATAAACCCGGGATAGCTTTCATGTAAATTAGACAACATGGGTTGCCATTCCAATGGGTCGTCAGCCACGATAGTCAATTGGTTTGCGGCGTTGGCTATGACCGTCTTGTGGCCGTTGATGTAGTTTTGAGCAGATGTTGCTAAGTGTGAGACCGCATCATTAATGTTTTGTTTTAACATTGCTTGTTGGCGTTCTAAAAAATAATAATTAAAAATCAACGCTGAAAACAACAGGGTAAGCGTTACCATTAAGGTAAAAAAGTACGTTAATTGTGAACTTAACATTCTGCGTTGGCGATCTTTAACTTTGTCTTTAAAAAACCATAATTTAGGTATTGCCAAAATTAATAGTGACGCCAAACTGGTATAAACTAGCCCATTGACGGCTTGTTTTGATGTAATAAACCCAAGGTGTGATGACGGGATGTCCATGATGAATGTGACATACAAGTACACTAGAGGAATGCCTATGACTAACCAATAGATCGCATCTGCATATAAAGCATAAATATCGCGACGTCTGGCGTAACCTAAAAAGAGTGCTTCGAGGCCAAAAAATAAGTAAACATGCGGACTGTCCCAATTAATCATTAAGCCAGTAGAAGCCAGCATTGCGGTTAAAAACGCATACCATGGCCCCATTAATACCGCAGCAATGACAGTGACTGTATTACCTAATACAAACTGCACATTGGCAAAAAACTGAATGGGATAACAGTTTATTAGCAAACCAGCTATGCCTAGAATGATTGAAAACAACAAGTGTTGTTTGTTAATGCTGGGAAGCTTCAAAAAATATCCTTATTGATTTTATTAATAAAACCATTGTTCAACTTAACATTTATCTCAAGAAAATCATCAGAATTCAATGTAAACCCTAGATTAAATGGAAGGGTTTAACCTAAAAAGCATTAAATAATCATGTTCTGCAATCAACATTTTGTTCGACCTTGGTCTAATCCAGTTTAATAGTTCTGTTATAGAAACGCTATATTAAATGAGTTAAGTGGCTGAATTTTTTTAACTTTAACTCATTGTTTAGCACCTGCTAAAAATGAATACGACTAAGGTCTTGATTGTGGTGTGGTTCTGAGTTGCTAGATTAACTAAGACTTTACAAAAACTAGCACAGGGGAGTCGCAATGAGTTTTGAAAATAACGAAAAGGCAGCGGGATACTGGCGTGAAAATTTACGTTTAGTGCTTAGCTTGCTTGCAATTTGGGCTGCAGTATCATTTGGCTGCGGTATTTTATTAGTTGATGTATTAAACGAATTCAGCTTTATGGGTTTTAAGCTGGGGTTTTGGTTTGCGCAGCAGGGTGCAATGTATGTATTCGTAGCGCTGATTTTTGTTTATGTGGCGAAAGCTAATGCATTAGACAAAAAATACAACGTTCAGGAAGACTAAGGGGCACTACGATGGATGTTCAAACACTCACTTATTTAATTGTCGGCGCCACGTTTGCGTTGTACATCGGGATCGCCATTTGGTCTCGAGCGGGTTCGACGAAAGAGTTTTATGTTGCAGGTGGTGGTGTTCACCCTGTGATGAACGGCATGGCAACAGCGGCAGACTGGATGTCTGCGGCATCGTTTATTTCACTGGCAGGTATTGTGTCGTTTGTGGGATATGACGGTTCTGTTTACTTAATGGGCTGGACCGGCGGTTATGTATTACTGGCTTTATGTATGGCGCCTTATCTACGTAAGTTTGGTAAGTTTACCGTGCCAGATTTTATTGGTGACCGCTATTACTCGCAAACGGCCCGTACCGTAGCGGTAATTTGCGCCATCTTTATCTGTTTTACCTACATCGCAGGCCAAATGCGCGGTGTGGGTGTGGTGTTCTCCCGTTTCTTAGAAGTCGAAGTTGAAACGGGTGTATACATAGGGATGGCCGTGGTGTTCTTTTATGCGGTATTAGGCGGCATGAAAGGCATTACCTACACCCAGGTTGCGCAATATTGTGTGTTAATTTTTGCCTTTATGGTGCCAGCAATCTTTATTTCGGTAATGATGACAGGTCATATTTTCCCACAAATTGGTTTTGGTGCAGAGTTAATTGATGCAGCGGGTAATGGCACTGGCGTGTATTTACTCGATAAACTTGACGGGTTATCAGCCGAGCTTGGGTTTTCTCAATATACTGAAGGTTCTAAAGACATGATTGATGTGTTCTTTATTACCGGTGCGTTGATGTTTGGTACCGCAGGCCTACCACACGTAATCGTGCGTTTCTTTACTGTTCCTAAAGTGAAAGATGCACGTGTATCTGCGGGTTGGGCGCTAGTGTTTATTGCAATTATGTATACCACTGTGCCTGCTTTATCAGCATTCTCTAGAGTGAATATGATTGAGACCATTAATGGTCCTGATTCAACTGGTGTGCCTTATGAAACGGCGCCTTCTTGGATTAAAAACTGGGAAAAAACTGGCTTAATTACGTGGGAAGATAAAAACAACGATGGCAACATTTTTTACACCAGTGGTGATAAAAATGAAATGAACATCGACCGCGATATTATCGTACTGGCTACACCAGAGATTGCTGATTTACCTGCCTGGGTTATTGCATTGGTGGCCGCGGGTGGCTTAGCTGCGGCATTATCAACCTCAGCGGGTTTGCTATTGGTTATCTCAACGTCAGTATCTCATGACCTACTTAAGAAAAACTTTATGCCCGATATTTCTGACCAAAAAGAACTCATGTATGCCCGCATATCTGCTGCATTAGGAGTTGTTATGGCCGGTTACTTTGGTATTAATCCACCAGGCTTTGTGGCTGCGGTAGTTGCAATTGCGTTTGGTTTGGCTGCTGCATCATTGTTCCCTGCAATTATCATGGGTATTTTCTCTAGAACCATGAATAGAGAAGGCGCGATTGCCGGTATGGTGATTGGTTTACTTTCTACTGCGGCTTACATCGCTTACTTTAAGTTTATCAACCCTGCAGCTAATACATCTGACAATTGGTTCTTAGGTATTTCACCTGAAGGTTTTGGCATGGTGGGGATGTTTATTAACTTTGGTGTGGCATTTGCGGTAAGCAAAGTGACGACAAAAATCCCTGATGAGATTGTTGAAATGGTTGAGTCTATCCGTTTCCCTAAAGGAGCTGGTGGCGCTCAAGATCACTAATCATCGATGTTGATTTTACCTTAAGTTAAAGAGCGCTTCGGCGCTCTTTTTGTTGGGCTTAAGTCCTATAGCAGCCATATCTAAGCCTTTGCTATAGTGTTTATATGATGTATTCAATATGGAGATAATATGGATGCAAGTGAACTACAACCCGTTGAACAGTTTTTAGCTGCGCACCCCCCATTTGATTCATTACCCGCTCAGGTGATTAGTTATTTCGCTAAAAACATCATTGTAGGCTATTACAGTAAAGCGTCGGCTTTTGTTACATTTGATAAAGACAACCCTAAATTATATATCGTTCGCAGTGGGGCTTTTGAAGTAAGAGATCCTGAAGGGGTATTAGTTGATCGGGTAGCTGAAGGTGAATGCTTTGGTTTTTCCACTTTGTTGTCGGGTGAGAAAGTTGTTAATAAGGTGGCCATTTTAGAAGACGGCTTAGTTTATCATTTACCCCAAGTCATCTTTGAACAGTTGCGTGCAGAGCAGCGTAGTTTCGATCAGTTTTTTACTCGAGCTTTTGCAAAGCGCTTACGTAATGAAGGGCGATTTAAAGCAAAAGATCTCACTACGACCAGTAGAATCACATCAATCATGTGCGCCAATCCTATCATTGTGCAAGCGCAGGCCAGTGTAATCGATGCCGCTAAAATAATGCGAGAGCATCGAGTATCGTCAGTGTTGGTGATTGATAATCATAAATTGGTGGGAATTTTAACCGATAGGGATTTACGCAACCGAGTGATTGCTGAAGGGCTTGATACAAGTACTCTTGTGAGTCAGGCTATGACGATTAATCCCATCGTGACACATGCAAATGCATTGGTATTTGAAACCATGTTAACCATGAGTGAGCATAACATTCATCACTTGCCCGTAGTAGAAGGTAGTCAGGCCATTGGCATGATAACGAGTACCGATATTCTTCGTGCTCAGCGGTCACAACCATTGTTATTGATAGGTGAAATTGGTCGGCAAGCCAACATCGACAGTTTAATCCAGGTCAGTAAACAAATTCCATTGTTGCTACAAAACTTAATCAGTGCCGATGCCAGAGCGGAAGAAATAGGCCGAGTGCTTACTTCTGTTACTGATGCATTAACACGTCGTTTAATCGAATTAAACCAACAGATATTAGGCAAAGCTCCTATGGCTTTTTGCTGGTTAGCATTTGGATCGCAAGGGCGGCAAGATCAAGTGGCATGTTCTGATCAAGATAATGGATTGTTACTTGCTCATGAACCAGACGAGTTTGCAGCATCTTATTTTGATGCATTAACAAAAGCGGTGTGTAAGGGGCTTGACCAATGCGGTTATGTATATTGCCCTGGTGATATTATGGCGCAAAATCCTAAATGGCGTTTGCCGCTTAATCAATGGAAAGCATTATTTAAGCATTGGGTGCTGACACCCGAACCTAAAGCATTAATGCATGCAAGCATCTTTTTCGACATGCGGCCAGTATTTGGTCCTATGAGTTTATTTAACGAATTACAAGATGAAGTGCTTGCATCGACTAAAGATAACGACATATTTCTGGCTGGAATGGCAGGGAATTCGTTAACAGAATCACCGCCGTTGGGATTTTTCAGGAAATTTGTGCTTGAAAGAGATGGCAGTGAAGTTAAAGGCATGGATTTAAAACATAAGGGCAGTGCTCTGATTAATGATATCGCCAGGGTTTACGCATTAAGTGCGGGTATCAAAGAGGTGAATACGGCCAAAAGAATAAGAGCTTTAATGGATGCCAATATCATTAACCGTAAAGATGCACTCAATCTTGCCGATGCGCATGAGTTTATCGCTCATATGCGCTTGGCTAATCAAGGTTATCAGGCAACACATAATTTACCTGTGAATAATTTTTTAAAGCCACAGCATTTATCATCATTGTTGCGACATCAACTGCGCGATGCATTTAAGGTGGTGCACGACGCACAAGCGGGTATCAAGCTGAAGTTTTTGAGGAGCTTTTAGTGGCTAACCTGTGGTGGATAAAAGCGTTACTGTGGCGAAGTAAAACAAAATCATTACCTTTGACCTTAAAAAATTACTTAGCGGCGATCACACCCGTAATAAATCAGCGTTTTATTGATGCACCTTTAATGGCGATAGACCTTGAAATGACAGGATTAGATCCACTTAACGATCAAGTGATTAGTATTGGTATTGTGCCTATTGTACAAGGCGTTATTCCTTTAGATAAAGCGCAGCATGTAATGATTGCGATTAGTGGCAGTGTTGGTCAAAGTGCCACGGTGCATGGCATTGTTGATAATCAATTACATAAAGCACTGTCAATTGAACAAGCCATGCAATGGTTTTTAGCACAAACGCAAGGTCACATTTTAGTCGCCCACCATGCGCCGCTAGATATTCAGTTTATTCAGCAACAATTGCAGCGTTGTTTTGGACAATCAATACCTTTGGTGTTTATTGATACCCTGGCGATAGAAAAAAAACGCTGTTTAAGACAACAAGATGTACTAAGGCAAGGAACGTTACGGCTAGGGGCGAGTAGAGAGCGTTATCACTTACCTGTCTATTCAGCGCATAATGCCTTAGTCGATGCCTTATCTTGTGGTGAATTGTTATTGGCGCAAGTGGCAGCGATGGGGAATATTAACAACTTGAAGCTGAAAGATTTGATAGAAATAGCGTAAAAAGCCAGTCATAACGACTGGCTTTTTGTTTTTGGCAACAAACTAACCCAAATTATGTTTCGCTGCTGTCTACTTTACTAAAAAAATAATCGACTGCGGGTTTGATTAACTCAAGTGCCGTTTTATCGCAGGGAGGTAATGTTGCATCAGAGGTATTGATTGGGGTGGTACGTTCGCCCCATTGTAATAACATTGCTGCTGAGGTTAACCCTGCGCCAAACGCACATGATAAAATGGTTTGTCCTGGCACAATTCTACCTTGTGATAACGCATCACAAATCGCGATAGGAATGGTTGCGGCAGAGGTGTTGCCATAGTCTGCGATATTGACAAAGGCCTTTTCTTTGGGAATTTTCATTCGGCTGACAAGAGTATCAATAATCCGCTCATTGGCTTGATGCGGAATAACAAAATCAACTTCATCAATACTGGTATTGCATTTTTCGAGGACTTTAGCGCTTAAGTTACCCATGCCATGAATCGCACGTTTAAACACTTCTTGACCGTTGATGTGGATATAAAAATCCAGCGAGTCTGTATCAAATCGGTCCATTTGGGTGCCAAAGTTAGACTGTAAAATATGACGACCTTCAGGATCGTTATTTAACTCATAACCTAATATGCCGCCTGGTTTATCGCTTGCTTCAAGCACAATCGCTCCAGCGCCGTCACCAAACAGTACCGCTGTTTCACGACGAGACCAATCAAGGTAAAACGACAAACGTTCAGCCCCAATGATAAGAATCTTTTTGTTTTGGCCGCTTTTAATCATTGAGCTGGCCAAGCCTACACCGTACAAAAAGCCGCTACATGCTGCATTGATATCAAATGCGCCACAAGTGGCCCCGATATTAGCCTGTACTGTAGAGGCTATATTCGGGATCAAGGTATCGGGGCTTGCTGTGGCTAAAATAATTAAGTCAAGCTCGCTGCCGTCAATGCCAGCAGCAGCTAGCGCATGTTTGGCCGCCACTGAAGCCATTTCAGAGGTATTGACATGGCTTATGTTACGCTTACTAATACCTGTACGTGTTTTAATCCATTCATCGGATGTTTCCATGAATGTAGCTAAATCGTCATTGGTCAGCGTGGCGGTAGGAACTGATTTTCCCCAACCGGTAATGTGTGCGTACTGCATAGCAATTCTCTCAATGTGGTAACAATTAATTATTTAATTAGCGCCCAAGAGTGGTTGATGGCGCTATAGGCTTAAACAAGAATAATCATTGTTTTATGACTTAATTTTTTGTTCTACTAATTTGGTTATCGAAGCGGCAGCACTCAATATATGCTCATGTAACAATGCTGTTGCTTTTTCGACATCGCCGGCTTTACACAGTTCAAGTAAAATCCGGTGTTCGCGCTCAGCGGTGGGTATTCCGCCAGTAAATAGCAATTGCAAACGAATATAACGATCACAATTGGTGTTCAAACCATGAATGACCTCGAGCGTATGGGGTCTATTAGCCGCTTCGTATAAACGGGTATGGAAGCGAGTATTGAGTTCACTCCAGCTGGCTACAGACTCTTTAAGCTTAAATGCCAACTCAAGTTGAACTAACACAGCTTCTGCTTCTTTAATGTCATTGTCGGTCAAGTTTGGAATTGCTTTGGCCAATAAGTCAGATTCGATCATGGCTCTAAGTTCAAATAATTCGGTTACCTGCTCAACAGATAATTTTGTAGCAGTGGCACCTTTATGAGGCTCAAAATTTACTAACCCCTCAGCTTCTAATTGAACTAAGGCTTCACGAACCGGAATTCGACTCACATTTAACTGCTCTGCAATAGCCGACTGTCTAAGTGGTTCGCCTCCCTCGATATCACCAGAAAGGATCTGTTCTCTGAGTGCTTCCACAACAAGTTGCGTGCGGGTTTTATGAATAATAGGAGGTATATTGCTCATGTATTTTGTTTTCATCACTAATTTCTTCGAGCAAGGGTAACGCTTAGACGCTGCTTTATAAAGTGAAACATATATATAAATGCAGATAAATATCATAAAAATGGATTAACTAACCTGAACTCAGGATAACAACTAGCTTTATAGAGGCAATTTTTACTAACAATTAGGTTAATTTTGTTTGCAATAGGGCCGCTATTGACGAACTAATTTGCCTTGTTTTAAGCAAAAACATCTCTCTAGAATACATAGGATAGATATATGTTATTTAATTTCAGATATTTAGCTAAACTCTTATCCAGAGTCTTGGTTAAATAGTTAAATGGGTAAAATTGATTAGTTTGACTGGCACCAAATTGATGTCGGTGGGATAATTAAATCAACAATTAGCTTGTGGGGTATATAGGTTGAAAAAGGCTGTATTTTTAGACCGTGATGGTGTGATTAATAAAGACACTGGCTACGTACATAATGTAGATGACTTTGAATATATCGAAGGCGTCTTTGAAGCATGTTTAGCATTAAAGAAAATGGGTTATCTACTGGTCGTTGTCACAAATCAGTCAGGTATTGCGCGTGGGATGTACAGCGAAGATGATTTTCATCACTTGACCGAGTGGATGGATTGGAACTTTGCAGATAAAGGTGTAGATCTTGATGGTATTTATTATTGCCCACATCATCCTGAAAAAGGGATAGGTGAATACAAACAAGATTGTGATTGCCGCAAACCTAAACCTGGCATGCTGACTTCAGCAGCTCAGTTTCTCAAAATTGATTTAAGCCAATCTGTGATGGTCGGCGATAAAGCCGATGATATTCGTGCTGCACATGCCGCAGGAATAAAAACGGCAATATTGGTTCGTTCAGGCAAAGAGGTAGACGAGGCTGGTGTTTCGCTTGCCACGACAGTGCTAGACAGCATTGCAGATGTACCACAATTTTTGAGTAAGTGATCATCGGTAAGTCACCAAAGCAAAGCATGCGCTTTACAAGCACTTTGTTTTAATGAGTTAACATTGTATTAACCTGGTTTGAACCTCATTTAATGTCGAATTATATAAATTGGACACTTTATATAGAAGTAAATGGCTAATATGGGCTATTACAGTGATATTTAAGGCAGTTTAAAAAGGTATCAACAGGGCGATTTTGTTCATAAAGTCAGCACAAATAGTTTAAAACAGGCCTTTGAGTTTAAAAACTGTCCAGTTAAGCGATAAACTTAAGAAAAAAACGCAAAAGGCCTTGCACATTAAAATGAGTTCCCTATAATGCGCACCACTGACACGGAACACGGCGTATAACGCAGCGTTACCAAGTCCGCTCTTTAACAATTTATCAAGTAATCTGTGTGGACATTCACAGGTATTGAGTTATTCGAAATTGTCTTCTTGTTCTTCGGAATGTAGGCAATCAAAAAATTTAACTCTATGATGAGAATGTTCATAGAAATATGACACTGCAGAAATGCAGTGAGTAATTCGTCAGCTCTTATGAGCGAAGCGAATTATGACAGTAGAATTCATTGAGCCGAGACTATGTCTCAAAAAAACTTTAATTGAAGAGTTTGATCATGGCTCAGATTGAACGCTGGCGGCAGGCCTAACACATGCAAGTCGAGCGGCAGCACAAGGGAGCTTGCTCCTGAGGTGGCGAGCGGCGGACGGGTGAGT
>NZ_BMII01000007.1:0-73565 GCF_014641855.1 Shewanella inventionis
TACCATTTTCAAAAGAGACAAATTTGCGCAACCAATCGAGACGGTCGTGTCCAAAATCCTCAATTTCTTCCCACCCTTGGCAGCCAGCAATCACAGCGCTGAGGGTAAGGAATAGGATATCAAAGAGCTTATGGACAACTTTACCTTGTTGACGAGGGTCATCAATGCTTGAAAAATATTTGAATAGCTGTAGTTGAGACATAGATTAACTTACTTCTTACAAAAAGAAGTATAAGATCACAAACTCAAGTCAAGGTAAAGCTTCGTGATCTTGCCCTGGTGTACAAGCGAACCAATGAATCTAATGAGTTAATCACAAAAGTAATGCCAACGATTACCATTGCAAGGTTATAAAATCCAGTAGTATCAATACCATTAGCGCTATAGTAATAAAGCACAGTAAACCAAATTGCAATTGGAATAGACGGGAAGACCATCATCGCCAGTAGTACTTGATAGGTTTTCATGCCGCCAACAAAACGTGAGGTAAATTGGCCAATCATGATGCTCCAGGCAAACCACCAAAATAGATAAAACTCGTGGTAATCATTCATTGGCAATACAAACTCATGCATATTGGCAAAGTAGCCGCCAATTAATGCAAAGGTGTTAAAAAATTCGCCAACGCTTGAGTCTTCACCCAAAAATGCCCCAGACCACATAAGGGCGATTAAGCCAAAGAATAACCAAGTACTGGCAAGGCTTAAGTAACGTACATATTTAATGCTGGTACTTGAGTATACCGCTGCGGCAATCACCATAAATACGATTAAATAAAAGCTACTCACTAGCGATTCGCCATCACCTAGGTTGGGCAAATACCAGGGTAGGTTGGTTAGCAATAAATACGCAGTAAAGGCGCAGGTACCAATAATGACTAGGTTATTAATAAACTTTATTAATGGTATTTCAAAATACTTCACTCTTGGTTCTATCACACAAAAATAGAAACAGGTTAAAAAGTAAAATGCCCAAATTAAACAGGCCCAAAAGCCAAACTCAATGGCAAGTGGATTAGTAAAACCGTATTCAGGGCTGGCGGCTAAATCTGCATACCCCGCAAATTCGGTTAGCGGGAACATAATCAGTCCCACATCTAAACCAGAGGTAAATAAAATCGCAATAAAAGTAAATTTACGCACCGGCGTGACGCCAATACATTGCATATTACCCCAACGATAAATCACAAATGCGATGGCGGAAAAAGTAAATAAAATGCCGATTGATAACCAGGTAGTCATTACTTAGCTCCTGCTTTTATTGTGCGTGCAAACATAGTGTTAGCTCCTTGTTGCATGTTTATATTTCGCCATAGAACAATTTTTAAAGACAATCACGCCCTCAAGCCTTAAATATCGCTGTCGATAGTTAAATCCTGATAGATTGAACTTGGCTTAAATTGACCATTTACAAATATGTAGGTTGGCCAGTTACCCATAAAACGGATGATATTAATTAACTCAACGCTCTCTTTGGCGCTTGCTGGCGTTGTTGCTGTTGCCAATCATTGGCGAGCGTCACGTTGGCCAAATTCGGTGCTAATAGCTTGTTACCTAAAATTATGTCGGCGGCGCGCTCTGCAACCATAATGGTGGGTGAATTTAAGTTACCATTTGGGATGGTAGGGAATATTGACGAATCCACAACACGTAATCCTTTAATACCATGGACTTTGGTTTCTGAGTCCACTACAGCCATATCATCTTCGCCCATTTTGCATGAGCAAGATGGGTGATAAGCACTCTCAACTGATCTGCGCACAATTGCATCGATTTGCTCGTCAGTTTGAACGGCTAGCCCAGGCTGAATTTCTTCACCACGATATTCATCTAACGCCGGTTGATTAATAATCTCGCGGGTTAAACGCACACATGCTCTAAAGCCTTCAATGTCATCTTGATGTGATAAATAATTAAACTGGATCTTAGGCGCAACCTTGGCATCATTTGAAACCACGGTGACAGCGCCACGACTTTTTGGCTTGTTATGGCCAATGTGAACCTGAAAACCATGGCCTGCAAAGGCTTCTTTACCGTCATATCGCATTGCGGCAGGCAAGAAGTGATATTGAAGATCCGGCCATTCAAGCCCAGGTTTTGAGCGAATAAAGCCACAAGACTCAAAATGATTTGTCGCACCTAAACCTGATTTATTTACAATCCAGCGGGTACCAATGAATAATTTATTCAATGGATCTAATTTGCCGTTGAGCGAAATCGGCTTTAAGCACTTAAATTGAAAGTAAAACTCCAGGTGGTCCTGCAGGTTTTGTCCCACGCCCGGTAAATGATGAATGGGCTCAATACCGGCATCTGTGAGTGTTTGCTTATCGCCAATACCAGATAATTGCAAAATGTGTGGCGACCCAATAGAGCCTGCAGACAGCACAATCTCTTTATTGCACATCTCCTCTAGCATTTGGCCTTTACGCTCAAAACGTACACCCACAGCCGTTTTACCTTGCATTATCACGTTATGAACGAGTGCATGCGTTACAACAGTTAAATTGTCACGCTTCATTGCTGGGCGTAAATATGCATTAGCGGTTGACCAGCGCACACCGTTTTTAACCGTCATGTGCATAGGGCCAAAACCTTCTTGTTGGCTAGCGTTATAGTCGGCGGTTGCTAAATATCCGGCATCTACACCGGCATCAACAAAGGCCTGATACAGCGGGTTTTTCATCTCGTTACCGTTGTTAACCGCTAATGGGCCGTTGTCGCCGCGATACGAGTTGCCACCAAATGACCATGTTTCTGCTTTTTTGAAATACGGCAAGCAATGGGCATAGTTCCAGTCTTTAGCGCCGTGTTGTTGCCACTCGTCAAAATCACGGGCATGTCCACGTACATATACCATGCCGTTAATTGACGATGAGCCGCCCAACACTTTACCGCGAGGGCAATGCATACGGCGATCATCAAGATGTGGCTCAGCTTCAGTTTCAAACTGCCAAGCGTACTTTTTGGTATTCATCGGGATAGAAAGCGCGGTTGGCATTTGGATAAATATGCTTTTATCGCTACCACCGGTTTCTAATAACAACACCTGGTTTTTTGGATCTTCAGTTAAGCGATTTGCCAGTACACAGCCTGCGCTACCTGCACCGACAATAATATAATCGTATTGATGAGACATAAGTTGCGTCACTCCTAAAATGGGCTTTCAAGCGACTGCATACCAACGTATACCGCTTTGATTTGAGTGTATGCCTTTAATGTTTCGCTGCCATTTTCGCGGCCAATGCCCGACATTTTATAACCACCCACAGGCATTTCTGCAGGCGATGCGCCATAGGCATTTATCCAACAAATACCTGCTTGTAATTGGTGTATTACGCGGTGAGCACGGCTAATGTCTTGAGTAAATACGCCAGCGGCAAGGCCTAGGTGAGTATTGTTAGCTCGTTCAATGACTTCTTGTTCGTCATCAAAGGTTAATACCGACATTACAGGGCCAAAAATTTCTTCTTTAACTATGGTCATATCATCGGTGCAATCGGTGAAAATGGTCGGTGCAACAAAAAAGCCATGTGGGGCGTTATCGGGTTGTAACGCTGTGCCGCCAGTCAGTAGTGTTGCGCCTTCTTTTTTACCAATAGCGATATACTCAAGCACTTTTTGTTGATGACCTCGTGAGATCAACGCGCCAAAGTTGGTTTCAGCATCCATTGGGTCGCCGCAAACAATATTGTTTTCTGTGCGTTGCTTTAAGCGTTCAATAAATGTGGGGTACATGTCTTTTTGCACAAACACACGTGTGCCATTGGTACACACCTCACCTTGAGTGTAAAAATTGGCTAGCATGGCAGCAGACACTGCGTTTTCGACATCGGCATCATTGAAGATAATTAACGGCGATTTACCGCCAAGTTCCATGGTGACTTCTTTTAAGGTGCTAGACGCCGCGGCCATGACTTTAGTGCCTGTGCCAACTTCACCCGTAAATGACACTTTAGCGATATCATCATGGGTGGTTAACCATGCGCCCACACGGCCATCGCCTTGAACCACGTTAAATACGCCATCAGGTACGCCAGCTTGAGTGAATATTTCGGCTAAACGCATTGCACCGCGTGGGGTTTCTTCAGAAGGCTTAAAAATCATCACATTGCCGCAAGCTAAAGCTGGGGCCGCTTTCCAACATGCAATTTGTAATGGGTAGTTCCATGCGCCAATACCAGCGCAAATGCCTAATGGCTCGCGGCGGGTATAGTAAAAGTCTTCGCCAACAGGTTGCTGGTTTCCTTCAATGCTGGGGGCAAGGCCTGCAAAAAACTCAATTGAATCAGCACCAGTGACAATGTCGACCACGGAGGCTTCTTGCCAAGGTTTACCTGTGTCGAGTACTTCTCCCGCGGCAAGTTCGTCATTGTGCTCGCGCAATAAGGCTACGGCTTTTAATAAAATTCGGCTGCGTGCCATTGGGCTCATTTTTGACCATACAGCAAAGCCTGCTTTTGCACTGTCGATGGCGGCTTGTTTTACTTTATCGGTGGCGACTTCAACTAAATAACTCACACTGCCAGTAGCAGGGTTGATGACTTCGAAGGTTTCTCCGCTGCCATTTGAAATATATTGACCGTGTACATAATTTTGATAAGTGACTAACGCTGACATTAAATTTCTCCGTGTTGCACTAGTACTGCCTCTATAAAGGCTTTTGATAGCGTCTGGGCTTGCTTAAATTCTTGACTAGGGTTGCTGCTTAAGGCACTACGCAACCAAAAACCGTCAATGATTGCCGCGGTTTGCTTGGCGGCATTTACAGCCTCAGCCTTAGGCAATAATTGTTTAAATGAGTAGAGCAGATTGCTGTAAAGACGGTGGTTATTAATGTTTTGCAATCTTGCCAATCCAGGGTCGTGCATGGCTTGAGACCAAAAGCTTAGCCATGTTTTGGTGGCCGCATTTGAACGTTGCAGCTCGGTAAAGTTGGCTTCGACTATGATCGACAAGCGCTCTGGTGCGGTTAATGTTTTGCCTGACGTTTTCGCCAGTAAGGCTTGCTTTAACTCTTCTAGTAAGAATTTTAACGTGGCTTCGATTAACCCTTGTTTCCCACCAAAGTAATGACTGATGATCCCTGATGACATACCCGCTAACCCACTGATCGTGTTGATAGTGGTGTGCTGTAATCCATGACGTTCGACAGACATTAACGTGGCATCGATGAGCTGTTGTTGTCTGACGTTTTTCATTGCAGGTCTTGGCATAAATAACTCCCTTTTTATCGCTAGAACGTTATTAATTGAACGTTCAATTAATAACGATCCTAATGATTAGAGTTGTAACTATCAAGTGTTTATTTGATCTGGATCATAAAAAACACTCTTGACAAACGGTTTTAAAATTGTGCGGTTGTTAGTAAGTCATTGTTAATAAATAATTTATTTAAATTGAACTTAACGAAATACTAAAGTAATTAATTTTTAATTCATTTTAGCTGTAATGATTTGGCTGTTGCTATTTAAGTCAATCTGGTAATGACATTAACTTAGTAACATGGCACTGGCTGCTAAGTTGTGAAGCATTAGTTGGCATAGTCAGTTAAGCGACTCGTTAAATTATGACTTAGTGAGACAGTAGGCTCGGGCAAAGATCACACTTAATAAAATATAATTGGCATAGGCTATTAATGGGTATGTAAATTGCTTTACAGGTAATTGAGGGCAAGTTAACAATCATGCTAATGAGCCAGCGATCACTGACAAACTGAATAACACTCACTGAATAAAGCAGTACCAATACTGCAAGAGAGAATAAAATGATTACAGCCATACCAATAAAAGATGACCATATTGCCAGCCATTTTAGCCGTGCAGATAGCATGCTTATTATTAATGAACAGGCAGAAGTGATAACGCGTTTTGCTAACCCAGCTTTAGCTGCTGGCTGTGATGGTAAAAAACAACTATTGAATTTGATTGTGGCCCATGGCGCAGAGCGGGTTATTGTGCGAAATATTGGTCAGCAATTACTGTCTAAAATACTCAATCATCAACTGAAAGTGTTTCATGTAAAAAATGGCCGTACAACCATTGAAGATTTAGCACATAATCATTTACCACAATGTGAGCAATTTAGTGATGCGATACAAGGCAGACCATCAATGAAGCATTTAGCTAAACAAGCCAATGGTGGTTGTTGCGATCATGAACATGGTGAAGGTGGTTGTCATGGTGGACATTGCGACTCCCACGATCATCATGCAAGTGATATTGAGCGACCAGAGGGCATACACATGAAGCGGTGTTGCCAGAAAAAACATTCTTTATTACGACACAACTAATTTGCTACAGGCAGCTTTAAGCCATAACGTTGCAATTTTCGGTATAAGGTTCGTACGCTCACATTAAGCATGATGGCTAATTCAGCAGGCGAACCTTGATATTGTTGGCAAACTTTGGACAAATATTCTGCTTCAACATCATCTAAACTGATCACTGCAGTGTCGACAGCCTGGGCCTGATTAACTGTTGTTGTTTTAGAATGGGTAATGCTCTCGGGCAGATCACTTCTGTGGATAATATCTTCGTTTGCTATTAACGCAGATTGTTCAATGATATTTTTGAGTTCACGAATATTGCCTGGAAACGGATACTGGCTTAATAGCGTTAATGCATTGTTGGAAAACTTCTTATGTTTGTATTCTGATAATCTTATAAAGTGATTGGCGAGGACTGGAATATCTTCCTGACGTTCACGCAGTGAGGGCAGGTAAATAGGAAAACCCGCTATTCGATAATAAAGGTCGCGGCGAAATTCACCTTTTTCAACTAAATCGAGTAAGTTTTTATGGCTGGCGCTGACTAATCTAAAATCCGAACGTTTTTGCTTTAATCCCCCCACGGCACGATAACATTGTGTTTCTAATAACCTGAGCAGTTTAACCTGCATATTCATTGGAATATCACCAATTTCATCAAAGAACACTGTGCCGCCATGTGCGATTTCAATTAAGCCTTTTTTAGTGGTTGTTGCTCCGGTAAACGCGCCTTTTTCATAACCAAAAAGTTCGCTTTCAAATAAACTTTCGTTCAAACCGGTACATTCAATCACTACAAAAGGTTTTTCTTTTCTATTGCTTGCGGCATGAACCGCTTTTGCCACTAGCTCTTTACCTGCGCCTGTTTCACCCTGTAATAACACGGCGATATTAGACTGAGATGCCCGATTAATTTTATTGAGCATCTGTTTAAATGGCGCTGACTGGCCGATCATTGTGTCTTTTTTAGACTCGGTGGATGCATAGTCAATGGCATCTAAAATCTCAAGAAAACCCATGATTTTGCCGTTATCGCCTTTAATTGGTTTCATCAAAATATCGCAATACGATTTGCCATCAGTTGTATTGTGAATATGCACAGCATTTGCAGCTCGCGCAGTGTTTTGGCATTGCTGCAAGGGACATTGTTCTCCGTGTTTGTCACAAGGCTCATTACTGTGGTGCGATATCTGATGACAACGGCTTTGTCCTAATGTGACTTCAGTGTCATAGGTTTCGAGGTAGGCTTTATTTACCGCATGTATAACATAATCAGGCGTGATAAAGATGGCAGGTTTATCAATTGCATTGATCATCGACTGTACTACGGTGGTGTTTTTCATAAGGATAGGATCTTTTTTACATATAAAGTGTCATATTTATCATCAAAAATGACATTTAGTGTCATTTTTGTCAATTGCTTTCCCTAGCAGATTTAGATTATTTCTAGCAACACTTTTTAACTTATTGTAAATGTTGCTATTAATATTTATTTGTGACATGGCACAAGCTTTGTATAGCAATAGTTTACATATCTCTACAAATAATCACGTTTATAGAGAAGGTCAATGGAGCGTAATGCAATGGCAAAAATTGTAGTACTAGGTGCTGGTACAGGTGGCATGCCTGCAGCTTATGAAATTAAACACCTGCTGGGTCAAGAGCATCAAGTGTTGATGGTTAATGAACGAGAGCATTTTCGCTTTATTCCTTCTAACCCTTGGGTGGCTGTTGGTTGGCGTGAGCCTGATGCGATAAGCATTCCTATTGCTAAACATTTAGCCAAAAAACACATTGATTTTATCTGTGCTTTTGTCACTAAAATTGATGCTGACAACAACCAATTGATCACCGCTGAACATGACGTTATCGATTACGATTATTTGGTGATTGCCTCTGGGCCCAAATTGGCATTTGATACAATTCCTGGGGCAGGTCCAGAGCACTTTACTCAGTCAGTTTGTTCTCTTGAACATGCTTTATCTTGTAAAGAAAATGTTGATGCACTTATTGCTAACCCTGGTCCAGTTTTAGTGGGAACATTTCAAGGTGCGAGTTGTTTTGGCCCTGCTTATGAATATGTGTTTATCCTCGATAAGGTATTACGTGATGCCGGCATAAGAAAGCACGTACCCATCCAATTTATTACCAGCGAACCTTATATCGGGCATTTGGGGCTTGATGGTGTGGGTGATTCTAAATCGATGCTGGAATCAGCATTACGCCAACGAGATATAAAATGGATATGCAATGCCAGCGTTGATTACATCGAGAAAGACACAATGCATATTGATGAGCTAGATCGCAAAGGTAATATTGATTTTAATCACGCGCTCCCCTTTAAGCATGCGATGTTTATCCCGCCGTTTGTGGGTATAGATGCTGTGGCAAATGTTGATGGCCTGTGTAATAAAAAAGGCTTTGTGATTACCGATGAGCATCAGCGTTCTATCCGATATGGCAATATTTTTGCTGGTGGCGTTTGTGTTGCCATTCCTCCGGCTTCAACGACCCCCGTGCCAACAGGAATGCCGAAAACCGGTTATATGATTGAATCGATGATGACTGCAATAGCACATAACTTACACAACATTATTGTGAAAAAGAGCGAACCTACAAGTAAAGGCACCTGGAATGCTATTTGTATTGCCGACATGGGAGATACGGGTGCAGTGTTTATTGCCATGCCACAAATTGCTCCACGTAATGTGTCCTGGTTTGCAACAGGCAAATGGGCACACTTAGCCAAGATTGGCTTTGAAAAATACTTCTTATCGAAAATGAAGAGTGGAAGTAGCGAACCACTTTATGAAAAGTACGCACTAAAACTAATGGGAATAACACGTCTAGAAGAGGAAGATGACAAATGAAAAACATAAACTGTTCACAGGTTAAGTTAATGACGCTAAGTACAGTGACATTATTGGCAAGTTTGAGTTCAACCGTAAATGCTGAGTCATTTACTGAGCAACAACAACTTGAGCAACAAGCAAACCAAAAAATTGCAGAGTTTAGCCAGGCATTAAAAGGGCAATTACAAGCGGCAATTAAACAAGGTGGACTCCCTGCAGGCGTGTCAGTTTGTCAATCTGTTGCTCCTTCTATTGCAGCACAGAATTCAACTGATGGTTGGGTCTTAAAACGTACCAGTTTACGCGTGAGAAACAGTAATAACAGCCCTGATGCATGGGAGTTAGCGCAATTAAATCAGTTTGAGCAAATAAAAGCTGCTAGTGTGCCGCAAACACAAACTCCCATTGTGTCTAGTGAATATGTTGCTAAGGGGGATACCACAACCTTTAGGTATATGAAAGCCATCCCCACACAAGAACTTTGTTTAGGTTGCCATGGTAGCAATATTACTCCCGAGCTAAGTACATTGATTAAGCAAGCTTATCCAGATGATAAAGCGATAAACTTTGAATTGGGCGATATACGCGGTGCATTTTCATTGCAAAAAGTCATTGGCACTCAAGAGCACAGTATCACCGCAAAACCTTAACAAGGTTTACGATTTATTATCGGGCTGGGATTAAAATGTTTGGCCCATAGAGCATTTATCAATATTTTGCGGTTATGCAGACTCTTTGTTGCGAAGTTAGCCGCAGTTTATTGATGCATTATCATTTACTATTTTACTGACGTTAGCATCACCTCAATAGGTTCCATAAATAGGCCTAATGAGGACTTGCAAAATCATTGTGTATTTTATTGCGAGTGTATAAACATGAGTAAAATCCGAATTGATCCATTTTATCATCAAAGCAGCCAGTCAATCTGTTATGTAGTAACAGACCCCGCCTCGAGACAAAGCGCCATAATTGATCCTGTTTTAGATTTTGATATCAGTTCAGGTAAAATTAGCACTGAGTTTGCCGACAGTATCATAGACCACCTTGATAAACATGATTATGAGCTTGAATGGATTTTAGAAACTCATGCCCATTGCGATCATATCTCCGCTGCTTGTTATATTAAGCAACAACGAGGCGGAAATACGGGGATCGGTGAGCATATCGTAAAAGTTCAACATATGTTTAAGCGTATTCTTAACTTAGATGATAACTTTCATTGTAATGGTGATCAGTTTGATCACTTATTTATCGATGAAGAATTGATCAAACTCGGTCACCTAGATGTCCATGTGATGCACACTCCTGGACATACTCCAGCGTGTGTGAGTTATTTAATTGAAGATGCAGTATTTGTAGGAGACGTGCTTGCACCTCCTGAGGTGGGGACTGTTCATCAGGACTTTCCTAATTGCAGTGTGACAACCTTATATCAATCTATACAAAAAATATTGGCTTTGCCTAATAGTACACGTGTGTTTGTGGGTCATAATCCGAATTTAGTTCATACTCAAAAAACAATATATGAAACCTCAATTATTGCGCAAAAACGCACCAATAAAGTGGTGGGTGGCGAGGTTGATTTACAAGAGTTTGTTAAGTTACATCAACAGCAACATAACGATGCCGTCATGCCGCAATTATTATTGCCTGCTATACAGCTCAATATTAGAGCGGGTCACCTACCGCCGCCTGAAGGCGAAGATAATTATTTTCTAAAAATTCCACTCAATCAATGGTAAAGGCACTGCTAAATGTTCAGTTATTAACGATGAATAATCAATTCAACAATAAAAATGAGCCATAAATGGCTCATTTTATATGCACTAATACTGACTCACTGATATAGATTTTTCCATCTTCATGCTGTCTTAACTTTATAGGTTTTGTTTATCGCTTTGAGTTAAGGTTTGTTAAGATTTCAAGCAGTAAATCATATTTTATGCGGTACTACAGGAAAACCATCTTGTTGCCACTGCATCATGCCACCAGCAACCGATAACGGTTTGGTAAAGCCCATATTTTGTAATGAGGCAGCAGCCAATGCCGAACGTCCACCGGTACGACAAATAAGATATATCTCTTTATCTGCTAATTCATTCAAGGCTAACACCCATTCACAATGATGACTCACTGATGGATGCTCATGAATTTTCATTTCTAACACCCCGCGCGGCAAATTAATTGCGCCATCTACATGTCCAGTCAAAAACTCTTCATGTTCACGCACATCAATAATAATCACTTCTGGGTTTAACATTGCTGACAGCAATTGTTGTGTTGAGACTTCAATAATGTTGCTTTTAACTTCACTAATATATTGTTGTGCAGTTTTCATGTGTACCTCGTGAAACTAAATAATGGATTGAGTGGTAATAAACGTCGCCATTACCACTAAAAATACGGCGAATACTTTTTGTAAAATCGCTTTTGGGAGATATCGAGTGAATTTTCCTCCAGCCAGGCTGCCAATAAAGCCACCGGCAATCATGACGGCGATAACCGGCCAATCAAATTGCACGCCCTGAGCTGAAAATAAGTTGTAATACTTAATAAACCCGATAGAAGAGTTCATGGTGATAATTAATAAACTGGTGCCCACAGCTAATGTCATTTCAATACCGCCTAATAACACCAGAGCAGGGATAATTAAAAAGCCACCACCAACACCTACAAATCCGGTTACTACGCCTACTAATAAACCTTGCAGTAATACATTTGTGAGAACCAATTTCCCTTGAGTGAGGCTGTTAGTTTGTTTGCGCCACATCATCACAGCGCCAATCAGCATTAACGCAACAAATACACTGAGTTGAATTTGGCTTGTTGCAAAGGTGCTCATCCAAGCGCCGAGATATGTACCCGCCATTCCAGGAAGGCCAAACATCAATACATGCGTCCAAGAAACCCGCTTTTGTTTAATGAAACTGATACTGCTAAATAAACTGATGGCGGCAACGATACAAAGAGACGATGCAATAGCGACTTCGGGCTGCATACCCACAAGGTATAACAGTACTGGCACTGTGAGTATTGAGCCACCAGAGCCTAGCATGCTCAATACTAAGCCAATCACTAACGCACCTAAAACAGCTTGTATCATATTGACAACCTTAGTTTTAAAGTAAGTTGATTGGTACTTTTAAGTACACGGTGCCATTGTCTTCAGGTGCGGGCATATTACCTGCACGAATGTTGACCTGAATTGATGGCAATATCAGTCTTGGCATGGGTAAGGTGGCATCGCGCTTTTGACGAAGTTCGACAAAATCTGCTTTATTTATGCCATTTTTGACATGGATGTTGTGTGCTTTCTGTTCGCCGACCTGAGTTTTAAATTGATGGTTACGACCCTCTGTAGGGTAGTCATGACAAACATAAATATCGGTTGAGTCTGGTAAACTAAACAATGATTGAATCGAGTCATATAAGGTGTTGGCATCACCACCAGGGAAGTCGCAACGTGCCGTGCCGACATCTGGCATAAATATAGTGTCACCTACAAAAGCAGCTTGCTCATTAATGACATAAGCGAGATCGGCTGGAGTGTGCCCAGGGGTATGCATGATACGAATGGCCATATTGCCGACTTGCAATAATTCGTTATGTTTGAATAATCGGTCAAACTGGCTGCCATTGGGTAAAAAATCACGTTCTAAATTAAAGACTTTTTTAAATGTTTGTTGTACTTGAGTGATATGTTCTCCAATGCCAATTTGCCCACCAATTTGTTCACGAATATAACTGGCAGCAGACAAATGATCGGCATGTGCGTGAGTCTCAAGTATCCATTTAACACTTAACTCTTGGCGTTTAACCCAATGCATGACTCGTTGAGCACTGCGTGTGTCTGTGCGCCCAGACTTATAATCAAAGTCTAAAACCGGATCAATAATGACCGCAAAACGGGTGGCATTATCTGCAACCACGTAAGTAAATGTTTCGCTGTCATCATCTAAAAATTCATGAACGCTAAATGTTGAGTTCATTACAAACCTCCTTTACAAATGATGCACAGGGGTCGGGGGAGCCCCTGTGCAATAATGGATTAAAGAGACTTTTTGCTGAAGTACCAATCAACGTAGTCGAACCCTTGGCCTAAACGTGCTTTTGCATCGGCTGTTGTTGCTGGTGGTGGAACAATCACGTCGTCACCAGGCTGCCAGTTTTCTGGGGTTGCTACGGCATTGGCATCGCTTGTTTGCAGTGCTTTAACTAGGCGTACAAATTCATCGACTGAACGGCCGTTACTCATTGGGTAGTACACCATCGCACGCAGTACACCTTCTGGATCGATAATGAATGTGGCTCTTACTGCAGCGGTATCACTAGCACCTGGTTGGATCATGCCGTATGCTTTGGCCACTTCCATTGATAAGTCAGAAATGATTGGGAAAGTAATTTCAACACCAAAGTTTTCTTCAATGTTGCGTACCCAGGCAATGTGAGAATGGATACTGTCAATTGATAGGCCTAATAGTTCGGTATTCAATTGCGCAAATTCTTCAGCTCGTTGTGCAAACCCCATAAACTCAGTAGTACATACTGGGGTAAAGTCAGCAGGGTGAGAGAATAAAACTAACCACTTACCTTTATAATCATTCAATGAACGCATACCGTGCGTTGTTTTAGTATTGAACGCAGGTGCAGGGCGGTTAAGTTGTGGAAACGAAACGATTGATTCAGTCATGTTATTACTCCAAATGGTATTAAATTAAGGATGTTTTAAATCTGAAAACTAGATTACAAACATACTTTGTAATAGCAATGGCTGGGCCAACTTTGGGTTTTTTCAACAAATGAGTTAATTAAATATCTAACCAACTGTTTTATATGGATAATGTTTTTACGTTTTTTTATTGGTGTCATTGTTGATGTAATGTATTAGCAATAGGTAATGCATAGTGTTTGTCACAAATGTCAATTACTGTATTATTTGACTGTCATATATGGCATTAAGTTGATTTACATTCATCAATGATGCAAACGTTACTGAGATGAACCGCAAAATGGTGACTAATCATAGAAGTTTAGATTATTGATTTGGTTAACCACTGTTTTTGAACGTTTTGTTTTAAGGAGTATTTAGTGCAAAAATTGGAATTGGCTTAGGGGCGATATTAATATTGTTAATCAGTGGATGTTCATCTACTGACAAGTCAGAACTCAAAGAAGTGGCGAAAGTTGAACAAAATAATCCTTTGAAGGTAAAGGATGCATTAATTGCCACTTTCGTTAATGCGCCAGAGCCACAAGTAGGGACGCTACAAGAAGACGTTAAAAATGCGATATCATCAAATTCAGCGTTAATCCTTCAACAAAGTGACAACCTTATTGTTGCAAGGTTTAATACCAAAGGTTCCCCAATAGCATCAATATACCAACATTGTGATTTAGCATATCATTTTTCATCATTAAAGCTTGCTCTTGGCCCCTATGTCACTGGAGATTGTCGTTCAATCGTTATTGAAGCAACTAAAGTAGATTAAATATAGGGTAGCTGGAGGTATTAGCGTCCAGCCACATGCAACCCTGCTAGCGGCGATTCATTCCTAATCAAGGTTGTGGTTAGCATTTATTCAGGCTATCTCGCCATGTGGCCAGCGCGTTAATGTGGCTTGGGTAAATACCACAACAGCCACCGATAATGGTCGCTCCTAATTGATGCCAGCGCTTGGCAAACTCAAGATATTCGTCCTCAGAAACATGACGCAACGTTTGCAAAGTGCCATTGGCTTGATGGCCTGATTTGATTGGGGTAAAACTATTTGCATAGACACCAATCGCGAGCGAGTTATTGTGTTGCGCTAATACCTGTAACACATCCTTAATGGCTTGCTCGATAACCTCTGGGATAGAACAGTTAAACAAGATCCCCGTTGCATTTGTTACTAACAATGCCGCAACAGCATCGGTTAGCAATTCTCCTGAACGTAGTCGAATCGGCTGGTCAACTTCATCAATCAGAGTATAAGCGAAATAACAGGGTTTATCGGTATTGGCTAGCACTTTAGCTATCACCTGTGCTTCAGCAATACTGGCAATTGTCTCAGCAAGCCAGATATCGACGTGCTTATCTTGAGCGTTAAATAAGGTAGAACAGATCTCATAGGCCCGCTTTGCCTCAAATAACTCGGGACGGTAGGATCCTAAAGCGGGAGGGATTGAGCCAGCAACAAGCACTTTTTGTTGAGATTGAGTCACAACCTCACGCGCAATATTTGCCGCTTTTTCAGCAAGTTTTGCTCCTTGCTCGGCATACAGTCCTTCACCTAAATGAAACGGTACACAGGCATAGCTATTGACGGTAATAATCTGCGCTCCAGCTTCGATAAAGTTTTGATGTGCTTGCGCTACAAATTGTGGGGATTCAATCAGTGCTTGCGCACTCCACAGTGGTTGAGAAAAAGGCGCGCCGATACGTTTGAGTTCACGCCCCATACCGCCGTCTAAAATTGTCAGTGTTTTCATAATGGACTTCCGTACTACTCAATATCTACTCGGGCTATTCAAACATAATATCCTCCAACTCAAAGCGAAATCTTCTCATTATCGATAAGATAACATTTCGCTATTGTGGATATCCGCGAGATTATACCAATGATATTGATGAGGTTGGCATTTAATGGCTGACAGCATCACAGTGCTAATATAACTACGAATGTAAAAAAGCCAATCATTATCTGATTGGCTTTTTTGATTGATAACGCAAATATCTAAGTCGATATTTAATTACCAAATACGTACGCGTTGATCTTCAGGTAAATACAGCTTGTCACCCGGTTTAACATCAAACGCTTTGTACCATGCATCGTGGTTACGTGGCGCAAGTGCACGGTAACGACCAGGAGCATGAGTCCCAGCACGCAGTTGGCTTAACATGCTTTGCTCAGTGCGTTTTTCTTTCCAGACTTGTGCCCAAGCCATAAAGAAACGTTGGTCACCCGTGGTGCCATCGATGATGGGGGCTTCTTTACCATTAAGGCTCAATTTATATGCATGGTAGGCCATTGATAGTCCGCCTACGTCACCAATGTTTTCGCCTAAACTATTACGCCCATTTACAAAGTTGCCAGAGATTGGCTCATACAAGCTGTATTGTTGCGCCAGCATGTCTGCTTTTGCTTCAAATGCTGCACGGTCTTCATCTGTCCACCAGTTACGCTGAATACCGTGGGCATCTGATTTTGAGCCCTGATCATCAAATCCGTGGCCCATTTCATGGCCAATAACCGCACCAATGCTGCCGTAGTTCACTGCTGGATCGGCATTGGGGTCAAAAAACGGTGGTTGTAAAATAGCAGCAGGAAACACGATTTCATTAAATGAACTGTTGTAATATGCATTCACAAATTGCGGTGTCATACCCCAACGGTTACGGTCGGTTTTTTTCAGCTCGTTAGCCACACTATCAGCCTGGAAAAACTCACGTAATGAACGAATATTACTGACTAAATTGTCTTTGGTTAGGGTTAGACCATCGTATTCTTGCCAGACATCGGGATAACCAATCTTAGGGGTAAACGCAGCTAATTTTGCGTGTGCGTTAACCTTAGTTTCTTTGCCCATCCAATCTAAACCATCAATACGTTGACCAAGCGCGGTGCGTAGGTTTTCGACCAGCTCTGCCATTTGTTGCTTAGACGATTCAGGGAAGTAACGGGCAACGTACACTTTACCAATGGCAAAGCCTAAAGATTGCGTGCCTGACATCTGCTCAACTGCGCGTTTCCAACGTGGGCGAGGTTCTTCTTGGCCATTTAGGGTTTTTCCAAAAAAGGCAAAGTTACTGTTAAAAATATCGTCAGATAATAGTTCAGCATTGTTGGTGATAGTGTGGAAGATTAAATAGTCTTTCCATACATTGATAGGGCTATTATTGACCAATTTAATCATTGCATTGACTGGGTCTGGTTGAGCAATGTTAAGTTGTGGAACTTGATAGCCCATTTGTTCAAAGAACAGATCCCAATTAAAGCCAGGATATGTGGTAGCTAGCTCACTACGATTTAATTGATTCAGGGTTAAATCACGGTCGCGGCGTTTTTCTCTAGGCCATTGGCCTTCTGCAATTTGGGTTTCTAAGGCTAAAATCGCTTCGGCGCGTTGTTTGCCGTCTTTTATGCCAGCATAGGCCAACATAGTAGCAATGTGTTCAAGATAGGCCGCTCTAATGGTAATAAAACGCTCATCGTCTTCTAGGTAATATGAACGGTCAGGTAAACCTAGGCCACCCGCACCAATGGTCAGCTCGTATTGGTCTGGATCCAGTCTGTTAAACCACATGCCGCCACCAATTGGTGACGCTGCACCTGTTAACCAGCCTTGACCAAAAATTTTGGTTAAATCGTCTGTGCTGTTAACCGCGTTGATGTCATCTAATACGGGCTGGATTGGGCTAATACCACGTTTATTAATGGTGTCTGTGTCCATGTATGCGTGATAAAAATCAGCAATAAGTTGTTCATCTGCGGTTAGATTTTCACGACTGGCGATATCATCAATAATGGCTTTTACTTGATCTTCACTGCGCTCAGCTAATACAGCAAATGCACCGTAACGGGTTTTATCTGCTGGCATTTCAAAATTGTCATACCAGGTACCGCTGGTATACATAAAGAAATCATCACCGGGTTTAACGGCTTCATTACGCGCAGATAAGTCAATGCCAAAAGTACCAAGTTCAGCCTTAGCCACTGGGGCTGGTTGTACTGCAGGTGTGGCTTCGGTGGTTTTTTGTGTGTCATTATCACTACAAGCCGTTAGCATTACAGCTGTTAATGCGATAGAAATTAAGGATTTATTCATTGTGAGCTTATTTCCTTTTTATATTCTCATTTTTATGATTTATTTGTTGTTTGCGGTTATATCATCTAAAACTGGCAAAAATTGTCAATCAACGAATTGTTAGTAAATTTATATCTGTTGCGTTTTAATTCGTATAGACAGTCTAACAACAAGATGAATTATTGATTATAAATCAATAACCTTAAATTAAGTTGAATTGCTGCAGGCTCAATTGCTTGCTATCACGGTTTGAATTTTTTAGTCAGTTTGAGGTAAAAAGGCCTTATATTTCTATAAGGCCTTTTTATATGATGCAATGCCGATGTCATCTACGCGTTTTGTACCACAGCTTTTTTAACGCTTCCATTGCCAGAACGTGCAGCATAAACCAGTAATACACCAACAATTAACACAATCGAACCACAAAGTAAGAACATTAATCGACCTGTAGGTTCATTAGGGATTAACGCCATAATCAACACACCAAAACCTGCAACGGTAATGAGGTTACCGAGCATTGAACGCTGTTTAGTGTCTAGGGTTTGCTGATCTTCACTGTCTGCAATAACAGGGGTGTTCCAGTTAATAAACAGTTGGTCGACTTCTTTTTCTCGTTCAGGGGTTAAGCCTTTATAAAACAGCATGGTCGTAAAGAAGAAACCACCAGTAAAAATAACGTGCGCCGCTAAGCTTAGGCCAATCTTTAAGTCAGACCATTCACGATCGGTAAGTGGCGTTTCTAAACCTAATATAGCTTCAAATTGTCCAGCTGTTAGCGCAATACCAAAGACGTAAGACACAAAACCACCCACAATTAAGGTTGTCCAACCAGACCAGTCTGGTGTGTTACGGATCCACATGCCAAGTAATACCGGAATTAACATCGGGAAGCCGATTAATGCTCCAACGTTTAATACAATATCGAACAAGCTTAAGTGACTAAGAGAGTTGATAAACAAGCCAATCAAAATCATGATAACGCCCATGATGACAGTGGTGATTTTACTCACGGTGACTAACTCTTTTTGCGAGGCATGCTCACGTAATATCGGTGAATAGAAGTTACAGACAAAGATGCCTGCATTACGGTTTAAGCCTGAGTCCATTGACGACATGGTGGCGGCAAACATGGCCGACATTAACAAGCCGACCATACCGGCAGGCATCACTTCTTGTACAAAGGCTAAATAGGCTGCATCGCCCGCTTTGTCGCCCATTGAAGCATATTGCAAGGCAAATTCAGGCATAAATGCGCTTACATACCAAGGCGGTAAAAACCAAATTAATGGGCCAACAACCATTAATATGCAGGCGAGGGCAGCGGCCTTTTTGGCATTTTCACTGTCTTTGGCACATAAATAACGATATGCATTAATGCTGTTGTTCATCACGCCAAATTGCTTAACAAAGATAAACACTACCCAGAGTACAAATATGCTGACGTAATTTAAGTCATTGCCCAACACAAAGTTACCGTGGAATTTGTCGATGATATTGCCGATCCCACCACCATAAAAATAAGCTGCTATTGCACAGGTAATGGTCACGGCCATAATGACAATCATTTGCATGAAATCAGAGGCGACAACCGCCCAAGACCCACCCGTGACTGACATAATAACCAGTACTGCACCGGTCACTATGATGGTGGTTTCCATTGGGATATCAAACACAGCCGATACAAAAATCGCTAAACCATTAAGCCATATACCTGCGGAAATTAATGAGTCAGGCATGCCCGCCCAGGTAAAAAACTGCTCTGATGTTTTACCAAAACGTTGGCGGATCGCTTCAATCGCGGTGACGACTCTAAGTTGTCTAAACCTAGGTGCGAAGTAGAGGTAATTCATTAAATAGCCAAAGGCATTGGCTAAAAACAACACAACAACGACAAACCCGTCAGAAAAAGCCCGACCCGCAGCACCGGTAAAGGTCCATGCGCTAAACTGAGTCATGAATGCGGTGGCCCCAACCATCCACCACAACATTTTGCCGCCACCTCTAAAGTAATCACTGGTAGATGTAGTGAATTTTCTAAACATCCACCCAATGGCAATTAAGAAGAAAAAATAGGCAAGTACGACAAGCATATCAATAGTCATGATTTAGCCTCGATAAATAAAAAGCTCATTTTTGTGTTAACAATGTTAACCGCGAAAAAAAGACCATAGCCTGTATGGTCAAATAGTATTTATTTTGAATTATGGTAACCGTTCACCAGAGGGGGATTGACTAGGTCGACATTAACCCAAAAACATCTGGGTACTCATTCTTGCCAATTACGGCAGTAATGATTTGGCTGATCACTGTGATTGGCGATAGTTTGCGTTTCTTGCACGTTTCAACCACCGATAAAACCCGAGAGCGGAATTTCTCACCTCTATCCGAGCTGGTGCCGTAACAGATTTTCCGCATAATCACACTGCCACGCAGACAGCGCTCAGCCTCGTTATTGGTTAACGGCGTATCTGGATGATTGAGAAATACCCATAAACCCACTTCATATTTGAGGATGTAGCGGCAACGACCTGCATAGCGTGAGGCAGGCACTTTCGTGCCGCGTTCAAGCCAGTCAATGATACTGCGCCGCAAGCGATGCATTCGCCGACGCCAATTGACTTCGTCAAGTGTGCCCGCTTCATATTTATGCTGAGTACGAAAAACGGATTTGAAAAGTAAAACGAGTCGATTACCGATATGCTCGGTGAGGCCTTTGCCTGAGTAATCTGCCATTTGTTGTAAGTTTCGCTCTATATGAGCAAGGCAAAACTGGTGACGCTCTGGCTCTATCCAGTGATAGCTTGGACATTGGTCACTGACAACAACGGCTTGAGTTTGCTCGCCGAGCACAGATTTAGCGGCATCCTTATTACGAAAGTATTTCACCTGTTGAAACACCGCATCTTTAGACGACACAAGCCAGATCCAACGGGTATGTTCTTCACCATTACGGTTATGGGTTGTCTCATCAACGTGAACTAATGGTGCTTGCTTTATATGTTGATGCAGTGCCTGATGTATTGGAGTCAGCATGCTACTCACTCGCCCTTGCGCCTCTGAAATCAGCCCTGTAGAGAAGTGAGTGCCGTATTGGTCTTGTAGCAAACGTTGTATTTTACGTACACTCAGATGATATAGCCCACTTAGCACCGATACGTAGCTGAGCAACCTTGGCCCCATCTGACCATCAGGTGCCCCTTTGGGTAAAACGCCTTTGCTCACGTTGTTGCATTGCTGGCAACGGCCATGAAATAACTGATATTCAGTGATATCGAGTTTAGGTTTAGGCAGTTCAAACACTTGATGGCGATAGCTTGGAGACGGATTGGGTGTCACTTCTCCACCGCAATCTGGGCAACATGCATCCGGCAAGCAAGCGATTTGCTTATCGGTTTCACCGAGTGACGCTAGCGGTCTTTTGTGCCCCGTATGTCCAGGTTGAGCGCCAACCTGATTTCCGCTACGAGGCGTTTGAGCTTTTTTCGCTCGGCCTTATCCGCAGGGGAGTCAGATGAAGGCGACTTGGATGAATTACGAGAGCTCATCGTTAAACGGTCTTCATATTCACGTAATTTCCCCCACAACTCTTGAATGAGCAGATCGGCTTTGTTTACACCTAGCTCAGCAACTGTTGGCGGTTCTGCTGCAAATTGTTTTTTCTTTTTCATGTTGCCATTTTGGCACCGTAAATCGATCGTTCAATAGCAATATGACAAAACCTTATCGATCATCAATTGATCGTGTCAATAAGGGGCTGGTGAACAGTTACGAATTATGAATATGTGATACAGCAACGCGCACTAAACGGCCAATTTCATCCCATTGTCCTGAGTCAATCAGGTTAGTGGGAACCATCCAGGTGCCGCCACAAGCAAGCACAGCAGGGATATCAAGATACGAATCAATATTGTCTAAATTCACCCCACCCGTTGGCATAAACGTTACCGGATAAACGGCAGTTAAAGCCTTAAGCATGTTAACGCCACCAGAGGGCTCAGCAGGGAAAAACTTAAGTGTTCTGAGCCCCATTTCCATGGCTTGTTCAACCAGGCTTGGGTTGTTGACGCCGGGCACAATTGGCATGCCTTTATCAAGACAGTGTTGCACCACACGTGGATTAAACCCTGGGCTAACAATAAAGTCGACTCCAGCATCTATCGCCTGATCGGCTTGCTCTGTGGTTAAAATGGTCCCCGCACCAATAAACATTAAAGGAAATGCGTCTCGCATAGCTTTAATGGCATCGGCTGCGCAGTCTGTTCTAAAGGTGACTTCAGCGCTTGGCATGCCGTTATCAATCAGTGTTTTTGCTAGCGGGACCGCATCTGAGGTCTTATTAATGGCAATAACAGGGATGAGTTTATGTTTAGCTAATAAATCGTTCATCAAAATCATGGTATTCTCGAGGCTATTTATAATTGGATTTCTGGCATGGCAACCATGGGAATAATGGCTCCGGGATATTGGATCACGGTACTGGCCATAATGTGTCCTGCTAATGCGGCTTGTACTGCGCTGCCTTGACTGAGGCGTTTAGCTAAAAAGCCAGCATTAAATGAGTCGCCAGCTGCTGTGGTGTCAATAATGTTGCTTACAGGGGTTGCTGCTACATAACTGGTTTGATTATTTTCAATGACTATACAATCCTCAGCGCCTCTTTTAATGATGAGTTCTGTTACGCCTGCTGTTTGTGTACGGCTAATGCATTGTGTAACCTCTGTATCACCGTACAATTGTATTTCGTCATCAAAGGTGAGTATGGCAATATCTGTTAAGGCTAATGCTTTAGCGTATTCATCCATTGTTTGCTGTGGGTTTGACCACAATTTGGGGCGGTAATTATTATCAAAAATCACTTTACCGCCACGGCGCTTAAATTCACTGAGTAACGAAAATAATGTGCTTCTGCCTGACTCAGTTAATATTGCCAGGGTAATACCAGTAATTAACAGATAATCGTAACTGAGCAATTGCTCTGTAAGATGTTCAGATTCTGGCTGATCAAACAGGTATTTTGCCGCTGAATCATTACGCCAATAATGAAAACTGCGCTCACCAGTGTCATCGGTTTCAATGTAGTACAAACCAGGGTTTTTATGAGCTAGTTGCAATACTAAACTGGTGTCAATGCCTTCAGCCTGCCAGGCGGCTAACATTTGCTCACTGAATGAGTCATAACCGAGAGCCGTTACATAGCTGGTGGTAATTGACTGAGCTTGAGTTAAACGAGCAAGGTACAATGCTGTGTTGAGTGTGTCGCCACCAAAAGCTTGCTTTAAGCCGCTCAATTTCTTTTGAAGCTCAACCATACATTCGCCAATAATTGCAATTTTCAATGGTTTCATGCTGTTACCTTATAATGAGTATCGATTACTTTAAAAAGTCTTCGCGGGCAGGAGAGAACATGTCAAGCAACACACTGTCATGCTCTAGGGCGACAGCTCCGTGCATAAGGTGTTTGCGAGCAATATAGGCATCGCCGGCTTTAAGCACTTGCTTTTTGCCATCGACTTCAGCTTCAAAGCTGCCACGAATGACATAACCTATTTGATCGTGGATCTCGTGTGCATGCACATAACCGATGGCGCCTTTATCAAAATTTAAATGCACAGCCATTAATTCGTCAGTGTATCCAACGATTTTACGTTTTATACCATCACCTAAATTTTCCCAGGGGTGATCATCAGCGATAAAAAAAGGATTCATGTTCGTTCTCCAACTGCATTATATGTTGCCTTCATTATACAAATAATAAACATTAAATACATATTGTAATACAATTAGTTCTTACCAATGGTGTGTAAATCGGTAATATAGAAATAAAACCATTTAAATACAGGTGCTTATTATTTAAAATATTTTTGAATAAGTTTAGATAAATTGAAATAAAAGCGTATATTTTAGGTGTATTTGATAAAAATCATTGTAAAAAAGCTAATTTGTATGACAATATTGTCATACAAATTTAGATGCGATGAAGATAAGTTATTAGCCAAAAGGTAAATACTATGACCATAACAACGCCCATCTTACTTACGCAGGCAGAAATAGCCGATTTACGTAAAGAGTTTGGACGCACAAGTTTGATGGGGAAAACAATAGCTGCCCATATCAATGAACTGCAAAATTTTATGGCTTTGCCTATCGATGTGCCTGGGCACGGTGAGGCGGGTGGTTATGAACATAACCGACACAAGCAAAACTACACCTATATGAATTTAGCCGGTCGGTTGTTTTTAATCACTGAGCAGCAACAGTATGCAGACTTTGTTATTGCGCTATTAGACGAGTATGCAGATAAGTATTTAACATTTGATTTTCATGTGCAAAAAAACACGAACCCAACAGGGCGTTTATTTCACCAAATATTAAACGAACATTGCTGGTTATTATTCACAAGCCTTGCCTATTCTTGCGTGTCACAAGTGATGACCCCAGCGCAACGTAACCGCATAGAAAGCCAAATATTTGAACCTATGTTAGAGATGTTTACGGTTAAATATGCCCATGACTTTGACCGTATCCATAATCACGGTATTTGGGCCGTCGCTGCGGTAGGCATTTGTGGCTTAGCAATCGGTAAGCGAGAATATTTAGATATGGCGGTTTACGGCATAGAGCGTAATGACAGCGGTGGTTTTCTTGCGCAAATTTCGCAATTGTTTGCACCATCTGGTTACTACATGGAAGGGCCTTATTATCATCGCTACGCCATCCGTCCAACCTGTTTATTTGCTGAAGTGTTACATCGCCATATGCCTGAAGTGGATATATACAACTACAAAGACAAAGTGATTGGTAATACAGTTGAAGCCTTATTGTCGACTGCCTATCCTAATGGCGAATTCCCAGCATTAAATGATGCGTCACGTACTATGTCGATTACTGACATGGGCGTACAAGTTGCTGTGAGTGTGTATAGCAAACATTATGGTGTTGACGATAACTTATTAGGCATGGCTAAAATTCAAGACAGAGTTTGGATGCATCCATGTGGATTAGTGTTGTCGCGTGCACTTGAACAAGCAGAGCAAAAGGCCAGTGTTGGCATGCCATTTTGGCCAAGTGTAGAGTTAAACGAAGGCCCTGATGGTACCCATGGCGCACAAGGTTTTATCCGCATGCAGGATAAAAACGGTGATGTGTCGCAACTGGTGATGAATTACGGCCAGCATGGTATGGGGCACGGTAATTTTGACACCTTAGGGATCAGTTTCTTTAACCGTGGCCAGGAAGTACTACGTGAATATGGTTTTGCCCGTTGGGTTAATGTTGAGCCTAAATTTGGCGGCCGTTATCTTGACGAAAACAAATCTTATGCACGGCAAACGATTGCACATAATGCTGTTACCGTTGATGAAAAGTGCCAAAACAACTTTGACGTCGCCCGAGCAGACAGTGTACACGGCATACCGCACTTTTTTAGTGTCGACAGCGATGTGATTAGCGGCATGAGTGCTTTTGCGAACCAACATTATGATGGTTTATCGATGCAGCGTAGCGTGTTTATGTTGGCGCTAGATGAGCTTGAATCGCCTCTGTTAATCGATTTATATCGTTTAGCGGGCGAGAGTGAGCATCAATACGACTATTCTCATCAATATGCCGGGCAAATTATTCGCACCAGCTTTGATTATCAAAGCCATCAAGAAGTGTCTACGTTAGGTGCTGACAATGGCTACCAACATTTGTGGAATATCGCCAGCGGTAAACCGAGTGAGACCGCTTTAGTCAGTTGGTTACAAAACAACACCTATTACACATGGCTTGGCACCAGCAGTAATGACTCAAGTGAAGTGTTTTTTACGCGCACAGGCGCTAATGACCCAAGTTTCAATTTACGTAGCGAACCTGCTTTTATTTATCGCACTGCAGGTAAAACAACCTTGTTAGCATCAGTGCTTGAAACTCACGGATATTTTAATGAAGAGTTTGAGCAGTCGGTAAACGCTCGCGGTAAAGTGTCGTCCATCAAAGTCTTAGGTCACAATGATGTCGGTTCGGTGGTGCAAATATTCACCAGTAACTCGCTTATTATTCTTATGGTTTGTAATCAATTAACCACAGCAACAAGTCAACACAGTGTGACTTTTAATCAGATAAACTATCAATGGACTGGCCCTTACGCTGTCGACATTACTGCCATTAAGCAGGAGAAATAACATGAGTTACCAACCTTTATTACTCAATTTTGAAGAAGCAGCGCAGCTCAGACAGTCGCTCAATACCGACACCCTTTTGGGCAAAGCCCTATCGCGTGACATTGCCCAAACAGACAACTATATGGCTACGGTAGGCATTGAAGTGCCAGGACACGGTGAAGGTGGCGGTTACGAGCATAACCGCCATAAGCAAAATTACATTCACATGGATTTAGCTGGCCGGTTATTTTTAATTACTCAAGAAGATAAATACCGCAATTACATTGTGAATATGTTAACCGCCTACGCCACTGTGTACCCAACACTTGAAAGCAATGTCAGCCGTGACAGTAATCCACCGGGTAAGCTCTTTCACCAAACACTCAATGAAAACATGTGGATGCTCTATGCATCGTGCGCGTATAGCTGTATTTATCACACCTTAGATGAATCTCAAAAACGTCATATTGAAGACAACTTACTTAAACAAATGATTGATATGTTTGTTGTTACCTATGCGCATGATTTTGATATTATTCATAATCATGGCTTGTGGGCAGTGGCTGCCGTAGGTATTTGTGGTTATGCGATAAACGATCAAGCATCAGTGGACAAAGCACTGTTTGGCCTTAAGTTAGATAAAATCAGTGGCGGATTTTTAGCGCAGTTAGATCAATTGTTCTCGCCAGACGGCTATTACATGGAAGGGCCTTATTATCACCGCTTTTCGCTACGGCCTATTTACTTGTTTGCCGAAGCCATTGAGCGTCGTCAACCAGATATCGGCATTTACCAATTTAACAACTCAGTGATTAAAACCACCTCTTATGCGGTAATGTCGACGGCGTTTCCTGACGGCACCTTACCAGCACTAAATGATTCATCTAAAACCATCAGCATTAATGATGAAGGTGTGATCATGGCCACCAGCGTGTGTTATCACCGTTATGAGCAAAATGACACCTTACTGAGTATGGCTAATCATCAGCAAGATGTGTGGGTACATATTTCTGGGTTAACTTTATCTAACGCGGTTAAAGACACCGATAACATTAAACCTTTTAGCTGGGGCAGCTTGTTTGTAACAGACGGGCCAGAAGGTGAAAAGGGCGGCGTAGGTATTTTACGTCATCGCGATGCTAAAAATGACGATACCATGGCACTTATCTGGTTTGGCCAACACGGTAGCGATCATCAATATCATTCTGCGCTTGACCACGGCCATTACGATGGTTTGCATTTAAGTGTGTTTAACCGTGGCCAAGAAGTATTACACGACTATGGGTTTGGCCGTTGGGTAAACGTTGAGCCTAAATTTGGTGGGCGTTACATTCCTGAAAACAAGTCTTATTGTAAGCAAACCGTCGCTCACAATACGGTGACTGTTGACCAAAAAACGCAAAACAATTTTGATACCGCCCTTGCTGAATCTAAGTTTGGCCAAAAACACTTTTTTAAGGCTGATGACTCAAGTTTACAAGGGATGAGCGGCCGTATTGCAGATTATTACGATGGCACACAAATGCAACGAACTGTCATTGTTGCCGATATTGCTGAATTTGAAAAACCATTGATTATCGATGTGTATCGGATTGTGGCAGATAGACCACATCAATACGATTTACCTGTGCATTATTCTGGGCAAATAATCCGCACTGACTTTGATTATCAAACCGAGTCAAGGTTAACGCCATTGGGCGCCGACAACGGTTACCAACATTTATGGAATGTTGGCTCAGGTAATGTCAGCGGTAGCAGCTTACTCAGCTGGCTGCACGGCAATAGCTATTACAGTTTAGTGTCGAGTGCGGCACCAGACAGCAAAGTGATCTTTGCACGTACCGGCGCGAATGACCCAGACTTTAATCTTCGCAGCGAACCTGCATTTATTTTACGCCAATCTGGGCAAAACCATGTATTTGCCTCAGTGTTAGAAACACATGGCTATTTTAATGAGTCGATCGAAGCCTCTGTTGGCGCGCGAGGCCTGGTTAACAAGGTAGATGTGGTTGGTCACAATGAAATTGCCACTGTGGTTAGTTTTAGCACCACTAATGGTCATTTCTATACGGTTGCGATTTCAAATCTCAGTGGCGATGCGTTAGAGGCTCATCATACTGTTGAGTTTAATGGTCAAACTTATCAATGGCAGGGCGCTTTTGCGATAATCTAAAGCCAAACGTTCTGTGAGTGTATAAAAAGGTTGAATATGATGTTCAACCTTTTTTTGTTAGCGTGACAACTGACTTTAAATATGTGTAAGATTTTATATATAAAAATAAAACGAGAGCAGTAGAATGGCGACAATAGAACAGATCCAGCACTTTTTTGATACAGAGTTTGCTCATTCAAATATCGTTATTGAGAGCATCTCACCGCGACAGTCTACTATTCGACGCTCTGTCACTGAGCGAGATCTAAGGCCAGGTGGCACGGTATCGGGTCCTTTTATGATGGCACTGATTGATGCTTCTCTTTATGCCACTATTTTTGGCGAACTAGGCTTATTGGTGTCTGCAGTCACCACTAATTTAACTATCAATTTTCTTAATAAGCCATCGAGTGAGGTGGATGTTATTGCAAAATGCAATTTACTAAAATTAGGGACTACACTGGTTGTGGGCGAAGTGACTTTATATTCTGAAGGTAAGTTAGAACCTATTGCTCACGCTGTTGGTACTTACTCGATACCAAAGGTGTAAACCATTATTGATTTTTAATTTTTATCGGGTGTAAATTTTTTGTTGGTTTGACATACATTGCAAAATAATCAATGAGTTACTGCAATACACACTGTCGCTATTAATCGCTATTATTTCACCTAAGTATTGTGTGCTATATCAGTTTACTGACTCATTTTGTACAGCTGTGCAAAGCGCATTTTATTTTGCGGTTGTAATTTTTTTTGCTGGGCTAAAAACAACTCAGCAGTCGATACCGCATCAGCTAAGGCATTGTGGCTATTGTATTGGGGTAAATTATAACGCTCTCTGGTTGCAGCTAGTGTTAAATCGATGTCTGGGTTATTGACTGACATTGCCATATGTTTTTCGATACTTAGCGTGTCTAACCAGAGCAAAGGTAACCTTGATAAGCCAAAATTGCGTAACATGTATTTTTGCAAAAATTGTGCTTCTACCAAGCAGCCATGTGCTACAAGAATTTTATTTTTTGATGCACTAAATAATGCCTTAATTGCATCATGGATAGCATCTCCTTCGTTTAGCATTTGTGGGGTAATATGGTTAATTACCGCTGTTACAGGGTTGATTTGTAATTTTGAGTTAATGTAAAGATGTTTGCACGATGCCAGATCAATTTGTGAGTCAATAATTTCAACCCAGCCAATCGATAAAATTAAATCATTATCAACGTCTAATCCCGTGGTTTCAAAGTCTAACACCAGATAGTTAAATGACTCTGCGGTGTCATATAGAGTGGGTACGGTTTCAAGTAAGTTATCTTGAATAAAGTCAGGCAGTTTATTACTGAGTAAAAATTGCTGACGTTCACGCATTATGCGCATTAAGGGATGAAAGTAATGAATAAATGATGTCATTAACGGCTCCCAAACCTGACTTTTGCCGCCTCTTGCAAGTCAGCAATAATTCTAAACGCATCTTTTAGATGTTTACGCTCAAAGCTACCAAAATGGTCGGGGTTAATGTTGTTATTGGGTTCTTCACCTTGTTTTAAAGCCACTAATTGGTGATTAAACCTAAACGATAAAATAAATTTATACGCGCCAATAATATTTTTATATGAGTCATCACTGAGTATGCCTTTTTCATTAGCGGTTTTAAAACGCTCATCGGTGGCAGATAAATCACACTCAACTGCGAGGCCATAGATACGGGCAAGATCAATAATTAAGTTAATCGCGTATTTTTTTACATCGAGAGTTTTTTTGTTTTCACCGGTTTTTTCAAGTACCAGTTTGTTAAAAATCCCTAAAGGGGGATTAGTGTTTACGGCGTCTTTGACTAAGCTACTTAAAAATTCGCGGTTATTATTAATGTTGCTGTGCAGTGCATTTCTCAGTTCAGTTTCAAACTCTGCATTGCCATATATGGTACGAATTTCAAGAAAAACACTAATGTTGAGTAAGCATTCGTATTCTGGGTTTGCTACCCATTTTTTATAATAGGCTTTCCAAATTGACACAGGTTGGCACCACTTTGACGTGGACCCCATATAATTGCCCGAGCAAAGAGGGTAGTGGCAGCTGGCTAATCCATGAGTAACCAGGTTAGCTAAATGTTTAAAGTAGATTTTATCGTTGTCTGTGGCATCATCGGCCAGCACGATAGCACAGTCTTGGTCGGATAACATGTGCACTTCATTTCGCGCATGAGAGCCTGCCACTATCCATGCAAAATCACAGGGCGGTGGGCCTAACTTATCAATGGCGATATGTATCAATCGCCGAGTATAGGCGTCCATAATCATGGTCATTACTTTGCCAATGGTTTCTGGTGCAACTTTGCCTTCGACTAACGCTTCAAATATAGCTTGTCGTTCAGGGGTAAAACTGGCTAAAACCGAGGTGCTGCCTGCATATTTTATTTTATCAATCAAGAATATGGCTTGCATGCGGTGATTTTGCACCAGGTGTGTCGTGGTTAATAAACCAATGACTTTATTGTCTTTAACCACAGGTAAGTTACGAATATTATTTTGCATCATTAAGGACGCGGCATGCAAAACAAGATCGTCTGGTTTAATAATGTGTGGCGAGAGGGTCATCACATCTTCGATGGGACGTTCCACTGAAACGCCATCTGCGATGACTCTTTTGGTCATATCGCGGTCGGTAATTAAGCCAACGATGTGATTGTCTTTATAAATCACAGCACAAGATGTTCTTAGTACATTACGCATTTCATGAGCGACTTGTTTAATGCTCATGTCAGCAGTAACAATAGCAATACGGCCGGTGGCAATATCACCCACACGGCGTAAAAATAAGCCTTTTTCTTTGTTTGACCAGACAACATCTAAAGCAGACTTTAACCTTACTTGTGCTTGTGAGGCAAAATGCTCAGCAATATGAGGTGATTGTGTAAATAAGGTTTGCAGTGCGGAGTGTGGAATTAAATAAAGCAGCGTATTTTCAATTGCGGTGGCGTAATACCCTTCGTCTTCATTGACGTTAGAATCTAAAAACGTAAATCCAAACAGATCTTCCGCACCAAGCCTTGCGCGCAGCACACCATTGGTTTTTCGTTGCTCCATTGAACCTGTACGAACAATATAAAGCGACTTCTCTTTATCTTTTTCTGCCAGGTTAATTTTTTCGCCTTTGCCTAAGTAGCAGATCTTAACGTGACCGCAAAGCTCCCTTAACTCTGTTTTATCGATTTTATCAAAAGGGTCTATCTGGTTAATAAATGACAATATATTAGGCAGTAAAGATTGCGGCATAACATAAAACCTCTGGTACTTAATAACAATCAGCACAATAATGTGATCATTCTTACTGGTTAACATCTCTTATAACGTCGTTAGCCATGTTGAAGGTAGAACAACTCGCTCGCTGCAATTTATGCGTTATTCTAAGCGATTTTTGCTACGCAATCTCTGAATACGTATTTTATCCTGATTGGTATAACACAAATTATGAACACACAGTTGTCATGCGTGAAGGCAAACATTTTTGGTATTAACACATGTTTCTATTAATAAAATACCGACAACATTGTCATACTTAGTCAATTAAAGGCTGTTGTTGTCCTAATAAAACACACGACTATAACTTTTATGATTAAGCTGGGTATTTATCTTTAACAGTAAGTAAGTGAGCTGCCGATGCTGCGCGAGCTTTTTCGCTGTTTCCAGACATGATAGCGCTGTAAATTTTACGATGTTCTTCAATACATGTGCTGCCATCTTCAGACGTGTGATGGATAAAGTTAGCAAACATGGTGGTTAAGATGTTACCAAAGGGCAGGTAAAATACATTGCCGGTGGCATTAAAAATTAAGCTATGAAACTGGGTGTCAACCGAGGTCCACTTTGCTTGATCAAATACATCAGCTTTGGCAATGTCGCACATTTTTTCAAAGATTTCCGACAGCTGCATTCGTTGCTCTACGGTGGCATGGCGAGCGGCAAGGGCACAGGCTTCAGGTTCTATTGCAATACGTAATCCAAGAAATTGACAACAAAATTCGTCATTATCAGAAATACCGTCCATCCATTCAATGAGTTGCGAGTCTAAAAAGTTCCAGTAGGCTCGCTCAACCACTTTAGTACCAACTTTCGGTTTTGATTTAAGCATGCCTTTTGATGTGAGCAATTTAACGGCTTCTCTAAGTGCCGTGCGACTGACACCAAATTGATCGCAGAGATCGATTTCACTCGGAATAACCGAATTTTGAGCAAGTTCGCCAGACAATATCTTTCTCGCAATTTCACGAGCGACTTGTACATGTAAACTTCTCTTTGAGCCCGCAATCGAATCAAAATCACCGATCATAATCATCTCTATTTATTATAAATACTATTTAATGACAACTATACACCTAAAGACCAACGATATAAATGCGTAATATTTTACTGTCGACTTAACATGGCTATGTTAAATGTATCGATTTAAAAATGAGTCGTGTTTGATGGTGTTGTTTGTATTTTCTTCTATCTTATTAATGGATTATATTTTTTAAGTCGTTGTTGTTTGATTTTTGATCCGTCTATCTTTGGCGTTTAAAATCAGTTTTCTGTTTTCTTTCTTGTGTGCCACCTTGTGCTTTTTGAGCAAAAAAGCACATTACCATGACTGTTTTTTACTATATTATCAGATGCATTTGTATTACTTAATGTGTAATCTACAAGGCTGTAAGGAAATAGATAAACCTAAATTGCATTGACATTAATGCCTGTCTTTTAATGACCGAACCGAAGTCGCCTTGACTTCAATAGGCCCTACTGACGTGATTCACTCACTGTGTTTATTGTCATTATTGTGTAAGGAAATACTGTGTTTTTACCTTTAACATCGAACGCTTATATTAAACGCAATATTTCCCTAGGTTGGCCTTTGGCATTAAATGCCTTGTTAATGCAGTCGATGTTAATGATTGATACGCTGTTAGTTAGCCCGTTAGGGGAGGTGTCATTAGCGGCAATGGGGATAGCCACAACCATAGTGGCATTTATTTTGGGTATTCAGATGGCACTGGCTAATGGAACCCAACTGGTTATGAGCCGGGCGGTGGGCTCAGGCAATAGCCAAAAATTAGCAAACAGTTTTTGGTCTGGCATGTTAATCAATATGCTTGTTGCTGTGTTTTTTTGGGTGATGTTAACAGTTTTAGATGGCGATATTATTCAATGGCTTACTGATAATGCTAACCTGTATAATGAAATAGCGGCCTATCTTAATGTTGCAAAGTATTTAGTGTTATTTACTGCAATCACTCAGGTGATAACGGCCATGTTTAATGCACTCGGTCAAAGCAAAATACCCTTTAAAAGTTATTTAATTGAATTGCCTATTAATGCTTGCGCATCTTATATATTAATTTATGGTGTTTTTGATTGGCATGGGCTTGGGGTCGTTGGTGCAGCGATAGGCAGTGTGATTGCGATTAGCTTAAGAATGGTCTTTTTAACTGTATGTTTAAAGTATAAACAAGGTTTGGACCTTTCTTTTAACAGTAAAATGGCATTGTTCATAAATAATATTAAATTGCATTTCGTTGAAATATTTCCAGTCGCTGCTAACGTGACTATGTTGTCAATTGGTGCGACAGTCTACCAATTATTGTATTCGCAGCTGTCTATTAATGCCTATGCCGCCATTACACTATTAATGCCCTGGATACGAGGAGGTACACAATTTATTACCTCATGGGCGCATGCCTCTGCCATCACGATTAGCCAGGCGATTGGTTCTAAAAAGCTCGACAACTTAACTCAAGATGTTGATATAAGTATTATTATGGCAGTGGTGTTATCTGTATGTTCTTGTGGGCTATTCTGGGGATTAAGTTTTGTTATTGCAGATATTTATCCAGGATTAGACCCTGAAACCTATTTAGCTCTCTCCGCCATTGCTCCGCTTTATATATTATTGCCGTTTATCCGCGGCTATAACACAGTACATGGTCATATATTGCGTGCATTAGGCAAAACGACCGCAGTGTTTAAAATCAATTTTACCGGGCAATGGTTAATTTCTATTCCGCTATGTGCATTGTTAATACTGTACTTTGATGCTTCACTATTTTGGGCTTTTGCTGTGATGCCATTTGAAGAAGCGGTTAAAGCATTACCTTTTCGATATCTTGCTAGAAAAACCTTATCAGAATTTGATAGTCAAACCGCTGATAAGCTCATTTAACACGATAGTAATTAACAACGTTGAGCATAAATATCAAGCAATTGAATTTAATAGTAAGGCCTACAATTCTCAATTATACTAATCCTATTTTGCGTTAGACGCATTACTCAATCAACCAGCGTCAATGTTTAGGAATACCCATAATTGAAAACATCACTCTTCCTTTTAACAACGGGATTTATGCTGTTAAGTGGTTGTCAAACTACAGCAGTAAACGATGTAAAAGCACATAAACCCGCAAAAAACGCTCAAAATGCAACGCAATACAAGATCCCTAAATCGATAGTACGCCGTGAATACAAAGAGTCTGGTGATGTATGGGAACGGATCCGCTTTTCTATGGATATGCCCATACCTGACCAGCACTTAGTTAACCGTTATCGCCAATGGTATATCGATAACCCTAAGCACTTAGAGCAAATATCTCAACGTGCTCGGCCATTTTTGTATTTAATTGTTCAAGAGTTTGAGCATCGTGATTTGCCCATAGAGCTTGCATTACTTCCTATTGTTGAAAGTTCATTTAATCCGCTTGCTTATTCAAGTGCCAACGCATCCGGGTTGTGGCAATTTACTTCGCCAATGGCAAGCCATTTTGGATTAGACATGAACTGGTGGTACGACGGCCGTAAAGATGTTCCTGCCGCAACGTCTGCTGCCCTTGATATGCTCGAATACTTGTATAAAAAAACCGACAATTGGCTTTATGCGCTTGCTGCTTATAACGCAGGTGAGGGCAGATTAAGAGAAGCAATACGGTACAACGAAGAAAAGGGACTAGGAACTGATTTTTGGTCATTGCCTTTACCCACAGAAACCAAACAATATGTGCCACAATTATTAGCGATTGCCGATGTAGTTAAAAACGCAGAGAGTTATGGTATTACCTTACATTCCATCCCCAATAAACCGTTGGTTGAAGTGATTGATGTTGGTAGTCAAATTGACTTGGCTGTTGCAGCTAAGTTAGCCAAGATCCCTGTTAAGCGTTTGCAAAAGTTAAACCCCGGTTTTAATCGTTGGGCTACGTCACCACAAGGTCCCCATCAATTAGTTGTGCCTGTGAGTAAGGCTCATAAATTTAAACAAGCACTCGCCGCTACCGATATTAACGAAAGGCTAAAATGGTATAAATATCTTATCCAAAATGGTGACAATATTACTGTGATTGCTCAGCGCCACCAAACCAGCGTTGAAAAAATCAAAGCCATGAATGACATTCAAGGTGATAAAATTATTGCCGGCGATATTTTGTATATGCCTCACACAGCTTCACAAGTTATTTTAGATGTAGAACGTGCTGCAACGCAGTCTGCGGCAAAACAAACTGCCAATAAACCTTCGGTATCCAAAGTTAATAGCAAAGCTATTGCAGTTACCACTAATACCGGCGCTAAAGTTGCTCACACTGTACAGTATGGTGATACGCTCTGGAGTATTGCCAGAGTATATAAAGTCAGTGTTGAACAAATTATCAGCTGGAATAACATGAGCGATAGAGATAAATTGTCAGTGGGGAAAACATTAAGATTTTATCCTCAGTCTAATAATAAACAAAGACAACTTTAGTTGGTTATTATTTGACCGTCCGAGGGTGGGTTGTTTGTATATTATTTGCTCAGATTGTTTGTGCAAAGATTACAATAATCTACATTGTATAACGGATTATGTTTGACGTGTTCACTTTGTTGATAAGTCATACTCTATTTTGTCAGAAAATCGAATATAAGCACCGTTTAGCCCCCTAAATTAATAAATTTGTGGGCAGCATAAACTACAAAAAGCCTCTGCCCGTCGGGTTGAGGTTAATACCAATCAACGCAAGAATGTGATCATTCTTGCTGGTTAACATGGTTTATAACATTATTTTATGCCGCGTAAAAACGTTGATGTAGGGCTGAAATGCCCACAACAACTACATTCACATCAACGTATGCCGATAAGAATTAGGTCCACAATAACTAGGTCCACAATAGCTATTCTTGCAACAACTATCCCCGCAATTATCCGTCTTGCTTAATCTCACTTTATCTCTGAATATAATAAATAAACACTAAATTAAAATTTTATAAAAATCCAATCAATATGGCATACTTTTATTATTTGTTCGTGTAAATTTGTCTTAAATGGAATTAATGTTTCGTAAGTTGTGCATAACATTTGAGGGCTTTGTTAACATGGTGAAGTTGAATTTATTTTCTTACTCTGCAATCGTAACTGCGTTTACCAGCTTGCCACTTATAGCAAATGAGTCAGATTCATTAGATCTTAGTTTACAAGAATTGATGAGCGTCGAGGTTACATCGGTTTCAAAGCAAAAACAGCCCTTATCAAATTCACCCGCCGCGATATATGTGATCACAAATGAAGCTATCCGTCATTCTGGTGCAACATCGATTCCTCAAGCTTTACGGGATGTACCAGGGCTTCATGTCGCCCAATTAGACTCACAAAAATGGGCAGTCAGTAGCCGTGGTTTTAATGGCCGTTATAATAATAAATTGTTAGTGATGATGGACGGCCGAACATTATATTCCCCCGCATTTTCAGGCGTATATTGGGAAGTGCAAGACACCCTAATGGCCGATATTGAACGTATTGAGGTGATTCGAGGCCCAAGTGCTGCACTATGGGGCGCGAACGCAGTTAACGGTGTAATTAACATCATTACCAAGCACAGTGCTGATACGCTAGGTGGTTATGCTGAACTTGGTGTGGGTGATTATGAACAAGGTTTTGCAGGTACTCGTTATGGTTCGCACTTATCAGACAGTGCAACATCAAGAGTTTATATCAAAGCAAATCAAAGAGATTCCTTAGCGCATCAGTCACAAGACTTAGATAGTAATCTGGTTGAATCTGCCGCCTCGGTGAGTAAAGACAATAGCTGGAATCACCTGCAAATGGGTGGGCGTATAGATGTGCAGCTCGAAGCCGACACCAGTTTTACATTAAGTAGTGACGCCTATACGGCAAATATGGAGCAGGCATCAAATGTTGCATCTGTAGAGGGGCCTGCTTATCGTGATTTTTATCATGAAGAGCTTAAAAGCGAAGGTGTGAATCTGTTATCTAAATACACAAAAGCGTTAACTGCAACCTCAGAATACAGCCTGCAAGCCTATTTTGATTATGCCGATAGAGAAGAGGAACTGTATCAGTTAAAAACCAATACCTTTGATATTGATTTTCAACATCAATTTTTATTTGGCACTGACCATAATATCCTCTGGGGCTTAGGATACCGCGTTATTCAAGATGATTTAACTTCATCGACGATTTTAACCAGCTCAGAGTCACCTTCAACTAGTACTCAATTATGGAGTGCATTTATTAGTGACGAAATTTCAATAGTTGATGACCAGTTATGGCTTACCTTTGCATCTCGTTTTGAGCACAATGATTATACGGGGTTTGAAATCCAGCCCAATGTTCGGCTAATGTGGCAGATTGATAACCAAAACAATCTATGGGGATCGGTTGGTAGGGCATTAAGAACCCCAGCAAGAGTTGAGAATAATACTTCAGTCAACGCCGTCAATATCGCACCAAGTGAGGTATCGCCTTTAGTTAAAGTCTTTGTGGTAGGCAGTGAGGATTATGAGTCTGAAGAGATTATTTCATATGAAATGGGTTATCGCTTCATGCCAATGAACACCTTGTCTTTTGATGTCGCGATGTTCTTTAACGATTATAACAAATTACGTAGTACATCTGAAGGGATCACCGACTTTAGTACATATCCAGATTATGTCAGCCAATATACCTATTTTGAAAACCAGTACGATGGATATAACTATGGTGCAGAGCTATCGTCAATGTGGGCTGTTACTGATTTGCTGCAAATGCGCATTAACTACAGCTATATTCGCAATGAATTCGATGATGTGCTTGGTCAAAACACTAAAGCCCCTGAGCAAATGGTATCAAGCATTATTGATTGGCAACCATTGACAACGCTGGGGGTTAATGTTGTTTGGCGCTTTATTGACAGTACAGAATCGCTCACGGGTGAAGGAACTCGTTACAAAACCATCGATAGTTATAAAGGGGTTGATATTGCGCTAAATTGGGCTGTGTCGCCCGATATTATGTTATCGGCTTACGGTAAAAACTTATTTTACCCAGCCCACCTAGAATATGAAGCCGAAAGCATTTTACTGCCTTATAGTGTTGGCCCTAGTTATTTTGTTAAAGTCAGCGTTGATTTTTAAATTACGATGAAAAAAGTGACTTTTTATAAGCAATTTATCTATAGGTTAATGGTTATATTTGTCCTGTTTTCAGGTTCATCTATGGCAGAAGACGCTTTATCGTTGAAAGCGGCTTTCACCTATAACTTTGCTAAATTCACACATTGGCCACAACCCCGGGTTGCGCAGCAGTCAGCTTGGAAGATATGTTTTTTTGGTAAGCAATATCGCGACAGCTTTATGTCGCTGTCTAAAAAGCAAATCGAGAACCAATTTATTTTACCCATAGAATTGACTGAAACTAATCAAGTTGAACAATGTGATGTGATATTTATTGATTCAAATTACCGTGAATTAACGCGTCGGTTATTTTTAGCCGTTGACGATAAGCCTATTTTAACTGTGTCTGATATTTCTGGGTTTACAGCGCAAGGTGGCATGATTGAAATTGTCGAACAAGATCAACGTTTATACTTTAAAGTAAACACACAAGTGTTAGAAAAATCGGGACTAAACATTAGTTCTCAAGTGTTAAAACTCGCGCTTGAGGTAAAACGATGAAAAAAATCAATATATTTTCCATTCGCACTAAATTGATTGTTTCAATGATGACCATTGCAATCATTGTAATAACCATTATTTCTACTTCGCTAATTAAACAACAATACGTTATCACTCAACAAAAGGCCGAACAAAATTTAACCGTATTAAGTGATGTTATCGCAAGTAATAGTCTAACCGCCGTTATATTTAAAGATCCTTATTCGGCACAAAAAACCTTATCTGCATTGGTTGCTCAACCCGATATTGTTAATGCAGATATATATGACCCCACCAATACTATTTTTGCATCTTACTTAAATCCACAAATAAGCGAAGTGACTCGAAACCCTGAGCATGTTACTGAGAGTCTTGTTAGCCATAAAAAGCAAACTACCTTTAATAATAATGGGGTTCACTCCTATACCCCCTTGGTTTCAGACGGTGAGCTCGTTGGCATATTGCATATCACTGACAACATGAACACACTGTCAAAGCAATTAGAAGATTATTTAGTCCTGGTTATCATGGCCAGTATTTCAGCCTTTTTGGCAAGTTTGTTAGTGATGTTTTGGTTGCAGTCATTATTCACTAAACCAATGAATACACTAGTAAATGTTATTGAAGGTATATCTCATAACAAAGATTATACCCAACGTGTCAGTATTGATTCTCACGATGAATTTGCACAATTAGCTGAGAGCTTTAATGCCATGATATCCGAGGTAGATACTCGAGGGCGACAACTTGAACGGATTAATCAAGAGCTTGAAAATCGTGTCAATGAGCGTACATTCGAGTTACAACAAACACTAGAAATGGCCAAGAGTGCCAATCTTGCAAAATCAGAATTTTTAGCGGTAATGAGTCATGAAATAAGAACACCTTTGAATGGAATTATAGGTTTTTCTGATTTGCTTAAGTCTTATGATTTACATAGTGATGTATCAAACACCGTAGACATGATAAATGAGTCTGCACAAACGCTACTCGTGCTGCTTAATGAAGTGCTAGACTTTTCTAAAATAGATGCCAATAAGCTCGATCTAGACATACGGGAGTTTAAGCTGGAGGATTTAGTTCGCTCAGCGTGTCAAGCTCATCAAATCGTCGCTGAAAAAAAACAGTTACTTTTTAGTATTAATATCTCTTCTTTAAGTCACCAACATTTTTTAGGCGACCCTGTTAGGATCCGTCAAATTATTAATAATCTGGTATCAAACGCGATTAAGTTCACTCACAAAGGAACGATAAACATTGAGGTGAGTGAACATGTTGAAGGTTCAGATACAACAATAAAATTTACCGTTAATGATACTGGAATTGGTATTTCAAACGATAAACTGGAGTCTATATTTACCCCGTTTACTCAAGCTGATAATTCGATAACACGCGAATATGGTGGTACCGGGCTAGGTTTAGCCATATGCCAACAACTTATTATGTTGATGAATGGAAAATATGGCGTAAATAGCACCATTAGCCAAGGCAGTACATTTTGGTTCAGTATCCCATTAGTCCCAATTGATAAAACACTGGCTAATGTAAACAATGTGCCTGTCATGCATCACAATACTAATAATGTCATATACCGTAAAACCATGGTGTTGGTTGCAGAAGACAATGTGGTAAATCAGCTGGTTATTAAAAGTCTATTAGCATCATTAGGGCATGATTGTGAAATTGTAGACAACGGTAAAGAAGCGATAAAACTTGCTGGTGAAAAAAAATTCGACATCATCTTTATGGATTATCACATGCCTGTTGCCGATGGTATAGAAGCCACACAAGCAATCGTTAAGCTTGGGCCTAATAGTGTTAATGCAACAACGCCTATCATTGCGCTTACAGCCGATATACAACCTAATGTTAAACGCCGTTTTCGAGATGCTGGGGCAAAAGACACACTTCTGAAACCCTTTACCAGGCAAAATATCAGTGAATGTTTAAACAAGTGGGTATTTGTCTCTGATACTAGCCTTATTGAACCTGTTATTTCGCAAGATAACGAACCCCCTATTTTCATTGAAGGCCCGCTAAATGACATCATGCAAATATCAACTGAAAATACCAATGAACTGGTTAAAACCATTGTTGAAATGTACCTAAAAAGTACTCCAGAATTATTGACAGAAATTACTAATGGAATAACCGTTCAAAATGCTGAGCAGGTTTTTAAAGCATCTCATTCATTGAAATCGAGCTCTGCCAATGTCGGAGCCGCTAAAATGCAATCGTTAGCCAATCAAATTGAGCATTCAGCACGTAAAAATCAACTGAGCGATCTTAGTAAATTAACAGGTCCATTGAACCATGTTTTTGAGCAAACTGAACATGCATTACAGCGTAAAATACAGGAGCTTGTTTAATGACAAAACATGTTCAAGGAGAGATTGTTTTAATTGTTGATGACGATCCTGTTATTCGCATTTTAATGCGCCGTGCTTTACATCCATCGATGACCAACATTATTGAAGCTAGCTCTGGAGAAGAAGCTATAGCACTTTTTACTCAGTATTTACCTGATTTAATTTTGCTAGATGTCTCTATGGATAAAATGGATGGTTTTGCCTGCTGCTCAGCTATTCGCGCATTACCTGAAGGTGAAAATGTAGCCATTATTATGGTTACCGCTCTGGATCAACCTCAAGATATTCAAAAGGCTTTTGATGTTGGCGCTACAGATTTTATGACCAAACCAGTAAAGTGGCCTTTACTCAGTCACCGTATCCACTACGTACTAAAAGCCAATAAAACCATTAAAGAGCTAACTAAAAGTAAAAACAAACTTGCTAAAGCGCAAAGTATTGCTCATTTAGGTTCTTGGGAATGGGACTTTAACAATAAAACCCTTGATTGTTCAGACGAAGTGTATCGCATGTTAGGCATGCAACCTAAAGAACGTGAACTGACCTTTAGCAATTTGATAGAAATTGTTCACCCAGATGATCGACAAATGTTATCTCAAACTGTAACCCACGCCCTTAAAACAAGGCAAGGTTATGACATTGAATACCGTATTTTACGCGAAAATGGTGAGATCATTACGTTGCATGATCGAACCGATATATCAGAAGACTTTGGCCAACCAATATTAAATGGCACTTTACACGATATTTCTACCCGTAAAAAATCTGAACAAGAAATAACCTACTATGCCTATTATGATACATTAACCGATCTACCAAACCGGCGTAACTTTTTAGATAGGTTAGATACAGCCATTGCTGTCGCAAAAAGACGTGCAAACAAATTAGCACTACTTTTTATAGATTTAGACCATTTTAAGCGCATAAACGATACATTAGGACACAAAGCAGGCGATGAACTGTTGTGTGAAGCCGCAAATCGCATTAAAACCACAATACGGCAAACAGATTTGATGGCCATTAACTGTGAAAACGCAGAATATGAAAATAGCCATATAGCCAGACTAGGTGGAGATGAATTTACCTTATTACTGACCGAGCTTGAGTCTTTTGACTGTGTCGCCAATGTGGCCCAGCGACTTATTAATGAGTTGGCAAAACCATATTTTGTAATGGGTAAAAAAACATTTATCTCAGCAAGTGTGGGTATTTCTTTTTACCCTGACGATGGTGTGACCGGTGACATATTGCTACAACATGCCGACACTGCAATGTATGAAGTTAAAAATAATGGTAAGAACGGTTATCAGCTTTTTTCTCATGAAATGCATCAGTCATTAATGCACAGGCTGCAAATAGAAGCAGAGCTGAGAGAGGCGTTAGCATTAGGCGACCAACTCAAATTATATTATCAACCTCAAATATCCTCATCTCATGGTGACGTTGTGGGTTATGAGGCATTAATGCGATGGGAACACCCAACGAAAGGAATGTTATCCCCATATGATTTTATTCATATTGCAGAAACAAGTGGTTTAATTATTGCGATAGGTGAATGGGCATTACTTGAAGCGTGTAAACAGGCTAAAACATTAAGCGTATCTCATCAACACTTTACTCGAATGGCGGTTAACTTATCAGCGTTACAATTTAATCACGCTAGCATTTTTGATCATGTTAAAACAGCACTTGAGCAAACAAGTTTACCACCACACTTACTCGAGCTTGAAATAACCGAGTCGGCAATTATTGACAATGTGGATGATGCAATTGTTTTATTAAACAAACTTAAAAAGTTAGGTGTAAAGCTTGCTATTGATGATTTTGGGACCGGGTATTCTTCTTTAAATTATTTAAAAAACTTTCCTATTGATACCCTGAAAATTGATAAATCATTTGTTGACGGCATCGTCAACAATCCAAAAGATGCAGCCATTGCCCGTACAATAGTGCAACTCGCACTTAATCTAGGCTTAAGTACCATTGCCGAAGGGGTAGAGTACACAGAACAACATGAATTATTAAAAACCATGGGCTGCGATGGTCTTCAAGGGTATCTGTTCAGTAAACCCATTTCCTCTGACAAGCTTTGATTGACACAGTCTGTATTATCAGGTGTTCTACATAGTTGATAATGGCTTTAGCCTAGTTTCAGTTGTATAAAACATAATAAGGAAATTAAAATGACGCAGTTAAATTGGGGAATAGTCAGCGCAGGTCGAATAGCAGCGTTATTTTGCCAAGATTTAGTTCACTCTACTCACAGTCATTTGTATGCAGTCGCCGCGCGTAAGCAAGCCGATGCAGACAGGTTTGCAGAACAACACCAGATCGAAAAAGCCTATCAAGGCTACCAAACATTATTTGACGACCCAAAAGTGGACATTGTTTATATTGCAACACCGCATAATTTTCATTTTAAGCAAACTTATGCTGCATTAATGGCAGGAAAACACGTGTTGTGTGAAAAGCCGATGACAGTCACTCTGGATGAATGCCAAATATTAACCACATTAGCCAAAAGCAAAGGTCTGTTACTAATGGAGGCGATGTGGACCTATTTTTTACCGGCTATACAGCAGGCAAAATTATGGTTAGACGAAGGGCGGATCGGCCAGCTAAAACATGTCAAAGTTGATTTTGGTTATCCTATTCCCTTTAACGCACAGGGCAGAGAATATAACCCGCAACTTGCAGGTGGCTGCTTATTAGACATGGGGATTTACCCGTTAGCCATAGCCGATTACTTTTTAACATCAGACATCAACAACCTCTACGTGCAAGCTAACGTGTGTGAAACCGGTGTTGAAGACGATGTTATTATCATTGGTAAAAGTGATGACGTTATGGTTAGTTTAGCCACATCGTTTCAATGTCGATTAAGTAACAACGCTTATTTAATCGGCGATAAAGGTTATATTGTTATTCCTGATGCATTTAGAGCATCACAATGCCATTTGTATCATCTTGAAGATCTTGTCGATAGCTTTACAGATAAACGGCAAACGCTAGGATATAATTTTGAAGCAGATGAAGCCTGCAAACTCATACTACGAGGTGACATTGAAAGCCAAGTTGTCACCCATAATTGCAGTTTGCTGTTCCAGTCTCAATTAGCTAGGGTAAAAGCACTTATTTAACCCAAACCCTCTAAATTAAAGATTATAAGGCGTTGAACTATATTAAGGTTTATGAAAGCCACAAACACCATAGTGTTCGTGGCTTATAAAAATTAACCTTTATGAGAAACATTGATTAATTCTACGGTTCCATCCTCCTTGATTTCAGCGATTTGGCCGCGAGGTTCTTCCATAAAAAATAGCGTAATAAAACCCACTAAAGCAGTCGCTGAGATAATTAAAAAGAACGATTTATAATCAACGAAAGATAATACGGTCAAAAAGGTTACTGCTCCAACATTCCCATAAGCACCGGTCATACCAGCGATTTGCCCTGTAAGTCTTCTTTTAATTAATGGTACAACAGCAAATACAGCTCCCTCACCAGATTGAACAAAGAAAGAGCAACCCATCGCTGTCACAACAGCTAACCACAGTGGCCAACCACTATCGACTTGGCCCATCAGGAAATAACCCACAGCTAATCCAGCTGTCAGAATTAATAGTGTTGATTTTCTGCCAAATCTGTCTGAAATAAATCCACCTGCAGGTCGAGACATAAGGTTCATAAATGCATACGCACCTGCAACCAGTCCAGCTAAAACGGGATCCAATGAAAAAATGTCTGAAAAAAACAATGGTAACATGGAAACAACAGCAAGCTCAGAACCAAAATTCGTAAAATAGAGAATATCGAGAACGGCGACTTGTTTGAAACTGTATCTATGTATTTCAGGTACTTTTTCTCTAAAAATATGTTTGTTAACGTTCCATACTTTATAAACTTCAAATAAATAAAGCACAAATAAACCACTATAAATGAAGTAAGTGATAAGGTGACTCAGCAGATTTACGCCATATGGAGATAGTTTCCAGGTGAGTAGTGACAATGCGGCATACATAGGGATTTTCATTAGTAGTAATAAATAAAAATCACCAACTGAAGTAACCTCCATTGCGGATGAATTTTTAGGACGGAAATAAGTAGAGCCTTTTGGTGTATTTGTGACATTAAAATAATATATAAAACCAAATAAAAAACTAATTATACCTGTAATTCCAATAGCATAACGCCAACCATCATCACCGCCAAATAACAGTGCGATGGACGGTAAAGTAAATGCTGCTGCAGCAGAACCAAAGTTCCCCCAACCTCCATAAATCCCTTCAGCTGTTCCCAGTTCGTTATGCGGAAACCATTCGGATACCATTCTAATACCAATGACAAACCCTGCACCTATAAAACCTAGTAAGAATCTAGCTATTGCGGCTTGGATAAAATCATCAGCTAACGCAAACATGAAACAAGGAATTGAGCAAAAGATCAGTAAGGCAGAATAAACAATTTTGGGACCATATTTGTCCGTCAACATCCCAATAATCACGCGTGCGGGGATTGTTAAGGCAACATTCAAAATTAATAACGTTTTAATTTGATCCGTAGTTAATCCAAGCGACTCTTTAACTGCCATTAACATGGGGGCGAAGTTAAACCAAACAAAAAAGGTTATAAAAAATGCCATCCAACTAAGATGCAAAATTTTCATCTTGTCTTTGAAAGCAAAAAGGTTAAATTTTTCAGTAGCCATATTAAACTCCAATCATGCAGTGATAAGGTATTCTGGCTGACTAAATAATAAAAAAGTTGATGTATGTCATTTAATTCAAAAGCATTACTTTAGCCTTAAAAATAAACTACTCACTATTTTTATTTTGATATAATGTTGAGCTGTTGGTGTTACTGATATTGTATCCACAAGTGAGTATGTGTTATTTGGTATTTGGTGAAAGTTAACTTTAAAGGAATAGATCTGTGATGGATGAAAATAACTGTTCGCTATTTTAGTCAAATTATAGACGAAATAAATTCAAAACCTTTTAAAGGTTGCTAAGAAAAACAGGTGGAATAGAGCATTTTGTGTGTGATATTTAAAATGCTCTTTTTAGGGGTTTTGATGGTTTTAAATATGATAAATATATAGTTTAATTGACTTAAAATATCCAAATGCATATTTATTTTATAATTAATCACCTATTTTTGAGATGATCATTGCCAAAGCACTTTGCAAGTCGGTTTTTGTGCATTGGTTATATTGACGCTTTTGTAAGTTCATAGTGTTAGTTAACTCAAAATGATGTGTCGCTTTGATATTGTGTTGATTTAAGCATGATGCAACACAACTTAATGGGCAACCATCGATTGCGATGATAGGCCTACCTGATTTAGCCAATTTAACCAAAGGCCTTACATGTCCTCCTACACCGGAAATACAAGACATTTCTGCAATGCCCAAAACAGTAAGTTCGATTGCTAAATCATTGGCTAATTGTGCAACATTAGAGCAACCAGAACATGAATAAACTAAGGGCAAATCACCATCATTAATTATCTGATTCATAAATTATCATCCTCTAGGAAATTATATCTTTTTGCTTCAACAATTCTTTTTTGGTGTTCTTCTGCTTGGATTGCCAAATACATCGCCATCATGCACAGAGCTAAAACACCATACAACACCATAAAACTTGCACTATAAATACCTATAATATCCACGGATATACCAAAGAGAATGGGTAACGTACAACCGCCCAAAGCACCAATTGCCGCAACAACACCACCGACACCACCTGTATTTTTGGGATATTGATCGTGAATAACTTTAAATACGCTGGCTCGCCCAAATCCTTGAGCGACACCGATAATGAATAGTAGGGCCGTAAACAGCCATACATTGATTGAAATAGTTAAATTAACGTCTTGATGGACACCGTGAATTGTCATAGTGGTTGGTGGATAGCTTAAAAAGAATAAGCAGACTAAACAGACCCAGAACACGCTCCAATTAACAGTTCTTCCACCATATTTGTCTGCAAACCAACCGCCGAGAGCTCTAACAACGGATGATGTAGCGACAAAAAATAAAGTAAAGGCCATAGCTCGCATAATATTTAATTGGTAGGCATGCATGTAGTAATAAGGTAACCACATTAATAACGCCAGAAAGGAGCCAAATACAAAATAGTAGTATAACCCCAAAGCCCATACATGTAGGTTTTTTATTGTTTCAAACAAATGATTGAATTGCATATTGAGATTAACTGAAATGGGTTGTTTTTTTACTGTAGAGTTTGGGGCAAACCAAAAAAATAGACTTGTAATAATAATTAATCCGATGGCATATACAGGCCCCAAATAGGACCACCCCCAAAGTTCAATTATTATTGGCGCAAACACTAAATTGATAGCGGCTCCCGCATTACCAACACCAAATATACCCATTGTTGTGCCTTGGTTTTTACTAGGGAAAAAATCATTAATATAATTAATACCGAAGGTAAATGAACTTCCGCTCAATCCAATCCAAAAACCAATAATCAGCAAGCTATTGTAATCATCAGCTAAAGGTAATAATAGCAATGGAGGTATGCACAACAGCATTTGTAAACAGAATAAATTTTTAGTATTAAATTGATTAACTAATAGACCTGCTGGGATTCGACTTAATGCCCCTGTAAGCATTGGTGATGCTAACAATATACCTAACTGAGTGAGTGAAAACCCGAGTTGGTCTGCAAAAGGGATTACAACGGCAGCATACAGTGTCCACACAGAAAAGTTAGCTGCAAAGGCCAATGTCGCAAATAATAATGCTTGCCAAGCTTTAGATTGAAGAACAGCCATGACCACTCACTTTCTAACTTGTTTTATAGAGTTTAACCAAGTTAATCGGTAAATGATCAAACTACTCTTTAATATCCTACTGAAATAAATTCTTGTTGTATTAGTTACCTACTTTTAGGTGTTCCTGAATTTATGTCTCTGTTATTAATGATAATTACATGTGCTTATAATAGGTTGGGGTAGGTAGATCTGAATTGAAAGGTTTTGCTTATATATCGTAGATCTTGTTTTGTACCATATCGATAGTCTAATAAGTCGGTTATTGTTGTCATTAACTCAATAAATCTACTTGGAAGGTTTATTATGCCTATGCGTGGGTTTGACATAGATGTAGCCTATAAAACAGATGCTGGTATAAAAAGCATAAACGAAGATGCCGCAGATTTTCTATTACCTCATGACCCGTATTTACAACAAGTTAAAGGTTACACTTTTGTTGTTGCAGATGGTGTAAGCTCTGCTGAAGCAGGGCGTGAAGCGAGTCAAATTGCGGTAGAACGATTTTTAGTTGAATATTACCAAACACCGGACATGTGGTCAGTGAGTAAGAGCGGCGAACAAGTTCTCTCCGCAATAAATTTGCGTTTGTTTCGTAAAAGTCATCAATATAAAAATGATCATAAAGGCTATCTCACAACACTAAGCACTTTAGTCTTAAAAGGCCATAGCGGCTATTTTTTCCATGTTGGTGATAGCAGAATTTATCTTATTAGAGATAATAAATTAACTCAGTTAACACAGGACCATTTTGCAAGTATTGAAAAAGGTAAAACCTTTCTTACTCGCGCGGTTGGGATGGACAATAAACTGCATATTGATTTTAGTCGATTCAATTTACAACAAGATGATCGATTTTTGCTTTGCACAGACGGTATACATGATTTTATCGTTGAAGATGAATTACTCAGGCTGATCAATCAACCTATACCCATGTCTGAGATTTGCAAACAACTCATTTCGGCATCAGTCAATGGTAATAGTGATGACAACATGAGTTGCCTTTTATTGCATTTGAGATCGCTACCTGAGCAACATATAGATGATTTAAATCTGGAGTTAACGCGTTTACCTTTTCCCCCAATTTTAAAATCGGGTATGAAACTTGATGGATACCGCGTAATAAAGGAAGTCTTTTCGTCGAGCAGAAGTCATTTATATCTTGTTGAAGACGAAGAGACTCATGAACAATTTGCAATGAAAGTTCCCTCCAAGAATTTTATTGATGACATTCATTATATTGATCGGTTTATCAGAGAGCAGTGGGTTGGTAGTCGTATTGATTCAGAGTATGTGGTCAAGATTATTCAGCATCATAGGCCAAGAACGGGGTTGTATTACCTTATGGAATGGCTTCCAGGAGAAAGTTTAGATAAATGGCTCGAGCAGCATTATCCTGTTTCACCTAAAAGGGCTATTCAGATAGTAAAAAAGATCGCCTCGGCACTCGAAGCATTTCATCAACAGGATGCTGTTCATCAAGATCTAAGACCTGCGAACATCATGATTATGGACCAAGATTTAGTCAAAATTGTCGATTTTGGTTCGGTATTTGTTGCAGGTATCGCAGAACTTTACAGTCCTATTGAATTTCAAGGCGTGTTAGGTACAGCGAGTTATTCTGACCCAAACTATCTACAAGGTAAAAATCCTGGCGTCCAGGGTGATATTTATAGTTTATCAACCTTATGTTATGAAATATTCACAGCCTGTTTGCCTTATGGTAAACAGGTTGAAGATTGTAAAAGCATGCGAGATTACGACAAACTAAGGTACATAACAGCATCCGATATCAATCCAGTTATACCAATATGGTTTGATAAGGCATTAGAGAAAGGGGTCAAGTTTGATTTGAGTGAACGTTATAATACTGTTTCCGAATTCATGACCGATTTAACTCAACCTAATCCCAATTTTCTAAAGCCTCAACCTGAAGTAAAACAATCTAATAGTCTTTTTTTCTGGAAGTTAGTGAGTGGCTTTTGGTTTGTGACCTTGGTGGTTGTTATCTATCTCTTCAGCCAAACAGCATAATGCCCGGATTGTTAAAGGAGTACCGTAATGCATGGATTAGTGACTAATTATTTTTCTGCTACTCACGACAAACAACTGTTAATGATTTTTTATGCCAAATGCTTACTAACAACAAATATCGTCAAGGCACAACATGTCTTTAATCACGTAAAAAAGGACATATCATTTTACATTAATTGGGAAGAAAAAGTTTTATTGCCACTATTTGAAGATAGAAATAGTCCACTGTTTGAGACTTACCCAACGTATTCATTACAATTAGAGTTTCAACACTGCAGAATATTAATTGAACACATTAATAAAGAGTTTGAGCAAATACTCCTGTTAATTCAATCAAATTATGAAGGAGCTCAAATGAATGTGAAGCAACAGGTAACTGACTTAATCACTTTTTTTGATGAGTTAGAAAGTTTGTTGAAAGCGATCAATATAAAGAGTGAGAGTATTTTTTTTCCTACGATTGACGAAACTTTGAAGCAAGAAGATATAGCAGATTTATTTTTGACATTGGCACATTATGCCGCAGCAAAATAATGATAAAACCGATGGTATGAGTGTTCTGTGCAACATCTTTTAGTGATTAATCGGGGTGAACTTCTACAATCTGCCAGTAATTTATCATCAATGCAGGCTAGAGCGGGTTTATCTTTGCATATTTTTTATGTTGAGAGATAAAATGAGTGTTACTCAAGGCCTATCATTGCGGGCATAGTTGCCAACGTCGAGATTTCAGGGTTATAAACCATGTTAGTCTCAGCCCGGCAGGCAACGGCAATTTTCAGTTACTACCTACAACTTCACTTTTTTAGTCGGCTAATTAGCGCTAATTTGAGATTGCCTAACAGAAAATTATCCGACTAGATTATTGATTAGTTTAGATAAACCCGACCTAACATAAGGTGGGAATCCTTTAGTAAAAATGTCGATAAATACAGGTCAACTGCGCATCATTTGGATGACATTTTCTTTTCTGTCTAATACAACATACATAGCCGTATTTTCGCCATTTTCAATATCACTTGCCATTCGTTTTAACCCATTATCTAATGCTTCTTTGTCAACATCTGCCAGCATGCTAGTGACAAAAATAAATTCCCAATCAGTGTTTATATTATCTGCTTCATTACATAACTCAGTGAAAGTAGTGAGTTCAGTAGGGGATTTGTCAACACACATAACAGGCATCATATGGCCTTTATTTTCACCATTGTCCAATTGCTCATAATCCGCTTTAGCGAACAAAAATAACAATTTTACCGGTTCACCTTGATAGCCAGCCATGGTAATTAATTCTTTTAATGCACTCATATTAATACTCTTTATCTAGACAACTTTTGAATCGATATGGTTACAGGCTCACTATTGAAGTAAGCCTGGGGCAAACTATTATTTATGGATTGTAAAACTCTCCATCTTTACGAAGATAAAACCACCAATTAACAAGTAAACAAACGGCATAAAATATGGCAAAGCCAATTAGGGCTACATCAGGTGTACCTGCTTTTATTTGCTGGCCAAAAACCATAGGAATATAAAATGCGCCATAAGCAGCAACAGCCGAAGTCCAACCTAATACTGGACCCGCTTGTTCTTTTGGAAATACCATTGCTATCGTTCTAAAAGTAGAGCCATTACCAATTCCGGTAGCAGCGAACAGAACTAAAAAGATGATGAAGAACGGCATAAAAAACTCTTCTGGAGTTGCAGAATTATATGCCTGCTCCATGTAATAAGCAGCACCAAAGCTTGAAATCACCATTACTGCTGAGCACAATTGAGTAACAAAAGCTCCACCCAGTTTATCTGCAATCCAACCACCAACGGGGCGAATTAGGGCTCCAATAAATGGTGCCATCCAAGCATACATTAGTGCACTTGGACCATTAGGGTTAACTGTATCGTGTGTCATTTGACCATCAACCAGTACATGTTGAAAACCAAAAATCACTTTAATGGCTAATGGAAATGCAGCAGAGAAACCAATGAATGAACCAAATGTCATAGTGTAGATAACGCTCATAACCCAAGTATGTTTGTTATTAAAGATTTGGTATTGCTTTGATAGGCTATCACCTATTGCTCCTGGTAGCATTTTTAAACAAAATACCGTTGATGCCACGACTAACACTAAGACTAATTCTTTGGGGATACCCCATCCAGAGCCATTTGCCGCTTCGGGCAATATTAACCATAGGCCTGCTGCAGCAATCACTAAGCCTATGCTTAACATAACGCTAATCATAGCGATAGCGCTTAGTGGAGAACCAACATCAGGTGATACTTCTTTAGTTCGAATATTGTTCATACCAAACCAAGTCGCAAAAAATAGTGGCACTAATATGAGCAACCACAAGTAACCGCCATTCTGGATCCAAGTCTCTGAACCAGCAGGCACCTTACCAATCAAACTACCTGATGGACTGACTAACGTCACAGGATCGCCGCCAAATGCTCCAAAGACACCATAGGTCATAAATAATGGGATAAGTATTTGCATTGAAGTAACACCAAAGTTACCCAACCCTGCATTTAAGCCTAATGCTAACCCTTGTTGGCTTTTAGGGAAGAAGAAACTGATGTTAGACATCGAAGAAGCAAAGTTACCACCGCCAAAACCTGATAATAATGCTAGTAACTGGTATTGCCATAATGGTGTATCCGGGTTTTGTAGCGCGACCCCAGTAAAAAATGCCGGGATAATCAATAATGATGTTGTAAAAAAGATAGTGTTTCGACCACCACAAAAACGAATAAAAAAACTACTAGGAATTCGTAAGGTTGCCCCTGACAAACCAGCAATCGCTGTCAAAGTAAATAGTTCGTCAGAAGTAAAGTCAAAACCAGCATTCATCATTTGAACGGTCAGAATGCCCCAATAAAGCCAAACGGCAAAGCCACATAATAAGCTGGGTATAGAAATCCACAGATTTCTTCGAGCAATTGATTTGCCACTGGTTTGCCAGAACTGCTCATTTTCTGGTTCCCATTTGTTTAGATCTGTCATGATACTCATCCATTGGGTTAAATTTAGCATCACTATGGTGACAGACCGTCTTATAGACAATGCACATTCGTGGGTAATTTTATAGGTTAAATTACAGATTGGTGTACCTACCAGTAGGTATGCGTTTGCATTAATCTACTGTTAATTATAGTTTTTATTGTTAGTTGATTTTACTCCAGCTAAGTATTTAAGCTTCATACCGCCGTGAAAACATTCTGATCAGTTCATGATGTAAATCAATTTTTGTTTCGGGTATGTTACTTAATATGACCTGGGTTTTATTTTTATGCATTTAAGGGCTACAAAATGAACAAGGATATCGCGACGATTATTTTGATTGATGATCATCCACTTTTACGAAAGGGCCTGATACAACTCATTGCCTTAGAAGACGATTTAGAAGTTGTGGGGGAAGCCGATAACGGTACTAAAGGCATTGAATTGGCGAAGGAATTAGATCCTGATTTAATTATTTTAGACTTGAATATGCACGGACTTGATGGACTCGAAACGTTACGTATTATGCGTTCAGAAGGGGTAACCTCACGTATTATTATGTTAACTGTTTCTGACAATGATGAAGATGTTATTCAAGCGATCAGTTTTGGCGCAGATGGTTACTTACTTAAAGATATGGATCCTGTGTTAATCCTAGAAAAAATTAAACAAGCAGTGACAGGCAAGATGGTTATATCTGAAAAATTGGCCGCTATATTAGCTAAAGCTATCCGTAAGCCAGATGTATCACAAAAAGCGTTGATGTTAAATTCACTGACTAGTAGAGAATTTGAAATATTAAAGCTTATTGCAAAAGGCTTGACGAATAAATTAATTGCTCGAGATCTCGATATTACCGATGGCACTGTTAAAGTACATGTAAAACATTTATTAAAAAAATTAGGAATGCGCTCTCGTGTTGAAGCTGCCGTGTGGATGTTGCACCAACAAAAATAAATAAAAATATCTACTAATTATACGTTTAATTTTTTGCAATCGGTTGGTTTTACATAAGTTAATTAACAATCAAATGCTGAATTACGTTACTGTGTACAGTTAATGATGATATTTAATGAGTAATACATCATTAACTGTAACTTAAGTACAAATGTAAATCAGATCTACTCTATATCAAATCCTATAATTCAAAGATGCTATTTATTCCGCATCATTATTATTAGCTTTTACGCTGGTTTGCGATAACGTACTTTGTGGCATAAATGTTAGCTCCACTTCTGTACCGCCACCTAAACGGTCTCTTATTTTCAGTTCACCGTTTAATTGTTTTGATCGCTCTTGCATAATAGCCATGCCATAATGATTAAGTTTGGCAGACTGAGTGATACCAATACCATCATCGCTAACCGTCAATACTATCTTGTTATTTTCTGATTGTTTTATGTCTATCCAAACGTGTTTCCCCTGACTATGATGAACAGTGTTTTGACATGCTTCTCGTGCAATTTGCAATAAATGAATTTCTTCCATGGGTGACAAAGGAACTTGCTGAATAGCAAAATGTAAATAGAATTGCATTTCACTTTGCTCTGTCAGTAATTCCAATGTTTTGTTCAACGCAGGGTGTAAGCCCTCATCAAGTACTTTTAATCTGAATGTCGTGAGCAGTTCTCGTAATTGTCGATAGGCGGAGTCTAACCCTAATCGTAGCTCGTCAATAATCGGTTGCTGTTGCTCGTATTGCAGTCTTTTTTGACTAAAATCTAAACGCGTAACTTGAATCTTTAAATACGAAAGGGCTTGAGCTAACGAATCATGCAATTCTCTGGCAATCACAGTACGCTCTTGCAGAAGGGCTATACGTCTTTCTTTATTGTGTTGGTCCGCTAGATTAAGAGATAGAGCGACTTGATCTGCCACAGATTGAATTAACTGATTTTGCCAACTATGCGGGCTCATGGTTAAATCGTTTGTTACGACTAACACCCCATAGTTTATATCATTGTAGACTAGAGGGTACAGAGTATTTTGAGGTTCTGAAATATTTATAAATACTGCATCTCCATGGCATTTATTACAGTTTTTTGTCGTGCATAAGTGACTGGTTAATTGATGGTTTTGAACCTGTAAATAGGGATTATCCCCTTGGGCAGTCATCAAACACAGTTCAATATTATCAACGTTAATTAAATCGGCTAGTTCATCGAGTAGTTTTTGATAGTCAATTTTATGCTCTTGTTTTTCTAACATTGTCCTTACCGTGGTGAACAAAAACATCAACGCTTTATTATTTCTTTTTAGTTCTTGTGTTTGTTCAATGACTCTTTTTTCAAGCTGTCCATACATTGCCGCTATTGCATCGCAAGTATGGTTTAATGTAGCAGCAAGCAAGGCTAATTCGTCGTCTCCTTTTATTTGTACTCTCTGCGTAAAATCTCCTTTACCTATTGCATGTGCTGCCTTGGTGAGTTGTGCCATTGGTATTTGTACCCATAATTTCATCAAATATATAATTAACACACCTAATATTAGGGTAATAAATACGGCAACAAGTTGTATTGTTCTCAATAAAACAATTCTATGTTCGGCGTTTTTTTGCAAAAGGCTCACGATCTGGTTAGCTTTTTCTACCTGAGTAGCGAGAAGTTGTGTTAACTGAGGATTATTGGCAACAAGATTAGGTTTGACTTTTTGATACCAAAATACTGATAAATCTTGTAATACAGTTATCACATCCGGTGATTGTCTTAACTTGTTGAAGATTGGTGAATCTAATTTTGCTTCAAATAAGGATACTGTTTGTTTAGTTTCTTCTGTTAGCCCTGCATTGGTATAAAATCCTATCTGGTATGTTTGCATCCTGAGTGAACCACCAATATTGATAGCATATGCATCAATGTCGGCTTGTTCTGTTATCCAATAAGACGCAAACATCGTCATTATTGCAATAGCGATAATGCTGGTTAACGACAGGGTGATGTAAAGCATCACTGAACCCATAAAACGTTTTTTCATCTAATTACCCACAAAGAATTGATTACTCAATAATGTGACATATCAATAGCCACATTCGGTTACACAAGCCTGTATTGCCGCAAAAAAACACTATCCAGAATATACTCACAAGAGGGTATTTTCTTGTTCTGCATCACTTTTATTACTGATTTTGACGTGATCTGAGTCAAATTAAAGTCTGCTTTGTAATCATATATTACAGATTATCGCTGAGCATAATACAAACTTGTTTTGGCATAAGAAAAAAGAGTAACAGGCCAACTACCGAGTAGGTGAGGAGATGTAAACATGAGCCATTTCTTAAATAAAATGCGCTTCTTTAAGACAAATAAGCAATCGTTTTCCAATGAACATGGCGTGACTACTGATGAAAGTCGCGAGTGGGAAGATGGATATCGTCGTCGTTGGCAACATGATAAAATTGTACGTTCAACACACGGTGTAAACTGTACAGGTTCGTGTAGCTGGAAAATATATGTTAAAGATGGGTTAGTCACATGGGAAACACAACAAACTGACTATCCAAGAACTCGCCCAGATTTACCAAACCACGAGCCTAGAGGTTGTCCACGTGGTGCAAGTTACTCTTGGTACATCTATAGTGCCAATCGCTTAAAATACCCTAAAGTACGTCAAGCCTTATTAAAACTTTGGCGTGAAGCTAAAACTCAATTTAGCGATCCTGTTGATGCATGGGCTTCAATTGTTAATGACCCAATTAAGGCTAAAAGCTATAAAACGAAGCGCGGTTTAGGCGGTTTTATTCGTTCTGAATGGGATGAAGTAAACGAAATTATTGCAGCATCAAATATTTATACGGCTAAAGAATATGGTCCAGACCGTATTATGGGATTTTCTCCTATTCCGGCCATGAGTATGGTGAGTTACGCCGCAGGTTCTCGTTATCTATCGCTAATCGGTGGTAACTGTTTAAGTTTCTATGACTGGTATTGTGATTTACCACCGTCATCTCCTCAAGTATGGGGCGAACAAACAGACGTACCAGAATCGGCAGACTGGTATAACTCAAACTACATTATTGCTTGGGGGTCAAACGTACCTCAAACTCGTACACCTGACGCCCACTTCTTTACTGAAGTGCGTTACAAAGGCACTAAAACTGTCGTTATCACATCAGATTATTCTGAATGTTCTAAATTGTCTGACATTTGGTTATCACCAAAGCAGGGAACCGACGCTGCACTCGCGATGGCTTTTGGCCATGTCATTTTAAAAGAATTTCACATTGAAAAACCGAGTGAATATTTTGCTGACTATGTGCGCACTTATACCGATATGCCAATGTTGGTTAAGTTAGATAAAAATGACACTGGTTTAGTCCAAGGTGCCTTTTTACGTGCATCTGATTTAGCAGACAATCTTGGCCAAGATAACAACCCTGAATGGAAAACCATTGCAATAGATGAAAACACTGGAGAACTTATTTCTCCAACGGGTTCAATTGGTTACCGATGGGGTGAGAAGGGCAAATGGAACATTGAGCAACGTAACGGCAAAACAGGAGAAAAACATAAGTTTGCATTGAGCTTAAAGCAACAAGCTGACAGCGTAGCCGATGTACAGTTTCCTTATTTTGGCAGCAAAGCTCATGATTTAGGCTACTTTCAACACACTGAACATGATGAAATCCAAGTTCGCAAAGTCCCTGTTAAGAACGTTACGCTTAAAGATGGCACCAGCGTTTTAGTTGCCAGCGTATTTGATTTAATGATTGCGCACTACGGTGTTGATAATGGTCTTGGCGACGAAAATACTGCTAAATCTTATTTAGATAATGTGCCTTATACACCTGGTTGGCAGCAACAAATCACCGGCGTTGATCCTGAAAATGTCATTCAAGTTGCCCGTGAGTTTGCAGATAATGCACATAAAACCAAAGGCCGCAGCATGGTTATTGTGGGTGCCGGCTTAAACCATTGGTACAACATGGATATGAACTACCGTGGTTTAATCAACATGCTCATGATGTGTGGCTGTGTTGGTCAATCAGGTGGCGGTTGGGCGCATTATGTTGGCCAAGAAAAGTTACGCCCTCAGTGCGGTTGGGTACCATTAGCTTTCGGTTCAGATTGGCAAAAACCACCACGTCAAATGAACGGAACTTCGTTTTTCTATAACCATTCTGATCAATGGCGTTATGAAAAACTCGAAATGACCGAAGTGTTGTCGCCTCTGGCAGATAAGACTAAGTGGACAGCATCAGTACTTGACTACAACACACGTGCTGAACGCATGGGGTGGTTGCCTTCAGCGCCACAATTTAATAAAAACCCACTTGATTTATGTAAAGAAGCGGTTAAAGCGGGTATGTCACCTAAAGATTATACTGTGCAGCAGTTAACTTCAGGTGAAATGCAATTTGCGAGTTTAGATCCTGATAATCCTAAAAACTACCCACACAACATGTTTATTTGGCGTTCAAACCTACTGGGATCTTCAGGTAAAGGCCATGAATACATGTTGCGCCACCTCCTTGGTACTAAGCATGGCCTACAAGGTAAAGACTTAGGCGAAAGTGGTGATAAAAAACCAGAAGATGTGATTTGGCATGATAAAGCACCTGAAGGCAAAGTAGATTTATGGGTGACATTGGATTTCCGTATGTCTACAACTTGCTTGTATTCAGACATCGTTTTACCTACCGCGACTTGGTATGAAAAAGACGATATGAATACATCAGATATGCATCCATTTATTCACCCATTATCTAAGGCGGTTGATCCTGTTTGGGAATCTCGTTCAGATTGGGACATTTTTAAAGGTATCGCTAAAACATTCTCTAACCTTTGTGTAGGGCATTTAGGTGTGGAGCAAGACCTTGTTTCAGTGCCTTTAATGCACGATACACCTGCTGAATTAGCTCAACCAGATGGCGTTAAAATGTGGTGGAAAGGTGAATGTGACCTTATTCCGGGTAAAACAGCGCCAAACTTTATGGTTGTAGAGCGTGATTATCCTAATACCTATAACCGATTTACCTCTCTTGGTCCTTTATTGGAAAGCCAAGGTAATGGAGGTAAAGGCATTAACTGGAATACCGAAAAAGAAGTGGCATTCCTTGGTGAGCTCAACTATCTGCACACTACTGAAGGCCCTCAAAAAGGTAGACCAAAAATTGAATCGTCTATTGATGCTGCCGAAGTCATCTTGAGCTTGGCACCAGAAACAAATGGTCAAGTAGCGGTTAAAGCGTGGGCTGCATTAAGTGAGTTTACAGGTCTTGACCATAGCCACTTAGCCAAACCTAAAGAAGAAGAGAAAATTCGCTTCCGGGATATCCAAGCGCAACCACGTAAAATTATTAGCTCGCCAACTTGGTCTGGGTTAGAAGACGAGCATGTGTCTTACAACGCTGGCTATACAAACGTTCATGAGTTTATACCTTGGCGCACAGTAACGGGTCGCCAACAGTTCTATCAAGATCATCAATGGATGCGCGATTTTGGCGAGACATTAGTGAGTTACAAACCACCTGTTAACTTAAAAACGACTCAACCTATTATAGGCAAAAAACCAAATGGTAATAAAGAGTTGGTGTTGAACTGGATCACTCCGCATCAAAAATGGGGTATTCATTCAACCTATTCAGACAACCTACTCATGCTTACGTTAAGTCGTGGTGGTCCGATTGTGTGGTTAAGCGAAATCGACGCCAAAGATGCAGGCATTAAAGATAACGATTGGATTGAAGTCTTTAACGTAAACGGTGCAATAGCGTGTCGTGCGGTTGTATCACAACGTGTACCACAAGGGATGAGCATGATGTATCACGCTCAAGAGCGAATTGTTAACACCCCAGGTGCTGAAACAACAAGAACTCGTGGTGGTATCCATAACTCAGTCACTCGAGCTGTGATGAAACCAACCCATATGATCGGTGGTTATGCACAGCAATCATACGGTTTTAACTATTACGGTACCGTAGGTTGTAACCGAGATGAGTTCGTGATTGTTCGTAAAATGGACAATGTTGACTGGTTAGACGTAGAGTAAGTCGAGGATAAAAATATGAAAGTACGTGCTCAAATTGGCATGGTGTTAAACCTAGATAAATGTATCGGCTGCCACACTTGCTCTATTACTTGTAAAAACGTTTGGACTAGCCGCGAGGGTGTGGAATATGCCTGGTTCAATAACGTAGAAACCAAACCGGGTATTGGTTATCCAAAAGAATGGGAAAACCAAGATAAATATAATGGTGGATGGAAGCGCAATAAAAATGGCTCTTTAGAGCCTCGTCAAGGTAATCGCCGTAGATTATTAGCTAATATTTTTGCTAATCCAGATTTACCTGAAATTGATGATTATTACGAACCATTCGATTTTGATTATCAACATTTACACAATGCACCAGATAGCAAGCATCAGCCAGTGGCTCGTCCTCGTTCGTTGATTACCGGTCAACGTATGGAGAAAATTAACTGGGGGCCAAACTGGGAAGAAATTCTTGGTACAGAGTTCTCTGAGCGTAAAAAAGATAAAAACTTTGATGAAGTTGTGCAAAAAGACATCTATGGCCAGTTTGAAAAAACATTCATGATGTATTTGCCACGCTTATGCGAACATTGCATCAACCCTGCTTGTGTTGCGAGTTGTCCATCGGGCGCTATCTATAAGCGTGAAGAAGATGGCATTGTGCTGATTGACCAAGACAAGTGTCGTGGCTGGCGTATGTGTGTATCGGGTTGTCCATACAAAAAGATCTATTACAACTGGAAATCAGGTAAATCAGAGAAATGTATTTTCTGTTTCCCACGTATCGAAGCTGGGCAACCAACAGTATGTGCAGAAACCTGTGTGGGCCGAATTCGCTATCTAGGCGTGCTTTTATATGATGCTGACAGAGTCGAAGAAGTCGCAAGCGTACCTAATGAGCATGACTTGTATCCCGCTCAATTAAGTATGTTCCTTGACCCAAGTGACCCAGAAGTTATTGCAGCTGCTAGAGCGGAAGGGATCCCTGATAGTTGGTTAGAGTCAGCTCGTCAGTCACCAGTATACAAAATGGCTGTTGACTGGAAAGTGGCACTACCATTACACCCTGAATATCGCACTTTACCAATGGTGTGGTATGTGCCGCCTCTATCACCAATACAAACTGCCGTAAAAGCAGGTCATATTGGCATGAATGGTGTTATTCCTGATTTGAAATCTCAGCGAATTCCAATGCGCTATTTGGCTAACTTATTAACAGCGGGTGACGAACGCCCTGTTATTCATGCGCTTGAAAGAATGATTGCAATGCGCGCCTTTAAACGTGCTCAGCAAGTTGAGGGTGTTGAAGATTTAGCCGTGCTTAAGCAAGTTGGTTTAACGGTAAACCAAGTTGAAGAAATGTATCGCTATATGGCGATTGCAAATTACGAGGATCGCTTCGTCATTCCAACTAGCCATAAAGCCTATGCTGCCAATGCTTATGACATGAAGAGCGGCTGTGGATTTAGCTTTGGTAACGGTTGTAGTGACGGTGGAAATAGCGTGAATTTGTTTGGTAACAAAAAGCAAACTGTTCGCCAGATTATCCCTGTTGAGATCAAATAAGGAGTAAAACATGCAAGTATTGAGTGTGATATCTCATCTGCTGGATTACCCCAAGCAGGAGATGATTGATGCGTGTGATGAACTCATTGAAGTGGTACAAAATAGTCCATTGAATGAGCAACATCAAGCAGCTGTAGTCGGCTTTATTGAACACCGTTTTGCAGGTGATTTAATGGACTGGCAAGCAGAGTATGATGGCCTATTTGAGCGTGGTCGTGCTCTTGGTTTGTGGTTATTTGAACACTTGCACGGCGAAAGCCGGGATCGTGGTCAAGCGATGGTTGATTTGGTTAGCCAATACAAACAAGCAGGATTAGAACTCGATAAAAAAGAATTGCCGGATTATATCCCACTATTTCTTGAGTTTTTATCAAGCCAAGGTGATGAAAATGCTAGGGCGGGAATACAAGAAGTAGAGCATATTCTTGCACTTCTATTTTGTCGCCTAGAGAAACGTCAGAGTGATTACGCGGTGTTGCTTGATGCGTTACTTCATATAGCGCAAAACCAGGTCGACTTGGCTCCAATTCGAGCCCAACTCGTTAATGAAAAGCGTGATGATACTAAGCAGGCGATTGATAAAGAATGGGAAGAAGAAGCGGTTACCTTTGGTGCCCCTGATGCAGAAAACTGCCCAAGCTCTGTTAATCGTCCGAGTGAAAGTCAACGCAAAGATCAGTTTGTGCCAGTCACCTGGACTGGTTTTGATAAACGTGCCAGTTAGGAGTAAACCATGAGTTATTTAAACACGCTGTTTTTTGGCATTTACCCTTATATTGCCTTCGCTATTTTTATTGTAGGCTCTATCGTACGTTACGATAGAGAGCAGTATACGTGGAAAACAGGTTCAAGCCAGCTACTTGAAAGTAAAGACCTTAAAAGAGGAAGTCGAGCTTTTCATATTGGAATTATCGCGATTTTACTTGGTCACTTTGTTGGTTTGCTTACTCCAGCGGAGGTATGGCACTTGTTTGGCATTGAAGCCAGTGACAAACAATTAATCGCGATAACGGCTGGTGGAATATTTGGTTTAATTTGTTTATATGGATTAACCATTTTAATCAAACGTCGCTTAAACAACCCGAGAATAAAAGCAACAAGCAGTAACATGGACATTGCCATTTTGATGGTGCTCTATGTCCAGCTTGTACTCGGATTAATAACTATCATAGTGTCATTGGGGCATCTTGATGGTTCAGAAATGTTATTGCTGATGAGCTGGGCTCAAAATGTGGTGACATTTGATATTTCTGAAGCGACAGCATCGATTGCCGATGTGAATATTATCTTCAAACTGCATATATTTCTTGGTATGAGTTTGTTTGTATTATTTCCGTTTAGTCGTCTAGTTCACATTGCCAGTGTTCCAGTTCAATACTTAAGCAGAAACTACCAAGTTGTTCGTGTGAAACGTTAATGATAGTGATGCCCTGGGCTTAGCTCAGGGCATTTTTCATCTCCATTGAGGGTACCTTATGATAAGCGTTAATCAAGAGTCTATCTCTGAACAAGCCGTATTGAATGAAATGCAATACCATCCAGCAGACAATCATAGAGCCGCTATGGTAAGTGCTGCTCAAAGTTTAATTATTGGTAAATTGCTATTACAACGTGCAGACGAACTCAATTTGACCAATAACATTGATGCAACAACATTTGCAGATGAAAAAACTTACCAAGATGCCGTTTTAGAGCAACTTATTAATCAAGATATTAAAATACCACAAGCCACATCGGCAGAGTGCCAACAGTATTACCAAGCCAATTTATCAAAATTTACGACATCACCATTAGTGGCCGCAAGACACATTTTATTGCCTGCTCCAGTAGAAGATATCAATGCAAGATTAGAGGCTAAAGCATTAGCTGACGAGATTATTAAGCAACTAAAACAGGGTGAAAGCTTCAGCGTTTTAGCTTCAGCACATTCTAAATGCGACTCTTCGAAGCATGGAGGTGTATTGGGGCAATTGAGTAAAGGTCAAACCGTTGCAGAATTTGAACGACAAGTTTTTGCTGCAAGTGAAGGGTTAATGACTCATGCAGTAGAATCACGTTATGGATACCATGTGGTATTTATTGACATGAAAATTGCCGGTAATCAATTACCTTATGATTTAGTTAAGCAACGTATCACGACTTATTTAAATGAAAAAGTAAAACGTAAAGCAATAGCACAATACATTAGACACCTAATAAGCCAGGCTAATATTGATGGATTTGAATTTGATATTGATGCCAGTCCATTAATGCAATAGTTACAGTAGTTAAACAATTAGAGAAGTTAAACACTGTCTTTGTAGATAAAACAATAAAAATAAGGGGAACCCATGTCTCGTGTAATATTTGATTGGAAAGATCCATTGCAGTTCGATAGTTTGTTAACTGGCGAAGAACGCATGATCCGAGATATGACTCATGAATTCGCACAAGAAAAATTAATGACTCGAGTATTAATGGCGAATCGAAAAGAACATTTTGATCGCGAGATCATGAATGAACTTGGTGCACTTGGTTTATTAGGTTCAACGTTGCCGGAGCAATACGGCGGCTCAGACGCTAATTATGTGAGTTATGGATTAGTTGCCCGTGAAATCGAACGCGTCGACAGTGGATACCGTTCAGCCATGAGCGTGCAGTCATCTTTAGTGATGCATCCGATTTATGCCTATGGCAGCGAAGCACAGCGGATGAAATATTTGCCAAAATTAGCCAGTGGTGAATGGGTTGGATGCTTTGGATTAACAGAGCCAGATGTTGGCTCAGACCCTGGTGGCATGAAAACGCGAGCGACTAAAACCCAAGGGGGTTATGTCCTAACTGGCGCTAAAATGTGGATCACCAACTCACCTATTGCTGATGTGTTTGTGGTGTGGGCCAAACTAGACGGCGAGATCCGAGGATTCATACTAGAAAAAGGCATGAAAGGATTAAGTGCCCCAAAAATTGAAGGTAAATTTTCCCTGCGTGCTTCTATCACTGGTGAGATAGTGATGGATAACGTTGAAGTGGGTGAAGATGCATTGCTGCCTAATGTGTCTGGCTTAAAAGGGCCTTTTGGTTGCCTTAATAAAGCCAGATACGGTATCGCTTGGGGTGCATTGGGTGCAGCAGAGTTTTGTTGGCACGCGGCGCGTCAATACAGCCTAGATAGAATTCAATTTAATCGCCCATTAGCGGCAACTCAGCTTATCCAAAAAAAGCTTGCTGATATGCAAACAGATATCACCATGGGGTTATTTGCTTGCTTACAAGTGGGTCGGTTGATGGATAACGATACCTTGCCCGTTGAAGCTATTTCGATGATCAAGCGTAATTCCTGTGGTAAGGCGTTAGACATAGCCCGCATGGCTCGTGATATGCACGGTGGCAATGGCATTAGCGATGAGTTTCATGTTATCCGCCATGTCATGAACCTAGAAGCCGTCAATACCTACGAAGGCACTCATGATATTCATGCGCTGATTTTAGGTCGTGCGCAAACGGGCATTCAAGCCTTTGGCTAACCCGAGGCTATGCTAAGTAGATTGTGATCTGAATATTAACTTAGTTTCAAATGGGTAATGACTGACGCGTATCTCATATTCGTCAGTCAGTGAGCCGCAAAGGCTTCAATCTATGTGTCAGGCCAACATGTACATAAGACCAACATATGCACAGGTCAACGTATGAAGAGGTCAATTAAATAGCAGTTCTATTTTAAGCATCACGCTAAGTATCAGAACTAGAGTCACTAAAAAATCAAATCAAGTAAGACTTAGCCAAATTCAAAGTTGCAATGCCCTTTGGGTTTTCTCATAGGGTGAATTTTTGCGAGCTAAAATTGTTAATTCAGCCCAAGTAATAACTTGAATTAGCTGTGGTTGAGCCAATGTGTGATACAGCAAATTATGTAGGATTACAGCTATGGAAGATAGGGCAATAGCATTAGAGCAGCAGTTTATTGAGCGCGTATTAGCTGAAGATTTTGAAGATATAGGCGAAGGCTGGGATCACGCCAACTTGGAGTTAAGTGATGCTGATTTTCTTGGGTTATTTGAATCACAACTTAAAAGTCGTTTACTGGATTTAGAGTCGCGCCGCATGCGTGCTCGTAATCAAGGTTTTTATACTATTGGTAGCTCAGGACACGAAGGTAATGCGGCCTATGCATTAGCAACGCGGCCTACAGATATGGCGTTTCTGCATTATCGCAGCGCCGCTTTCATGATAGAGCGTGGCAGGCGAGTTGCTGGTGAAACCCAGCTTTGGGACATGTTGCTGTCTTTTTCAGCCTCAAGCGACGATCCCATTTCTGGTGGGCGTCATAAAGTGCTGGGCAGTAAACGCTTATTTATTCCTCCGCAAACTTCAACTATTGCATCGCATTTACCAAAGGCTATTGGTGCTGCATTTAGTATTCCACTTACCTCGCGATTATCGGTTGCCGCTAATATGCCCGCAGACAGTATCGTCGTGTGTAATTTTGGTGATGCATCATCGAATCATGCCAGTGCTCAAACCGCAATCAATGCTGCATGTTGGACAGCGTACCAGCAAATTCCGTTGCCAATAATGTTTGTGTGCGAAGACAACGGTATTGGTATTTCAACTCGTACTCCCAAAGGCTGGATAACAGCCAATTTTAGCCAGCGTGCAGGGCTTAAATATTTTCATTGCGACGGCCGTGATGTATTGGATACCTATCGAGTCAGTAAGCTTGCGGCAGACTATGTCCGTAAACATAAAAAACCAGTGTTTTTACATGTGCGCACAGTGCGGTTAATGGGCCATGCAGGCAGTGACGCCGAAATAGCCTATTTAAGTAAAGACTATATTTTACAAAATGAAGCCCAGGATCCTTTACTGGTTACGGCGCAACAAATAATTAAAGCCAAACTGTTAACCTCAGATCAAGTGATTGAATTATATCAAGAGCTTAAAGCAAGGATAAGTGCGATTGCTATGCAAGTGGTCAACAGGCCAAAATTGCAATCGGCCGCACAAGTCATGGCCAGTATTATTCCTCCCAAAATAGTGAAATCAACGTTAGCCGAATCAAAGCCATTCACTGAAGATGCGTTCAATCAATTAATGAGCGCCGATAAACTATCGTTAGATAAGCCAGTGCACATGGGTAAACTCATTAATCTCACCTTAACTGAGCTGATGGGTCGTAACGACAATATTGTGGTCTGCGGTGAAGATGTGGGTAAAAAAGGTGGGGTATATCATGTTACTTCTCGCTTAGTTGAACGCTTTGGTCCTAATCGTGTGATCAACACCTTGCTAGATGAAACCGCTATTTTAGGCTTGGCAATCGGCATGGCACACAACGGTATTTTGCCGATCCCAGAGATCCAATTTCTGGCATACGTACATAATGCAGAAGATCAAATTCGCGGTGAAGCTGCAACGTTATCGTTTTTCTCTAATGGTCAATTCACTAATCCCATGGTCATTCGCATCGCTGGACTTGGTTATCAAAAAGGCTTCGGTGGTCATTTTCATAATGACAATTCATTTACCGTATTTCGGGATATTCCGGGGCTTATTTTGGCATGTCCATCTAATGGTGAAGACGCGATGGCTATGCTCCGCGAATGTGTGCGTTTAGCTCAGGAAGAGCAACGTGTCGTAGTATTTCTTGAGCCTATAGCCCTTTACATGACCCGTGATTTACACGAGGTAGGTGATAATTTATGGGCTGGGCAATATGTGCCACAAGCCAAAGCTTTGCCACTTGTCTATGGTGAATTAGGACTGTTTGGCGAGGGTAAAGACCTCTGCATTATTAGTTATGGCAATGGGTATTATTTAAGTCGCCAAGCAGAAAAAATATTGGCCGAGCAGGGTATTGCCGTCACGGTTATCGACCTACGTTACCTCGCGCCACTCAATGAAACCGCTATAGCCGAAAAAGCCCGCCATTGCCGTCATATATTAATCGTGGATGAGTGCCGTCGAAGTGGTTCGGTGAGCGAAGCGATTATAACCAGCCTGCATGAACAACTTGGTTCGTTATGCCCTGAAGTGGCAAGAATAACCGCCGAGGATTGTTATATTCCGCTAGCTGATGCTGCAACCCTGCCGTTACCCATGCGAGATACCATAGTTGACGCGGCTTTAGCCTTAGTTAAAAACAATCCTGTTGATCAATCAGCTAATCAAGCCCTAGATAACAGTCTGGTGCAACAGCAGGAGATACCTGCATGAACCCAAATCAAATAAATGGTCAAAAACCTAAACAAAGAATACTGGTGGTTGCCCCAGGCCGAGGTTGCTATAACAAAGACGAACTTGGTTATTTACAGCGAAATCATGCTGATAAACAGGACTTTATTGCACATATCGATGCTTATCGACGTAAGCAAAACCAAATGAGCATAGCTGAACTTGATAGTGAAACAAAATACTCATTCAAACAGCATACTTCCGGCGAAAATGCCTCCGCGCTAATTTATGCGTGTTCAATGAGTGACTTTATCGACATTGACCGCGAACAATTTGACATTGTTGCTGTAACAGGTAATTCGATGGGGTGGTATATCGCCTTAGCGTTGGCGGGGGCTTTAGATCTCGATGGCGCTATTCAAGTCATTAATACTATGGGCTTTATGATGGTCAATGGCTTAATTGGCGGGCAGCTTATCTATCCTGAAATGGACGAGCAATGGCGGCTAGACTGCGCAAAAACTCAGCTTATCGATAACCTGATGGAGCAAATTAACAATGAGGAGGGGTGTCATCTTTATACATCAATTTACCTTGGCGGTTATCGAGTATTAGCGGGTAACGAAGCCGGACTTAAACGCGCTGAATCGTTATTCCCAAACATTGACGATAGATACCCAATGCGCCTATATAACCACGGTGCATTTCATTCTCCTTTAATGGCGGATATTTCAGCGCGAGGTAAGGCTGCATTAACTGCCGAGTTATTTCAGCAACCCAAAATCCCGATGATCGATGGCGAAGGACGTATTTGGACACAATACAGCACAGATACTAATAAATTACATGAATACACCCTAGGGCATCAGGTATTAGCGCCTTATGATTTCACTAAAGCAATAGAGGTTGGCATAAAAGAGTTTGCTCCAGACAAAGTCATCGTACTAGGCCCTGGCAATACCTTAGGCGGGCCAACGGCTCAGTCAATTATAAATACACAAGGTTATGGTTGGACCAATAAAACGGACTTTATCAATACACAAGAAAAAACTCCAAAACTATTAGCAATGGGACATCAGGTACAAAGAAAGTTCGTTAGTCATGGCTAACGTAACGTTAATTTTTAGTATATGAAAAGTCTTAGCTGATAAATTGATTAAGTATTCGTATAGGATTGCCTATCGCTTAACTAATTGAAAATATGAGGAGAGTTGTGATGATTAAATATAGTTTGACCCTAGGCTTTATATTTTTTACCTTGCTCTTGTATTACTGTGATTCGAGAGTAAACGACAGCAAGGATGATGAAAACAGTGAAAATGAAGAAGAATAAATAATATGAAGTAAATTAACCAGGGTGAATGCATGGGCGCTTAAATTTCAAGCAATCTAGGTAGTGGTGCCAACTTGTTTGGCACGAAATTGGCACAAAATCATAAAAACACAATTTTTTGAGGTTAAAGTAACAAATTTTGATTGCGTGATTAACGCATCACTAAGCGGTTAACAGGGAGAGGGGGTATTTAAATATATTTGAAAAACTCAGGATTTAGGGGCAAAAAAGTTTCTTCAGGCACAGAGTTAAAGAATTGAAATTTAGTTAAGGTATTGTATTAAATACAAGAATGGTACACCCGAGTGGACTGTTTTCTACATCGAGAATACCGACCCCTACCGCCGCCGTTAACAAAGTGAGGGTAGTGCGCTGCTTTACTCTTTTAATTTTAGACATCAGTGAATTATAGGCATAAAAAACCAACTTTAGTTGGCCAGTTATTCTTCACATCATATATCTATAGAGAAATGGTACACCCGAGTGGATTGCTTTCTACATCGAGAATACCGACACCTACCACAGCTTTTCAAATCAGTAGGTAGTGCTACTCTTTTTTACCAGCTGAGCTACGGGTGTATTGTATGAATTTGACTAATTATACTCTGTCAGAAGAGTGGTACACCCGAGTGGACTCGAACCACCGACCCCTACCATGTCAAGACGTGTTATATTTAATTTTAGTAAATCTCTCCAAACTCTACATTTCAGCTGTATCCCTTTATTTATCAGGTTTTAGTATCGTAATCAGTATCTCATTTTCGATAATTTAAGCGAATATTCGCAATATTTTTGCTTGAAGTGGGCACGATTTAGGCACAATATGAAAATGTCGAAATTGACCACTATTTTGTCGTTTAGGGGGAGTGATGAACGTACATGCTGAGCATTTCAATAAGAGTTTAGATAAGTTGCTAGTCGACGTTAAACTCGAGATGGTTGCATTTAATCAAATTCAACTTGAGCGTTCGCTTAAAACCTTCTGTGAATCGTTTAACCTTCTTAGCACTCTAAAACCAAGTTCAGATGATAGCGTCGAATCCCCCGCATCAATATTGCTCGACTCATATCAAGCACCCTTGTTAGCAAGTAAAACTGAGGCTGGTTATTATCGTTTAATTTCTGGATTATTGACCTATCAAAAGCTATGTAAAATATATGCTGGTGATGCCAAAGCTCTAGTACCTTGTATTGTGTTACCTCGGCGCCCTAATAAAGACACACTCCATTTATTAATGCTCAATGATATTGTTAGGCCGTTATTAAAACAGTTTGTTAATGTCACAGGAGATTCAATCACTCAATCTTTATCTGCATGGTTTGTCACTGATGAACAACCATCAGTTTTTAACTCCCCACAATGGCAGTCGCTGTTTCCAATGATAAAAACCAAAACACAATTGTGTGAGTGGTTACATGTCAGCACTAAAACGGTCAGATTAAAATGACAAGTATCAAGCAACATTTAATAGAGCATATATGTCGATATTGCGAACTCAAAAAGCCGCACATTGGTAAAGATGAGGTCAGTGAAGATTTAGATGATTTTGTTGATCGTATTTTTGCCCCTGAATCACTAGGAGGGCTTAAACAAGTTATTAGATTGATCGCCCGTGTTAGAAATATATCCTTTCACTCAGCACAATCGATAATGAAAGAGTTAAATTTAGCAACCTATATTTTTGATGCATTACACAAGTATAGTTTTGATATCGAGGACCGTTATATCAGCAATGAATATCATCGGACCAAGTATCAAAAAGGGTGGTGCAGTGAATATCCCTTTTATGTTGTATTGCTTAAATCTTATGAGTACAACCTGACGATAAAATCATGCGAATTATTTGCTACATTCATCAAGCACTATTACTCAGTGTTAGATACCCTCAGAGACAAAGACTTAGCCAGGGAATCTTCAACTAGGGAAGAAGATGCCTGTTCTAATTTCAGGCTTTTCATGAGAACCAATGTTGCTGAACTGAATTTTGTACGCGAGACAATTCCCAATACAACAGGTGATTCACCAGCGGCCATTGCCCACCAATTAGATCAATATCTTACTAGTAAAGAAACATGGCCATATCTACCACATAAAAATTATCTTCGAACACTTTGTCATTTCTTTTCCAATGATTGGAAACCTGCAAAACATATCACTCGAAGAAGACCTGCAATTGATAGAGTACCTAAACGTTATGCAGATCCCATTGCGATCCCGATTGTCGGCGCCCATGATGACATATTTGCATTGCTCCCTGACGAACCTTTAATACCTAATAGTGAAGGTTTAAATGATGATGACCAGTATGCTGCTCAGACATTTGTCATTAATAACCGTGACGTAGATACTAAACGTGATAAAACAGAACTACTCGACACAGCTATTCCTTTCAATAAGCACGTACAAAATAGAACTGCTATAGATGTCACCGCAAGTGTTCGTCGCTCTCATAATATGGGCATACAAAATACACAATTATTAATGCCTGAAGAGCTTAACTTCCTCATTGAAAAATTAATCCTGATGGGGCATCGACCAGCCAACCGCGAAATGACGATAGTAATATGGCTAATGTTGCTATTGAGTAAATCTGTAGAAGAAATACAAAGCTTAGTCGTATTTACAGATTTATCTAGAAAACAGCAGGGTTTGTATATTGATGAACTTGGGCAAGGGTGGTGGTTCTTCTATGTAAGCCATTCAGCAAAAGCTAAGCTGGATAACGAAGGGCTAAGAGAAGTTAAAGAGGAGGTTTTTACGCCATGCCCAGAGTTTTTACAAAAGCTCATAGTTTCAAATAGGGGAGCTCAGTTAACCGGCCCCATCCTTAATGAAAAAGATTCAAAAATAATTACGAGTACAGTCGTGCGAAAGCTAAAAAAGCTATCCGATCGACATGCTTCAGGCCGCGTAAGTGTCCGACGATTGGTTAACTTTGTTAGTTATTATCTTAATTCAACTGATGTTATTGATCCTATTTTTATCGACTATAGCTATGCAGTGCATATGTACACGACTCGTGTTGCGAGAAGTTACGCGAATGTCAGGGATCATTTTAGAACCGAGCAACTCTCTAAATTATGGCAAAATGTTGAACAAGATATTCAGCTGTTCACGGGCAAACCACTACCGGTTTCATTATTTGAGCTTCGACATTTTGATCAAACAAATCCCTTCTTGGGGTCATCATTCACACCGACAAATGATGCCATAGCAACCTTAATTAACTCGTTAACAAAGCGAGTGTCGGCGTCTATACCTGGTTTTCAACATCGATTGCTAGATATGATTGAATATCATAATGCATTTACCGCTTATACAGCTTGGATGTTGCTATTTGGAACGGGCTATAGAGCGGCTTGGAATCCGTTACCAACATTTGCCTTATTTTTACCGTCATTAAATTTAATGGGGATAAGTGACAAAGACGATTCTGACTTTAGTCATTCTCGTATTGTCGCAGTGCCCAATATTTTAGTATCTCAATTGAACGAATATAAACGTCACTTAGGGTGTTTACGTTCATTGTTGCGCGTGTTACTGCCAAAGATGTGCAGTACGATTGACAACATAGTTGACGTTCAGCAACACGTGTTGAGCTTTAATCATACTCAGGCAACACAATGGTACAAAGTCATCCGAAATTCACGTAAAGAACAAGGTCCTTTCTTTTTTTTAAATAGACAAGGCAATAGTGTAGTAGCGACAAACTTATCACCTTCAGAGCTTGTAAACTATTGTAAAAATGAATTACAACTGCCTGCTAATGCTGGACGACATTGGTTAAAATCCCACTTATTAAAGAAAAACATTTGCCCTGAGTTAATCAATTTCCAAATGGGTCATTGGCAAGCTGGAGAAGTGCCATTAGGTGATTATTCAGCTTTAAGTCATGTTGAAGCCATCAATGAAATAGTCCCTGTGCTTGATGAGTTATTTGAGGAGGTCGGATGGAAATCATTAAAGTCCGTCATTTCATAAAAAACCTCTACGAAAGTGGAAAATTTCACCCTTTATATCGAGAGGTTTTTGATGCATATGTAAAAAAAGATGAATTTGAAGACGATACTCAAAGCAAAGCTGAAGATGATACTCAAAGCAAAGCTGAAGATGATACTCAAAGCAAAGCTGAAGATGATACTCAAAGCAAAGCTGAAGATGATACTCAAAGCAAAGCTGAAGATGATACTCAAAGCAAAGCTGAAGATGATACTCAA